>JAGKSW010000083.1 GCA_018993265.1 Nostoc sp. TH1S01
TCAATTTTGGAAGTCTAGAGAGATAGAGGCAACAATCAAAACCTTAACCATTAAACGTACACCATTAGGTGAATTGTTTATGGTTGTGGTGGTTGATAATTGTGTTGAGTCAGAAACCAAGTCCACGACTGGTAGAATAGCGGGGTTTGATTTTGGACTCAAGACATTTCTCACTTGCTCGGATGGTACTAAAATTGAGTCACCCCAATTTTTTAAGCAATCCCTAAACGCTATTAAAAATGCTAGTAGACAGCATTCCAAAAAGTTAAAAGGCTCATCTAACAGAGAACGAGCAAGAATTAATTTAGTACGCAAGCATGAAGATATTTCTCATCGTCGGCGTGATTGGTTTTGGAAGTTGGCACATGAACTAACTGATAAGTTTGATGTGCTATGTTTTGAAACCTTAAACCTCAAAGGAATGCAGCGTCTTTGGGGGAGGAAAATCTCAGATTTGGCGTTTGGCGAGTTTGTGCAGTGCAAATCCTAGTATGGATTGCCAAAAAGAAGAAGAAATTGCTTGTTTTCATCAACCAATGGTATCCATCCACTAAGACTTGCTCTATTTGTGGTCATGTTCTACAAGAGTTGGATTTATCTATTAGAGAATGGCGTTGCCCATCCTGCCAATCAGTAAATGCAAGGGATGAAAACGCCAGTCGTAATATTTGTGCAGTCGGGGCATCGACTGTTGGGTTAGGTGATGTAAGTCGGGTTATGCCTGCTATCACTGTTTGAGCCTAGAATCCCCACCCTTCAAGGGTGGGGAGTATGTCAAAATTATTCGGCTTGAGACTCTTCCGAGACTGGTTCCGATTCAGCTTCTGGTTCCGATTTAACAATAACTGGAGGTTTAACTGGTTTTGGCCCACGCGCTAGTGCAGGATTAACCTGCTGTTTAATTTCTTCCTTAGCAGAGTCTTTTTTTCTTTTACCAGACGAGCGATTGTCCCTGGAATTTGACCGTTTAGGATTAGATTCAATAGAAGGCGCGGAATCAGAATTTCCTGAATTATTGTCAGTATTTGCTTGGTACTGACGTTCCGATTTTTTAATTGGGCGTTCTACCATTGTTAAATGTTAAAAATTTACTGGTATCGTACATCGGTTTGATGATTATCAAACTGATGATTATGACTTTTCTGGAGATTTTGTTGTGGCTTAAAATTAAAGTAAGTATAAATATTGAAATATTCCTACTTTTTAAAGACACTTTTCAATAGTAGCGCATCTATACAGGGTATGTTAACTACGTAACACACCCTGCAAAATTGTTATGGAAAATTAATTTTTATTTCTTGCCAACCTCACGCGCCATGTTGAGGTAATAATCCTCTACTTTGTTCTTAGAACGACGGCGTGTAAATGTAGGAGTTTCCAAAGTAGTTTTCGGCTCTGTTTTTACTGGTGGTTCCTCTGACCCTCGCTTGATAGTTTGCGCCGCATCAGATTCCAAAAAATAACCAGAGCTATCAAATCCAAAAATTTTAGCGAAAAAGCCAAAAATACTGCTAAAAAAGCTGAAAATACCTTTGAAAACTACCGAAAGCAAGCCTTCGATGCGAATAAAGAAGTTCCGAATGATTTGAATTAGACGATCCATAGCAGCACCCTCTATGATTGCCTACTTATATTGTGACTTAAGTAGGTGGGTGTGAATATTTATCGTTAAAACAAGGCAGAAGGCAAGAGGCAGAAGTCATGAGGGAAGAGGGTTAGAGTCTGGTTTATCTTGCTTCACATAGTCGGGTTTTTGCTTTCTGACTTACGGAATTTCATCATGTTTTAGGTTTCTTTCACGGGTATGAATACCAAAGGCGGATTGTCAAATTACCTAGATGTATCTTTGGGTAGTTTAGTCAATACCATGAAATATTTATTAATATAGATATAAATCAGTGTCGGAAGTCAAAAAGTTCTCATTTGCAGATACTGGATTTTTCACCATCAGAGTAGAAGACATGAAAGACCAAAAAACATCCGACTCTAAGGAATTCGTAGGCAATTTCAAGAATGGGATTTGGCTATTTGGAATCTCATCTTGGTTATTTGGCATTACTGATCGCAGTATTGCCTCCTTTGCAGATGGCTATCTATCCGCTTTGGATTTAACGCAACTATTTACAGCCGCAACATTCTTTGTGGCATGGCTATTTTTAAAGCCAACATCCAGAGTTTAAGACGTTTGATTAGGAAAATCTTTGTTTAATTGGTCGCTCCTAAAAGTCAAGCAGATAAATACTTCCGAGGTAGAACGTGTTTTCTAGAGCAAAGTGCTGCATCGGCACTAGAGCGTAAAGCTAGGGTAAGAGACTTCCTAATAAAAAAATAATCAATCGCTTTGGTAAGCAGAGGAAGCAGAGGAGGAAGAATAAATACAATTATGGTCTTCGCTCCGTCCGAAAAATGGATAATTTAATTTCTGGAAGTCCCTAAATCTGCCCAATTGCAACCATTCTTAAGTTGATAAAATCAGGACTTACGCAAAAATTCCCAAAAAGCTTAATTTATCGTAGACGCGCAGCGGCTTCCTGTAGGGTAGAATGCCAAGAAATCGTAGAGTCTGCGTAAGTCCTACAAATATAAAAATTTTTACCTTTTAATTAAATTTAAATTTTCTCAAACAGAATACATGCGCTACTGTTCCAGAATTCTCCAATTGAATTCTGTGCGAAGCAGCGCATGAATAAATAGGTATAAAGCACCCACCAAGTTGTAAATTTGGTGGTGCTTCTAGGTGGCGAGTCTTTTACCCTACTGATTGCATTCTGACAAATGTCTTCTTCAATCGGTGATTACTAATAATTAAAAAAAATATATACTAAGTAGCCAAAGATTACATTTTTACTGGAAATACAAAATAGTTAATGAATTTATTTAAGCATTCTAAAATATAGAATTAATTAGTTAGAATTAAATTTAAAGTAGTTTTTAGAGAAAAATGCTCATAATCTTTTACCTTTTGCCATGTAGTTAATAATTACTGAAACGGTTGGTTGTATATTCTGTAAGTTTAAACTTGGGTAAATGCGATTATGATAATAGATTGGTTGGCTGTTTGGGGCGTAACTCAAGCTGTCGGGTTTGCTTTTAAACCAATTTTTGAGGACTTAGCCAAAGACGTAGCAAAAGACTGGGCTAAAGATATATTAAAATGTATCCCAAAAAACATTTTACAGCAACTCAAAAAGGAAGATATTGAAATTGCTGCTGGTAAAGCATTAAAGGAATTTTTAGAATTAATGCAGCAGGAATTAGAAGATGCAGATATAGAAGAATTAGAACTGAAAAAATATACTCAAACTTTAAGAGAGTTTATTAGCAACCAATTTCTTAGAGAGGTTCTTGGTTATCCTTTTCAAGCAGAATGTCACTCTTTAGATGCTCAAGTACTCTTCCATACCTGGTATGAAATGAATTTACCGAGTTTACCTCAGAAATTTGAATGGGAAAGATTGACAAAAAGATATATCAAAAAAGTCAAAGCCATTATTCGTGAGTCAGACAAGTTACGTTCTCTTTTAGATAGTCAACATTTAGAAGATATCAATAAAAGTTTGCAAGATATAGCTGGTATTCCTACAGATTTTGATTTACAAAAATATCAAGAAGGACTATATGAACGTTACGGAAATCTGAAATTAGATAGTTTAGATACCACTGGGTATGCTTATAATGAATTGAAGTTATGGCGGATGTTTATTGCTCAAAATGTCCGGGAAGTGCATCAAGTTTTACCCCAAGTACATGAATTACCTAAAGAACACCTCAAAAAGCTGGGAGACAGCAATCAAATAGAAGCAGAAATTTTACTAGAAGAGTTAGAAGGCTACCGCCGAGTTTATTTTGAACAACCAATTGTTTCGGTATTAGATGTTATCAATAATCCTGTTTATAAATATATAGTTATTTTAGGTGATCCTGGTTCAGGTAAATCTACATTATTGCAATTTTTAGCTTTGAATTGGGCGGAAACTCCGCTGAATAATATTGTTTTTCAACCTATTCCTTTATTAATTGAGTTACGTACTTATATTAGAAGGCGAGAAAATAATGAGTGCAGTAATTTCTTAGAATTTTTTCATAAATGTAGTGGGATACTTCATCATCTAAATCAAAATCAACTCCACGAACATTTAAAAGCTGGAAATGCTTTAGTAATGTTTGATGGCTTAGATGAAGTTTTTGAACTGGGAAAACGTGAAGATGTGATTACAGATATTCATCGGTTTACGAATGTATATCCTAATGTGCGGGTGATTGTAACTTCGCGGGTAATTGGCTATAAACCACAAAGGTTGCGAGATGCCGAATTTCGCCATTTCATGTTGCAAGATTTAGAACCAGAACAAATTCAAGATTTTATCTATCGTTGGCATGAATTAACTTTTCATGATGAAGAAGATAAGTTACGGAAACGTGAACGATTACAAAGAGCAATTGATACTTCAAAATCGATTGCTGAATTGGCAGGAAATCCGCTGTTATTAACGATGATGGCAATTCTCAATCGTAACCAAGAATTGCCACGCGATCGCGCCACACTCTATGAACAAGCATCACGAGTATTACTACATCAATGGGATGTGGAACGCGCTTTAGTAGAAGATTCACGCTTAGATCCCAAAACGATTGACTATAAAGATAAGCAGGCGATGTTGCGTCAAGTTGCTTATCACATGCAAACTAGTGCTAAAGGTTTAACTGGCAATTTAATTAGTGTTCATGATTTAGAAAAAATTTTGATTCGGTATTTAAAAAATATCGAATTTGAAAACCCAACTAAAGTTGCAAGGGTGATGATTAATCAACTAAGAACTCGCAATTTTATGTTGTGTTTTTTGGGCGGAGATTATTATGCTTTTGTCCATCGTACTTTTTTAGAATATTTTTGTGCTTGGGAGTTTGTCTGGCAGTTTAAGGAAACACAAACACTATCCATTAAAGAATTAAATAATGAAGTGTTTGGCAAACATTGGCGTTATGAAACTTGGCATGAAGTTTTGCGCCTGATTACTGGAATGATTGAGCCGAGGTTTGTTTGCGAAATTCTAGAATATTTAATGGCGCAAAATGGTGAAGGTGAAAAGTTTATCAATCTTTTTTTAGCGGCTAAGTGTCTTGCAGAGGTACGGAATCGGTTGTTAGTCACAACAACGGCAAATAAATTATTAAATCGGCTGAAAGATTTAACGAAATATGACCTTGGTTATTATTATCAACCTTATCGAGATGAAGAAGAAACAAAATTAGTCCAAGAAATTCGGACTAAAGCAGTTACATCTGTGGCGACAACTTGGAAAGATGATGCTGATACTTTAGTTTGGTTGAAACAACTGGCTAATGCTGATGAACATGAAGATGTGCGCCGGACTTCAGTGCAAGAATTAGCCAGTTGTTTTCGAGATCATGTCGATACTTTGGTATGGTTAAAACAACGAGCGATCGCAGATAATGATTGGACAGTCCGCCAAGTAGCACTGCAAGAACTAGCACGGAATTTCAAAGATGATTTAGAAATTCTCCCACTGCTTCAACAACGCGCCACCAACGATGAGAATGAATATGTGCGTCAAGCGGCTGTGCAAGAATTAGCCAGAGGTTTTAAAGACAAACCCGATATTTTAAACTGGCTAAAACAGCGTGTCACAGCAGATAATTCTGGGATGGTGCGACAAGTAGCAGTTCAAGAATTAGCACGCGGGTTTAAAGATGATTTAGAAACTCTACCTTGGTTAAAACAACGCACCACAGATGATGACTGGACTGTGCGTCAAGCAGCTGTGCAAGAATTAGCCAGAAGTTTTAAAGACGATGCTGATACTCTCTCGATACTCAAACAACGCGCCATCAATGACGAAAATGAATATGTCCGCCAAGCGGCTGTGCAAGAATTAGCCAGAAGTTTCAAAGATGATGCTGATACTTTCTCCATCCTCAAACAATGCGTTATAGCTGATAAATATTCTGGTGTGCGTCAAACAGCAGTTGAGGAATTGGCGCGGGGGTTTAAAGATGAACCGGAAATTTTAGCTTGGCTAAAACAGCGTACGACGGCGGATAACGACCAGTATGTCAGACGCGCGGCTGTGCAAGAATTAGCTAGGGGATTTAAAGATGATGTCGAAACTCTATCTATTTTGCAACAACGAGCGATCGCTGATCAATATTCTGATGTCCGCCGTGCAGCTGTGCAAGAATTAGCGAGAGGGTTTACAAATCATCCTGATACCTTACTCATTCTCAAACAACGCGCTACCACCGATGAGAATGAATATGTCCGCCGCACAGCATTGCAAGAACTCGCCAAGAATTTCACCAATGACCCAGATATTCTCCCAATTTTAAAAAAACACGCGACAGCGGATAAATATGCAGATGTCCGTCAAGCTGCTTTGCAAGAATTAGCCAGACGTTTCAAAAATGACCCTGATACGCTGGTGATTTTGAAGAAACGCGCCACTGTTGATAAATCATCGAATGTGCGACAAGTTGCTGTACAGGAGTTAGCCAGAGGTTTCCAAGACCAACTTGATTTATTTGAAGTGTTTTACACCTGTGCTGTTAATGACCCTTTTACGCGCGAATATAGTTTTCAAGATAATCCCCGCCAAGTCGCACTAGAAGCAATTACCGAACAATATCCCCACTATCCGCAGACATTACCATTGTTGCGCGATCGCGCTGCCAATGACCCAGATGAGCAAGTACGAGAGTTGGCTAAGAAAAAGTTAGCTGATTTCGGCTAAAATGTTCACGGTTGTCTGACTCACGTTGATATTATTGATGATAAAATTTGGATTCAACGTGATGGTACGGAAGACAAAATTGTTAAATAACTTCCAGAAATTAAATTATTCAAAGAGCAAAAGAAAGATAAAAAAAGATATTGATCAGAATCTTTTTCTTCCTCTGCTCCCTCTACTACCCCTCATAATTGAATATTTTTTTAGCTGAAAGCAATGCTCACCTTAAAAAATTTTTTCACAGAAAGCAACACAAAGGGGAGAATAGCTAAAGACTATTGACTGATGACCATTGACTAATGACTAAAACTTGGTTTCGCATTGGGTTAGTGAGTATCTTTTTACTCTCACTTGCTGTAAGGTTTTGGGGACTAGACAGGTTTAACACCTTAGTCTTTGATGAAGTTTACTACGCTAAGTTTGGTAATAATTATCTCACCCATGTTTCCTTTTTCGACGGTCATCCACCGTTAGGAAAACTGATAATTGCACTAGGTATCTGGCTGGGTAGTCATGTACCATTTTGGCATGATAGCGTGAATGGACTCACAGGTTCACTGCGATCGCCTTGGGATTATCGTTGGATTAATGCCTTTTTAGGTTCATTTATCCCTTTATTAAATGCTGGGATTGCTTATCAATTAAGTTCGCGGCGCAGCTTTGCTTTAATTGCTGGTTTATTTACCGCCGTTGATGGCATATTTATCGTTGAGTCTCGTTATGCACTTATAAATATATATATAGTTTTATTTGGTTTATTAGGGCATTGGTTATTTCTTTTAGCCTTAAATCATCAAAAACAAAAGCGTAAATTATTTTTAATTATTTCTGGTATTGCTTTTGGTTGTTCGATTGCTACCAAGTGGAATGGTTTATTTTTTCTTGCTGGTGTTTATTGTTTGTGGATATTTGCTTGGCTATGGCAAATCATTGGCAGAAAAATTAATCATTATGAAGAAATTAATCAACAAGCTGCGTCACCATTACAAAAACTAACTCAACTATACGCTTGGCAAAT
Source organism: Nostoc sp. TH1S01 (assembly GCA_018993265.1). Taxonomy (GTDB): domain Bacteria; phylum Cyanobacteriota; class Cyanobacteriia; order Cyanobacteriales; family Nostocaceae; genus Nostoc_B. Next base: position 7,765 of record JAGKSW010000083.1, read on the forward strand.
AATCTTATTTTTAGGAATTATCCCACTTACTGTTTATAGCTTAATTTGGATTCCCCATTTACAACTAGATACAAAATACGGATTTATCGAAGTCCACAAGCAAATTTTAGCTTTTCATGAACGGCTTGGTGGTAATAACGCTCAAGTACATCCCTACTGTGCTGCATGGTATAAATGGCCGTTGTTGATCAGACCAATGGCTTACTATTATAAAACAGCCCAAACTACTACTGAGCCATTACCTGTTTTCGGCCCTGATTTACCTGGTAACGCCGGGAAAATTATTTATGATGTTCATGCAATGGGTAATCCTTTTTTGTGGTGGTTTGCTGTTGCTGCTATGCTATTTTTGCTTGGGATGCTCATTGTTTCAGTGGTAATGTTTTGGCGACAGCAAAAACGTTTTACCTTACCAAAAAATTTTACTGTTGATACATGGATTGCTTTGTACTTAGTTGTAAATTATGCAACTAACTTAGTACCTTGGATGAGAGTATCGCGGTGCGCTTTTATTTACCACTATATGACGGCTGTGGTATTTGCATTTTTAGCGATCGCTTGGTTTGTTGATCAATGTCTGCGTAGCTATTATCGCCCATTGCAAGCTATAGGTGTTGCACTTTCTTTAATTATTTTGGCGGCTTTTGTGTTTTGGTTGCCGATTTATTTAGGTTTACCACTGACAAACGAAGGTTATCGGCTCCGAATGTGGTTTAACTCTTGGATTTGAAATTATTTGGCATTAAAATAACTGTCGCCTTAGAATCCTTAATACTGCTACATATATGCAGGGTAACTAATCACATGTTTTTTACATTTCTTATCTATATTTATAAAGCCTGCCTGTTAGACTGAAAACGCAACATAGGATAGAGAAAAACTACAGGATACAACTGAGGTAGCAAAAGAATTGATGAAGAAAAATAAAGAAAAATTTTATAATTCATCATTCTATATTTTTACTGTAAAAATTGCGTAATTAATAGATTTATAGAAGCAAAATTATATCAGCTTACATCTAGGAAGTGTCATAAAGTTATCAACACTATAGGTACAACCTATATAGACTCTGCTTTTGATGCTCCCTAGTATATACAGGGGAATCCTAATGGAATTAAATTTACAACTTCCTAGCATTAATGTTACTAGCTTAAAAGAAGCTCCGATTCATACTTCACGCCAAATACAGCCTCACGGAGTGTTGTTAGTATTGGCAGAACCAGAATTACAAATATTACAAGTTAGTAATAATACATGGGCTGTGTTCGGGATAGAACCCGAAGCAATGCTGCAAAAGAAACTCGAAGATTTACTTGATTCGTTTCAAATAGAAAGAATTAAAGCAGGGTTAGCAGAAGATAACCTGGAATTTATCAACCCAACAAAACTTTGGTTCAGAAAAAAAGGTGATGAATACGTAGTTTTTGATGCAGTTTTTCACCGCAATCCAGAAGGATGTTTAATCCTGGAACTAGAACCAACTTTTTCCCAAGAAAATATCCCATTCTTAAGTTTTTACCATCTGGCGAGGGCTTCTATTAACCAGTTAGAAAAAACCTCAACACTGCGGGACTTTTGTCAGATAATTGTCCAAGAAGTACGGAAGGTAACTGGTTTTGACCGGGTGATGTTATATAAGTTTGATCATGATGGACATGGTTCAGTTATTGCCGAAGAAAAACTAGAAACTCTAGAACCATATTTAGGGTTACATTATCCTGAGTCTGATATTCCGAAACCAGCCAGAAAATTATTTACATCCAATTCTATTAGAATTATCCCGGATACTCAAGCAGAGCCAGTACAACTGATTCCAGCCATAAATCCAGTTAGTCAGCGGTTTGTAGATTTAACAAATTCAATTCTGAGAAATCCTGCTGCTTGCCATATTGAATATTTACACAATATGGGTGTGGGTGCTTCTTTGACAATCTCTTTAATTAAAGACCAACAACTCTGGGGATTGATTGCTTGTCATCATCAAACACCGAAATTTGTTTCTTACGAATTGCGTAAAGCCTGCGAATTTCTAGGACGAGTAATATTTTCAGAAATTTCCGCCAGAGAAGAAACAGAAGATTACGACTATCGCATGAATTTGACACATATTCAATCGCTGTTGGTTGAATATATGTCCCAAGAAGAAAACTTTATTGATGGTTTAGTTAAACACCAGCCGAATCTGTTAGATTTAACCAGCGCCCAAGGTGCGGCTGTTTGTTTTGGTGATAGCTATACATTGATAGGTGAAACTCCCACAGAAGAAGACTTGAATTTTTTGGTGCAGTGGTTAAAGAATAACGTTGATGAAGAAGTTTTTTATACCAATTCTTTGCCACAAGTTTATCCAGATGCGGAGAGATTTAAAAACGTTGCTAGTGGTTTATTAGCAATTCCCATTTCCAAACGCAATTATGTTTTATGGTTCCGTCCCGAAGTCATTCAAACTGTAAATTGGGGAGGCGATCCGCATAAGGCATTTGAAGTTAGTCAAACAGATGGCGATGTCCGCCTATGTCCCCGCAAATCTTTTGAACTGTGGAAAGAAACAGTTAAGCTAACATCTTTACCTTGGCAATATGTCGAAATTAAAGCCGCGCTAGAATTGCGAAAAGCAATTGTGAATATCGTCTTGCGCCAAGCCGATGAATTAGCTCAATTAGCGCAAGATTTAGAACGTTCTAACGCCGAATTGAAAAAGTTTGCTTATGTAGCTTCTCATGACTTGCAAGAACCACTCAATCAAGTAGCGAATTATGTGCAGCTATTAGAAATGCGCTACAACGAAGAACTGGACGAAGACGCTAAAGAATTTATTAGTTTTGCCGTTCAGGGTGTGAGTTTAATGCAGACTTTGATTGATGACGTACTAGCATACTCCAAAGTTGATACTCAAGCGATCGCATTTCAACTAACTGAAGTTGAAACCGCCTTAGAACGCGCCCTCGGCAACTTAAGGCAGCGCATTGCCGAAACCGGCACTATAATTACCCATGACCCCTTACCAACAGTCATGGCTGGTAGTACCCAGCTTATGCAGCTATTTCAGAACTTGATTGCCAACGCTATCAAATTCCGTAGTGACCAACCACCCCAAATTCATGTGGGTGCCGAAAGGTTAGAAGATGAATGGTTGTTCTGGGTGCGCGATAATGGTATCGGTATAGATCCCAAATTTAGCGATCGCATTTTTGTCATTTTCCAACGCCTACATACCAGAGACGAGTATGCTGGTACGGGTATGGGTTTAGCTATCTGTAAAAAAATTGCCGAATGTCATCGAGGTCGCATCTGGGTAGAATCACAACTTGGTGAGGGAGCTACCTTCTACTTTACAATTCCAGTTGGAGGGCGCGAGCGTGAGCGTAGAAACGGAAGAAAAGCCCAAAACCATCTTTTTGGTCGAGGATAATAAAGCCGATGTCCGCTTGATTCAAGAAGCATTGAAAAATAGCTCAGTCCCGCACGAAGTAGTGACGGTAAGAGATGGTGTGGATGCAATGGCCTTTTTACGCCAAGAAGGTGAATATGCTGATGCTCCTCGCCCTGACCTGATTCTGCTAGATTTGAACTTACCTAGAAAAGATGGTCGAGAAGTATTGGCAGAAATTAAAAACGACCCACTACTCAAACGTATCCCGGTAGTCGTGCTGACAACCTCAAAAAATGAGGATGATATCTTTCACAGCTACGACTTACACGTCAACTGTTACATTACAAAATCTCGCAACCTCAGCCAACTCTTCCAAATCGTCAAAGGTATCGAAGATTTTTGGCTATCTACCGTCACTTTACCGTCAGAGTAATTAGATGGGTGTAAGGGTGTAAGGGTGCAGGGGTGCAGAGGAAGCAGAGGAAGCAGGGGTAGACAATTTTACTCAGCAATGCCACTTGCTACAACGGAGGGAACCTCCGAAACACAGTGGCTCCTCAGCACTCAGCACTCAGCACTCAGCACTCAGCGAGAAGTTGCGTGCGGGGGTTCCCCCCGTTGAGCAAACTTCGGTGACTCAAAACTTCCCAGGGCTTGAAATAAAAAAACTATGGCTGGAAGCTTAGTAAAAATCTTGTTAATTGAAGACAATCTGGCAGAAGCTAGGTTATTGCAAGAGTTTTTGCAGCAAGCGGATGCTCAAGAATTTGTCCTAGTTCATGTCAAGCGATTACAAGAAGCACTCAATAAACTCAAAAGCACCAATTACGACATCATATTATTAGACCTGACTCTACCCGACAGTCAAGGATTATCATCTTTGCCAGTGCTGATCAATTGTGCGCCCAGTGTGCCAATTGTGGTACTCACAAATACAAATGACGAAGAACTGGCAATTGAAGCAGTTAGAGAAGGAGCGCAAGATTATTTAGTCAAGCGTCAAGTCAATGTTAATGGCTTAGTGCGCTCTATTTGTTATGCGATCGAGCGTAAACAGGTTCTAGAAGCATTACGACAAGTTAATCAAACATTACAAGTACAAGTTGAAGAAAGCACTGCGGAACTAGTCAAAGCTAACGAAATTAACCAGTTCAGATCAGAATTAGTTTCGATGCTTTCTCATGACATCCGCCAACCGCTAAATACTATTCTCTTAGCCGCCGGATTACTCCAAAATAACGAGGATAAATTAACTCAAGAGAAAAAACGCAATCATTTACAAATGATTCGCGTAGCCATCAAGAATATGGCACAAATGTTAGATGAAGTATCTTTAATTGGTAGGACTGATTCTAGTAAATTTCAATGTGACCTTGAGCCATTAAATTTAGAATTATTTTGTAGTCAATTAGTTGATGAAGCACAATTAGCTCTGAAAGATAAAAATTTAAATTTAGTTTTTGCCAGTTATGGAGAATTAGCAGAAGCCGTTTGGGATGAAACACTACTGCGCCACATTTTAGGAAATTTACTTGGCAATGCTATTAAATATTCCCTACCTAATGGCAAGATTCAGTTTGAACTTATTAGCCAAGAAAACTCAGTCATGTTTCGCTTTCAAGATTGGGGAATTGGTATTCCTAAACAAGACCAAAAGCGCCTGTTTCACCCTTTTCAACGTGCCGAAAATGTTGGTAGAATTCCAGGGACTGGCTTAGGATTGGCAATTGTAAAAAAGTGTGTGGATGCACATGGTGGTGAAATTATGGTAAATAGTGAAGTTGGAGTTGGCACAACTTTCATCGTTACTCTACCTTTGATCAAGCTTTAAACTTTTCACCACTTTTCACTTACAGCAATTCTGCCAAAAACAGTGGAGAAACCTATGACCAGAGTATGACAAAAGTGAATTATATCAAGCAAGCAATTCTAAAAAAGCAGCAGCTTTGAGAATATGAACATCCTGATACTTGTTGAATGTAAGTAGGTGCTTATCACCTGTGATAATATGTGTTGCTTTTCCCACAATTGCACATTCAATTACCATATCGTCATCAGGATCATCCACAACAACTTTCAGACTATTGGAAATTTCTACCAAGCGGGAAAAAGCAAGAATTTGCTCAATATCAATGGCTGCATCTACCGGAGAGCGATTTTGCTTTGTTTGTAACTTTTCGCGTAATTCTAATAAAATCTCTCGACAGGTTACAGATTCTATCTGCCCATTTCTGGCAAGTTCTAGACAACGATAGGGACTACCTCACCAACCTAAACCTGAGAATAGCGTGTTTGTATCGAAAACAACTACATAAGATAGCATTACTTTTCGTGCAAGATATCGTCTATAAATTCTTCTCGCTCTTGTTCAGTCATAATATCCCAGTTGAGTCCGCGTGTTGTACTCAAAGAACGCATCTGTAATTCTCCTTGTTCAAGTCGATTTTGCCACCAAGTATCTTGCTCTGCTTTGATAGCTTGCAATATCATACGCTGCTCTGGAATTGCTAGTTGCTTGACCAGTGTGATGACTTGCTCAGTATTGAGATTAAGGGTTGCCATCTTTGTAGCACCTCTGTTGAGATTTGCTGATATTTTAACTCAATCGTTTAATCTGTTCCACGCAACATCGTACTGTAAAAAATTCACTGCAATTACAACGCTTGTTTCACAAACAACGCACGATAAATTGGTTCACCTTTATTTTGGGTAGCAATTTCTCGTTCTGTGGGGACTGGTAGGGGATTTTCGGCTAACCATTCATCTGTACCAACTCTCACAAATGCTGGATTTTCGGCAAAGCGATCGCACATTTCCACAGCGACAAATTTCATATCTGATTGCAGAAATACAACTCCAGCCACTGCTAAATATTCAGCTAATTCTGCCACTAATTTTGGTTGTACTACACGGCGTTTAGCATGACGAGTTTTAAACCACGGATCGGGAAATTGAATTGTCACCCGTTGTAAAATTCCGGGAGTTAAACCAGATAATAGAGGCTGCAACGAGTTATTCGCATTGCCATACAAATAATGCAGGTTGGTTAAACCCAACTCAGAACGCAATTGATTCGCTTCCACTACCAATGGTTCCCGAATTTCTAAACCCAGAAAATTCCAGTTAGGTTCTACCTGCGCCATTTGCAACACAAACCTACCTCTAGCACAACCAATATCTAGGTGTAGTGGTTGGTTTGGTTGTGCATAGAGTTTTTCCCATTCAAGGGGATTGACTGGTGTGCGGTATTTTAAAGCCAATGGGTTAACGTGTTGGCGAACTCTCACAGGTGCCAAAGCTGATACTCCTTGTCAGGAAAAAAGTAAACAGTGATTTGCAGATAGAAAATTAAGTATACAATTATATAATAAATTAAATTTATTAGTTAAATAATTAATATACTATTCAATTTTAAAATTATTAAACATATTTAACCTATCAAGATAAATTTGGAGAAACATCAAATAATCAGACAAAATTTCGCGCAATTTGTACACCTCATTTATGTTTAAATCAAATTTTATCTTTCTACTTAACAAACAGATCCCCGACTTCTTAAAGAAGTCGGGGATCTAAATTCTGCTGTATTTACAAATGTTAAGTATTTTCCAGCAGAGTAGACAGAGCAAAGGTTATACTTTGTGAAAAAGGCTTTTTTTAACCTGTATTTTTAAAATTGTCTGCAAATCAATGGCTCTCAATTTTCGCTTTGCTGTAGTCAGCGACTTACACATTGCACTTCCCCATACAATCTGGGATCATCCCAGTCGTTTTCATTTGGTGGAAGTTAGTATTCCTGCTTTTGAAAGTGTTATCGAACATTTAACACAACTAAATTTAGATTTTTTGTTGCTTCCAGGCGATTTAACTCAGCATGGTGAACCAGAAAATCATCTTTGGTTACAACAACGCTTATCTCAGTTGCCCTTTCCGGTTTATGTTGTTCCGGGTAATCATGACGTGCCTGTATTAATGGCAGATCAGCTATCCATTGGTGTTGCTGATTTTCCCCATTATTACCGCAAGTTTGGCTATGACAATCCTGAGCAAATTTACTACACGCATCAAGTGTTACCAGGAGTGCGGTTAATTGGTTTAAATTCCAACTTTTTTGATGCCGAAGGTAAGCAGTTAGGACGTTTAGATAAGCAACAACTAACTTGGTTAGAAAATGTTTTAGCAACAGCCACTGAAGAGTTAGTGTTAGTGATGATACATCACAATGTAGTTGAGCATATACCCCAACAGTCGCGCCATCCAATGGGCAACCGTTATATGTTGCAAAATGCGCCGAAACTGTTGAAATTGCTGCGTCAATATAAAGTCAAGTTAGTATTTACAGGGCATTTGCACGTTCAGGATATTGCCTGCTCAGATGGAGTTTATGATATTACTACAGGCTCTTTAGTGAGTTATCCTCATCCTTACCGTGTTTTTGAGTTTCGCCAAGATGACTACGGTAGAGAATGGTTGCAGGTTTTGTCTCATCGTGTGGAATCTGTACCTGATTTTCCTGATTTGCAAAATTTATCAAAACAATGGATGGGCGATCGCTCTTTACCTTTTTTGATGAAATTTCTCACTCATCCACCATTAAACTTACCATCAGAGCAAGCGCAAGCAATAGCACCAAGTTTGCGGGATTTTTGGTCAAAAATTGCCGATGGCGATGCTTTATTTGACTACCCCCAATTTCCGCAAAATGTACGTCATTACATCCAAGCCTACAGTGCGATCGCTCGCTGTGGTACTCCTCACTTTATTGATAACAATAGCACCCTGCTGTTGGAGAAGATGGAAGAGTCGCGATCTGTGGAATAAGGGGTGCAGGGGTGCAGAGGGGGCAGAGGGGCAGAGGAGGTAAGGGTAAACAATTTTACTCAGCACTCACACTTCGGCTTCGCTCAGTGTACAGCACTCCGCACTCAATCTTCAGACTGACGGCAAATACCAAATACAGAAGTGTAACCATGTAAGAAAGTATTACCGCCGACAGGGCCAATTTCGCCACCGCAGAAAAAGCCACCGATGGGAATATTTTGGAAGTAGCGCCTAAACAGAGAGGAATCAAAATTAGGTTTACCATAAAGCCCTTCGCCTCGACCCACGCAAGCAAACATTAATGCTGCAATAGGTGAGGAAGAGGAAGTTTCTTGGTTTTGATATCTTTCTAGCAGAAATTCCAAGTCTTCTGCGGAAGCTTCGGCATCACGTAAATGAAATTGTAACCGTTGACCAGGGCGAACGCGATCGCCAATTGCGATCGCGCCTCCAGTTGGATCTACACCTAAAATACTGCGAATTAAAAAGTCTCCTTGCTGCAAAGACATTTTAAATTCATCCATCGCCACACCAACAAATAAAGAATGTTGGGCTAAAGTGCGTTCTTGATCACTCAGACTATTAATTAAATCACGCAACACCACCAAAGGCACTTGCTCATCCAGTTCTAAAATAATATTGCGTTCAGCCTTGGTAACTTGCATTGGCTTACCAATTGGGCGACAACCTTGAGCCACAATCGTTTCTAAAACAATATTACCAGTCAAAGCCAAGCCAACAGTGCCTTCGCGGTAGAGGCGATTATTACAAAATAGTGCCTGTCTTCCACCCATACCACCGCCACTGGCTTGTCCCCCCACAATCACCGAACCTGGATAAGCAAAGTCTAATCCTTGCAACAGTTCATTAATACCTGAAGAAAAAGAACTAGACAACAATATAAACTGTGGTGTGGCAGATGGTTCTACACCAATTAAATTCACCCAAGCATCAGGTGAACTGTCCAAATCGGGTAATTCTTCTGCCAAAATATGAAAAACTCGCAGATTAACCCCTGGTAAATGTGCCAATGTAAGGCTCAAAGCTGCTTCTGCTTCTATTTCTTGGGTTTGTCCATCAGGTGTAGTCCCAATTACACCACCACCACTACAACCAATCATGATGGGTACAGAAAGTTTTTCTGCCAACAAAGGTAAAAGTCGAGAATATTCACTAGCAAAAGCAGATGAAATAAATACCAGCCCTAAATCCGCCGGTGCTGTTAACGAAGACGTAGTTTGTTGCACCGCATCTGTAATAGCGGCTTCTAGAGAAGGACGGGTTGATAGGGCATTAGCCCACTGCATTTGATCTGCCATGAAATTTCATCTCTTCCTTTTTCATCGTGCTTTTGCCCAAGGTTTTGACGAGGTAAAGCGTCTCACAGACTGCCTCACCGCCCTGCTTCACCTCCCACATAGCGGCCTTTAAAGACAGATATTCATCATTTCTATTACATGGAATAAATATAGTTTATAGATGCACTTTCACAGTACGGACTCTATAAAATTTTAAAAGATAGACAAACATACAGTCTGAATCTCCCAATGTGCCGTGGTTATCAATCATCAGGCTGCCATAGATACTAAGTGGCTCAACTAATTAGGTAGAATGATGAGTGATAGTACAGAAAATAGCAATTTTTGAATTTTTCTATACTAGTATTAACAACACACAACAAAGCAAAGCGAAAGCTATGAGCGAAACCAAAGCAAAAGTTGATATCCAAGAACAAATTGAAGCAGAAGTAGAACAAGCTCGTGCTGTCTGCGATGTCTCCGGTAGCAATTCTGCTGAGTGTGCAGCGGCTTGGGATGCAGTTGAAGAATTGCAAGCTGAAGCCTCTCACCAGCGCCAAAATAAACCCAAAAATTCTCTAGAACAGTACTGTGATGACAACCCAGAAGCGGCTGAGTGCCGAGTTTACGATGAATAGAGATTGAGTAGGTAAATTTCTATTCATCCAACAGGCAAGCAACCAAAATCTGTTTACTGTAACCTTGTGCTTGATGCTTTTTGGGTGCGTTTTTTAACGAATCCTGAATATTAAGTTGTCATTTAGTACAAGCTACAAAAGTAAAAGATATACAAGTTGCTTGTTTTTTACCTACAAACAGGTAAGATTCCGCCAAATGAAGGATGAAGTGCGTACTTAGACATCAATATTATTGAATTTAGCTATTTAAAATATTTTTCACTTGTTCCAACATTGGGCAACCAAGAACTACTGCCTGTTTCCGCTTCCCTGTTTTGTTGCAGAATTAAGGAATCTATCTTGCATAGCCATTTAAAGTATTTGCAGAAGTATCCGTTATATTAAATATCTGTTCTTCATGCAAACTTTTTATTGATCATCTGGCAAAAACAATGGAAGACGTTTGGTTTCGCCCATATATCTGGGCTGATTATCGACTGGCAGTATTATTTACGCTGATTATTCCCTTAATTCTGCTAATTTGGGCATTTGTCCAAAAGTCAGAAGCCATGCAACGCCTGTTAATGATTTACTGGCGAGTGGCAAGTCTTTTGGCAATTACAATTTATTTAATGATTGCTGAGTATCCAGTCAGCTTTATTTCCGGGTTGATAGGGCGTATCCTGATTCCCATTTCTTTATGGTTTTGGGTGGATCTCAATGATGAAATTGATTATCAACCTAGCGGCCCGTTGAAGTTGATTTTTACTTCTTGGCGCTGGGCTGTAACAGTTTATAGCATACTGAGTGCGATCGCTTTTATTCCTTTTATCGGTTGTGCCTTTTCGGAAACAGCCATTAAAACTCCCTATTGTCGAGTCTGGTTTGAAGCCCCCTTACTCTTTAAAGACTACTTCCATCACAATAGCAAGCCTGCATTTCTCGGTTTTCTGGGTATTACCTTTTTAGTGATTTATGTGCTTTACTTAAGCTACTTTGTTCTGATTAAGCTGGGCAAACAAGGACGTTCAGCAACACCTCATTGATTAACTCCACGACAAATTTTCAATTTTGATGAATAATTCCATTGGCAAGCGCCTAGAACAGTACACCAGCAAACGCCCCCAAGAAGTTTTATTAATTACGGTGGAATTAGGCGATGAACAAGACAAAATTGCAGTCTTCAAAGGTTTTTCTAGTTCTTTGATGCGTCCCACAGCTTTTGATCCTGATGTCCCAGTACTCTTAGATGAGGCCACAATTCTCAGTATTGATCGCATCGCCAGCCCTTATAATCCTGAATCACCCCGTTACATCGAAAAAGGCATCTCTTGGGAAGCAATGCAAGCTTTGTTGGTGGAAGTGGGAGTGTGAAGTATGAATTGTGAAATATTATGTTGTTGACGAATGACTAAGGCTGGATACACTTTACCTGTGTTTGCTTGTGCGGCGGCTGTGGCGGCGTTACATTGGTTACGCCAAAATCAGCCTCTGCAAACTGTGGCGGTTGACTTAATTACACCAGCACAAATCGCTGAAATCATAATAGAACAAGTAGCTGGGCTATCGGAAAATCTGGCTTTAGGCATTACTCGCAGTGACCCTGGTGATAATCTTGACTTGACACGAGATACACCAATTTGGGCAATGGTGGCTTGGGGTGGAGAAACAGCACAAGCAGTCACAATTAAAGGTGGCGAGGGAATTGGCAAAATTCTGGATGCAGATGACCAGCCTGCGATTTATAGTTATGCCCAAAGGTTGTTGCAAGAAAACTTGCAACGGATGTTAGCACCAGGGGAGAAAATCACAGTCACGATTATTTTACCCGAAGGGCGATCGCTGGCTGTACGGACTTCTAATGCTGCCTTTGGTGTAGTTGAAGGACTGTCGCTGTTAGGAACAACGGGAATTTCCCAACCTTTAAGTTCACCAGATCAGTTAACCGCTTTTCGGACGGAATTACAACAAAAAGCCAGTCGCTTTCAGAGTTTGGTATTTTGCATTGGTGAGAACGGCTTAGATTTAGCCCAAAAAATCGGTATTAATCCCGAACAATTGGTAAAAACTGCTAACTGGTTGGGGCCGATGTTGGTCGAAGCCGATGCTTTGGGCGTTAAGGAAATCTTATTGTTTGGTTATCACGGCAAGTTGCTGAAATTGGCAGGAGGAATTTTTCACACCCATCATCATTTGGCAGATGGTCGGCGGGAAATTTTAGCAGCCCACTGTGCTTTGGCGGGAATGAAGTCATCAGATATACAAGCAGTATTTCATAGTCCGACTGCGGAAGCAGCCCTGAAATATCTTCGAGAATTAGATACTTGCAGTGGTAGTGATTGGGTAAATCAAGTTTATGGTGCGATCGCCCAAACCATAGATACTCGTTCTCAAGAATACATGCAAGCCCATAATAACAGAAATACATCTGTACCAGTTTGTGGCTCAATTCTCTTTGATCGCGATCGCAAAATTATCGTAAATAGTAAAACTGCTTGTTTCTTAATCGCAAAATTATGTTAACTTATTATGAATAATCATTAATAATCTAAATAAATAGCTTTTTCAGTAACCACTCTAGGGTAAGTTATTCCTTCTAATACCATGTCAGACTGAATGGCCGAGCAAACGCTTTATAACCCGCGTTTGTAGGGGACTCCTTTACCATTTACCGGCCCATAGCAAAGTGCTGAGTGCTGAGTCACCGAAGTTTGCTCAACGGGGGAAACCCCCGCACGCAACTTCTCGCTGAGTGCTGAGTGCTGAGTATAAAACCAGTTACTTTCAAGCTTTGAGCAATCAACACCGTTCTAATCTAAGTAACTCCGGCTATAAATGGTATCTTTGTCAAACCACAGTGCAACTATCTACTACTTCATTCACACTTCCCCATCATGAATACAGCGGTGACTCTACTAACCGAACAAGCACCTCAACCCGTAGAAGAATTGAGGCAGCTTGAGCGTCAAATTATTGTTATTCTCGACTTTGGCTCTCAGTATTCCGAACTGATAGCCCGACGCATTCGTGAAACTCAGGTATATTCTGAAGTTCTGTCTTATCGCACCACAGCCGAACATTTGCGACAACTTAATCCCAAAGGCATCATTCTTTCTGGCGGGCCGAGTTCAGTTTACAGCGAAAAAGCTCCCCATTGTGACCCAGAAATTTGGCATTTAGGCATTCCGATTCTGGGTGTATGTTATGGGATGCAGTTGATGGTAAACCAACTCGGCGGGGAAGTGGCGAAAGCCGATCGTGGTGAGTATGGCAAAGCCTCATTATATATAGATGATCCCACCGACTTATTAACCAACGTCGAAGATGGCACAACCATGTGGATGAGTCATGGCGACTCCGTGGTGAAAATGCCGCCTGGGTTTGAAATCTTGGCCCATACAGAAAATACTCCCTGTGCCGCTGTTGCTGACCACGAAAAGAAACTTTATGGTGTGCAGTTCCACCCCGAAGTTGTACATTCCATTGGTGGTTTAGCCTTAATTCGCAACTTTGTTTACCATATTTGCGAATGCGAACCCACTTGGACAACCGCCGCCTTTGTGGAAGAAGCAATCAGAGAAATTAGGGCTAAAGTTGGCGATAAACGGGTACTTTTGGCATTATCTGGCGGTGTTGATTCTTCTACCCTAGCCTTTTTACTGCATAAAGCGATCGGTGATCAACTGACTTGTGTATTTATCGACCAAGGCTTTATGCGGAAATATGAGCCAGAACGGTTGGTGAAATTGTTCCAAGAACAGTTTCATATCCCTGTAGAATATGTCAATGCCCGCGATCGCTTTTTAGATACCATTGCAGGTGTGACAGATCCCGAAGAAAAACGCCGTCGCATCGGTCATGAATTTATTAGTACCTTTGAAGAAGCATCGAAGCGTCTTGGCCCCTTTGATTATTTAGCTCAGGGTACACTGTATCCAGACGTAATCGAATCTGCTGATACCAACGTTGACCCCCAAACCGGTGAACGGGTAGCAGTCAAAATTAAAAGCCATCACAACGTCGGCGGTTTACCCAAAGATTTGCGATTTAAACTAGTCGAACCCCTGCGGAAACTATTTAAAGATGAAGTCCGCAAAGTTGGTCGTTCCATTGGTTTACCAGAAGAAATCGTTCAGCGCCAACCCTTCCCCGGCCCTGGTTTAGCAATTCGCATTATCGGCGAAGTCACCGCCGAACGCCTGAATATTCTCCGCGATGCTGATTTAATTGTGCGGCAAGAAATCAATCAACGTGGATTATACAACGAAGTTTGGCAAGCCTTTGCTGTATTGTTGCCCATTCGCAGCGTTGGCGTAATGGGAGATCAAAGAACTTATGCCTTTCCCATAGTTTTGCGAATTGTCACCAGTGAAGATGGTATGACCGCAGATTGGGCGCGTCTCCCTTATGATGTGTTGGAAGTAATTTCTAACCGCATCGTGAATGAAGTTAAAGGTGTGAATCGTGTAGTTTATGATATTACTTCCAAGCCACCTGGAACTATCGAATGGGAGTAATTAAGTGGATGTTTAAATGAAAGATTGAGGTGGGAAATTCCCACCTTTTTTAATGCCGTGCAAAGGCGCAAACCCGACGGAGTGAAAAGCACGCCAAAATTATTACTGAATCAAGAAGAAAGCAAATTATGGTAGAGTTCGGCAATTATTAACAATTGAGTTGTAATTGCTGATATCAGTCAAAATCGCTACGATGGCATTAGTAATCATTGGTAAAATTTCAACATCTTACAAATGGCAAAACAAGAAACTCCACTTGTCGGTGAAGCCTTAATTAAAGAAGTCTGTCGGCGAATTCGAGTAGCACGTAGCTATTGGGATGCTCATAACAACGCTGCTTGTCGAGGTGAACGTGAACGAGCATTAGCTCTTTATAACAAACTGAGTAAGGAAGAAAAAGAGCAGATTCCGCAAGTGTTACGTGTATGGCTACGTTATCGCAGCGAGAAATACTTTGGGGCGCATAGAACGCCACCCAAATCGAAACGAAAATCAAAATAGTCCTCACGGATATGTAGATTGATTTTGATGTAACAAAAATGTTTTTCTATCTTCTGAGAAAACTGTATGAATAATTTATTAAAAATCAAATCAAGGTTACTACTTGCTATTCTGGCAACAAATTTAGGAATTTATGCTCCTGTAAAGGCTAATATTAACCAAACTATACTTCCAAATCAACAGTATATAGGACAACAAAGAAAACCAGTAAAAAAACAGTCAACTTCTCAAGAATTATGGGAAAGATTTAGGCAGCGACAAGATGAATTTAGACTGCAACAACATCATCAACTAGAACAACTTCGCTTAGAAAATCAACTCAGGCAACAACAATTTCAGCAATTGGGAAGAGACAGACTCAGGTTACAACAAAGACAAGAAATAGATACACTCAGATTACAAGAAAAACTGCGAAATCCATACTAAGAGACTGTTGCTCTAAACTCAAGACTATATTTTTAATTGGTCAAGTAAAAACAACACTCTACGCTATCCTTTTCGCTTCTATAGTCTGTGGTAATTTTAAAGGTTCCGTCAAATCTGAAATTGCTAGTTCCCAACCGTTTGCTAAAGTAGAAATCTTACCTTCACCACTCTCAGTTTGATTAACCACTTCTTCCTCAAGGTCTTTTTTAGCAATATAGACGACTAAATGTCCGGCAGAATTCTGACGCAACATGACTTTCATTTAAATTCCTCAATAAGTTCTAGTTCTTTTTTGCGACAACCAACTATTAAGTCTTTTTCGATGAAATGTACTGCATAGATATAGGAATTTTGCAAAAATGTCCCAATGCTAATGATGTAGCCAATTTCTCCCTTTTTTGCTAATGTTGCTCCAATTTCTTGGCCGGGATATGTACCATCATTACGAATCAGCTTACGAGTTCTAACTTTTGAACCAATTTCAAAGGCTGGCGGCAAGTCTAGTTCTAACTCATCTAATTTCATAAAATCACCTCTGAGATGGGCATCAATTCAATAGTTATGGTGTATCTACACTGTGTTGATGACAGATTGGAACTCACGATTGATTTTCTACTGCTGTAGTAACTTAGTTATTTCACAAATACCCAGTTCATAACGACTACTTATATCAGGCAAATCTAACAACACCAGTAAATACATTAGCTTGTACTCAATTGCTATCAATCCTGATTACATTGGAATTTCCAGGGTAAAAAAAGTTTTTTTCAGGCAAGGGTACTAGTATTTTTAGACTCCGGGTATTGGTATTTATTGGGGTAAGAAGTGCGTATCTATTTACTCATACTAAGTTGCTTGTCATTAGTCATTTGTCCTTTGTCCTTTGTATTTACAAAGGAAGACCTTTACAGATGGCTATGTAATTTAGATGTGTTTCAGCTTATTTACGGGAACATAAAAATCACGCAAGCTTTAAGATGTTCAGTCTGTATATACATACACAATTTTAGATTAAGTTATTTTAAACTTATTTTTTTCAATCAAAAAAGTGTTATTTTAGATACGGAATTGAATTTGAGCAGTGATGAGCTACAGCTCTTGTGTAGCGATCGCAGTTTTTTGAGTACAGATATAAAAAGCTAAAAAAACACCTCAAATTACACTCAAACTATTACTAGTATTAAGTTCAAGGCGAGTACAAAAATACTTGCACCCCTTCATCATAAATACTCGTACCTTGTGCAGAAAATACTAGTACCTATACCTAAAAACTTTTTTTAAAATTTTTGCAAAGCTTGGCAACTATCAGTTTCACTTTTTGAGTACAAGCTTAATAAGTTTAATAAATTATAAAAAACACTCACAACTGCCGCTTTTGAAACGGTTGCTATAAATAAAACATCGTTATCGCTCAAAACCCAAAGCAATAACAACAATCAAATAATTAACGATGAATAAAAGTTGCGGTTGTAGACCGAAATTTTCCCCAACTCCCAAACGAGGGTAATATAACCAGCTTAGGCACGTTCCTAGAGTACAACGCGACTTTCATTTCTGGCTGATATTGAAATTCAAGCATCTTACCTAATAGCGGCGAAATTCAATGACACCACCTACAGGACTCCTAACATCTGCCACTACGGAAATAAAAACTAAAGCCAAATCTGGCAGTTGTGGTTGCAGTAGCAAAACCGATACCACAACAAGTTTAGATGAAAAAATCCAAGCAAGGATTGCAAAACATCCCTGCTATAGCGAAGAAGCGCATCATCACTATGCGAGGATGCACGTTGCAGTAGCACCAGCTTGCAATATTCAATGCAACTATTGTAACCGCAAATATGACTGTGCAAATGAAAGCCGTCCTGGTGTGGTTAGCGAATTGCTGACACCAGAAGAAGCAGCGCACAAAGTGTTAGTTATCGCGGGCAAAATTCCCCAAATGACAGTTTTGGGAATTGCAGGCCCTGGAGATCCCTTGGCGAACCCAGAAAAGACCTTCCGCACCTTCGAGTTAATTGCCAAGAAAGCACCAGATATTAAACTTTGCTTGTCAACCAACGGCTTAATGCTTCCCGATTACGTTGATCGCATTAAACAACTCAATATCGATCACGTCACCATAACTATTAATATGGTAGACCCAGAAATCGGAGCAAAGATTTATCCTTGGGTTCACTACAGACGCAAACGCTACAAAGGTATTGAAGGTGTTCGCATTCTCCATGAAAAGCAAATGGAAAGCTTGCAGGCCCTGCAAGAACAACAAGATATAGAATTACCCTTTTCTTGTCAATCTGGCTCTTGCTCTAGTTGTGTCGCCAAAGTAGTTGAAGGACAAGTAGATCAATCCGAACAAGTTTTTCTGGATGAAGAACAGATGGCAAAAGGATTTATTGTCCTCTGCGTATCCTATCCCCGTTCTGATTGCACGATTCGCACTCACCAAGAACCCTATTTAGTCTAAGTACAGCTTTGCATTAA
>JAGKSW010000011.1 GCA_018993265.1 Nostoc sp. TH1S01
TTCTAGAAAATCTAGATTTGTCAATTAGACGCTGGCGTTGTCCTTCATGTCGATCCGAAAATGATAGAGACGAGAACGCCAGCTTGAATATTAGAAGAGTCGGGAGTTCGACTCTAGGCGTAGGAGATTTTAGACAGTCCCAGACTGCAATCTCTGTCTGATGCCTGAATCCCCCGTTTTGAAAACGGGGGAGTGGCTCAAAGTCTCAATTTTAGGTATGGAGCCTATTATGATTCTGAATGCTGAATTCTGACTCCTGAATTCTTCTTCAATTATTATTGGTTTATTAATCTGCCATCCAAGCAAAATCTTGATAAGCTGATGTCTAATGTCTACAGCCTTAGGATTGAAAGCAGTACTTCAACAGATCCAGCAACGAGACAGATAATAATCAATCCAGTCAACAAGAAGGATTTATTGAATGTCGGTGGGAATACGCTACGATTGGCAGGAAGCAGAGATTCATCAGATTTATAACATGCCATTGCTAGAGCTTGTTTATCAAGCTGCTAGTGTACATCGCCAATATCATGACCCGAAAAAAATACAGGTCTGCAAACTGATCTCCATTAAAACAGGAGGTTGTCCTGAAGATTGTGGCTACTGCGCTCAGTCTTCTCGTTACAAAACAGAAGTCAAACCACAAGCACTTCTAGACAAAGAAACTGTAGTCAATATTGCCCAAACAGCTAAACAAAAAGGTGTCAGTCGCGTCTGTATGGGTGCTGCTTGGCGAGAAGTGCGGGATAACTCTCAGTTTGAAACAGTGTTGGAAATGGTCAAAGAAGTGACCGACATGGGTTTAGAAGTGTGCTGCACTCTGGGGATGTTGACAGCAGACCAAGCCAAGCGATTAGAAGCCGCTGGGTTATATGCTTACAACCATAATTTAGATACTTCCGAGGACTATTACAGCACAATTATTACTACAAGGACTTATAGCGATCGCCTAAATACAATTGATAATGTACGTCAAACTAATGTAACTGTCTGCTCTGGCGGTATCTTGGGCTTAGGTGAAACTGCGGAAGACCGTGTATCGATGTTATGTACTCTGGCAAATCTCAACCCGCATCCAGAATCAGTCCCAATTAACATTCTTTCCCAAGTTGAAGGTACACCTTTAGAAAATCAACCAGATGTTCCCATTTGGGATGTGGTGCGGATGATTGCTACAGCACGTATTGTGATGCCAACTTCCGATGTACGTTTGAGTGCAGGCCGTGCCAGACTATCTCAAGTTGAGCAAGCTTTCTGTTTTATGGCAGGAGCTAATTCTATCTTTTCCAGTGACGATAACAAAATGCTCACTGTTACCACACCTTGTCCAGATTATGATGCTGACCAAGAAATGTTGAACTTATTGGGTTTAGAAATGCGTCTACCTGCTCAAAGACCGGCAGTAACTTTGGCTTAGGTGCTGGGGACTAGGGGCTAGGGAAGAGAGTTTTACTTGTTTGGTTGTCATGGCCAAATCCTCAGTCGAAAATACTAACCTCTAGCCTCTAGCCTCTAGCCTCTGAAATTAGAGGATTTTAGCAGCACGTAAACCGAACAACAGACCAGATGCGATCGCTGTAAATAAAGCCAAAAAACCGATGTAAGCCACTACTGCAAACATTTTGATGCGTCTCCACAATACTTCACTAAATCTATTGAACCATTAGTCAAGGGTTAATGGTCAAGGGTCAACATGCTCCAGCATAAAATTTCAGACTTCATACTTCAGACTTCATACTTCCAACCCAGATTGCGTTAAAATACAAGCCCACGGGCGCTTTTTAGGGTTGGGCAATGACTTCTACCATTAACGTTAATTTACCGCAGCAGTCTTATGAGATTGCGATCGCACCTGCAAGTTTAGATCAACTTGGTCAAAGTCTGGCAAATCTCAAGCTAGGGCAGAAAGTAGTTTTAGTTTCTAATCCTGTTATTTTCAAACATTATGGCGAAAAAGCGATCGCTTCTCTCAAATCCGCAGGATTTAACGTAGCGAGTTATTGCTTACCCGCCGGGGAACGGTACAAAACCCTCAATTCTATTCAAAAACTCTATGATGTCGCCTTAGAAAACCGCCTGGAACGTTCCTCCACAATGGTAGCCTTGGGGGGAGGCGTAATTGGTGACATGACTGGTTTTGCTGCTGCAACTTGGCTGCGCGGAATTAACGTTGTCCAAGTGCCTACCACTCTGTTAGCAATGGTAGACTCTGCTATTGGGGGCAAAACAGGCGTAAATCATCCCAATGGCAAAAACTTAATTGGTGCATTTCATCAACCGCGTTTAGTCTTAATTGACCCAGAAGTATTAAAAACTTTACCTGTACGTGAGTTTCGTGCAGGTATGGCAGAAGTTATCAAGTATGGGGTGATTTGGGATGCGGAATTATTTACTCAAATGCAAGCCAGTAAAAATCTCAACCAACTCCGGTACATGAAGCCGGAATTGTTGAGTGAAATATTAACTCGTTCTTGCCAAGCTAAAGCTGATGTTGTCAGCAAAGATGAAAAAGAAGGCGGACTCAGGGCAATTCTCAATTATGGACACACTATCGGTCACGCGATCGAAACTTTGACTGGTTATCGACTAGTTAATCATGGAGAAGCAGTTGCGATCGGTATGGTAGCGGCTGGACAAATTGCTGTCAATTTGGGTATGTGGCAACAAGCCGAAACTGACCGACAAAATGCCATCATTCAAAAAGCAGGTTTACCAACAAAATTACCTGCGGGTCTAGATATTGCCGCAATTATTGACTCACTGCAACTAGATAAAAAAGTCAAAGCAGGTAAAGTGCGGTTTGTATTACCGACTCAAATTGGTGTAGTTACAGTTACCGACCAAGTACCAGCAGATGTCATCCAGCAAGTATTACAAGGAATGCAATAGATAAAGATTTAGGTGCTTCAGCCCATACCAAGTTGAGGAACAAAAAAAGCTTACCGCGATCGCATACCACAGATCCCTTTTCGCTCCTAATCAATAACATCTCGGTTGAGCGGTTGTCAGTAACCTTTGCCCCAAGACTGAGCACATTTGCCAGTCCCCTGCAACCGGGTTGTTATGCTGTTCGGCTGGACTATGTTTTCCTGTCCATAACTTAACATTTTTCGCAAATTCAGGAACTTCCAAGCTGCTGTCTGACCAAGTTTACTGACTACTGATCTAATTCTTGCCTGAACAATATCACCTTCTTTTATTCCTTCCTTTTTCAAAAATTGTTTGTCGTCGTCTTCTAAATCTACAATTACTGGTAAACCGCTGCTTGCATCTTCAAGTGTTATTTCAGGCTGCTCAATATCTAGATCAACTTCCAACACAGTATAAAGTCCTGAAAACACTACTATTTCTGTATTTGGATGGAAGGCTGTAGGCATTCCTAGAAGAATTGAAGACGCATTTCTAAGCTTCATGTTCATATCTGCAAAGTTTTTAACAGACTCGTAATTCTCAGACACAGACTGCTTTGTTGCTTCGTCCATAACTTTCAGAAAATGATCAAAAACTGCATCTGGTGTTGATGGAAATTCACCGATCAGATTCCTTACTATTTTCTTAAATTCATTCAAGCCTTGTATTGCATCACTCTTTAGCTCTTTATTATCCTTTTGTTTAAAGTTTTCATTGTAATGAAGACAATCATTCCTAATTTTTCGTATGATATCAAGACTCTTGTGAGTAGTTTCTGTAATCAGCTCCTCATTCTTGAGAGTATTAATTCTGTTATATTGAGTTTGATTGACTAGCTTCTCTCGCCCTAATTTCACAGCTAAAAACTTTGTAAAATCCTCAGCAGAAATACCCGTAAGTGCAATACAGCCAGTATAAAAACCAAATTCAAATAAGTTTTCTGCTTCTTTCAGTAACCGAATAAAATCGCTTACAGATGACAAGTAGAAAATATCTTCAACCGACCACTTTCTTTCAACAATCTGATCAATATTATTGTTAAGCCATTCTCTAAGAATCTCTTTATATGCCGTTTTATCTCTCTCAATATATGCGCTTATTTGACTTTCATCTATTAAGGAATAGTCATACTTATTGAAGTCAATATACATGATTCTTAAAGATAGATTTTCTATATTTTGCTTTCCGATACTAACAGATAATCTCTAAGCAACGCCCTCACTAGTAATACAGAACAGCATAAATTATTATACGGAAATTTTCGGTGTAATCTTTTTTTAAGTCCTAAAATATCACGCATTACAGCCAACTCTTGTCCGAATATAGAGAAAAATTATTTTTTAACGTCTTTATAGCGTTTCTCAATCTAGTGAGGTACGTTTTTAAGGCTACTTGTTTTGATATAAAAGGTTCGCGTGTACTTCAGTAGCCTGGAAAACGCTATATTCGGTTACTATACCAAATTTCTCTGTATAACATTTTATGGCTCAACGCTCAAAAAAGTTACTAGAACAAGACCAAGATGTTATCTGAACTTAAGCATTATTCTTACCAAAAACGATAAAATTAGGGTTTAAGCTAGTCCCGAACTCAGGTTAATTACAATTAAACTAGCTAACAGCTAGTTTGCGCCATGATTCTCCAAGCTAAAAATCAATTAACTTTGCAAGAGTTTTTAGAACTTCCTCCAGGTGAGGGAGATACTACCTATGAACTTGTGGATGGTCAAGCTATTCCTAAAATGTCACCAAAGTTTTTTCACGCCAAGTTGACTAACGTCTTTTTAGAGTTAATCGAACAATGGAACAAAGAACAGGGTATCGTCTGTCCAGAATGGTCTGTGATTTTACAACGTCGAGGACGTGATTGGGTACCCACGCCAGATGTTTTATACATTTCTTATCAGCGTTTACCAGCTAACTGGAATGAAGATGAAGCTCGTCCAGTTCCCCCAGATTTGGTTATTGAAATAATTTCACCAGGGCAAACCTTTGGTCAAATGATGGCTAAAGCAAAAGATTATTTAGATGCGAAAGTGCTGCGAGTGTGGGTAGTAGATAGCAAAGCCAGAACTATTACTGTGTTTTTCCCCGATGCAGCACCACAAACATATATGGGAGATGAAATACTCAAAGATACGCTATTTACAGGGTTAGAATTTACAGTTGAGCAAGTATTTTTACAGGCCAAAATTCCGTTAAAGTCATAATTTTGCAGTTATGAATTATTAGTAAAGTGCAATATCCTCGATTTTTCAAATAATTCGGGGATCTGATATATGCAATCTCAGTAAAATTACTAATACCAATAAAAAGAAATGATTAATCACCTCAAATATGGGGTGATGACTGTTACCCTAGTGTATATATGACATAAAGTGAAAGACAGCATAACACTCAGGGATTGCTCCATGAAAATTTTCATTTGCTTACCGATAATATCTTCTTTATTGATGAGTGTGGGATGCCAAGTAGCTCTTTCTCAAAGTTCCAAGCATGATATTAAACAGGTGTTAGTTAGTTCACAAAAATTATCTGAGTTAAATACAGCTAATATTGTGAAATTTGCTGAAGTTTCCCAACAAATTAATGAAGAAACTGCTTTAAATTTAGTCTGGAAGTTACCACAAGTGCAACGTAAAGCTAGAGAAATCGCAAGGCTTTCTAAAGGCACTATTAAATTAGGTGCGGTGGTTGATGGTTCTCCTACTGCGAATGAACCTTACTATACGATTCGCATATTTGAAAATCAACCAGATTATGATTCAACAATTTATTGGTTTCGGGTTAATAATAACACTGGTCTGATAGAAGTTCTCGATTTAATCGAGAATAAATACATTAGCTTAGATGAATGGCGAGAGAAGTTCAAGCGATAAAAACTTAATTGTTTTCAGTCATTTATGGAGTAAGTATAATTTGCTTGCAATCTCTAATAGCAAGGTATACTAACAGTAGTCATTGCCTGACTACTGTTTACAAATGCAATCATATTCTATAAAGAAACTATTGGCGTTTACTCAACCTCATTCCCTTGCAACCACATAATCATCATTTAACCAAATCATATATTAATGATAATTAATTAGGAAATTATACTCTTACTTTTTCTTGGCAATTACACTTTGTGCTTTATCTTCCATTTCTAATAGTTCTGGAATAGTAACAAAGCGATATCCCTGCTTACGAAATCTATTAATAATCTCTGGTAAAGCTTGCACAGTGCGGGAGCGATTTCCACCACCATCGTGCATTAGTACAATACCACCTGGTTTAGCTAGCCGAAAGACGTTATCAATCAACTTTGGTACAGGAGGCTGAGAATAGTCTACAGAATCAGACGACCACATCACAATGGCATACTTGGCATTTTTAGCGTATGCAGCTACGCCATTATGCATGATTCCTCCAGGTGGACGAAACAAATTTGTTTTGACACCTGTAATTTTATAGATCATGTCTGTTGTATGTTCAATTTCATAGGCTGCTGCCTGTTGATTCATGAAATGATACCAGTGATGCCAAGTGTGGTTGGCAATGACATGACCTTCAGCATTTACCCGTTTAAGCAAGTCTGGATAATTTTTGACGTTTTGACCAACAACGAAAAATGTGGCTTTGATATTATTTTGTTTGAGAATATCCAGTACTTGAGCAGTACTTTCAGGCCAAGGGCCATCATCAAAGGTAAGAGCAATGACTTTTTGATCTGGACTAAGTTTAGCCTCTTTAATTATTGCCCCTTGAAAGCGTGTAGCTAAAGCATAACCAAGACCTTTAGCTTGTGCTTCTTGTTGCCAAGTGGTCAGCATTGTTGCTTTTAATCCATCAATGCGCTTTTGAGTACCCACTTTGGCCACTAAATTATTGTTGATATTTATATTCTGACTGCTCTGTGCTTCAGAAGCATTTGGCCTAAGAAGCATCATCATACCAATGCTTAATGTAGCACCCAAGGCAAGCAAAGCAATCAATATACCTTGCGGCCAAAGTAACGATTTATTGTTTTCCACTTCATAGCTCCTTCAAGGGTCGAACCATTGTGCATGGTTCTGACGGTAATTTATAGCACATTTTTCTCTAAAAATTAGATTCCCAATTACTTTCTGTTAATCCTGACAATTTCATCCAGTTTTACAGAAGTTTATCTTGGATTTTCCTTATACAGGAAAGGTTAGATTATAAGTAATCTCTCTGAAAGCGATCGCTCGCTACAGTTTTGGATACTTACGTATTTCTACATTTTTTTGTTATATAGCTACTATTAATACTGATAAGTATTAACAGTCTGCTTGTATTGAGATACAAATCAATTTATCTACCTTCGAGAAGCCTCCTAGAGAATTTCTAGAAATGAAGAAAGATTAATTTTATACAACGTTCTGGTCTATAGTTAACGATTTTTTGGAGTGGGTTATTTGCCCAAACTAATTCTCATTAACTATGCCGTTTCTAACTAATATTGTATATTTTACTGCTAAAAAATATTCTTTTAAGTTGAATACAAAATTAACTTCTTCCTTAAACAATCGCTTTTCTTTGCTTTTCATCGATTTTCATCAAGATCATCAACAAAAGCTAGTTTCTCATTACCAAGGAATATCAAGTCGTTAATTTATATACTCTTTAATCATTCATTTAATATGATATGATTAATCCTTGATTTTAATTTTATTTAGTTATATAAATGATACTACCAAAGCCTAGATTTAACTAAAATATTAAATAAAATTTAATATTAATGTAGGCGATGAGCATAATTTAGAGAAATTAATCAGGTATCCTGACATTTAGAATGTAGCAATTTAGTCTATCACCATATAAAAACCAAATCAAATAGAGATTTTATTTTCGCCAAACTACTAAAATTACTCCCACAACAATAAAGCTTAAACCAACCAAGCGAATTAAAGAGATAGGTTCTTTTAATATCCAATAGCCAAGCAACACTGAGAAAATATACCCTATCGATATAGATGGGCCAGCAACACTAAGATTAACTCTCGTGAGCAGCAGGATATAAAACATAGCACCAAAGCCATAGCAAGTTAATCCAATTAAAAGTTCTGGTGTTGTGATAATACTAAGAATATGATTAATCACGTTGCCTAGATGAACCCTGCCTAATTTATTTGCACCTATTTTCAGAAAAAATTGCCCGGCTGTACTGATCAGGACTGATACAATTAATAAACTAAATTCTTGCGGGGTCATATGCTGTTACACACCTAAATGATACATTCATACCGCATGGTAGCAGGAGAGATAAATTAACGTTTTTTACACCAAAAAGATGCAAGTTAAAGGTGGAACAGCTTAGCATTATAACTACTGTTTATTAACTTGATGCCAAAGTCACTATTTAGATTGCATTTCTGAGACTTTCATCAAACCACCAGTTTCTTTGACCGTATATATAGGGCGGGCTTTTACTTCTTCATAAATCCGACCGATATACTCGCCTAAAATTCCAATACAAATTAACTGTACAGAACCGAGAAAAAATATAGCAATTGTAATCAAACTATAGCCAATTAAAGGACTAGCATGGTCAAATAAGCGCCAATACAGTACTAGTATGATCATCAAGAGAGCGATCGCAGCTGCTACCATACCTAAGTATGTTGCCAGCTTTAATGGCACTGTGGAAAAAGAAATAATTCCATCAACTGCCAAAGCCCAAGATTTACCAAAGGTATATTTAACTTGGCCAGCAAAACGCGGTTCTCGTTCAAACAGTACAGATGTTTGGCGAAAACCTACCCAAGCGCGTAAGCCCCGAATGTAACGGTTACGTTCAGGCATCGCATTCAGAACATCTACAACCTGTCGGTCTAGTAAACAGAAATCTCCTGTGTCTGTGGGTATATCGACATGAGATAAACGTCGGAGAATGCGGTAAAAGGCATAAGCTGTAAAGCGTTTTAGCCAACTTTCTTGTTTACGAGCTAAACGTTGCGCGTATACTACTTCATAACCCTGTTGCCATTTTTCCACCATCTGGAAAATTAGCTCTGGAGGATCTTGCAGATCCGCATCCATGATAACTGCACATTTGCCTTGGACAAAATTTAGCCCAGCGGTAACAGCGATTTGATGACCAAAATTTCTGGCAAAACTGAGGTAACGCACTCGACTATCGTGATGGTGGAGTTCCCGAATCATACTTAAAGAGCGATCGCGGCTACCATCATCCACTAAAATTAATTCAACCTCACCGTCTAACTGCTCGGTCACATTATGCAGCCGACGGTACATTTCCGTGATATTTTCTTCTTCGTTATAAATAGGAATTACTAAAGAGTAAATTGGTTGAATCACAGTTTTTATCAGATTATTCAATCAAGGCAGCAAGAATAAGGAATATTCAAATTAGATATATAGTATAAAATTGTTGATATCGTTTCTAGTATAAAAATCATTCTGGCGTGATTGAATCTAAAAATTATATCTATATATCGTAATCAATAAACACTCAATTAAATAATTAAACTAAATTTTTTTATGCGCCCATTCCAGGAAAAAGAATGGCTATTTAGCTTGTTACTAGGTTCTTTACTTCTGTGGCTGATATATTTGGGAAATTCACCCTTACGAGATTGGGATGAAGGTACGATAGCACAAGTTGCCCGTGAAATTTGGCGTGCTTCCTTTGGTTCTCTGCATTGGCTGTATCCAACTTTAGGAGGTGAGCCTTATCATAATAAGCCGCCCCTGATGCATTTGTTAATTGCTTGGTCTTACTCCCTAGGTGGCGTGAATGAATGGACAACACGCCTACCGGGTGCTGTGTTAACGGCATTGGGAGTGCCTTTACTGTATTTAGTAGGAATTTTGCTGTTTAACGATAGTTTGCCTGCTTTGTTTGCAGCTTTAGTTTATTTAACAACTTTGCCTGTGGTGCGTCATGGACGCTTGGCAATGCTAGATGGTGCCAGCATTACTTTTTTCTTACTGTTGTTATTTTGTTTATTAAAATCACGTCAGCAAAAACCTTGGGCTTTAGGGGTAGGATTTTGTCTAGGACTAATTACGCTGACTAAAGGAATGCTAGTTTTGTTACTGGGAGGTATTGCAGGATTATTTATCTTGGTATCTTCGCCATTAGCTATATTCAACAACCCCTACTTCTGGGCAGGAATTTTGTTCGGAATTGCACCAGCGATCGCTTGGTATATTGCTCAATTGCAGTATTATGGTAGTAATTTCTTACAAGTCAATTTACAAGCGCAAACATTTGACCGTATATCCCAACCTGTTGAAGGTAATACAGGCGCTCCTTGGTATTATTTAATTGAGTTATTGAAATATGCTTTTCCCTGGTTATTATTTTGGCCAGAAGGATTTTATCTAGCTTGGAAAAAACGCTATTCTTCCTGGGGTAATTTAGTTTTAATTGGTACAACAGTTTACTTTTTAACTGTTTCTTTGATAACTACAAAATTGCCGTGGTATGTTATGCCTCTGTACCCATTTTTAGCACTAGCAATTGGGGCAAAACTCAGTGAGGTTTGGCGAAACAAAGCATTTAATGCGAAAGTTTGGGCAATATTTATAATTATGATGGCGCTTGCTGGTTTAGGAGGTAACATTTACTTTATCATTGCCCAGGAAGAATCTGTATTAATCGCTATGAGTATTATTTTAACTATGAGTATGAGTCTGGTTGCATGGTTAATTTATCGACGCGATCGCAGATTTATTCCTGTATTATTTTCTGGGATGTATTTAGTACTATTATTATTGATGAGTTCGCATTCTTGGATTTGGGAATTAAACGAAGCATTCGCAGTTAAACCAGTTGCAGCCTTAATTCGCAAACATGTCTCCCCAGGAACAAAAATTTATACATCATTTGCTAATGGTCGTCCTAGCTTAAATTTTTATTGTGATTGTCAAGTAATCCCAGAAATTGCGCCAATTCTGGAACGGAAGTGGTCAAATAAAGATTATTTACTTTTAGATAATGCTACATTAAAAAACTTAAATTTACCTATGAGTAAAGTTTTAGGTAGTGCTGAAGATTTTAGTTTAATTGCACCATTGTAATTTTATCTCTATGCCACCCAAAAATTTTGAGCAAATCGTACAGAAACACTTGCTAACAAGATGGCAAAAAAAACTATAGCACCGTATCCCCAACGCGGATAACGAGATAACAAGATACCTAAAGCTACACTTAATGAAACTACCCCATAAGCTATGCGATTAAGCGACAAAGTTCCACCAGAAGCCAAGATTAAGCCTAAAGAACAACAGCCATAAATTAGAGTGATGGGTGTTAATTGACTACGGCAATGCCATAACAAATAAGCACCGCCTAAAATTGTGACAGTGTTAACTAAAGGATCACCAGCTAACAGCCACAAAAATAAAATTAAAGCATAAAAACAAAAATATAATTTTTTAAAATCTA
This sequence comes from Nostoc sp. TH1S01, assembly GCA_018993265.1. Taxonomy (GTDB): domain Bacteria; phylum Cyanobacteriota; class Cyanobacteriia; order Cyanobacteriales; family Nostocaceae; genus Nostoc_B. The sequence continues at coordinate 11,326 of JAGKSW010000011.1, forward strand.
AATTTTTACGAAAGTACCACAATAAAAAACCACTAATCACAATACTTAGAAATAACAGTGGATGCCAAGGATCTTTTAGATAGCCTGCTGACCAATTTCTTTGACCAGCGATAATTTGCATCAGCATTTTTAACCAGCCTTGCCAGTAAAAACCTAATGAGGATCGCCATGCTTTTTGTGCATGAAAAAATGCTAAAGCATCACCAAATTTAATTTGACAATACAGGCTATAGAGAAGTATTCCTCCAGCAGTAGCTAAACTGGCAATGTAACTTTTTATTCCTCTTTTTTCTTTCCAGGCAGTCAGTAAACAAGCAGTTACTAACGCAGCGCCTGTTGGACGAGTTGCAGTAGCTAACGCGCCAAAAATTGCTGTCCCAAAGTTTTGTTTTTTATCAAACGCCCTTAAAGCTGCTGTACTGAATAAAAGATATAAGCCCTCTGAGTAAATAACTGTACCAAATAATGACATAGGAAACCATGCCAATACAGCTATCGTCCATCGTGCTACGTTAATGCCATAAAATTCATTTATCCATAAGTAGGCAACAATCAGAGCAATTAAAAATGCCACATTATTAACTATTGTACCTGCTACTTCAAATGGTAAGCCAAGGCTCATAATCGCACGGCTTAACATCGGAAGTAATGGAAAAAATGCAACGTAATATTCCTTTCTTTCTATTGAAAAATTATAACCATTAGTAGCAATTATCTTATAAAAGTTACTATCCCAAGCAAATAAAACATCCCATCCAAATATTACATTTGTACCATGATTGGATGGTATTGGTAGTGAAGGCGCAATGATGAACATAGCAATGGCTACAAGCAATCTACTAAATAGCCACATAGCCAGAACAAATATTATGTGTTTCTTTTTAATAAATCTATTGTTTTGCATTAGTACTATAACTTAATAAATAAATACACGTCATCACGGTGATAGTCTAACTTAAAATTAGAATTATTTTTGACATGATTTAATACTTTTATATTAAATTCTTGATTACTAGATAAGTCAGAATAACGAGTATTCAGTAATATATAATCAAACATATCTAACTCTTGTAAATCTAAATTAGGTTGAATTAACTTAATGATTGAGCGATGGCTTAAATGCGGTGAAATTTTATCTGTTGTTAAAACATTACCTTGAGTTTTCACTAGGGCGATCGCTTCTTTGGTAGCTTGCAAAGTATCAAGAGACTGAAGATATCTACCACCAAAATAATTAAACCTAGCTAAAAATACAAAAGTAATCAAAGACCACAAAATGATTGCTTTTTTTTGCTGCAAAAATCCTTGATATAAACTGAGTGTTTGAATGATAGCTAATATCAAAAATGGTAAAATGGGTAGAGAATATTGATGAATTAAATCTTTTTGAGGTTGGTAATCAGCAAGTAAGTTGATTAATAAACCAGGAGCCGCTCCTATTAAAGGTGTGATACCTTGAGGTGAAAATCCCCAAATTACAGGCACTAGTAAAAGCAGCAAATATCCGAAATTATCAACGGAAAAAAGCCCAAATAAAATCAGATTTGGATGTAAAAATAAATTTTTAATTATGGTATAGAAAGAGTCGCCTAAATAGTCATAACGTGTTAGATGACGGGCTACAGATGCTGCTTCAGTTCCAAAAACAGGAATGATAAATTTAGTAGCAAATAAAAACCAAGCTATCCCACTAATAATGGAGAGCGCACCAGATAAATACTTTTTTTCAAAAACCAATAACCATAGTCCCATTGCGACAACGGTTAAAGACAAAACTGCTTTACATGATAATATTAAGAGCAGGCTGACACATAACCAGCCTATTTTTTTATTTCTAGCAGACAAAACAGCTGTAAAAAATGCTGGTAAGGCAATTACTTCTGGATGGAAATCAAATAAGTTGATATTAAATATTAAGGGATATAGCAAATAAGTTGCTGAAATGGCAATTGCTTGGCTTTCTTTTAAACCTGCTTGACGCGCCAGATACCAAACAGGTAAAGCACCTATCGCCAACGCCACAGCTTGCACTGCTAATAACCAATAGACACTAGGATAAATTTTGTACAGTAAAGCTAAAGGATAAAAAATTAGAGCAGCATGGTCGCCCAAAATATGAAAACCTAAATAGGAAGAAACAGGTACTTTTCCCTGACTGATTAAGTAAACTACTTGATCAAAAATTCCTAAATCCCAAGCTGTTGATTGAAACAATTCGTGACGTACACTGCTGCATATAAATAAAATTAAGGCACTTATACCAGTCATCCAAATGACAGTTTTATTTGCTGGCGATCGCATAATATTAAAATCTCTCAAAATTTCATAATGTTGAATTAGTTTTTTGTGCCATTAGCACCACAGATACGCCAAAAGGTAAATTTACCCGATTCATAAAGTAACTTTCACTAGCAAATAAAAAAGTTAAAAATTTATTAATAGGTTTTGCCGGTAAATTTAAATCACTACTGGCATCAGGTTTTTGCTCAATTTTGAGGAAATTTTTGAATAAACGTACTCCCGCAACTAGGGGAAACAACCAAGTATTAAAATAGCTACCATATTGGACAGTATAACCAGATTGTCTCACAACTCTTTTTAATCTTTTCAATGTATAGCGACGTTTATGATAGTTAATTTCATCATGATAACTCCATAAAAATTGATAAGCTGGCACTGTAATTAATAACCAACTATTTGGTTTTAATCTGGCAGACAATGCTTCTAATGCAGCTAAATCATCATCAATATGTTCTATAACATCCAATATTACAATTAAGTCATACTGTTCGTTAAAGGGAATTTGATCAGGTAGGCTACCTTGTTTTACTGTCGTGATTCGCCGTTCGTTAGCAAGTTGACAAGCCATTTCATCTAACTCGATTGCCGCAACTTCACCGTAACGAGCTAACATACTTAAGTTACCCCCAGTACCACAGCCAGCCTCTAGAATTTTGGCATTTTTTGGCAGTTTGAGTTGACGTATTAATTTCTCTACAATTTGGCGGCGACCGACAAACCACCAATGTTGATCCTCAACGGCAGCATACTGTAGATAAAAATTTTTATCCATTCACAAATTAGTGTCTGAGCAATAATGCCAATATTTTGACACTTTTTAGCACTGCAAATGCAGTTCCATAACTCAGCATTCAGAACTTTTGATGATTGATTGTGGCGATCGCTGTTATATATGAGTCCCAAGCAATTTATAGTGGGAGTTATCTGTAAATTCTTAAGCAATTGTGAAAGCTATTACTCTTCTTGGTTCCACTGGCTCAATCGGTACTCAGACTTTAGATATTGTCGCTCAGTACCCAGATCAATTTCGGATTGTGGGATTGGCAGCAGGTAATAATGTCGAAATGTTGGCGGATCAAATTCGGCAGTTTCGACCGAGTATAGCAGCGATCGCAGCTGAAGATAAATTACCAGCACTGCAAGCAGCCATCCAAGACCTCAATCCCCAACCTATTTTAGTGGCTGGCACAGCCGGAGTTATTGAAGTTGCTCGCTATGGCGATGCCGAGACTGTTGTTACTGGGATTGTTGGTTGTGCTGGTTTGTTACCCACCATCGCCGCCATTGAAGCCGGTAAAGATATTGCGCTCGCCAACAAAGAAACCTTAATTGCAGGCGGCCCTGTAGTTCTTCCCTTAGTGGAAAAACATGGAGTAAAACTATTACCTGCTGATTCTGAACATTCAGCTATATTTCAATGCCTACAAGGTGTTCCTCAAGGCGGCTTACGGAAGATTTTGCTGACTGCTTCTGGTGGTGCTTTCCGTGATTGGCCTGTAGAAAAGTTGTCTGAAGTCACAGTCGCCGATGCTCTGAAACATCCTAACTGGTCAATGGGCAAAAAAATTACGGTAGACTCGGCCACTTTGATGAATAAAGGGTTGGAAGTAATTGAAGCTCACTTTTTGTTTGGCTTAGATTACGACCATATCGAAATCGTCATCCATCCTCAAAGCATTATTCACTCGTTAATTGAGTTGCAAGATACCTCTGTATTAGCCCAACTTGGCTGGCCAGATATGCGTTTACCTTTGTTATATGCTTTATCTTGGCCTAATCGCATTTATACCGATTGGGAACGACTCGATTTAGTCAAAGCTGGCAGTTTCACCTTCCGTGAACCAGATCATCAAAAATACCCTTGTATGCAGTTAGCTTATGCCGCAGGTCAAGCAGGTGGTTCTATGCCAGCTGTGTTGAATGCTGCTAATGAGCAAGCTGTAGCTTTATTTTTAGCAGAAAAAATTCGCTTTTTAGATATTCCGCGGTGTATTGAATTGGTATGCGATCGCCATCAAAATGATAACTGTGCAAATCCCTCTTTAGATGACATTTTGGCAGCAGATCAATGGGCAAGACAAGAAGTTTTAACCGCAACTAAAAATTTAGCAACTTCCCCGCAGATGATTTCTCTGCACTAAAAACTTAGATATAGCAATCCTTTAATTTGTAACAATTCTACAACTCAGATACCCGACTTCTTTGATAAGTCTGGTATCTTGTTTTTTATAAATTTTTGCTAAAGAATAGCACTATCACTAAATTTCTATGGTAATTTCCGCTATCATTACCAAACAATAGTTTTTTATTTATTTTCTCTACTAATTTATTCTTAATTATTCTTCAAGAATTACCATGATTCCTACTTTAATTATTGCTTGGATTGTATTTACAATATTGTGGAAAATTGTCAAAACTACTGTGAGCAATGCCTTAACTATTGCTGCAATTATTGTTTTACTACAAGTAGGTTTTGGCATTACACCACAGGATATTTGGCATCAGATAATTCAGTTTACTCAAACTCTTTTGCAAATTCGAGTTAGTAAATAATCAAGCAAGAAAAAATTCAAAATCTATGATACAGAATTTTTGCTCCTGAATCTTGAACTATTAATTAAATGAGTTCATTAAATTGAAAAATTAAAAAGCAGATCCATCGATCGCTCCTCCTTGCTATTGTGCTAAGAATCTTTGTGTTTAATGATATTCAACAAATAATGTTTATAGGGACGGAGTTTTGCTTTCATAGCATACATAATTTTTTGCATAGGTGTGACTTTCGTTATTTCCCGATGGTAGCCGATATCTGGAGCGATCACATCAGGATGTATCAGCGGAAATTCCACACTATAAGTTCTTCGGTTAACTATCCTATTTCGCCTTGATTTGGTATGTGTAGCTTCGGGGCCAAATCCAATGTTGGCTACTAAATTGACAGATGGCACAATAGTCATACCAGAATTGGACAAAATTGCAAAGTACCACTGCCAATCCCAAGTATCTACCTCATGAAGATATGCTTTTTGAAATCTCCATGCCATTCCTAAAAACAGAGCATCATCAGCCATAAAATCTCGAATTTGCTGCTGAACTTTTGGATTAGCCCAAGCTTTGATATCGTATTTATAGCAACTCCATGCTCTTGACCAAGAAGCCCATCCCCAAACTGGACTTGGCCAATAACAAAAGTGATAACTCAGTCTGTCGGATTTCCATTGACTCAATCCATTAGTTCCTAAAATTGTCATAATTCGTTCATCATCTTGATATTTCTCCAATAACTCCTCACAGAATCTGAAGAAACTAGGATGTGGCAAGCAATCATCCTCTAGAATAATGGCACGTTCCACTATGCTAAAAACCCAGTCTAATCCGCTGGAAACCCGCCGACCGCAACCCAAGTTGACATCAGAATAATTCTTGAGAACTTGACAGTCCCAATCAACCTGCGAGATGATCGCACGGGCCGCAGCACAGTTTTGAACATCATCTGGTCGGTCAGGACGCGGCCCATCTGCGATTACTAAAAGTTGTGGTGGTTTGGCTTGGCGAATGGCCGCAAACACTTTTTCTGTAGTATCAGGTCGATTGAAGATTAACAAAGCAACAGGCGTTTTCATCTCATTACTGCCTAAGAAGTAAGCGTTGGAATATGTATTTCACTGGTGCAAACCCATACTTTTTTATTAAACGTATTGGTCGCAGGAAATAGTAGAGCCAAGACATAGAACTGGGGATTTTCAAAAACTCTTGATCTTCTGAGTTTGGTGTCAGCCAATAGAAAATACCATTGTTTTTGTACTCACTAATCAGCAGATTGTAGACGGCTCTTGTCCAGAGATAACTCAGCTCAAGTGAAGCATCAGCAATTAAACTGTCATTTTTCAACAGACAGTTTTTGCTCAACTGGTTGGCTAACCATTTGCTCACCAGATCAGTTTTAGCCGTTGACCAAATTTCTTCTGGTAAGGGAACCTCTAACACATCTCTAGCCATTAATAATGGTATGTGGAGGATTCGCTTAATTCTCCATCTTTCAGCTTGTTCTAGGAGTCTTGGCCAATCCATTTTGGGATAAGAGCAAATCATGGCTGCGATGTTGCAGATATCACTCAATTGTTGCCAGTTGCGTTTATATCCATTTATACATAACAGTAAGAAATGATCTTCCGGTGAGAGAGTTAGTATAGTTGTGTCCTGAAGTGATGATAGCTGAAGGCGTTGCCAAAACTCCTCTGTATTGATATGCAGTTCTCGCGGCGGGATTCCATAGTGAAGATCTACGTTCACTTGGCAATCACTTTTCCACAATTGTGCTTGAAGATATTTTTCTTCATGTTCGCGGTCGTATAGCATGGAATAGCCATCAGCAATCAGTAGTTCTTTGGCTTTGAGAAAGTCTTGCTTGTGAACCAAAATGTCTAAGTCAGTAAACTGTCGTAGTGCCAAGTTACCGTAAGCTGACGCTGCCAAAACAGGCCCTTTGAATGGGATAGCTCGGATGTTGTGTCCTTCAAGTAACGCTAAAAGCTTGAGTAGTTCTTGGGTGAGAAAAATATTTTGCAGAGTATTAGCGTGAGCGTAAACGCGCAGTTGAGCTAGGATATGCTGAGGTACAGCTTCTGGGTAAATAGTTTTGAGATTTTGATACAAAAGCGGCATCACCGCATTACTAGTAGCTGTATCGATTAAGTAATTCCAGTCAATGTCTTGCTGAAGCAGTGTTTTGATTCGCTCTGCTGTTTCGGGACTGATACAAGTTCTGGCACAGCATAAAAGTAACTCTATTTCTACTCTCGTTGCTGTTGGTTCTTTAGTACGTGTCTGAATTAAGGTTGTCATAGGCTTTTATATTATCTAACTCCAATACATCTGTTGCTCAAGTTGATGCTGAATCCGAGTTTTTAGTAGTCCTACTAGTGCAATACCAGTCACGGTTGTAAATGCTAACGAACCTATCATTTCTCCTATGAGTGGGTCTACTATTGGTAGAACTAGTGCGATCGCCAATCCTCTAGCAACTCCACCTATAAAATTGGCAAATATCCACCAAACTGCATACTGGATGCGATTTCGTAACACCAGCCATTGAGCAATTCCAATTACCGTTGACACGAAAGGCACAATCAATAGTTGGCTCCAAAGCGACTGCATATCGACAGTTACTCCCAGTATTAACAGAGTTCCTTGAGGAAGTATCTGTACAATGCTTTCCGCAACTTTCAGCACATAAAGAATTAAGTATGTCCCAATCCAAGCATAAGCACTGGCTAGTATCCACCAACCTAAATGTGAAATGTACCTTCTCAAAACCAGCCATTGTAAAATGCCAAACAGAGGGATAGTCAAGAAAAATAACTGTCCAATCACCACGTTCAGCAGATTAGCTATTACCCACCAAAACCATAAACTTAACAGCGAAAAGGCTAGTCGTTTGCTAACATCATAATTGATGTCTATTTTGGAGAAAAACTTACGCACCCGTTTCATACCTGACCTCATCAATGCTAATCACGCTTTATGACTTGAGTTGGAAACTAAGTGGGCATAGCTACCACCTACTGAGCATCAAGTCCTTATGAGTTCGCTTTCGACAATTCTCCCATGTTCTATGACATAGATGCGGTCAGCCATTGTTACCGTGGAGTAATTATGACTGATGAGTATGGCTGCTTAAGCTTTGATTAATTGATGAATTATGTACTGTACAAAATAACCATTTTGCAGTAATGGGAAACATAAAGTTTCAGGCTATTGACTACTAGGTTGGGAGCAAAGTGCGATCGCTGACTAAGAGGATGTTTGAAAAGTATTGGGCGAATAGAATGAGACTGTTGGTCAATTAACGATGGGTTAGACCCATCACCCCTAAAACCTTGATTTAGCGTTGCTTTCCCACCCAGCAATAAATTGTGGGCTAATAGCTCAAGTGCGTTGAAACGCACTGAATTTCAAGAAATTAAGAGGGATTGAGGCTGAGGGGTTAGACCCCCTATCAATTCGCCAACAGACTCATAGAATTCGCTACTACACAAGCAAAGTCCACCTGCGTGGACTAACACAAAATCAAGATTTTCAAACCCACGTAGGTGGGTTTCGTCTGTGTCGCCGCGATTTCCAATCGCCCGGTGAGTAATAATTTAGACTTTTCAAACAACCTGTAAGAGTAAAAAATCAAATCTCAATACCTGTTTTTGCCTTTGACCAATACTTTGTTCTTCTCCCTAGTCAAATGGCGTAAGCTTTGCTGGATTTATGGTGTTGATGTTTTCCCAATAAATATTCTTCAAACTAGGGCTGATTGTATTTGCTCAGAAACATGATTTTCCACCAACTTGACTAACTCAGGTAGCAAACTTAAATCGCGGGGTCGCTTCAGACGATAGATAGTGTGTTCTTTAGCAAGAGCGGTACATTGTAGTAAGTGTGACGTACCACCACACTGATATAAGGTTGTAGGACGTGAGTGCTGCACAAGTTCCATAACTGAGTCTCTAGGATTCAAAGGCTCTATGCCAAACTCTGGATCGTCAGCCAGCACGTAAATCCGGTGGATGGGTAACGGTGTTTGTGAAAAGTTCTGAGTAAAGCGATAGCCTCTTTTTTCATCTTCTGGGTGCAGCAACACAAGAGATTCATAATCATATCCCAGTGCCGCAGCAGTTTCCCGACTCAGTTTCATTTGCGGAAACCCAGGAGTAATTGTAACTGGTTTGGAACTTAATGCGACAGGGGCAACATCATCGGTAACAAAGCCATAGCCTTGCGCTAGAAACGCAGCTGAGGTTGAAGATTTTCCTTGACCTGATACTCCCAAAAAAGCAACTGCACCGCCATGAATATTGACTACACTGCCATGTAATACCAACAGTCCTCGCTGATACAGCAAAGTTGCCATCACAGTTCCAACCAAATAGAAGCGAATCAGTAGGTCAGAGGCATTTTGTGCGGGAACCACTACAATCTTGTTTCCACTCTGCACTAGAAAAACTGCCACTTCTTTGATGTAAACAATCGATTCTTCAAGAGAGATTTTGAGACCCCAAGGGTAGTTGAGTGCTTCTTCTGGCAAATAATCAATTGCTGTGTGGTCGTTGTCTAGATGAACGGTGACATCACATCCTCTTTGACCTGGAATGAATTCTGGTATAGGTATCTCAGACTGGATGCAAATACCATAGGCTAAGTAAGAAAACAAGTTAAATTTCCTTTATTTAATAGTGTGTTTGGTATTCAGAGCAAGAGTAGCTAATTTGCAAAAACAATCAGATAGATGGCTGAGAGCTTCAAAATCCTGCATCTCTAAAGAATGTTAATTTGTTGCCAATATTTTTTGAATTACTAATATTAAGTAAGATAATTAGAAAATAGCCAGTTGTTAATTGGTACTTTTGGTAAGAAGAAATATTAACTTTATTAACTTTTATTTAGTTTGAAGAAATATTAACTTTATTAACTTTTATTTAGTTTATAAAACCTAAAAAATCAAATGCCCAGTCATGCCAATAATTTAGAAATCAGATTTGATTCCTGAAAACATCTAAGTAAAAGTAGGGTGTATTCAGCTTGAGCCATAACGCACTAAAAGCTTTAGTTTAGGTGTGTTAAGCTGACGCTCACACACCCTACATGTATTTCAAAAATCAAATATGATTGCTATGGGTGAATAGCTCTGAGATAAGTCAAAGTTTTCGCTGTAACTAGTTTATAGAGTCCAGGCTGTAAACCAGTCATAGCAATGTCTGTGTCTTAACTTAGTACTATTCTACAGATAGGTAGTTTTAGCTACCAACTGGTACAATGCCGCCTCCAATAGGAGTAAGATCCACTTGTACGTTCAGAGCATCGCTTGAGCCGAGTTGTTTTACCCGTCCCTGAGTCAAGGTTTCAACGGCACCGTATACTGTCAACTCTGGTGTATTCCAAGATTTCTTCATTTTTTCATTCTCCTTGTATGGGATTAATTCTTCAGACAAGCTGAAGGCATTTAACTGTGGTTTAAATGCTTAAATAATAATTCCTATATATTGAGACCCAGGCTAATGCCAAATAAGCTTTAAGTTAAAAAATTCCAATAAATAAATTCGGCTAGTTGCCAATAACAACTAAAAAGTTAGTTACCATCAAGCGAACTATATTTATCTGCGGTTAGGTTTTACCTAGCAGTAAAATTCGACTGACTCAACCAAAGAGCTAAAGTAACTCCAGAAAGTATATGCAAAGAATCCTCTTTACTTTGCGGAAATTGAGAATAGTGATCATAGGCAGCACGTAAGAATGGTAGATTCACATAAGGTTCAATAGATTGTGGTTGGTTGATCACATGTTCTACAGTTTCTCTCCAGTCCTCCAAAAAACGCCGTTGAAAGTTAAAACTAAGGTTCCCTTTGCTGACTCGCTGCTGAATCTTTGGGGGAAGAATATCTGTCATCGCATTGCGGAGAATAGCTCTCGAAAAACCATTACTAAACTTTTGATTTGAGGGTAGAGACAGGCAAAATTCCATGAGTCGCCGATCGAAAAATGGATAGCGCCCTTCTAGGGAATATTTTGCAGTTGTCTTATCAGTCATCTCTAAGATGTAAGGATATTGACCAGTAGTTAGACTTTGCCAGTGTTGTTGCTTGCTAGTCAAAGTTAAAGCTGGCTGGTGACTCAGGAGTTTTTGAGTATGTTCTGCTAACTTGATTCGCTGGGCAAAAGCTGGGTTAATCAGCTGACTATTTACATTTGTTTTCCTCCCGTACTTCAGTAATCCTTGCCCTAATTGCCTAGCAGGTTCTATTAATACAGGACTAACGCAATTTGCCCAAAACAATTGACGACGTGATACTCGAAATCTTCGCCCTGTAGCCGTGATTTCCTGCATCAGAGTCAGCCAACGGCCTGTATAGAATAGCTCTGTCAAATAAAGCCATCCGTGGCAAACTGTACTGTCACCGTCCACACCGTCCAAGAAAACTCGAACGTTATTTTGATGAGCGCATTCATACATTCCCTGATGAATGTACAAATTGGGAGCTAAAATCGGTTCTTCTTCCCGCCAAAGAAGGTCAATTAAAGGAGTCAGCAGGTCAGCACGCACATCATGAGCCTGAAATCCTCCCAGAGTTTTGACTGCATCCATATAGGGACGCTCATCAATCCAGCGCCGATCCGACTCTGGCAGAGTCGGAAAAATCGCTGAGAAAGTATGCAGCTGTTGATTCCCCGATTTAGCCAGTAGCTGGCGTGCTGTACAGGCTATTGATGAAGAATCTAATCCTCCACTTAACGTTGAGCCAATGGGGAAGGCACTCCGCAGACGACAGCGCACTGCTTCTGTGAAAACTTCCCGAAACGCTTCAGTATACTCCTGATCGGAATTCAGGCGCAGTTCGCGCTTGGGGTCTAGCGCCCAATAAGATTGCATCTGCATCTTTTGGGTGCTCCTAATTGTTAAATAATGCGCCGCAGGTAATCGGAATATTTCTTGATAGAAAGTAGTCTCCTGATCTTCCAACAACCCTTCTATATAATATGCAACTTGAAGTTCATTCAATTGGCGCGGCACTTCTTTGATGCTGAAAAGAGCTTTGATTTCTGAGGCGAAAACAAAAACTCGATTTGAGCAATAGTAGTAGAAGGGCTTAACCCCCATGTGGTCTCTGGCACAAAAGAGCTTTTGCTGCCGTTCATCCCAGATAGCAAAGGCAAAGTCACCTATTAATTTCTCTGGACATCGCTCACCCCACTTTTCGTAAGCAGCTAAAATTAGCTGGCTATCTGTAATTTTCTCGGCTGGGTGGTCAGTAAGACTAAGCGCAGAGATGAGTTCATCTCGGTTATCAATTCGAGCATCGGCCGTGATCACCAAATTACCTGTTCGGTCAACTAGGGGTAGTTTCTCTAGCAAAGATTCTGGTGTAGTCCACAACATTCGATGTCCGAGACCAACAGACCCGCCGTACCAAACATCGGCTCCATCTGGCCCCCGATGAGCCAGAATGTCCACCATTTGCCGGATACTTTCTGGCTCTACTGGTCTAGCATCAAGGTAGTAAATACCTAAAATACCACTCATAGTCTTTCGGCTCCTTCAACAGGTGGCAATGGAGTAAAGCTGGAAAGGTCTCTGAGATAACCAATTACTACCTTTCCTTGACTTTCGACCCACGCATGAGCTTCTAGCTCACCTCCCTCTTTCTTAGCAACGCCAATTCTGAGTTCGGGGGAGTAGCCATACCTCTTCATGAGTACTTGTGTTGTGAAAGCACGGGCCAGACACTTGACACCACCAGGCATATAACGACTACTCAAATCTACTGCTTTGACAATTTTGTCTAAATCAGTTCGGTCTACTGGTTGAGGCTTTACCCTTACTTGGCTAATTGCAGATAATATTTGCCATAAGCGTTTAAAAGGTAACAACCACAAACCTAATCTGACCAATGTGAGCAAAATAAATGTACTGATCAATAGGTGGCGATCGCTGTGTGTAAGATTAAGAAACTTACGCAACCGCTTCATCGCTAACCTCGATTAATCCTTCAGTCTCCAGTTTTTGGAGTATTGCCAACACTTCGCGATCGCACTGCTCTGGCTCAACTTCATATTCTACTAAAAGAGCATCCTGAATTTCACTGATAGTCCTTGGCTGCTGAATCAGATTCCAGATGCTAGCACCCACAGTATTTAGTCCGTAATAAGTCCCAGACTTAAGGTTGAGAATAACGGCCTCTCCTGCTAAATCAGACGATGTTTGTTCTTTTACCGCTACTACTCTTGAATGCCCTGTAACCATACGCTACAAACTCTTGGTAATAAATATTAAAAAATTTCGCTGACACTATTAAGTAAGGCTTTAACTAAAATCCAGCGAACAATAGGAGTTAAGTTTAAAGACTTACGCAACTGTTGTATGAACTTACCAAACAAAAGACAAATCTGCATTTCAGCTATTTTTGGCTAAATTACAGCTTTAAAACAGCTTGAAGCTTGTTTTTTTAATTTTTACTTTTGTTAATTTAATCTAAATATTTATTTATCACTATTTCTATTTCAGGCTGATGCCCGACAAATATCTTTATATAATCTTCAAAATTTGAATTTAAGTAAAATATAATACGAAGTTAAATTTTACATAAACTAAACTTTAACCTCTACATATAAATATTTATTACACTAATGTAATGATGTAATCCTTGATGAAATTTCGTTGCTTTATTAGCAAAAACGCGTTTCTTACTGGCGCTATCAATCATTATGTGATATGGCTTGTTACCCTAAATAGATAATTAAATTTTATTAGTATAAGCCAACGATATTTTTACGTAAGCAAAAATCAAGTTCATAAAAGCTTAATAAAGTGTTATTAAGCATAACAATAAGGTAATAATATACATTAACAAAACTTAATCTCATTGCCAACGGAAGTATAAACATTGTCTGTTAATACCTGTATGGACGTGAAAGGGTATAGGGTGTAAGGATTTTGAATACCTATAACCATATACCCTTTGTATTTTGTTAATGGAAATCTATGATGATCGTCTTTTGAGCTATGTTAAGTATATTTGCAGAGGAAAGCCCAGATTAATTACCATGTAATGCAGAAACTTTAGCCAGTGCATCCTTAACATTTGCAGGTAGCTGACGCATAATCTTACCTCTTTCTCGATCTAATGCTACTAAGGTCACTTTAGCGGTGACATATAATTGCTGTCCATCAACAGAAACAATTGCATAATCCCAGTTAATCCGAACACCAGTCACTTCCGTCATCCGAGTTTTAACTACAGCTTGCATACCCAATTGAATTGAGCGGTGATAGCGCACTGAAAGTTCCACAACTGGTAAATCACAGCCTAGTGCTACTAAATCAGCGAATTCAATCCCGATAGAGCGCAAACACTCTACCCGCGCTTCTTCCATCCAAGTCAGATAAGTACCATGCCAGACAATACCTGCATAGTCAGTATGATGGGGTTGCACTCTAATCGGATATTCAAACCAACTCTCAAAAGCACGACTATCTGTAACTTCAATAGCATCGGTTGGTGGTAGTGCTGGGTTTGGTTGTGATTCAGACATTTTCCAGTGTGTGACTAACTACGGTTTTCCACCTCTGGAATATCACAAAAATGCGACATCTACGCCAAAAGACTGCCAAAATCATCTTGCGATCGCCCAGCATAATTTGAATCACCATCAGCCACAATATATCTCAGTGGCCTAAGCCCGATATCACAGATGCAGCAGCCAACAATTAAATAATATTAAACTCACCTAGAACAATGACATCACCAATATTTCTTGCTTGATCAAGTCGCAATCTTGTTCAATCACTATCGCAGATGCACAAAATCTGAAAAATTGTTTCTATCTTAGTTTATAGACACCAGACATTTCACAACCTAGCCATTCACCAATCTATATAAGGTAATGGTGAATAGGTAATGGGGGATGAATAACCCTACCACAATTACCAATTACCAATTACCGATTACCAGTGAGCATTGTTAATGAGCAATTTATTCTCCGAGTTTGTTTGAAAAAAACCATCAGATCCAGGAATCCTTAACTCTTTTTGGCTAAGGCCTTAGCACTTGCATAAGCTGGTGCAGACTGCTTCACAAGATTTGCCAGTTCTTGTAACTGGTTAATTGCTTCTGCTCCTTCTAACTTCATTAATTCACGGTCATCCCGCATTTCTGTCCAAGTAATTCCATAATCGGATACTAAAAATCGAATCAGGTGGTTATTTCCCAGGCTCACCATAAACGAAGCACTATTCATTTGATCGCCACAGGTATAACAAGACGCAGGATAACCGCGTCGTTCTAGTACAATTGCCAAGGCTTGTAGGTTCATTACCAAGTCTTGAACGAATTGTCGATGTTGATGCGCTAGTCTTAGAAACACGTTATTCCTCCAGACACCACAGTCATTTTAGTTACTTTTATATTTTTTTTAGATTTTCTTACCCACTGGTATTGTAAACTATTCATTACAATTCCCGGATATATTTGCAGTAGTTAATTAACTACCTAGCTTAGGGTATGAGATAACTGTTAAGTTTGCCGTATCAAACTATTCAGTTTGCAAGTTTGATCTTTCAGACAGAACTGCAAAAATTATTATTTCTTCATGTACTTCTGTCATCAAAGATGGTAGCTAACAGCGAACCGCTTTAAGATTAACCCAAATTTGGTACTAGTCAACCACAGAGAAGCTACGGATATCGTGTTTACCAGCTATGTGTAGCCTAACCCATGAAGGGCAAAAGCTGGAGTACCCTTTAATGTTCTTTACGGCTTTGATTGCTTGGTAAATTAAGGATATCTCCAATTCTCAGTTTGGTATTACCTCAGTGTTGGGTAATAAATTTTTACGCCTCCTAAATAAATCTATGGAGTTTGGTAGAAAAACTTGCAGAGGTTAGATGCTGAGTTGCAGCAACATTAATAGATTTGCAGAAAATTTTGATACAAAAAGTGTTCTGAGTCACTAAGATAACTTTTTACCCAACTACCTTTAGACTCAACCCAGAGAATAACGAAACTCGGAAATGGTATGTTGCCATTTCGCCAGGTTTTGATAAACTTCGGAGATTCTCTGAAATCACCTATTGGCACTCAGGTAAAATTTTTATGCAACAGGCGATAACGTTTGCTAAATCTGGAATTACCTAATCTCGGTCAGAAAACTTATAAATATGGCCTCTAAGTTTAGAACCAAAGATCAAATAAATTATTAACTATACTTATACTCCTTAAACGAGGAGAGATTATTTTTACAGAAATTCTGTTAACCCATATTATTTTAGACTTAGGGTTTGTTACTCTAACAATAGTTAGAGATTAATGCAACAAAGCTATGTATAGACAAGGCAGAAAGCAGGGGGTAAAATTTTTACTATTTTTGGTCTTCAAGCTTTCAAAATGTCCTAATTTATGTGGCTACCACTATATATAGTGAAGTGCTGAGTGCTGAGTGCTGAGTGCTGAGTAGGAACTAAGTATTTTCATGAGTTTCAGCCACCAACATAGTCCTAACCTATGCTTCGACTGTTATAACTTGAGCAAATCTTTTTAAGAAAAATTCTATTTTAGAGTGCGATCGCCCGAAATTTTATATTAAAACTTATTTGTATAATTTTATAAACGATTATAAAGTTTAACGAGGAAGCACGTCATCAAGACGTAGTTGGAGACGGGGTAAAAGCACAGAATTAATTGCTTGACTCAGACGGTACTGTGTTTGAATATAAGTATCTTCAACCAGTTGACAGACTGTAAAGGTAGGTTGTTTCGGTTTACCAATAAACGCCATACCAACAACATCAGGACGACGAACAGTAGCAGCCTCAGCAAAAGGGTAAATTAGACAGGTGCGAGGAATAAACCAAGGCAGTTTTTCTGTAACTAAGTGACTGCCTATTTGGGTTGCAAGTTTGCCACTCACCGTTTCGTGTGGGCCAGTGGATTCCATATCAATTAGTTCTCCATCTGCCAATTCATAGCGAGGATTATCTCGGTATTGAGAGAGAAAATCTTCAACAGTCAGGGTTTGCGGCGAGATATATGTCATTGTGCTAATTGATTTTCCTTTTACCCTTGGCTACACAAGTTTTGCACTATCCAGGGAGTTGCTTTTTCAAAGCTTCTAAGCCAGCCCAACGGCTATCAACAGGCTTCTCTGACTTCTCATCCACACTGGCCAAAATACCTGGACAATTCAGGTCACACAACTGCCGTTGAGGCATTTCTAAGCACATCTGCTCATACAGCCATTCACTAGGAGAAAAATATCCATTGGGCGACAAAGTTTCTACCAAGTCTTCCATAGCTACTTCTCGTTCTAGAGGCAAGTCTTGTGGCTGATTAGCTGCCTCATCCAACCAAATAATTTCTTTAGTATTCACCGCTAGACGGTGATTATACTGCTGCAAACAGCGGTTACACGTACAAGTAATAATTGTTTCTGCCTGACTGGATACTTCCAGGTAATTGCCTTGGTGCTGTACACGAATACGACCTCGAACTGGTGTTAACGTTTCTAGTCCAGGCAGAAACTCTTGAACCTGAATTTCCTCTGTCCGCTCCGGGGCTTTAGTTAGCTGCGGAATAAAAATTGCGTCCATAGGATTTGTGAGATATCCTCACTAAAATTTATGTTACCAATCAGCAATTTTGCTGATAATACATCTTTATTTTAGCTCTTAGAACAGTCGCAATTGTTGACTGGGCGAGCTTTCATAATTCCACAGCCGGACGCACCACCAAATGACGATGTGGTTCTTTGCCACGGCTAAAGGTTTCTAAATCAGAAAATTCCTTCAAAAAGGTGTGGATTTGCCGTCTTTCCGCAGAACTTAAAGACTTAATTTCCACTTCTCGACCAAAAGTTCGCACTTCATCAGCTGCGGCTTCAGCTAAAGCGCGAATTTCTGCTTGTCTTTTCACCCGATAACCATTCAACTCAATGGTGTAGGATGCTTGTTCTTCCGGTGGTTGGTTCAAGTTAAGGACAGAATTAGCAAGATACTGAATTGCATCCAGCACTGAACCATCAGCACCGATGAGAACTTGAATTTGTGTGGGTGTTAATTTAGTTTCGTCAATTGTCAACCAGTAATTATCTGGTTCTGGGGCATCGTCATCTTGAGGCTGGGCTACTTCTATGTCGCCTCGAATCTCCGCAGAGACCCCAGTGAGTTCCAGCAGTGATTTTAACCACTGCTGACCTCGCTGCATGGAACTGTTAGTCATCTATCAACCTGTAGCCTTTTTCTTAGAACTTTTTGGTTCAAAAGGTAATGATTTTTGTTCTGCCACTGCTGCTTCTTTCTCTTGGATGGCTACAATTTTTTGCAGTTCCTCTGGTAAGGGTTCACGAGAGAGAATATAAGTTTGCAGAGTTTGGAAAATATTACCAATCACCATATACATCAACACCCCAGCAGGTAAGGGGAAGAATAAAAACATCCCAGAAAAGATAACTGGGGTGATTTTGTTGACTGTATCCTGTTGTGGGTTGCCACCACTGGAGTTCTGCCCAGAAAGGATTTGGCTAACGTAGAGACTGATCCCAAAAAAGATCACCATAGCCACAATATCCCAATGGATTGTACCGTCGGGATCAATTGCGCCAACTCTGCCCAAGGCATCAATGAACAAAAACCCTTTGTCGGCTGCAAGTCCAGGAATTGTGCCTTGCAGTGTCACATCTCCAGGTTGTAAGGCTTCAATGTTGCCTTCAGCATCAATTTTGATTCTTTCTTCGCCTTTGGTGATTTTCCATTCGGGCGTTAGCTTTGTTTCTGGGTGTTCTGCTAATAAGACATCAAAAGGCTTACCTTCTAAAGTCTGATATTGTATTTTGGTTTTTTCTCCTACGGCTAGTTTGCTACCAGCAGGGAGGATAGCAGTTACTTTATGATGTTCCCCATCAGCAACGTAAATGTTTTGTGGGGGAGTAGCAAAGGCTTGTGGTTGAATTCTTTCGATTTGCTCAGATGGCAAGATTTGCAGGTTGACGGAGTAATTTACGCCTGCAAACGGTGATCCCCGTAAAGTGGCAAACAAAGCTAACAATACCGGCATTTGCAACAGTAATGGTAAACATCCCGCTAAGGGGTTGCCGAACTCCTTTTGGACGTTCATCATTTCTTCTTGTTGCTTTTGCGGATCGTCTTTATAGCGTTCTTTGATTTCTTGCATCCGCTTTTGCATGAGAGGCTGCACAATTCGCATCCGCCGCATATTGCGGATTGAGCCAGCACTCAGGGGATAAAGCGCAAAGCGGACTATCAATGTCAAGGCCACGATCGCCAATCCATAGCTCGGCAAAATGCCGTAGAAAAAGTCTATGATTGGCAACATGACGTTGTTTGAGAGGAAGCCGATACCAAAATCCATTATTCTGAATTCAACCTGAGGTACTGTAAATTTAACTGAATCTAATTTATCTAAATCGTGATTCGGCTGCGACTATCTCTCGCTACGGATAGCCGCACCAGGGCAAAATTTGGGAGTGGGGAGTCGGAAGTTGGGAGTGGTGTGCAGTTTTTAATAAGTGGGAAGTTTTGAATTTTTTATTTTATACAAAGCAGTTATTACTTTTCCCTACTCCCTATTCCCTACTCCCTACTCCCTACTCCCTATCTCTTATTGAGCCGCGCTATAAGTGGGATTTTTAGCAGCGATTCTTTCATTGATGTAGTCATATACTTCGCGGAAATTGGGAACTGCCCGCATTTCCAAACGACTACCATTTCTGAGGGTGACTACCATATCTCCCCAAATGCCAACACCACGGGGAACTTTGACGATTTTGACAATTTCTGAGTAAATAATGTCAGTGCGATCGCGCCCCAACCAACCGCCAGTTAAAGAAATCCGACGGTCTGTAATTCGATAGCGCAGCCACAATGCTCTGACAATCGCCCCAACTGTTAAGGGAATACCCACAACCGTTAGTCCAATCAGCAAGTTGAGAATTAAGTCCCCAATGTGAGGCCCGCCTTCATAATAAATTTCTTCACGAATGCCCATTTAATACCTCAGCTTGTGCCAACAACTGCTCTAATTCTTGCAGAAATTGTTGGCTTCCGCACTTAGATTCTGCTGCTGTTGGTTTTACCACAAACACCAACCGCCATCCTGGAGATAATTTTGGCAACAACTGATGCAAAGCTGCTGCCATTTGACGTTTAATGCGATTACGCACAACAGCCTTTTTACTGACTTTCGTGCTGATAGATATCCCAATTTTTGTACTATCAACTTTTTTTGCATCAGTTGCTAGTTTAGTTGTAGTGGCAGTATCCCCAGAAAATTCTTGGAAAAATCTTGGTCGTAAAGCTCTCAAGGTGAAATGAGAGCTTTGTCGCCGAATTCCTTCTCGGAAAACTGCCTGAAAATCTTTGCGAGATTTTAGTCGATTCGCCTTGGGCAAAGCCACAGCCCCTCTAGTTGCTGAAAATGCTCTAAACGCTCAGACGATAACGTCCTCTTTTTCTCCTAGCTTTGATCACGTTTCTGCCGTCTGGTGTTCTCATTCTGGCACGAAAACCGGAGGTTCTTTTTCTCTTACGGCAAGTGCCGCCCAAGGTTCTTTTCATACTGTTGTCCTCTAAGGCGATTCTGATAAAAAGTCACAATCTATAATCTTACCATCGTCAATAGTCAAGAGTCTATAGTCAAAAAAAGCAGAATTTTGGAAAGATGAGGACGTAGATAGGAATAAAAGACTTTTGACCATTGACTTGATCACTTTTGACTTAGGAGATACTTAGAATCCAAGTTCCTACATAACGTAGTAGTGGCACATCTCCAGGCGAGAGAACCTGACAGTTAAAATAGTAAACACCACCAAATGAAGGGTTCTGCACGTTAGATAAAACTACATCAACTCTGCTACCCGCTGGTACTGGTTCTTGGGGAAATATTTCGATTGTCCGCCCTTCTTTATCCCATTTCACTTCCGAAAGAGGTACTTTTTTACCTTTGACTCTTACTTCTATTTTTTTGGGATCAAAACTTCCTTTGTAGTATTTGGGATAAGTAATGGCAAACTGAGCTACCGCTAGCTTCATTTTTTGTTGGGGAATTTTAAGAATGTATCTATCTATACCATTAGTCTGTCCACCGAAATCTAAACGAAAAGGTAGCTGATTTTCTGCTTTTACACCACTGAATAGGGTTAATCCAGGTAAGGTTTGGGCGAATACTTGATTAGTTACTCCAGTCAAAATACAGCTAGTTACAGCCAATGTTGAAATAATTGCTACTTGTGATTTGCGGAAAATACGATTACCAAAAAGAAAACGTTGCATAGTTAAGCTCCTCTAGCAGACATAACTGGTTTATGTAAACACTCTAGTTTAGTATTCGTAACTAAACTTTACTACTGAATTCTTGAGAATGGACGATTAGCGAAAATAAAAAGTGCCATAGCTTAAGAGGGAGGAGGTAGTTGTGATAATCCAAGATGGTCTTGAGGCTAGAAGATAGAGATTAGTATTTTTACTCAGCACTTCAAAAACCTGTGCATGTTGCTAAATATGTATGAGTGTATCTAAACTTTGAGAGCTTTGTTATAAAAATTGAGCAATAAAATCAGCGATCGCTCTGAAGATTGGGCTAGATTAATAAAAATAAGTCAGCATTGCAGCAAGATTAATCTTTAAAAATCCATCAAATTATTAAGCTTTAAAACTTTTACGCAGATTTCACTATGTAAGTAAGGCAAAATTTTTCAATCTGGAAAATAATCTAAAGACTAAAGATGTAAACTTGGGAATCAACCTAGCATTAGCAATATGTAAACCTATGGGTCAAAATCAACAAATTTGACCTAAACCAAAGGTAAAATCGGGCTTGAGCTTGAGAACTAAAAGTAGGGAAAGATAAAGTTCAAGGTTAATCTACAAATTCAAGCGATCGCTAGCAATAATTGCAGCTTCACTATGAGTACACAATATCCCGAAACCGGGATAATTGAAGATTTTGCAGAGATGTAAGTATTTATCTCTAGGAGATTTCATGAGAATAGCAGTTGCTAAAGAAATAGAAGTTTGTGAACGTCGTGTGGCCTTAAACCCTGATACTGTTGCGCGACTCGTTAAACAAGGTTTAGAAGTATGGGTAGAAAAAGGCGCAGGAGAGCGTTCCTTTTTTAGCGATTCTGACTATGAAGCAGCAGGCGCACAAATTATTAGTGATACTGCTCAATTATGGAAGGAAGCAGATATTTTATTAAAAGTTAGTCCACCGCAAGAGCGAGAAGATGGACGTTCAGAGATTGATTTATTGCGAGAAGGATCTGTTTTAATTAGTTTTCTCAATCCTTTAGGAAATCCGGTAGTAGCGCAACAGTTAGCTAAGGGCAAAGTTACAGCTTTGAGCATGGAATTGATCCCCCGCACTACCAGAGCGCAAAGTATGGATGCTTTGTCTTCTCAAGCTTCTTTAGCTGGTTACAAATCGGTATTAATCGCCGCCGCCGCCTTACCAAAATATTTCCCGATGCTGACAACAGCAGCAGGTACAATTGCCCCAGCTAAAGTATTTATTATGGGTGCAGGTGTAGCGGGACTACAAGCGATCGCCACCGCCAGACGTTTGGGTGCTGTTGTGGAAGCCTTTGATATTCGTCCCGCTGTGAAAGAAGAAGTCCAAAGCTTAGGCGCAAAATTTGTGGAAGTCAAACTCGACGAAGAAACCACAGCCGCAGGCGGTTACGCCAAAGAAATTTCCGAAGCCAGCAAACAACGGACTCAAGAAGTTTTAGCAGAACATATCAAAAACTCTGATGTCGTGATTACTACCGCCCAAGTACCTGGAAAAAAAGCACCACTGCTAGTCACAGAAGAAATGGTGGCACAGATGAAACCAGGCTCAGTTATCGTTGATTTAGCCGCAGAACAAGGCGGTAACTGTGCTTGTACCGATCCCGGTAAAGATATTGTCTGGAATGGCGTAACCATTATTGGCCCGATTAATCTCCCTTCATCTATGCCAGTTCACGCCAGCCAACTATATTCCAAAAACCTGACATCTTTGTTGCAACTATTAATCAACAAAGAAAAAGCTTTGCAGATCAACTTTGCCGACGACATCATTGATGCGGCTTGCATTACCCACGCAGGCGAAATCCGCAATCAACGTGTCAAGGATGCGCTGCAAACTATCAATACTCAACAACCTGCTGTTAATTAGAGGCTAGAGACTGGGGACTAGGGACTAGAAACTGGTTTTTCTCATCGACATCTAGCCCCTAGCCCCTCATATAAGGAGTTTTAAACATGACAGATGCGTTACTTGCGGCATTGTTTGTCTTTGTGTTGGCATCATTTATCGGCTTTGAAGTGATTAACAAAGTCCCGCCAACTCTACACACGCCCTTAATGTCTGGTTCCAATGCGATTTCTGGCATTGCGGTACTGGGGGCGATAGTAGCGTCTGGTGCTAAAGAGACAAGTGTTTCGGTAATTTTGGGTTTGATTGCAGTGATACTCGCCACAGTCAACGTTGTAGGTGGTTTCCTCGTCACCGACAGAATGTTGCAAATGTTCAAGAAAAAGGAGATTAAGGCGTGAGTGACTTTTTACCGACTGGAATTCAGCTGACGTATTTAGTCGCTGCATCTTTATTCATCTTTGGTTTGAAAAAGCTGGGATCGCCAGCAACAGCGCGGAATGGTAATGTGATTGCGGCGGTAGGAATGCTGCTGGCAATTGTGGCGACCATGCTAGATCAGCATGTGTTGAATTATGAAATGATTTTGTTAGGCTTGGCGATTGGTTCAGGCATTGGTGCGATCGCAGCCTACAAAGTCCAAATGACCGAAATGCCCCAAATGGTGGGTTTACTCAACGGCTTAGGCGGTGCAGCTTCCGCACTAGTCGCTGTGGCAGAATTTTGGCGTTTACTAGAACACTCCCAACCCATTCCTTTAGATGTCAACATTTCTATGTTGTTGGATGTGTTAATTGGTGGTGTTACCTTCACAGGCAGTTTTCTCGCCTTTGCCAAGTTACAAGGTTTAATTAGCGGTTCCCCCATTACCTTTCCCTTCCAGCAACCATTTAACTTATTGTTGCTTGGTTTATACATAGCAGGTAGCGCCTATTTAATCGTCACACCAGATAGCCTACCCATATTCTTAGCAGTCACGACTGTTTCCTTAATCTTAGGTGTGATGTTCGTCATCCCCATTGGTGGCGGCGATATGCCCGTGGTAATTTCGCTGTTGAACTCTCTGTCGGGGATCGCTGCATCAGCGGCGGGGTTTGTGGTGATGAACAATATGTTAATCATCGCCGGTGCCTTGGTGGGTGCTTCCGGTATCATCCTCACCGAGATTATGTGTAAAGCCATGAACCGTTCTCTGTTCAGTGTGCTGTTCAGTGCTTTTGGTTCCGGTGGTGGTACTGCTGGTGCGGCGGCGGCTGGTGCAACAGATCAAACTGTCCGCAGCATTGATCCCGAAGAAGGTGCGATGATGTTGGGTTATGCCCGGAACGTCGTAATTGTACCTGGTTATGGTATGGCAGTTGCCCAAGCACAACACAGCGTTAGAGAATTGGCGGATCAATTAGAACGCATGGGTGTTGATGTGAAGTATGCCATTCACCCTGTAGCCGGGAGAATGCCGGGACACATGAACGTATTGTTAGCTGAGGCGAATGTGCCTTACACCCAGTTGTACGACATGGAAGATATCAACCCCCAATTTGAACAAGCCGATGTGGCGTTAGTAATTGGGGCGAATGATGTGGTAAATCCTGCTGCGCGGAGTGATGCTAATAGCCCAATTTACGGAATGCCAATTTTAGAAGTAGATAAGGCAAAACATACCATCGTAATTAAGCGCGGCATGAGTGCTGGTTTTGCTGGTGTAGATAATGAGTTGTTCTACAAAGATAAAACCACAATGTTGTTTGGTAGCGCGAAAGATATGGTGGCGAAGTTGGTTTCGGAAGTGAAGCAGCTTTAAACGAACCAGAAAAGCACGAATAACGTAAAACTAGAGACGTGAACTGTCGCGTCTCTAGTTTTTTAAGGATGTCAAGCTATCCCACTTTTCCACTGTTGGTTTATACAACCAATAATCCAGCTTGACATCATCAACAAACCCTCTAAGTTCAGGATCAGTCCAAATATGAAGTAGATCCTCACAACCAACCTCTCTTGCAGCTGTTTCAATGTCATTCCATTGCCTTTTAAAAGATTCTGCCCATGACTTTTTATGCCTTATGGAATCTGTAAAATCCAAACCAGCTGCTATCATACGTTTTCCATTACTTCCGCGAGCATTAATAGGCTCCCAAAATATAACTTCTGGATTGATACACATTATTTTTTCCAAATGTCTTTTAAAATCATCTAAAGTCATATTTGGAGGAGTAGGAGCAACTGCAACATACATCCTACACCCTGCTTTATGCCCTGCCAGCATTGCTTTGTAACGTTCTGAAGGAGGCGGAGCTTGAGGTTCAATCTTACGGCTGAGTTCATCATTTAAATATGGTAAACTCATACCAACTATCACGTTGTTACTATTAAGAATATCAATATCATTTACCCACAATAAACCACGAGTAAGAATCCGGATTTTTTTCTTATATTTCGATAAAGCTTCAACAACAGCCCGTGTAACATTTGCAGTCTGTTTAGTTTGATAAGGATCAGTACCAGAACAGACTAATACTACACCTTTTCCTGCTGGTGTTTCACGCCAAGACCTTTTACGACTAAGAATTTTTTCTAGTTGCTCAGGTATCTCTTCACGAACAAATAAATACTGTCCCCAATCCATTTGAGGATCGTTTACCCCTTTTGAGTGCAATTGTGTTTGCTTTGTTCTAATTGCAGGTGTAGAAGGTACGTAACAAAATGTACATCCATGCAAACATCCTGATGCTACATTAACAACATAATCACATAACCCTTTTTTGTTAAGAGCGCTGTGTTGCAGAGGATTAACAATTTTTTCAACGCCTTTAACAATAGACATAGCTCACACTTTTATTTATAGAGTTTATTAGTATTACAATCCTCACCAACTTACTTTGATCATTAAGATATAATACATATTTTAAAAAAATGAAAGCTGTTTATATCCAGTTAATTTAATTATATCATTTCTTTGTAAATCGACTTTACTCCCTTTTACTATTTGACCGTTTCGCCAAATCTCTATTTCTTTTTCATTCCTAAGCAAGTTGATATAAGTTGTATAATGCTTTTTACTAGCTGGGTTAAGTTCCATAGTTTGATGACAAAGCTCATGGAAAATAATTCCGTCTTTATTATTACGGATAATATTGCCCAAATGAATATCTAATTTCTCTAAACAAAAATCTTCGCTGTTTTTGGTAATATCAAATTTCAATTCAAGCTGGTTTTCTTCATAAAAATCTGCTGTTTTAAATCCATGCCCATACAATTCAAAATAATATTGATAATCTAAGTTATTCTTTTGCCAAAAGCTTTCTTTTATTACTTCTAAAGCAGTAAGCTTTTGTGAAAGATGCATTAAATAATATAAGACGTTTACGTTACCTCTAGGAATCATTGAAAAAGTAAATACATATTTAGCGTTACCTTTATCTCTAAATAATCTCATAGATTCATTTCTGAGATAACATTGACCTCCAGTCCGCTCAAAAATACTAAAACTACTTAATTTATAATAATCTTCTGCTTCTAATATTTTGTCAAATGTCTCTTTATCTTTACCACTCTTACCAAGAAGAAATCTTTTCAGATAATCAATCATATATGTATATAGTATTTCTGTTCGTTTCAAACTATTAATTTTCCTAATAGATTGCATAGACACGTCAGTCCATCCATAGGGATCTATAAAAAAGAATGAGTGTCCCTTGCGAATATCAATTTTGAAGACAACTTCATTTATCAAGTTCTCAAATTCGCCAGATATAAATTCACATTCTTCTACTAACTTTCCAACTTCGCCTCGAAATTCATTTGGCTGACCATTAACTAACTCGCCTAGTCCTGCCTTTGGCATGGAATAATTTTTAAGACAAGCTAAATGTTCTAGTTTATTATCTATAAAAATAAATTTAACGTTTAAATCATATTCACGTTTTGATTTTTTGTAGCCTGCCCGAATAGCTTCTATCATTCTAATAGGTGAGCCTTGCCACTCCGTTTCATTATCCAGGTCATAATACATACCACCTCCACAAAATCCATCAACAAAAGTAAACGTTGTTTCTCCATATCTACCTTTGCCATAAAGTGTGTAAATAAGATTTTCAAGATATGTATCAAGAATTTGATGCTTGGCTTTAGTATGAGGCTTTATCTCAGGAATATTGCTTCCATCAGCACTCCAAATTTCTTGGGGATTGCTCACGTTGATTGTCTCTAAAGTGATATTCCATACTAAATATATAGTACGTAGATTGGAAAGCGCTTGTACTCTAGCTAAACACTTATCAAGATTTAGCTGTGAAGCAGCGTTCATCAAGGTTTAGCAATCATTTTCTACGGCTAAATGCCCAAGAAAATCAAATATTCCAGGCGGAAATTGCCCAATTTGAACCAACTCAACAAGAGGTAGTTATGCAAATCGTCACCAGTTGGATGGAAGAAGGGATACAACAAGGAGAATTGAAAGTAATTCAGCGTCAATTAACAAGACGCATCGGTACAATTACTCCTGAATTACAAGAACAACTCCGGGGATTATCTTTAACTCAGTTAGAGGATTTAGCAGAAGCTTTACTGGATTTCTCTGATGAAGCTGATTTAGTAGCTTGGTTGCAACAGCAATAAGATGTTTATTTTAGCAGGCGATCGCTCCTCTTCTTCTGTGTTCTCTGCGCTGGAGCGTTTCGTAAACAAGAGAAATTTTCAACTCAGCACTACTTGTCCCAATCGCTTCATAATCTGCAAGACTTCAGCTAACTCATGTCTTCTAGGAAATAAAGAAAATGTTCGTGATACATCATACTGGGGATTTTCGGTGAAAGTGAGCTTAAGAAATACAAACTCATCACCGTTTGTTGCCATTCCAAACACAGGTTTATTGCTTTCAGAGTTAGTCAGCATATAAGCTAATAACTGTGGTAATGCGGCTGGTACTGGAATGCTAGTTCGTTTCGACTCCACAACCAAAATCCAAAGTCTATCTTGGACAGTTAGGGTATCAATAAAGCCGCGAATTGTTTCTTCAGGCTCTTCAAGTTCTAATGCAACTCCATAAGGTGAGCGAATTCGGTATGGAGGATCAAGAAACCCTGCGAGTTCTAGTAAAGGTGAAACTACTAAAAGATTAATCGTACCTTCTAAAAGTAACCCATCAACCCGGTGATAATCATAGCGTTGCTTAATCCGAGTAATACCCGCCTGTTCTTGGGGATTGAGTTCTGGTAATTCTTCAAACCATTCAAAGAAAAAGCGATCGCTATCCGCTTGAGTTAAATTACAACGAGTCTGTAAATCACTCAAGCTTTTAATAGTGTCAGTAATGCCAACGCTAGAAACCATCTGTTGTTATCTGTTTATTACTTTATAGTGTAGCAGTGGTAAGCAATTTACTGGGATAAGCTTTTAATTAATAAACTCATTGACACGCAGCCAAACTTTTTCTATCAAATCAACATCATCTGCATTAAACCACTCAATTTGCGGATACGCTCTAAACCAAGTGCGTTGTCGCTTGGCAAATTGTCTGGTATGTAAAACTGTTAATTCTTTCGCTTCATTTAAAGTAATCTTACCAGCCAAATGTTGCTTGATTTCTTGATATCCCAAAGTGTTTAATAAGGATAAATCTTCACCATATTTCTGACACAAATATTCCACTTCAGCTACTAAGCCATCTGCAATCATTTGTGCAGTTCGCTTGTGAATCCGTGCATCTAATTTCTCCACATCACAATCTAAACCAATCTGCAAAATCGGATAATCTGGTGGGTTTTCACCTTGCTGTTCAGATATGGGAGTTCCAGTTATGTAAAATACTTCTAATGCGCGTAAAGTCCGCACGGGATCATTGGGATGAATTTTTTGTGCGGCGGTGGGATCAACTTGTTGCAACATACTATAAAGTTGATTTTGACCAAGAGATTCTAACTGCGATCGCAATTCATAATCAGGCGCAACTCTGGGAATTTTCATCCCCTGCACAATTGAACGGATATATAAACCAGTTCCACCCACTAATAAAAGTGGCTCAACAGCAAAAGATGCAATTAAAGCTTGCGCTTGCTGTTGATAATCTGCTACCGTCATTGTCTCTGTTGGCTCGCAGATATCTATTAAATAATGTGGCACTAATTTTTGTTCTGCTAACGTTGGTTTAGCTGTGCCAATGTTAAACTCACGGTAAACTTGACGGGAGTCTGCACTGAGAATTACAGAACCCAACCTTTGGGCTAAAGTTAAAGCTAAACCAGATTTACCTGTTGCAGTCGCCCCACAAATAACAATTAATTTAGTCATTGATTAATGGTCAATTGTCATTGGTCAATAGTCAATGGTTCATGTTCCCCAATATCCTAGTGTTAATAAATTAATGGTATATTTGTACTATATTTTCAATATTTGAGAACCATGTTAACCTCTCAAAGAAGTATTTTTATTGAGGTTTAACAAAGTCATCCTTAAAAATACTCTGCGTCCATTAGTGCGAAAAGATGTAATTTCGGAAAAAATTAGATTATCTATCGGGAAAACTTATGGGGATACATCCCCTAGATAAACTTCTCACAAAATTGCCCTACAGTCGTCACTAAGGCTTTTGTGTTAAAATCTTGGTGTGTTTTTTCTTTTTCAGCCTTTGGGCGATTTCAACCCCACGCATCAGGAGAATTTTCATGACGAGCAGTTACAGTGCCGATCAGATTCAAGTTCTGGAAGGTCTGGAAGCCGTCCGCAAACGACCGGGGATGTACATTGGTTCTACCGGGCCGCGAGGACTCCACCATTTAGTTTATGAGGTGGTAGATAACTCTATTGATGAAGCTCTAGCAGGTTACTGCACGCATATAGAGATTGATCTTAACACTGATGGTTCCGTGACTGTAACAGATGACGGTCGGGGTATTCCTACTGATACTCACTCACGCACAGGAAAGTCAGCTTTAGAAACAGTGTTAACCGTGCTGCACGCCGGTGGTAAATTTGGCGGTGGCGGCTACAAAGTTTCTGGAGGATTGCACGGGGTTGGGATTTCTGTAGTAAATGCTTTATCAGAAATTGTCGAAGTTACAGTTTGGCGAGATAAAAAGGTTCACACCCAACGCTATGAACGGGGTGTTCCGATGACGGAACTGGTAGCAAAGCCATATAAAGAAGCGAGAACTGGGACTTCTGTAACTTTCAAACCCGATGCTCAAATTTTTACAACTGGTACAGAATTTGATTACATCACCCTAGCAGGCCGTCTCCGAGAATTGGCTTATCTGAATGCTGGGGTGAAAATTACTTTTACAGACAACCGTTTAGAAATTCTCAAAAGTGATGCACCCAAGGTAGAAACTTATGAATATAAGGGTGGGATTAAAGAATATATCGCTTATCTGAACCGGGAAAAGCAGCCACTCCATGAAGAAATTATTTATGTACAAGGAGAACGCAGCAATGTCCAAATCGAAGTGGCGTTGCAATGGTGTACTGATGCTTACACAGATAACGTTTTAGGTTTTGCGAATAATATCCGTACCGTTGATGGCGGGACGCATTTAGAAGGTTTAAAGGCAGTTTTAACGAGAACGTTGAATGCGATCGCCCGCAAACGGAATAAAATCAAAGAAAGTGAACCAAACCTCAGTGGTGAACACGTACGTGAAGGTTTAACCGCAGTAATTTCCGTAAAAGTACCAGATCCTGAATTTGAAGGACAAACCAAAACCAAACTCGGTAACACTGAAGTGCGCGGGATTGTTGATTCTCTCGTCGGGGAAGTATTAACTGAGTATTTGGAATTTCACCCTAG
The DNA here is from genome assembly GCA_018993265.1 of Nostoc sp. TH1S01. Lineage (GTDB taxonomy): Bacteria > Cyanobacteriota > Cyanobacteriia > Cyanobacteriales > Nostocaceae > Nostoc_B. Next base: position 42,094 of record JAGKSW010000011.1, read on the forward strand.
CATCGCTGATTCCATCCTCGATAAAGCCATCCAAGCTTTCAAAGCCGCAGAAGCCGCACGTCACGCCAGAGAATTAGTCAGACGCAAATCAGTTTTAGAATCTTCGCCATTACCAGGGAAATTAGCTGATTGTAGTTCTCGTGATCCTGGCGAATCTGAAATTTATATTGTGGAAGGTGATTCTGCGGGTGGTAGCGCCAAACAAGGACGCGATCGCCGCACTCAAGCCATCCTTCCCCTGCGTGGTAAAATCCTGAACATCGAAAAAACCGACGATTCTAAAATCTATAAAAACAACGAAATTCAGGCGCTAATCACAGCCTTGGGTTTAGGGGTAAAGGGTGAAGAATTCGACTCTACCCAGCTGCGCTACCACCGCATCATTATCATGACAGACGCGGACGTAGACGGGGCGCACATCCGCACACTGCTGTTAACATTCTTCTACAGATACCAGCGATCACTGATTGAACAAGGGTTCATTTATATTGCTTGTCCTCCCTTATATAAGGTAGAACGCGGCAGAAATCATGAGTATTGCTATAGCGATAGAGAACTGCAAGAAGTCATCGCTAAGTTCCCAGCTAATGCGAACTATACCATTCAACGCTTCAAAGGTTTGGGTGAAATGATGCCCGAACAACTCTGGACAACGACAATGAACCCAGAAACTCGCACCCTAAAACAAGTTGAAATTGAAGATGCTGCCGAAGCCGATCGCATTTTTACCATTTTAATGGGCGATCGTGTTGCACCTAGACGCGAGTTTATCGAAACTTACGGTTCTAAACTCAATTTAGCCGAGCTTGACATATAATATCAAGCTAATATCAATTATCCTGATGTGCAGTAATGGCGGGTAATGGGCGATCGCTCATTACCTTTTTTTATTTTTTAGAGTGCCACAATTTATAGTAGAAGGCAGGAGCTAAAAGTCTGACGATTCATACATTGAAGCTGGCAAAATCCCCTAACCTATGTGAATACAGCTACAATCTCCCCTGCATCCTTAGCTCCCAGCTAGAAACATCAAGCAAATTTTATAATAAGTATTATTGCCTGCATCTGTAAATTGTTTGATAAAATACATAATTATTAATTAATAAGGTTATTAGTTTTCTTTTTCAAAAGCAGTGCATAAAAACTTTCTTTTGTCAACTAAGTGATAATTTCGGATTTAATGCATGAATGCCGCTGGAGTTAGCATTTTCCAAAAGTCAAAAATCCTTCATCAAGAATTTGTGTAGTCCAATTTCATCCAATCTGGAAGAGCATTTGTTATCTTTGAGTTGCAATGCTTCATCTTGTCTACCAACAAAATTGGTTAAGGTTTGAGGATGTTGAAGATTACACCAAGTCAAAATTTTCTTCATAAACCAGTAGTATATTTAACATATTCGTACGTACTCAGAATTAACTAATACATTCTCCACCAACGCTCTAACTTCCTTATGTTCAACTTACTAGTTACTAGCGGCAGAAATTTGTGGAAGATAAACATCCAAACATCTTGATGTTGTCTTAGCTAACATAGCTAATTTGTCTGTATCCAATAAACTTTTGCCCTAAGCAGATAAATATCTAAATTAGCAACTGTCAAATTCTTTATAAATTGATTAAAATATCTTTGTATACAATAGGAGCAGTTTGTCAAGATTCATAGGGTTGAAATCTCATCTGTGCGCTAATGTGTGAATAAGACCAAATCAGTTAAAACCCCATTGAACGCCATCTGGCAGATTCTGCTGCAACCTCAACTCGTCGGTTAAGGTGGTTGGCATAAACTAAAGTTCAGTGTTGTAAGACCAGCAGTATCACTCTTACTGCTCTACCTAGCAGGGCTTCCTGCATAACTGTTTGGGAGGAGTCATTTATAAAGGGAATGTAAAAATATGCATCTAAATACTTCTCGCCTAAGTTAATATAAAGCACAATGTTTCTCGGTAATTAATGTTTTAGTTAATACCTAAAATTGTGTGAAGGTGAGAACAATTTCCTTTGTATGTAAAGATAAGTCCACTGTAATTCCAAAAAGGTTAAAAAAAAATTTAAGGGAACACCTACCCTTTTTAATATCTTTTTGATAATAGTGGCTTTAACTTACTTAATGACTTCATGATTAACACACAAAAAGAGTGCAATTTTTGTGAAACAGGCTACAATCGGAACAGTCTTTGTAAGAAAATATGCCAGCAATCATAATTGTTTATATGAGTGGTTAATTTTTGCTCAAGACAAAGACAAGCCCTGTTTTAAACAAACAAGTTAAAAGTTGTGTGCGACAGCAACACGCGACTGTTACTAAAGTGAGTAAGTCAGCAGTCAATGCGACTTTCAACACTTCAATAAAAAACTCCTCCAAAATGGAGTACAACTACCGAAAAACTATCAGGGGAAACAGCCTAAAAACCCGATTTTCGGTTGTTAACTAGCCCTCATCAAAAGAGTGCTAAATACATCTTGAGTAATTGAAGTAATTGATTCTGCAAGGAGCATGAGGAACGCGGCATGAACCAGGCTAACAACGTACTCGAAAGCAATTTTCAGCCTGACCTAGAAATAATAAATCAGCCTGATTTTGAGGAGTTAGAAGACCTCTTGATTGAAGAAGAGGATGACTTGCTCCTCGTTGATGAGGGCATGGAAGATGAATTTTTAGAGCCTCAGTCTGATGAGGACGACGCAAAGTCTGGAAAAGCCGCTAAATCGCGTCGTCGCACACAAAGCAAGAAAAAGCATTACACCGAAGATTCAATTCGTCTTTACTTGCAAGAAATCGGGCGAATTCGCTTGTTGCGGGCTGATGAAGAAATTGAATTGGCACGGAAAATCGCAGATTTACTGGAATTAGAAAGAGTCAGAGAAAGACTCTCAGAACAGTTAGATCGCGATCCCCGTGATAGTGAATGGGCTGAAGCCGTGCAAATACCTTTGCCAGCTTTTCGCTATCGCCTGCACGTTGGTCGCAGGGCAAAAGATAAAATGGTGCAGTCGAACCTACGGCTTGTGGTTTCCATTGCCAAGAAATACATGAATCGTGGTTTGTCATTCCAAGACTTAATTCAAGAAGGTAGTCTGGGTTTGATTCGTGCTGCTGAGAAGTTCGACCACGAAAAAGGTTATAAATTCTCCACCTACGCTACATGGTGGATTCGTCAGGCAATTACACGTGCGATCGCAGATCAGTCTCGTACTATCCGCCTACCAGTTCACCTTTACGAAACTATTTCCCGCATCAAGAAAACCACCAAGCTACTTTCTCAAGAAATGGGTCGTAAACCTACAGAAGAAGAAATTGCGACTCGGATGGAAATGACCATCGAGAAACTGCGGTTTATTGCTAAATCTGCACAACTACCAATTTCCTTAGAAACACCCATTGGTAAAGAAGAAGATTCTCGCTTGGGCGATTTTATTGAATCTGATGGTGAAACCCCAGAAGATCAAGTTTCTAAGAATCTATTGCGTGAAGATTTAGAAAAAGTTCTTGATAGCCTCAGCCCCCGCGAACGCGATGTTCTCAGGCTCCGTTACGGCTTGGATGATGGGCGGATGAAAACCCTTGAGGAAATTGGTCAAATTTTTAACGTTACCCGCGAACGTATTCGTCAAATTGAAGCCAAAGCCCTCCGCAAATTACGCCACCCCAACCGTAATAGTGTCCTGAAAGAATATATTCGGTAGTCAATGTTTAATGGTCAATAGTTAATGGTAAAGAAGATGAAGTCTTGTTTCTGTTGACAATTGACTAAGGACAAATAACTAAACAATAAACAACCTGGTAGTTAATTGCTACCAGGTTTTTATTTTTCATATTCTCAGAAAATTTAAGTTACTTAAAACTTAAAGAATGCCCCAGAAATGTAAGAAGCCTTGACCAGAAAATAATTCAATCAATGCAGCAGCTAAAAAGCCAATCATTGCTAAACGACCGTTCCAAATTTCTGCTTGTGGAGTAAAACCCCAACGCCAAGCATTGCGATCTTCCACTACTGGGGTGGTGATTTTTGTGGTTGTATTAGTCATTGTTAAAACTCCAAACTGGATTTACTCAAGATTTATTGCCTTATGTAAACTAATATAACAATTTTTTTAATAAACGCAACATTTATTGATATTGATGAGAGTGCGATCGCAGCGAACTATTTTCATACCAATAAATTGTGTAGAGACAAACAACTGTTTGCTCTGATAAATAATGAATGTATGGGGCAGATTATGTATTTGTTAACAAAACAAATAACCGGAAAAATCCCTCTTCCGGTTGATCATTAATCTGTAAATTTCATAAAAGTTACGCAAAAACAATCTGAAAATCTTATTCTTTAGCACCCTACTTTTCAGGAAGCCGCTGACGGAGAATAGAGATTAAATGGTATGAGAGCGCACCTCAACAACAGTGAGAACTTTTTCATCTCGACTGAGTTGCACAATGCTTTCACCTGTCGCATCTCTAGTCAAAATGGGTACTGTATCTACAGTTAGTCGGACTACACGCTCTTTATTTGTGATTAGTGCTACTTCCGGGGTAGTTGCTTTCACCATACTAGCTAAGTTATCAGATTTGCTAGCAAACTTCAGTGCTTGTGTACCTAAATCGCCTCGGTTAGCGGCCCTTAATTGACTTGCAGCCATCCGCTTGGCGTATCCTTGTTGAGTCACTAGCAGCAATTGGTCATCTTTGCTCACAGTTACACAGCCAACCATTTGCTGATTTCGCAACAGACGAAAGGCTTGTAAACCCATCGCGGTTCGACCCATCACTGGTAATTGTTCATCGTTCACCGCAAACCGCAATAAACGTCCACCAGAACTAGCTAAAATTAAATGCTCTCCTGTAGTGGTGGACTGAGTAAATAACAATTCATCATCGTCTTTGAGTTTGACAATCGTAATCCCGCGACGAGTCAGGTTGGTAAATTCTGCCAAAGATAAACGCTTGATTCTGCCTTGTTTGGTCAGGAGAATCATTTGCTGGGAGTCAAAATCTTTCGGTAACAAGAAGCGACTGACCACAGGTTCTTGAGTACCTTGAGCAGTAGTGGTGAGTGTGGTAATCAACGGTGTTCCCCGTGGGGAACGGCCTGTGGTTAAGGGAATATCGCCGACTCGCACAGGATAAACTTTGCCACCACTGGTCAGGATGAGTAAATCTTGATTTGTATCGGTCAACTCAGTTTGGATCAGGAAATCATTGTCTGGTAGACCGTTTTCTACTTTTGATTTCTTTCCAGAAGTAGCAAGGCGGCGGACATAACCCCGTTGAGTAAACTCAATAATCGCTTCTTCCGCAGGCTGTTCAGCGGCGGGACTTTCTTCAACTTCTTCTGTTTTACGACTTCTAGAACCTTCTGCGGCTTTGCTTTTTGGCAATTCTTCCGCCACGTTGGCTGCTAACTTGGTACGTCGCGGATCACCATACTTGCGTTTAAGCGATCGCAAATCTTTTTTCAAAGATTTTAACAATTCGCGGCGATCGCTCAGTAAGTTTTGCAACAGGGAAATTTGTGCAGTTAGTTGCTCAAATTCCTGCTGCAAATTCTGTTGTTCTAAACTCGTTAAACGACGCAAAGGCATAGCTAAAATTGCATCTGCTTGTGTCTCGCTTAAATTTAACTGGCTACTCAAATTCATTTTGGCTGTGCTACCGTCAGCAGCTTGGCGCAAAATGCTAATTACTTCATCCACCTGAGATAAAGCTTTGAGTAAACCTTCGACTATGTGCAAGCGATTTTCAGCTTTACCTAATTCGTAACTGTAGCGACGGTTAAGAGTCGCTTCGCGGAAATTGAGAAACTCTTGTAGCAATTGACGCAAACTTAATTGTCGGGGTTGCCCTTCGACTATTGCCAGCAGAATTGCCCCAAAATTAGTTTGTAACGCGGTTTGGTGATATAAATGTTGCAACACTTCTTGCGGGTTCGTATCGCGTTTAAGTTCAATTACTACCCGCATCCCTTCGCGATCGCTTTCATCACGGATATCCGAAATTCCCTGCAAACGACCTTGGTTAACTAACTCCGCTACCTTTTCAATCCAGCCAGCCTTATTGACTTGATAAGGCAATTCCGTAATCACAATTGCTGTCCGCCGCTTGGTTCCCTTACCGCCAGCAATTTCTTCGATTTGGGCAACTCCCCGCAGCACAATCCCACCTTTACCTGTGGTGTATGCTTCCCTAATCCCTGCATCACCGACAATTTCACCACCAGTAGGAAAGTCTGGCCCTGGAATTAACTCTAATAACTTTTCGTCCGATAAATCTGGCTGGTCGATTAAAGCAATTAAGCCATCAACTATTTCCCCCAAGTTGTGCGGGGGAATATTCGTAGCCATACCCACAGCAATTCCAGCACAACCATTGAGTAACAAAAAGGGTAACTGTGCAGGTAATACCGTTGGTTCTTGCTGGGAATTATCAAAGTTACCGATAAATTCTACAGTTTCATCACCGATTTCTGTCAGCATCCCCTCATGGCTAATAGGTGCTAAACGAGTTTCGGTATAACGCATGGCGGCTGGTGGGTCATTATCCACGCTGCCAAAGTTGCCATGTCCGGCTAGTAAGGGATAGCGACTAGAAAAGTCCTGCACCAACCTGACCAAAGCATCATAAACAGCTTGATCACCGTGGGGGTGGTATTTACCCAGTACATCCCCCACAACACGCGCACATTTACGATAAGGTCTATCTGGTGTTAAACCTAGTTCGTGCATCGCATATAAAATGCGACGATGCACTGGCTTTAAGCCATCACGCACATCAGGCAATGCTCGCCCAACAATCACACTCATGGCATATTCTAGGTAAGACCGTTGCATCTCGGTGTGCAGGGCTGTTGTAATTACCTGTCCCGTTGAGAGAAGGTTTAACTGTTTTGCCATGAGTTTTTTCCCTGAAAGTTAACTACACAAAAATCTCTATAACTGAACAATGCAGCAAACACAGCATAACGGATGAAAAGACATTCCTAACATAATATTGTTAGTCACAGGATAAACGGCAGTAGTATTATCCTTGATGACGGGGATATAAATTAGTGATTAAAAAAGAGCTAGACAACTGTGCTGCTCAGTACGTTCTCCCCTTCACCTCTATTAATAAAATTCTCATGAAAACAGTTTTAATTGTTGAAGACGATCTAATTAATGCTCGCGTTTTTTCCAAAATTTTGACTAAGCGCGGTGGCTTAGATGTAAAACATACCGAAAATGTTGAAGAAGTGATCCAAATTGCTCAATCTGGGAAAGCAGACCTAATTTTAATGGATGTTTCTTTGTCTAGAAGTGTCTATCAAGGTAAGTCTGTTGATGGCATCAAAATTACTCAAATGTTGAAGTCTGATCCACAAACAGCCGACTTACCGATCATTTTGGTGACTGCACACGCGATGGAAGGCGATCGCGAGAACTTCCTCAAGCAAAGCGGCGCTGATGGTTACATCTCTAAGCCTGTTGTTGACCACCAACAATTTGTTGACCAAATCATGGCACTGCTTCCCCATTCATGACCGCTAAGAATTGACTAGACTCTGTGAAGAATATTCGCCCGAAAATATTTTGATTTTGGGCGAATATTTTACTTACGTCTAGTATAGACGTACTATAAGATGGTGTTTTCCGCAAGTAGTAGTGAGAAAAAAGTGCTGAGTGCTGAGGAGCCACTGCGTTGGGCGGGTTCCCCGACTTGAAGCAAGTGGCGTTGCTGAGTGCTGTTCACTGAGTAACTTGTACCGAGCGAAGTCGAGGTAAGCCGAAGTGTGAGTGCTGAGTAAGAGTCGAGATTAATCATCAGAACCATCATATTTGGTAAATGCCCTAAACCGCGTAGCGGTCTTTTTACTCAGCACTTTCAACTCAGCACTCAGCACTCTTTACTGTGTCGGCTGTTGTTGTAGAGCCGCTTGAATGTGAGGTAATTCCAAAAATTTCTTGGTATCAGCTAGTAGACGTTCACCCCAAAGATTTTCTTTTAGGAAATCTAAATCAGCATAGCGCTGATCGATACGTAAAGCATTTTCTCCCAATGTCAGACTTTGTTGACGATCGCCTTTAGTATATAGTGCCACTGCTAAAGCTAATAAAGGTTCAGCCGCTTGCTTATCGATAGATACAGCCGTTTGCCATTGCTTAATTGCGGCATCAGCATTACCCTGTTCGTATTGAATTAAACCAATGTTATTAATTGCCGCCCAGAATTTCTTATCTTGGGCAACTGCCTGATTATACTGTGCGATCGCCTCTGGTAATTTACCCTGCATATAGTAGGCATTACCTAAATCAAACAAGGCTTCTGGGTCATTTGGTTTCAGTTTTAAACCTGCTTGATAATTAGCAATTGCCGCATCATACTTTTTCTGTTGAAAATTAGCCGAACCCATAGCAAAAAGAACGTCTGCATTTTTGGGATTGAGCGATTGTGCCTTTTTCAAAGCCGCAAGCGCCGGCTCAAATTCCCGATTTTGTAAATGCAAACCACCCAACAGAAGCCATACTTTATCATTTTTGGGAGCCAGTTGGCTAGCCAAACGCGCTCTTGGTAAAGCTAAATCAATCTGCTGAAATTGAGCTAGTTGCGCTGCCTCTTGGGCTAGAGTCAGCCCTTGCTTCTCCAGTTTGGCTGGATCTAGTTGCAGCGTATGGGGAACGAGTGCCTGTGCGTGAGCCACTTGGGGTAAACTCAACAAACTACAGGCAACCAGAAAAGACATCAAACCAACGTGTTTAGGCACACTACCGCCTCTTACCACAAATCGAATAATCTGTCAGTTAGCTTAAACGATCTCTACTTTAGCTGACAGGCCAAGTTTACAGTCGTTAGCAATGGCTGTATTCATCACCTTAGCTTAATTGAGTGGAAAGTGCTGAGTGCTGAGTAGTGGAGATTGGGGAGTTGGAAGTTGTGAGTAGTGAAGATGGGCAAGTAGTCTGTGATGAATAATTTACTATTCCCTATTATCCCAGTCTTGACATCACCATAAACCAAGAATAAATTCATCAGTGTGTAGTGACTCATTTATGGCTCGTAAACCTAAAATTACTAATCAGCAAATTTTAGAAGCTGCCCGCCAAGTGTTTCTTCAGCAAGGTTTTGGTGGTTCAACGGTAGAAATTGCCCAACTAGCTGGTATTTCTGAGGCTTCTATTTTCAAGCGTTTTTCTACCAAAGAAGAATTATTTTTTGCAGCTATGGGACTTCCAGAAAGACCTTTGTGGATGAAAGAGCTGGAAAACTTATGCGGTAAAGGTAATCTCAAAGAAAATCTGATTCAAGTGTGCTTTCAGATTTTAGAATTTTACAGTGAAGTGTTGCCCCGTTTTATGATGCTGCATTCTCGTGGCAGTGCCTTACCAGAAACTTGTGCGAAAAGAGAACAGGGGCCAATGCAAGATGTGAAAGTACTAACTTCTTTTCTAGAACGAGAAATCAGCCTCAGTAGATTACGTCCTATTAATGCCACAATAGTTGCTCATATCTTAGTAGGAACCCTGATGAACTACGTTCTCTCCAAGCCAATACAGTTATCTGAAAGTAATTGTATGACTGAACCTAATGATGACTGTGATTTAGAACATCAACCAAAAGTTGTGTCTTCATTCGTTCAAAGTCTGATAGAAGTAATTTGGCTGGGTATTGCACCTATTTAGGACGAGGGAATTTTAACTAAAATAACTATTAAAAAATAAATATTAAAAGAACATCTAAAACTTTTAACTAAACTTTTTAGTATTGATAAAAGCGATCGCCCGGTGCCGAATTCTACCTATTAGCAGTTAACATAAAACAGCTGTTGAACTGAGTCGACTGGGGCAAAATAGAAAGCATGGCAATTGAATCTAACTCTCCCAATTCACACACCCCAGAACCTGCACCCGAACAGGAACCAGATGATTTCGATAATGGCTCTAGCGATAATCATTTAAGCCCAGAAGCACTGACAACACAACAAGCTTTAGCTGCGATTTCATCTTTGCAATCGTCGCAAAATGCCGCAGTAATGCAACAAGCCCGTTCTCATGCCCAGCAACGCTCTACCCATCAATTCACAGTTAAGCCAAGGGCATTAATAGTCACAGTAGCGGCGATCGCTATGACCTTGCTAGGAGTCATTATTAATAACTGGATGATCGGAATTTTCGGAACCTTGGTGACTTTGGTATTATCTCTAGCTATGCTGTTACCTTGGTTGCAATATGTTCTCAAAGAATGGTTTACACCAGAAGATAGAACCTTGTTTATTGGTTTCTTAGGATTGATAGCAGCACTGGTGGGCTTAATTAAATTTTCGGGTACGGGCGATCGCCTACTGATGTTAGGGCGGAAAATCAATTGGGAAGCTTCTGGGACATTAGCAGAATGGTTTGGGGCGTTGGGGCAAATTTTAATCGCCATCATCGCTGTTTATGTAGCTTGGCGACAGTACGTTATTTCCAAAGACCTGACAATTCAACAAAATTTGCTCACAGTTCAACAAAATATCATTACTCAACAGCAGACCATAGATTCTTATTTCCAGGGCATATCCGACTTAGTGTTAGATGAAGAAGGCTTATTAGAAGACTGGCCCCAAGAAAGAGCGATCGCGGAAGGTCGCACAGCAGCGATTTTTAGTAGTGTTGATGGCAGTGGTAAAGCCAAAATTCTCCGCTTTTTGTCCCGTTCCAAATTGCTCACACCCTTAAAACGCGATCGGCGCTTAGGTCGAGCGATTCTCAACGGTATGGGTGGTTATGCAGAAGACCGCCTAGAAGGTGTTCGCGTGATTGACTTAGGTGTAATGTTAGCCGCCGCCGACCTTTCTGGGACAGATTTGCGGTGGACTGACCTGAGTGAAGCGAATCTAGTGCGTGTTAACCTGAGTGGTTGCGACTTGGTAAAAGCCAATCTTTCTCGCACCATCTTGTATGATGCCAATCTTAGTGGTGCTGACTTCAATGGAGTGCGTCTATTTTATGGCTCCTTAGAGAAAGCCTCACCCCGTAGCCGCACAGAACCACCCAACTACGAAACTGGCGAACGCACAGGCGCTGTGATTGAAAATGCCGATTTCACCAACGTTCAAAGAATGTCGGAAACTAACCGTTACTACTGTTGTGCTTGGGGTGGAGAAGCAACTAGAGCCACCATTCCCGGTAGGTGTGAAGGTATTCCCAATCTGCTAGGGCAATAGTCATTTATCATTTGTCATTTGTCCTTGGTTATTAGTTCTACATTCCTGCTTCCCCTAAGCCCTGACACCCCTACACCCTGCCCGTCTGCACCCCCTACTCCTCTACTCGCCTACCCCCCCTGCTTCCTGCTCCTTGCCCTCTTCCACCCAAACCGCCTTGTCGTTCACAAGCAAAACCTTGATGTTGCCAAAACTGCATATCCACATCAGTCAGTTGGGTAATATGAGAGCATTGTGGTTGAGTAAATTGGCTGATCACAGCCCAGAGTAAACTTCTTGTGATATCAAATGCTGTTTTCCACCAATATTCTTGATTTGCTGGACGACCTTTTTCTTTGACTACCACTGGTTCTACCCAAATGCCATGCGCTCCTAAAAGAATTTGCGCCATCCATTTGGCTCTAGGGAAATGACTTGGCGAGCTAATTAACTTGACTTTATGGACTTTCCAACGTTTGAGAATCGGAATTCCGTAATAGAAATTATCAAAGGTAGAATTGGCGCAGTTTTCTAACCAAACGTTTTGTAAATCTGCTGCCTCTCTTTGAAAAATCAGCCATATACAGGGGTCTAGAGAACCGCGAGAAATTAAAATAGGAATTTTGGGATTTTGTTTTGCTTGCTGGGCAACATAGATTTCACGGCGAATACTACCACCAAGTACAAATAAAGCATCAACCGGCTTGGAAGATGCAAAAACTAAGGTTATAGTTGTGAAAATTAACCAGCAGCCCAAAACTAAGCAGAAACTACGTAAAATTTTTTGTAACAATTGCAACCAATTGTTTAATTTTCTCTGGGCAAAAATTGATGAACTTCGAGTAAATTTATGTCTCATGTCATAGCTAAAAAAAGCTGAGTTAAATAATATCCAAAATGCCAGCAGTCCAGCCAACAAAATGCTATCTTATAAAATTAATAAAGGGTGAAAATAGGACACGGTTAAAAGTGTCACAATATTTGTATAGGGCGAGATTAGACTGCTAAGTTATTTAGCAGATGTATGACTACATCACTAATGGTAAGTAAGGCAAAATTTTTATCATAATTCCAAGGGGAAAATAATGAAGAAAGCTTAACTGAAAATAGATTATAAAAACTTAAAAATCTCTGAAAAGTCTGATTGCTAAACTTTCAACAAAACAACCATTCCAGCTAATATACATGAACCAATCTGCGAAACATCACTCGCCGCTCCAACTAGCCATGATTGGGGGAGCGATCGCCACAACAGCCGCTGTGTCCGTATTTGGCCCTGCTTGGACTCGCTGCGTTAGTGCCGCCCTACAAGATAGTCCTAAAGCCTTAGTTGACCAAGTGTGGCAACTGGTAAATCGTGAGTATGTTGATGGAACTTTTAATCAACAAGATTGGCAAGCAACTAGGCAGAGTCTATTAAGTAAAGATTATGCTTCTAAACAAGAAGCATACACAGCCATCCGCGAAGCTCTACAAAAATTGGGCGATCCGTACACAAGATTTATGGATCCCAAACAGTATGAGGCTCTCACTAATCAAACTTCTGGGGAAGTCTCAGGTATTGGTATTCGGATGGAAGTTAACGAAAAAACTCAAAGGCTGACGGTTGTCGAAGCCATAGAGAATTCTCCGGCGTTGAAAGCAGGCATTAAAGCGGGAGACGAAATATTAGCAATCGATGGGAAATCCACTTTGAAACTAAAGGTGGATGATGCTTCTAAACTAATTCGTGGTCAAGCCGGGACTCCAATCACATTACGTTTGGAAAGAAGTGGACAGGGTGCCTTTGATTTGAAGCTGACACGGGCAACCATTGAAGTACCAACAGTTAGTTATAACCTCAAGCAAGAAGGCAATCGCCGTGTTGGTTATATCCGCTTAAGAGAGTTTAGTGGTCACGCAGCTGATCAAATGCGTCGAGCAATTCGAGATTTGAATGGTAAGAACGTTGATGCGTTCGTATTAGATTTGCGTGGCAACCCTGGTGGTTTGTTGCAAGCTAGTATTGAAATTGCGCGGATGTGGATGGATAATGGTGCGATCGTCCGCACAGTTGACCGTCAAGGCAGCAGTGAACAAACCAAAGCTAATCATACTGCTTTAACAAAACTCCCCTTAGCCATATTAGTGGATGGTAATTCTGCTAGTGCCAGCGAAATTTTAACAGGGGCGCTCAAAGATAACAAACGCGCAGTGGTTATTGGTAGTCAAACCTTTGGTAAAGCTTTAGTACAGTCGGTGCATGAACTATCGGATGGTTCTGGTTTAGCCGTGACCATTGCTCATTACTACACTCCACTGGGAACCGATATTAACCATAAGGGTATTGCTCCAGATATCAAGATAGATTTGACAGAAGCTCAAGAGCGCCAGTTGGCATCTAACCCCAGTTTAATTGGCACTCCCAGCGATCCGCAGTATGCTAGAGCGATCGCAGCTTTATCTAGCAATAGTTTTGCTCGGTCTTCGATGATTCAAAACATCGCACCCGTGAGTGCTAGTGCTGAAAGCTTGAAGTTCTAGTTACTTCAGGTTTATGTATGAGGATTTGTTCATCTAAATTGCTGGAGTGAAAAAAACTGCCTGATTCAACTTTCATAGGATTTTGGGATTGGGAATAATAATGAGTAATCCCATTGCCAAAATCCCTAACTTTATGAATCATCAGCCAGTTGACACAACCACCGCCGCCAAATTTTTGCCAATGGTTTCGGTGGTTGTTCCTATTTATAATGCCGAAGCAGATTTACCAGCGTTGATTGCTTGTTTGTCATCGCAAACCTACCCCAAAGACCGAGTAGAATACCTGTTAGTAGATAACAACAGTAGCGATCGCACCTTGACCTTACTCCAAGACGCTGCGGCAAATTCGCCAATTAAAATTAGTGCTTTGAGCGAAAACCAAATTCAAAGTTCCTACGCGGCAAGAAATACAGGAATTCGCGCAGCAATCGGAGAAATTATTGCTTTTACTGATGCTGATTGCCATCCCCAACCTTATTGGCTAGAATCACTCATCCAACCTTTTGTTAATTCTGAGGTAGTGATTGTAGCTGGTGAAATTGCAGCACTTCCAGGGAATAGTTTATTAGAACAATACGCCGAAATTCAGGAAATCTTATCGCAAAAGCACACTTTGGCTCATCCCTTTTGCGCCTATGGGCAAACTGCCAATTTAGCAATTCGCCGCACTGCTTTAGAAAAAGTCGGCTTATTTCGTCCTTATTTAACTACTGGTGGTGATGCAGACATTTGCTGGCGAATTTTGCAACAAAATCTTGGGCGGTTAGAGTTTGCACCCCAAGCGACTGTACAGCACCGCCATCGTTCTACCCTCAAAGAACTCGCAAGTCAGTGGCGACGCTATGGACGCTCAAATCGCTATTTGCATGAATTACATGGCATAGAACTCATGCCAGAAATTACACCCCAAGAATGTGGCTATCGATTGATACGTTGGATATTGAAGGAAGTTCCGAAGAATGCAGTGAAGGCGATCGCAGGTAAAGCCACTCTTGTAGATTTATTGAATACTCCCATTAGTGTCTTTGTTATTCAAGCTCGTGTCGCTGGGCAGAAAAATGCTAAGTTACCAGAAAATGCCAAGATCATAGCTTGGTTATAACTGTGAATTATTAGTTACTTTTTGGCTAGTTATCTTAATGCTAGTTTGGGCTGGATGGCGTAAGTCTGCGCCTCAAATCAATATCAAAACAGCAAACTAGCAAAAATTAATATGTGGATAAGTAGCATAGTTGAATATTTGCATTATTTAAGCTTGATGTTATGCTTTGGCGCTCTGGTATTAGAAGCATTCACTTTGAAACAAGAGTTGAGTCTGAGCGAAGCTTGGAAAATTGTCATTGCCGATGCTGTATATGGCATATCCGCAACTACTATTCTCATCACAGGTATTTTGCGTGTTCTCTACTTTGGTAAAGGCACGGATTACTATTTGAATAATCCTATTTTCTACGCTAAAGTTGGAATTACGTAAACTAAATCATTTAATTTGGCTAATTAGGATGGAACTTGTTGGCTTTACCTTAATTCCGTTATTAGCAACAATCATGGCAACAGGAATAGGTAGAGATTTAGGCTAAATTAATTGAGAATTAGTATTTTGATCGGGTGTTAGGCGATCGCATTATACTTTTTGGGTAATTTAGCTCAAAATATGCGCCTAACGCACTACGTTGTAATTTTATATACTTTATAAAACCAGAGAAGCACAGAGCGATCGCGTGCAGAATAATTTTAGTAATAGTTATCCTATTGGATAGGTTGTGAGTAAATAATGTGTCTAAAAATCAAAACAAGCAATGCGAACTATGCCAAAGAGAGATGGATAATTTAACTGTCCATCACTTAGTTCCGCGACAAAATACTAAACGCAAAAAACAAGCTCCAGGGCCAACAGCAAATATCTGTTCTGCCTGCCATCGTCAAATTCATGCTTTATTTGATAACAAGGTACTTGCTGTTGAACTTAATACTCTAGAAAAACTCATGAATGACCCTCAAATGCAAAAATTCTTGGCTTGGGTAAGAAAACAAAACCCTGATAAGCGAATTGCAGTTCATCGCTAAACAATATAACGAAGTGCTGAGTCTAAACCTAGTCGCCTCAAAGCTTTAAGCAACTAGTAATTTTCTCATCTATACTTTGGCTGCTATCAAGCGCGAATTGCAGCATTTGTATTTCAATGTAGATGCACTCTTAAATTTAGAGTAGTAGGTAATAGCTATATCAATAATATGGCCAACGTTACTATGACTAACTCTCAACCTCCACTACCACAACCCCAACTAGAAAAAGCGAGAATTACATCTGAGCAGTATCTGGAATTTACTCCCGAAAAGTTGGAACTGTGGGACGGATATCTAGGCTACGGTGGACAAAACCAACTGGGATTTCATTTGGCTGTTTTAAGAAATATGGGGCTACTTACAGCAATTTGCCACACCCAATTGTCACTGTGGATAGAAGCTTTAGACCGTCATTTAAGAGAAAAGTTAAGCACTGTCAGTACTCAACCGGAAGTGGCCGAAGCCATGCTAAATCGTCTAGATCGAGCAATGGAAGATTTGGCAGCAGTAACAGAGTATTTGGAGGGATAGCAGTAAAAAATTGTGAAAAATCTATCTCAACCTAGATACTAAAAAGCAAGCTACAAGCGATTTTTACTGGGAATGACAATCATGGCAAAATAAGGTACTTCAGCTGGATCAACTTCATTCAAGGGTACAATTCGCTGCTGTGACATTGTTGCCCGCTCAATATACAATGCCCGTGATGCTAGTCCTAACTGCTCCAAAATGCCTCGCACTTTGGCAAAATGGCGGCCTAGTTTCATAATTGCGGCTGCATCGGTGGTGAGTAGTTGGGTAATGAGTTCTTCGGCTGGTAACGGGGCTGGTAAAACGGTGAGAATATCGTTGTAGTAGGTGAAGGGTACACCTAAAGCCACGGGACAAGCCATGAGAGAGGAAACACCAGGAACAACTTCCGTATGGTAATTCTCAGATAAACGTGTGAATACATACATAAACGAGCCGTAGAAAAACGGGTCACCTTCACACAGCACAACGACATCACGTCCAGCAGCCAGATGTTGAGCAATTGGCTCAACTTCCTGGTCGTAAATAGCTTTGGCTTTTTCTGGTTCTAAGGCGCGGGGGAGGTGAAAGGCGACTTCGATTTGGTTGCCTGTCAAATATTGGGAAACGATCGCCCGCGCTATACTCTCTTTATCGGTGGCTGATTGATAGGCAATTACAGGTGCAGCCTGCAATAACCGCAGTGCTTTAATAGTCAGCAGTTCGGGGTCGCCAGGGCCTACGCCAACTCCATACAAACGGCCTTTGGTTGTCATGATTATTCTTCCTCCGTTGCCAAGGCGTTAACTGCGGCGGCGGCGATCGCACTGCCACCCCGCCGACCGTATAATGTCATAAATGGTACATTCCGGCTATCTGCTGCTAAGGCGGCTTTTGATTCGGCTGCACCGACAAATCCCACAGGGAAACCCAAAATCACCGCAGGTTTAGGCGCTCCTTCGTCTAGCATTTCGAGTAACCTAAATAGGGCGGTGGGTGCATTGCCAATGGCAACGACTGAGTTTTCTAAATGCGATCGCCATAATTCTAAAGCTGCGGCTGACCTTGTATTACCAAGTTTTTGAGCGAGTTCTGGGACTTCGGGATAATTCAGCGTGCAGATAACTTCGTTGTTGGCTGGTAGTCGCCGCCTAGTAACTCCCTCAGCCACCATCCGACAATCGCATAAAATTGGTGCGCCAGCTTTGAGTGCGGCGCGTGCAGATTGTACTGCTGTGGGTGAATATCCCAAGTCAGTCACAATATCCGTCATTCCACAGGCATGGATGAGACGTACAGCAACTTTTGCTACATCTGGCGGCAGTGCATCTAAGTTAGCTTCTGACCGAATGATCGAAAAAGAATTACGGTAGATTTCGTTAGCGTTTCGGATATAGTCGGACATTTTCAATTAAAAACCGCAGATAAACCCTGATAAATTATGATGGCTGAGAAAATGATTCTTGTAGTTGGGCATTTTCATATCGATTGACAAATTTCTCAAAAGGTTCGCCAGAATTAAGACTGTAAATTTTATACACTTTGAGTATTTGTTCAATAATTGCAGGCAATTCTGTAAAACTCACGTCTTGATAGATTTTGCGACCGAATTTTTCGTGACTATCACTATCGCCAACATAAATGTGATAACTTTCTATATTGCGATCGCTCACACCTAGTAAAGTGATGTCACCTGTGTGATGTTGGGCGCAAGATTTTGCACAGCCGCTAAAGTGAATATTAATCGGGCGATCTAGCTTAACATGAGTTTCGAGATAATCAGCTAATGCCAACGCATGAGCTTTAGTATCTGTAGCCGAAGCCGCACAACCGCGTTTACCAGAACAAGCGACTAACGCACTTTTAATATTAGTGACTGTGAAATCTAAGCCTAAGTCGGCTATTTCCCTTTGAACATCAATCACACACTCCTGGGGAATATCAGTGATGAGCAAATTTTGCCAAGGTGTGAGTCTGATGGTTCCATTACTATATTTTTCTGTTAAATCACCCAAACGCCGCAACTGTTGAGTTTCTAAGCGACCAAGCGGTAATACTACACCGATATAAAATAAATTTTGCTGTCGTTGGGGATGAATCCCAATATGCCAGAAACCTGCTTCCTTTGTTGCTGGGGAAGGTGGTTGAACTAACTGCTGACAACGCTGCAAAGAAAAAGTTAAACGCTGTTCAACTTGCTGAAGATAATTTTCCCATCCCAAACTGTTGATAACTTCTTGTAAACGTGGCTTGCGCTTAAGTTGAGTATCAGTATGTTGTAAATAAACATCTGCTAAAGCTGCCAAAATAGACAAACATTGTTCTGGTAACAATATAATTTCTGTATCGATGGGAGGTTTTCTTTTGATGAAACCCAGATGTAGGCGGAAGTAAACTTGAGCGTCGATTAACTCAGCCCTCAACAAGATATCATTGAGGCGATCGCTTACCGAAACTTTCCCACCGCCATCAAAGCAAACACTAAACTTGGCCGAGAGTTCAGATAGTTCCGAATGTTCTGCTAAATAAGCATCCCAGCTTTTAACTAAAGCAAGAGTATCGATTAATTCTTCTGGGTCGATACCTGCTGTTGGGCTAGTCATAATATTACGGATGTGGTCTATAGCGGAATTGTGAGACCCTATACCCAAATCCTGTAGCTGTTGTAAAACTTCGCTGCTGATACCCTGGCTAATTTCTCTGATTTGCAGGTTAGCGCGATTTGTGACATCCACATAGCCACCACCGTGCATATCTGCGATCTCTGCGATCGCCTGACATTGTTTACTATTTAGTATCCCACCAGGTATTCTCAGGCGAGATAAAATTCCATCTTGAGCAGATGTAGCGTAGAATAACCCCGGACAGGCTGTAAATCCCGAAAGCAACGTCTCAACTCCTTCTCTGTGCAACGCAGAGAGTAGATCATCATGTCTAATAGACACACCCAAAGTTGGCATTCTGACTTGGGATTTCCCTCCACAGCTGCGGCACAGTCCCGGAATTTCACCGGAGTTTCCCAACTCCAAGTCTTAGTAATTTACCATGAGACCGTCTTCGCAATGCTTCATACTTCACATTTTTCATCAATGATTAGTGAATCAACAGATACTCGGCTTCTTGAGGAAGTCCGGTATTTCAGCTATGCAGTTTTTGTACATCAAATATGATTGCATAAACTGTACTGCTATCAAATATTGCTCTTCAAGTTGGGAAAACTAACTTTAGTGAAAGTGTAATCTACTACGCCGCTAAAGGAGATACGAATGAGTACAGTTACCATTCAGGCTAATCAACTTCCTATTCACAAAGTATTTAGTGATGATTTTGTTTTTACGATTCCTCTATATCAGCGTCCCTATGCTTGGACAACGGAACAAGCTGGAGAACTTTTTGAAGATTTAATCAGTGCTTTGGGAGATAGTGACGAGAAGATTGATGATATTAATCCATACTTTTTAGGTAGTATTGTACTCATCAAAGGAGATACAACGGATGCTAAGGTTATTGATGGGCAACAGCGTTTAACTACAAT
This sequence comes from Nostoc sp. TH1S01, assembly GCA_018993265.1. Classification (GTDB taxonomy): domain Bacteria; phylum Cyanobacteriota; class Cyanobacteriia; order Cyanobacteriales; family Nostocaceae; genus Nostoc_B. Next base: position 61,879 of record JAGKSW010000011.1, read on the forward strand.
TACTGTACTATTAGCTGCTTTAAGAGCATCGGTTAGTAAAGAATATAAACATATATTAACTAAATACTTATACCAAGAAGATCATTTTGAACCAGAAAATAATATTTATAGGTTGACTTTACGTGAAAAAGATACACCATTTTTTAAAGAATATATTCAATCTGAAAGTGGTCTTGATAAATTAAATGTTTTGATTGATAGTAAACTATCAGATAGTTGTAAAAATCTAAAGCACAATGCCTTGCTATTTATAGATAAGCTGAAAGTAATCACAGAGTCTCAACTTCTGCGCTTTATTCAGTTTCTCACTAAACGTTGCTTTATAGTAGTAGTATCAACTCCAGATATTGAATCTGGTTATCGAATATTTTCAGTGTTAAATAATCGAGGTCTTGATTTATCGCACGCTGATATTTTAAAAGCAGAGATTATTGGAAAAATTCACTCAGAACATCAGGATAAATATAGCGAAAAATGGGAAAATGTGGAAGAAAGATTGGGACGCGATACATTTAAAAGTCTTTTTTCTCACATTAGAATGATTCATGGGAAATTAAAACCGCGTGAAAGCATACTCAAAGAGTTCAATAAAGATGTTAAGCCATCGCCTACACAATATCCTCAGCAGTTTATTGATAAAATTTTACTTCCTTTAGCTGATGCTTTTTATGATATCCAGCATCAAGTTTACGAAGGAAGTTTATGGACAGATGAAATTAATATATTGTTCCAATGGTTGCAATTTATTGACAATTCAGATTGGATACCACCAGCTATTTTTTATTTATCGCAAAATTATTATAATCCAGATTTATTATTGCGATTCTTTTCAGATTTAAATAGACTTGCTTCTGGTTTAATGATTCAAAGAGCTAATATTAACGAACGCATAGAACGTTATAGCAAGTTGCTACACGCTATTGATAAACGAGAAGATTTGTATACCCCAGACTCACCATTACAATTGACATTACCAGAAAAAGAAAATATCCTCAAAATTCTGGATGGCGACCTTTATTTAATCAAGAAAATCAGAACTTATGTTTTACTGCGCTTAGATTCTGCTCTTGCTGAAGGAAAGCCTGCTTATAATTTTTCTAATATTACAGTTGAACACGTACTACCACAAAATCCATCTGCTGATAGTGAGTGGTTGACTTTGTTTCCTACTCAGGAAGATAAGGAAAAATATGTACATCAGTTAGGTAATTTAGTTTTACTATCTTCTGCTAAAAATAGGATGGCTCAAAACTTTAATTTTGAGGCTAAAAAGCAGAAATATTTTACAACTAAGAAAGGTATTTGTAATTTTGCACTCACTACACAAGTGTTGATGGAAAAAGAATGGACATCTGAAGTAATCGAAAAACGGCAAAAAGTTTTAATTGATAAGTTGAAAGAACTTTGGCGTTTGTAATATTAGATGATGATGGTGCGATCGCTTCAGTATTGGTGATTATCTGAGTTAAATCATCTCATCATACCGTGGTGCGTTAGGCGCTCGGATATAGTTTTTGTGATGAATTACTCACAACCTGCGCCTAACACACCCTACGAGAATTTGACTATTCTCCTAAATAAATACCTAAACCACGAGCAGTTTGAACCAAAGTATCTTCTGGGTTGACAGCTTTGTACTGAGCGATCGCTTCTTCGATTGGTACGGTGATCACTTGGCGATTTTGCCAAGCAACCATGTAATCATATTTACATTCCTCAATTAGATTAACTGCGGCTACACCAAAAGCCGAGGCGACTAATCGGTCTAGGGGCGAGGCTGTACCACCGCGTTGGATGTGTCCTAAGACTGTGACTCGTGTTTCTGCACCGATGCGATCGCTAATTTGATCGGCTAGATATTCCCCAATTCCCCCATATCGTGATTGACCCAAACGATTAGTTAAGGTGCGAATTTCCCCTTCTTGAGTCCGCACTGCTTCAGAGACAATAACTAAACAATAGTTTTTGCCTTCTTCTTGCCTGTTTTTAATGTGATAACAAATATCATCCATACTGTAGAGGATTTCGGGAATTAAAATCACATCTGCACCCCCGGCAATTCCCGCAGCTAAGGCGATGTGTCCAGCATCACGACCCATGACTTCTAATATCATGACTCGACTATGAGAAGCGGCAGTGAAATGTAATCTATCCAGTGCTTCTGTCGCAATATTGACGGCTGTATCAAATCCAATAGCGTGTTCAGTAATACCGATATCATTATCAATGGTTTTCGGGATACCGACTAAGTTGATCCCGCCTTGTTGTGCTAGGCGACGCAGAATTGCTAAACTACCATCCCCGCCAATGCCAATCAACGCATCTAAATCTAATTGATGATAGCCTGCAATAATTTCTGATGAGCGATCGCAGAAACTACCATCAGGCATAGGAAAAGCAAAAGGATCACCTTTATTAGTAGTTCCTAACATTGTGCCACCAGAAGTTAATAACGGATCCACTTGCTCAATTTCTAATTTAGTAACTTGTGGTGGCCTTGCCATCAATCCCAGAGTTGCTTGCCGAATGCCTAAGACTTCCCAACCTTTACCATTAGCACAATGAACAACCGCTCTGATGACTGCATTCAAACCAGAGCAATCTCCGCCACTAGTTAGAATGCCTATACGCTTACTTTTACCCATATTTTTGAACACTGCAAACGTGAAATAATTTCACTCACTACCAGAGTTAGCTAACACTTGAAAAATCTGATTAAATGCTATGAATTTGGTTGATTTCAGCCCAAAATCACACCATAAAATTGATAACAGCAAAGTTTTACTGTCATCTAACTAGAAGCTCAATCTCAAAGTATAGTTTTGATTATTTCATTACTTTAAAAGTCTAGAATAATTTATGTATGCGCTATTTTATCGAAACAAAAGTTCATTATTTGCAGTATTTGATAATTTAATGTTGCTAATTTTAACTATTACAAACTGAGGTTTTAATACTTGATTTTGTCCAGAAATTCAGGAGCCAGAATCCAGGAGTCAGAATATAGAAAAATTTAGGAAAATTATGCGTAAGTCCGGTATACAATGAAAAGCCTTACCTCTTCATCCTCTTATTTTGCCAACGGTATTGTCATTGTCCTGTATTATCTTGCAGTTTTATTCATAAATAAAATCAGAGATGCAACAAGATGAGTTGCGTTTGGCAATTGTAAGAGAACGTTGACTATGACAGGAACATCCAGATACTGCAAAAACCCTTAACAACTTGGCATTACTCTACTATTGCCAAGAAAAATACAACAAAACCGAATTTTTCTGATTGCAAGCTCTAGATATTTTTGAGAAAAAGTTAGGAGTCAATCATCCAACTACTGTTACTTGTTGTAAAAATTTAGCAGATTTACGCGATCGCCTCAACTCACAACAGTAAAATTCCAGTTTCCAACCTCATTAATCAAGCTTTTATCTCCAAGTTTCGTGTTCTGAACTCGAAGGTTCATGTTCCGAACTCGAATGTTCCTGTTCCAAACGAGAACGTTCAGGTTCTGAACTCGAAATTTCAGGTTTCGAACTTGAATGTTCCTGTTCTAAAGGAGAATTTTCTGGTTCTAAGCTTGAATGCTGGTGTTTTGCAGTCGGAGTTCGGCGTTCTGATGTCAAATCGAAGTGCGATCGCTCTGTCTATTATCTTTCATCACCCAATAATTACGCAAAAATCCTTCGCAGATTCAAAAATAATTATGGCTACTTCAGTAAATCTAATTATTTTTTGCTTTTATTACCAGGACTTACGCACAGGTTATGGAAAATCGAACCACAGAGGCGCAGAGGTCACGGAGGAATAAGAGTTTGAGAGTTTTTTTGCGTAAGTCCTAATTACCTTATTATTTAATTTTAAAAGTATTCTGCAATTGATTTATTGACTTACGTATGTATTTATACGCTTATTAAAGTGAAAAGACAAGCAATCGCTCTGTGGAATGGGGATCATTGCAATACTTAAAAAAGCCTTAAGTATTTTAATATATCTATCTTAAGTGTAAGTAAATAAAGAGAAGGATTTGGGAAATATGGAGATATAGGTAAATTTTTAAGGAGGTATTCAAATGCAGAACTTGCGCCTTTACTCCACAATTTCAAAATCATTGATTCCCGAAAGTCGTCCACAAAAGCTGGCAGTTTTAGTAGAATGGTGCAAAATTGTTCATGGTTGCATCGAAGCTGGGCAAATAGAAGATGCCAAAATTTTTCTAGAGCAAGCAATTCAAGAAGCGGAAATGCCAAGTAGAGAATAAATTAATTCACATCGGCATCAGGTCAAACTGGAAATGCTAAACATATTCAATATACTCACGAAATACGAAAAATGAAGGAGCCAGAATAATTCTCTGGCTCCTTTTAATTAGAAGAATATATAGCAGGTGTTATGTAATTGGCTGTGGTACTGATACTTTCACAGTAGATTTTTTGCGAAAAATCAATTTGTCTTCTGCTTTGTCAATGAGGATGGTATCACCGCCGATGAAGGTATTTTCTAATATCTTCGTAGCGATGGGGTTTTCGACTTCTCGGCGAATGGCTCGTTTTAAGGGACGTGCGCCATAAACTGGGTCGTAGCCCATTTCTACTAAGTAATCACAAGCTTTTTGGGTAATTTCAAAGGAAATTTTCTGTTCTTTCAATAAGTTCTCAACGCGCTTGAGTTGAATGCGGATGATGTGGCGCATTTCAGAACGGCTGAGGGTATGGAAGAGAATGATATCATCTACACGGTTGAGAAATTCGGGGCGGAAATGCGATCGCAGTGCATCTGTGACTCGTTCCCGCATCATGTCATATTTAGAATCATCGCCAGACACATCTAAAATGTGTTCGCTACCAATGTTACTGGTCATGACAATCACAGTGTTACGAAAATCTACTGTTCTGCCTTGAGAATCAGTAATTCTACCATCATCAAGTACCTGCAACAGAATATTAAACACATCAGGATGGGCTTTTTCCACTTCATCCAGCAACACAACTGAGTAAGGATGGCGGCGCACAGCTTCGGAAAGTTGACCGCCTTCTTCGTAACCTACATACCCAGGAGGCGCACCAACTAACCGCGCTACCGAATGTTTCTCCATATACTCGGACATATCGAGGCGTACCAAAGCATCCTCAGAATCAAAGAGAAACTGTGCTAAAGCACGGGCGAGTTCTGTTTTGCCTACGCCAGTCGGCCCCATGAACAAAAATGAACCAATAGGACGTTGGGGGTCTTTCATACCGGCGCGGGCGAGACGAATGGCGGCGGCGACAGCTTCCACGGCTTCATGTTGACCAATGACGCGTTCGTGTAAATGGCTTTCGAGTTGCAGTAGTTTTTGCCGTTCCGACTCCAGCAGGCGGTTGACGGGAATACCTGTCCATTTGGCGACGATTTCGGCGATGTCGGCTTCCGTGACTTGTTCGCGCAACAAAGTCGAACCTTGGCTTTGTAGTTCTAAAAGTTTGGTTTCTTTGGCTTCGCGATCGCGCTGCACACCTTCTAATTTGCCATACTTCAATTGGGCAGCTTTATTCAAATCATAAGCCCGTTCAGCTTGATCAATTTGCAACCGCAAAGATTCTTCTTCTTTCTTTAAAGCACTGATAGCTTCTAACAGTTGCTTTTCACCTTGCCATTGTTCGTTAAATTCTTGCTGTTTTAACTTTAAGGTGTCAATTTCCTGTTCAATGCGCTGCAAGCGTTCCCGCGTTTGGGTAGGAACTTTTTCTTCGCCCGCGAGTGACAGTTTTTCCATTTCTAGCTGCATCAAGCGGCGGTCGATGGTTTCCAATTCTGAAGGTTTGGAGGTAATCTCCATTTTTAACTGTGCCGCCGCCTCATCTACTAAGTCAATGGCTTTGTCGGGTAAGAAGCGGTCAGAAATATATCTGGCTGACAAAGTAGCCGCCGCCACTAAGGCTGAGTCGGAAATTTTCACATTGTGGTGGACTTCGTAGCGTTCTTTCAAACCCCGCAAAATCGAGATAGTATTTTCTACACTGGGTTGGTCAACAAATACTTGTTGAAAACGGCGTTCTAAGGCTGCATCTTTTTCAATATATTTGCGATATTCATCTAAAGTTGTCGCGCCAATACACCGCAGTTCACCCCTCGCCAGCATCGGTTTGAGTAAATTCCCCGCATCCATCGCCCCTTGTTGGTTGGAACCAGTACCGACAACAGTGTGCAGTTCATCGATAAACAGGACAATTTGTCCGTTAGACTCGATAACTTCCTTGAGGACGGCTTTCAGGCGGTCTTCAAATTCACCCCGATATTTTGCCCCAGCAATTAAACTGCCAATATCTAAAGAAATTAATTGCCGATTTTTCAGTGATTCGGGGACATCACCGTGAATTATACGCTGTGCCAGAGCTTCCGCGATTGCAGTTTTCCCTACACCCGGTTCACCAATTAAAACGGGGTTATTTTTACTCCGACGAGATAAGACTTGAATCACACGGCGAATTTCATCATCCCGCCCAATAACTGGGTCGAGTTTTCCCGCTTTGGCTTGTTCTGTTAAGTCCCTACCAAATTTTTGCAATGCTTCGTAGCGAGACTCTGGATTTTGGTCTGTCACTTTTTGGCTACCGCGTACAGCTTTAATTGCCGCCTCTAGAGTACCACTATCCGCATTAAAACCTTTAAGTATCCGCCGCCCAATGCGTTCATCTTCTGCAAAACCCAAGAGAATATGTTCTACAGAAATGTAGGTATCTTTCATTTTGACTCTGGCTTCCTCGGCGCGGTCAAGCAGCACATCTAAAGTGCGGCCGAGGTAAAGTTGGTCATTATTGGCAACTTTAGGCTGGCGTTGAGTGTAAGCTTCGAGTTGCTGTTGTAAACGGATGGGGTCGATTTCCGCCCGTGCTAAAATGCGAATTGCTAAACTAGTAGGTTCTTCTAAAAGGGCAATAATTAAATGTTCAACGTCTAATTGTTGTTGTTTATAAGCACGAACTATATCCTGAGATTTAACAATTGCTTCCCAGGCTTTATCTGTAAATTTATTGGGATCTGTAGGCTGCATCGTTACGAATTTGAATTGCGGATTTTATTTAAGAAATCGGAGTTAGGACAAGGTAGAGGACTTATGATGAGATGCGATCGCGGCATCCCCTGTTAGTAGCGTAGGATGAAATAGAGCGATAAGCTAGGGGCGAGGAATAATCAATAATAAAGGATTTAGAACCAGAGAGACTTGCCACCGACAAGAATAAACATTCACACTTCATACTTCACACTTCACACTTCACACTTTGACAGTATTCTCTCCCCAAATAATCATCCAAGCATTATTGAGTGCATATCCGCGTGTATCTGTGGTTGCAAGTTCGGGGTAATTTATCTTAGGGAAGGATGTGGGGGTATAGGGGTCAGGGCTTAGGCACAAAGGTTGTCTGTGAAGAATAGGTGTAAGGGTTTTGAATACATACACTCCTAAGAGGAAGTTAAAATTCAAAAGTAAGAGAATTTTTGACTTTTGACTTGATTTTGCCCCTTACACCCTAATCGTAATCAAAAATTATTGCGATACGAGTTGTTCTTGTGATGTTTGCTGTGCTGCTGATCCTTGAGTCCCCAATTGAATTAGTTCAATTTTGTATCCATCGGGATCTTCCACAAAAGCAATGACTGTCGAACCATGTTTCATTGGCCCTGGTTCTCGCACTACCTTCCCACCACGATTTTTAATAGCTTCACAGGTAGCATAAATGTCATCTACTCCCAAAGCAATGTGACCGTAAGCGTTACCTAATTCGTACTTTTCTACTCCCCAGTTATAGGTTAATTCAATGACTGCATTGTCACTTTCATCACCATAGCCAACAAAAGCTAAGGTAAATTCTCCCCCTGGATAATCTTTTTGACGTAGTAATTTCATACCTAGGAGATCACAGTAGAATTTCAATGATTCTTCTAGGTTTCCTACCCGCAGCATTGTATGTAGTAAGCGCATAATGACTTTTTACTTTCAGGTTGTTGATTTCTGCCAACATTCTACAAGGGACTGATAAATGAGGATGAGGCTTCAACGTCGTAGATACATTTTGAGAGAGACTCTACAGCAATTATTTTAGGCAAGATTTTGCGATATTTAGCGATTATTTGCTTTTTACTACAAATATTCTTTGAAATACTTAACGCACCGCCCCAAAAGGTGGTGCGTTATGCAAAAACAAACAGAACAAAGAGTTTTAAGACTTAGCTATAACTCTTGACTACACAAAAATAGAAATTTAAGCAGCTCTATCTTCGCGTTCTATTTGTTGCCGAATGGTATCAATGGCAGCATTAATACCCGATAGCTTGGATTCTAAATCATCTCGCATCCAAGTTAAGAACTTGAGTTTACGTTCTAAATGAGCTTTGTGCGAAATAGGTTCGCTACCATAACAGCCGTAACCCCAAAATGGAAACATACTTCGCCTCTGGATTTAGCTAGATTAAAGTGCAATATATAGCACCACTAATTTACATTCTGACTAAAAACAATCCGGACGGTAGAGTAAAAACCGACCAAAACATTACGTGTTTAGAAAATATCAAAAAATAATTTTTTACTTAGGTTAGGGCTTTCTTACTTTGCATATATACCTCTGCATAAATTATCAAACTTAGATAATTAAGCAGAATTTAATGCTGACTGTGCTTGCCATTGCTTCCGAGGTAGGACAAACATTATAACAGATTTTAATCCTTTAATTATTCTTTCTCCAGTCGAAAGTAATCGTTCCCAACGGTCTTTTCTAATTTCTCGATGCTGAATAGCATTACGTGCTTTGTTAGCGTTACGTAAGCCATTTATTAAGTTAGTTAAAGCATCAAAAATAGTTGTGACTATTGTTTTAGTGCTGACCTTGGTTGGTAATAATATATTTGGGGCTGTTTGAATTAGATAAACTAGCTGCGATCGCATTTGTTCATCTGGCATTAATCCTGATGGATAATTGATCACAATAGATGAAGCTGTAGGGTTAATTCTCACTTTTGCATTCTTAATTTGAGATTCTATCGCTACCTTCAATTTATTGGCATATTCTGTATCTTTAGAAAGTCGAGGTACCCGAAAGCGGATTCTTCCAGAAATTGCATGAGCAACACTATATACAATTTTTTGAGATTGTGTTTGATGATTAGTTGCAGTTTTACTTTGCTTATTTTGGCGTAAGCTAGATAATTTTTGATGAATCATATCCGAATTGTGGCTTAACAAAAAGTATTTTTATTTATAATTTTTGTAATTATTTAAATCAATTAGACATAACACCAAACATAATAAATGTTGCATGATTACAACAACTCTATCCATAGAAGAGTATCAGCAACTATCAAAGGTATGAAAATCAATCTAGGCTTACGGTTCAGTTTACTTAACTAAAATAAAACAATTTAAGTTAAAGGTTTAAATCAATGTCAGAAGCATTCCCATTTTCAAATTCATCTGAACTCAATAAATGGCATCAAGGTATTGAAATGGCTAACCGCAATAACATTTTTTGTCATTGTCGCATTTGTCAGTATGAATGGGTCGATTCTATGTACAATGCTGTATGTAGGAAATGCAAGAGCCAAGATGTTGAATATATATCTTGCTGGCAGTTTCCTGATGACTAGGAACTTTTAAAAGTTGTTAGTCTATATAAATAGTGTTTTTAACTGAGCCAATATCTACTTCTTATAAATTTGTAGTTTATAGTTATAAAATTCCGACAACATTGAAATTTATAAGTTTAACTCTGTTGCCGGATTGCAAAAAAATTAGCGAGCAAGTACCGCTATCTTTGCGTGTTTATTCACATAGTTAACAAATAATTGCTTCAGCCTCGGACTTACACTAAAACCATTAAAGTCTTCTAAAAAGCCAAAGCCTAAACTTTTGGCTTTAGCTAAGGTTTGTTCTGCGGTTAATCCTTCTTTGATAGCTATACTCAACAGTGCAATTCCTGTTGAGCGCATCCCGGCTGCACAGTGTATGAGAACTGGTTTTGGTAGCTTTTCCAGTGTTTTCAGGGTTTTGGTAATCAATTCTTCATTCAGTACTTCTAACTTCACGGGTACGTTGACATAATATAGTCCCAATTTTTCAGCAAGCTTTTGCTCATCCTGAAAAAATCCTAGTTCATCAGGCGATCGCAAATTTAACACGGATTTATAACCTTCTTGGATAGCTTGCTCTAGCTGCTTTACTGAGATTTGTCCTGTTGTTGTTAAGCTTTCATTGATTAATATGGCGTTGTTCACATTCGCTCCTTCTAACTTGGCTTGTAATTATGCTGTGAGCAGCTATTCAAAAATGCACAGCGAAATTTGACAAAAAATGCAATTAATCGGCTGATTAACGCTATATTTGTCTTTTTGTTTTGATAATTTTATTGCTCTATCCATAATATACGGTTAATCTATCGACTTAATGATGTTTAAAACAAATAATCGATATTCCCGTTAGGTTTAGTGGTTTTTATCTATTTCAGGACTTGCTACGCACAAAGATTGTCTGTAAAATTTATATTTGTTTCGGATATTGCGTTTATGTAACTTGAAAATATATTATAGTAACATCTAGAGACACATCAAAGATGACCAAAATGGCTACCATACATGAGCAAAATCAGTCTGTAGAGTCAGTGATGGCTCCAGAACAAGAAACTAAATCTATCCAGCAACTGGAACTTATACTCAAGCGGGAAGGTTCTCAACCACAATTAATAGGAGCAAATAACGAAGCAATTACGATTCCCGAATCGGTTTATCAAGTGTTGCGTCAAGTTGTTCACGCAATGGCGCTGGGTAAAATAGTATCAATAGCGATTCAAGAGCAAGAGTTAACCACACAACAAGCCGCAGATTTTCTCAACGTATCACGCCCTTATTTGATCAAACTATTAGAACAAGGCGATATTCCTTACATTAGAGTAGGAACACATAGACGTGTTCGTTTTGAGGATTTGATGAATTATAAACAACAAAGGGATGTTAAGCGCAGGAAAGGCTTAAAACAACTAACTCAATTTTTGCAAGAGGAAGGATTTTATGATGAAGAGAGTAGCGAAATAGACCAATAAAAATGAAATCTCTCTCCGTTGTTTTGGATTCCTGCGTCATCTACCCTATGCCTTTGTGTGATACCTTGTTGCGTGCTGCTGAGGCAGAAATCTACCAAATCTATTTTTCACAAGAAATTCTAGAAGGTGCTACGCGCAACCTTGTAAAGAATGGAAGAATGACAGATGCTAAGGCAGTACGCTTTCAAGAGGAACTCAAAAGCTACTTTCCAGAGGCAATAGTAGAAGTACCATTACATTTAGTAGCAGCGATGACAAACGATCCTGGAGATCGCCATGTTGTCGCTGCTGCTATAGTTGCTAAAGCAGAAATCATAGTTACTTCTAACTTAAAAGATTTTCCCTTAGAGGCTCTAGCTCCTTGGGGTATTAAAGCTTGGCATCCAGATGATTTTTTAGTTTACCTTGATGAACATTTTCCTGGAAAAATGTTTCAAGTCATTCAGCAGCAATCTGAAGATTTAGAAAATCCACCAATGAGTGTTGCCCAATTGTTGAACAAGCTGGAAAAAAAGAATCAAGTACCGAACTTTGCCAAAACTATTCGCTGCTATGAGTATGGCAATAGCATTGTGCAAATAGCTAAGAAAGCTTTAGCTCAGCTAGGCAGACCAGCAACAGAGGGCGGTAGATATTTCGAGGGTAAACGATATCGACTCTGGTTTAACCGGGAAATTTTAACAATCACTTGTAAAGATAACCGAGGTGAAATTCTCAGATGTGAGAATGGCGGAATAGGAGGAAAGCTATCATCAGAAGATATTGAGACATTCCAAATATTTGCCCAAAGCTTAGAACAAGAAATATCACAAGCTGGAAAGCAAAAATCCGAAAGTTTATAGCTCAACGTTGACCGCAAATGTTACATCTAAGATTATTGAGCGGTGAAAAAATCCAACGTGAAAGCACAGGTATTTAGAGGCGTAAATCAACTTTCTTACGAAGAAATCCCAGTTCCAACCCTAGAACCAGATGAGGTGCTGGTACAGATGCAAGTTGTGGGGCTGTGTCAGTCAGATATTAAAAAAATTCGTTATCCTCTTTATGAACCGCCACGCATATTTGGACATGAAACTGCGGGAAAAATTGCCGTCGTGGGTTCTGAAGTCAGAGGTTGGCAAGTGGGACAAAGGGTAGCGGTGATGCACCACATCCCATGTATGCGTTGCGCTTATTGTTTAAATGACAATTTTTCGATGTGCAATGTCTACAAAAATATCTCTACCACAGCAGGGTTTAATGCTAGTGGTGGTGGTTTTGCAGAGTATGTAAAAGTACCAGGACACATTGTGCAGAATGGTGGGTTAATTCCCATACCCGATGACATTAGTTTTGAAGAAGCAAGTTTTGTGGAACCGACGAATTGCTGTCTCAAGGCGGTGAAAAAAGCTCAAATTGCCCCTGGACAAACTGTATTAGTTACAGGAGCCGGGCCAATTGGATTAATGTTTGTAATGTTGGTGAAGTATTTTGGCGCAAAAGCGATCGCTACTGATTTACTGCCCTCTAGAATAGAAAAAGCCTTGCAAGTTGGGGCAGAAGCAGCTTTTGATGCGCGTGATCCCGATTTACCGACGAAAATTCATGCCCTCACAAATGGACTAGGTGTGGATGTGACCTTGCTGGCTGTACCTAGTGAAAAAGCGTTCTTTCAAGCACTAGACTGCACTCGTAAAGGGGGGAAAATACTGTTTTTCGCTGAATTTCCCGATGAATTAGAAATTCCTATCAATCCGAATATTCTTTACCGCCGAGAAATTGACTTGATGGGAAGTTACAGTTCTTCCTACCGTCTTCAGGCGCTATCGGCTGATATTGTATTTAATCGGCGGATTGATATACTAGCCTTAATTAGCGATCGCTACCCTCTCAAAGATTTATCAGCCGCCGTAGAACAAGCGATCGCGCCTTCTCCTGATACATACAAAATATTAATCTATCCTTGATCCGGGCAAAGAAGCTAACTCGTAGAAAATACTTATAGCTAATTGTCAATTGAAGTGAGAAGTATGAAGTATGAAAATTTATTCTCTACTTGCCTACTTCTTACTTTCGACTAATCTCCATCTACCCAAATCCATGCCCATGACCTTAGTGATAGTTGCCGTTCTAGCTTTTTATGTCGCCTTTAATCTTGGTGCTAATGATGTTGCCAACGCAATGGGAACATCTGTTGGTTCCAAAGCTGTGACTCTTAAACAAGCCATCATCATTGCTGGAGTTTTAGAGTTTACTGGCGCTGTCTTGTTTGGGCATGAAGTATCAGAAACTTTAGCAACTAAGGTTGCGAATCCTAATTTATTTGCAGCCACGCCCCAATTATTAGTAACAGGCATGATGACTGTATTAATATCTTGCGGTGTATGGTTGCAAATTGCTACGTCTAAAGGTTTACCTGTATCATCTTCTCACGCCGTCGTTGGTGCGATCGCAGGCTTTAGTGCTGTAGCAATGGGCATAGGTGCAATCGATTGGTCATCAATTGGCATGATTACCATTGGTTGGCTGTTAACACCAATGATTAGTGGTAGTATCGCAGCCTTGTTTTACAGCCAAATCAAACGCTGGATTTTAGATCAACCAAATCAAGTTACGCAGCTAAGAGAATGGATTCCTTGGCTGAGTTCTGCTTTGTTAGGTGTGTTTGGCGTAATTGTCCTACCTTCTCTAACGCAACCTTTGACTAATTTCTTAATTGAAAAAGTAGAAATTAACATACCTGCGTACGACATTCCCTTATTCACAGGTGCAATAGCAGCATTAGGACTGACTGTAATTAGTTGGCGACAACTGGAAAAAGAGGCAGGGGAGACAAGGAGCAGAGAGCAGAGGAATGATATCTTACTCCCCACTCCCAACTCCCAACTCCCGACTCCCGTTGAAAGATTATTCGGTCGCTTCCAACTACTCAGTGCTTGCTTTGTTGCTTTTGCACATGGTTCTAACGATGTAGGAAATGCGATCGCACCTTTAGCAGCGATCGTTTATATCAACACTACTGGTAACGTACCAATAAATGGTCTTGAGATCCCTTTGTGGATTTTGGTTGTCGGTGGCGCAGGAATTGTTACAGGTTTAGCGATTTGGGGGAAAAACGTCATTGCTACCATTGGCGAAAACATCATTGCTTTGCAACCTAGTAGCGGCTTTTGTGCCGAACTTGCTACTGCTACTACTATTCTTTTAGCTTCTCGGTTAGGTTTACCTGTTTCTACCTCCCACGCACTGGTTGGGGGTGTAGTGGGGATCGGGATGGTGCAAAGCCTGAACTCGATTAAATTTCAAACTTTACAAGGGATCGCTGCTGCATGGTTAATTACAGTTCCTTTGAGTGCAGTTCTCAGTGCAAGTATCTTTAGTATTGCTCGGTTTTTTTGGTACTAACTGAAAATGGGGAGTAGAGAGTAGGGAGTGGGGTTTTTAAATTTACTGGGGGAATTTGTTGATGGATGCCTAACTTAAAAAAGCCCAGGAGCAAAAATTACAAAATAAATATTTAAATTATCCTGATGCCTATTGCCGACTGCTTTGAAATACTGGAATTAGCTAAAATATTTTCTATGAGCGAATAATACTAAAAAATTCAAAGATAAACAAATTACGCTCTAAGATAAATGTAATCTGTTTCCAAAGTTACATTTTTGTCTAATTGAGATATAACTTTTACAAAGTTGCCATCGTTAATGATCACAAAGCATTTATTTGCAAGTATTTAAATTTTGCTGTTGCTACCAAAATAACAAGTATTTATATTGAGTGACATATTTTATCTCTAAAAATCTCACTTTTAAACGATTGAATTTTCTGGCTGATACATGGCACAAAGTATGTGAAGCTGTAAAGCCAAAGACTATATACTTTGCCAAGCTGTGTTCAGCGTGACAAAATTATTTTGATACGTGCAAATCTTGTTAAATTTTTTGGTCTATCTGACAAAATACTGAAATTTAGTATGAGCGCCAAGCAAATTTACGGGAAGCAGCTTTATCTTCAAGGTGTTAGAGGTTAAAAGCTAATGGGGCGAATTGAAAAACGGCCAGATAGCCCGCGAGTTAGAGGCGAACTATCGAGATCAGCAGAAACAGCACTCTGGGCTGTTGTGGAGGATTTAGAAAATCTCCAACAAAATGTGCTGAGATCATTGCAGGAAGAAATTAAACGGTTACAAGCGGAAAAAGAACGACTGTACGATGACATTCAAAAACTGCTAGAGGAAAAAGAACACTTACAACAAGTGCGACAAATTACCGAACAGCAAGTGTTAATTCGGCAGTTGGCAGAAGTTTTAGCGAAACATATTTCTTCGCAACTGCAATCATCGCTGAAGAATTTAGCTAGCGAACTGAAAATGAGTGGTGCTGATGAACAAGCAGTACTAAAATCAGCCGAAAGTAATGAGCAGATTAAACAAATGCTCGGCAGTTTAGATGATACTCTGACCATTACTTTTAATTCGCTGCAACAAGAACTGAAAAATTATCAAGGTAATCTGTCTGGTCAATTGTCTCGGATGCAAAGCCAGCAGCAGCAAGGAGAGGCTATTGTTGAGGAATTAGTTAATCACCTGCGTGGGGAATTAACTAAAGCTATCAAAGAAACTACCCAAACAACAAAACCATCGCCACCGACAGTTTTACAACCAGATGAGCCACAGTCGGGTAGTACAGTAAAAGTTTCGCCACCGACAGTTTTACAATCAGATGAGCGATCGCCTGCCAATTCTTTTACAGTCTCTTCAGCCACAGTTTTACAACCAGATGAGCCACAATCGGTTTTACAACCAGATGAGCCACAGTCGGTAAATTACCCCCTGCTATCAGAAGTCACCAATAAATCGGATGAAAGCCAGACAACTGCATCTGCACCAATAACATCCTCAGCAGTTATTGTTCCGCCGATTAAAGAAAGTTCAAGCCAGCCAATCTCTATCGCTCCCAAGGACTTTCCTCCCAAAGAAAAACCACCTGAACCAATTGTTTTACCCAACAAAGATGTTACGGAAAACAAAACGCCATCTTCACCCAGCAACGTTAAGGAGAGTGAACAAAATTCTGTACTCCGCCTTGATGTGCCAGAAACTCAAATAAAACCATCTTCCAGCAAGGCTGATGAACCAGTTTCAGTTCTCATTCCAGATTTAGTAGAAGATGAACCAATATCTCCACCCGCTGCACCAGAACCAAAATCCACAAGGCGAGGCAAGTCTCAAAGTCTGTCCCCTGTCCAAATAGGGTTTTTGCTGGTTGTGTTGTCTACGGTGGTGTCTTCACTATATAACGTAGCTGTGAAGATGATGTTCCACCAAAGTTCTGCGGTGGTTGGTAGCTTGGCTGTAGAACGGTTGTTATCACCCAGTTTAGGAAATATCTTCTTAATTTTATTGCTGCGGTTGGCAATCGTAGTGCCACTAACGTTGCTGTTAGCACCAATGATGCACCCCCAGGTGTGGCAAGATATCAAAAACTTGATGGAATCATACCAAGGTAAGCCTTCAGCCACCAAAGTCAAAGCACAAAGAGTTTTGCAACTATCAATTGCTAGTGGTTGCTTTTTGTTTTTATCTCAAGTGCTAATTTACATGGCTATTGGTCAAGTCACCACAGGCATGGCGATCGCACTATTCTTTATCTATCCCAGTATTAGCGGTTTGTTCTCTTGGCTATTATTCCGCGATAAACCTAGTGGAGTTCGTGCTGCTGCCATTGGGGCAATTTTCTTGGGTGAATTATTAATATTAGGTGGTGCTGCAACTGCTGGGATCAGCGATTTTTCTGTTGGTAGCAGTGCAGCCATTTTTGGTGGTGTAGCTTTTGCTTGCTACGTAATTCTGACTCGGATTTGTGCAGCGAAACTTCATCCTGTGTCTTTTACTTTAATTAGTTTCACCACCATGTTTGTTTTAAGCTTTATTGGTTTGATGTTACCTCTACCAAGCGACTGGAGCTTAGCAATTGATGGTTCTAAGTTACTGGAGATTATTTTAAGTGCTTTTATTTTGGGCGTGCTGACACTGTTAAGCTACGTTCTCAACAATGTTGGCGTTCGTCAACTAGGAGCCTTGCGATCGGCAATTATTGGCGCAGGTGTCCCAATCCTAACTGTCGTGTTTGCTGGGTTGTTGATTCAGGAAACTTTAGAAATAATTCAGATTTTTGGTGTGTTATTTGTCACTTTTGGTGCTGCTGCTTTCAGCTTTGAGAAAATGCGTCATCAGGTTAAATCTTCTGCTGCTGAAACTTAAATGATGCCAAGTAGTTATATGACAGTCAGGAAAGTTAAAAGTCGAATGTTAAATAAACAGTATATTATCTCAACTTTGATTTTTAACTTTTCAATTTTTTATTTTGTTTTAATAAACATAACTGCGTTATTAAATAACCAGCAAAATCACAACAATTTCAGCAAAATTACAACAGTTTTAGCAGCAAATCTCAATAAATAGTTTTAAATCTGGTAATTGCATGAGTACACCAGATACATGTATATTTTCTAAATAACAAAGTAAAAAATCCTTTTTCAGTATTTTTTGTCTGTTTAACACCCAAATATTTAGTACAAAACAAATATAAAAAATGAGATTGTTATCAGTAATTTTTAATGCAAATACTGTGAATATTGAGACATATTAGGTTGACTAAACACTCTAAAATTATTAGGTTTTACCGGATAAAGCATCAACCAGCTCATCAGATACTAAATTAAGTAAAAGCAGCTTTCTCATATTTGTTGAAATATCAGGAATTCTTAATAATTACTAGTATGTGAACTGGTTATTATAGACTCTTAATAAAATATTAAGATTGGGTTAATTTACATAAACTTGATAAAAATGTAGACGGAATAGAATATCATAATTGAAGGCAAGAAACGGTATTTCGGACTGGGAATTATCTACCTGATTTGAGGCATTAGATTTCCCTGAAGACTAACTACCTGAAAATGCCAAAAAGTTGCCGAAAGCTGTGAGCATTATGGTAGTCTACTAGTATCTACTAAACCTGTAATTTTATTCATGTTCAGTAGATGATTGACTCTCAGATTATTCCTCACAAACAGGAAATCGACGGGTAACCAGAATTCTCTACAAACCCAAAGAAATTAGTCATTCTTGGGAAAGGTGCTTACCATCAAGTCCATCAACTAGTTACTGCTATTTCAGCAATAAGGTGTAAAACCACAACTAGGAAGCAATTTTCCTGTTGTAACTAGTCAAGGATGCAAAAGTTTTGCTCCCGTAGACAATCTCTATAGATTAAACCGGGAAAAAGGATGATTTTGTAATTGGTATGACAAGTAGAGGAATTGTATGGTTATTTTGGAGTCTGTCAGGAAAAGATAACAATAGCCAAATTAATCAGCTTCTTTTTATTAGTAATTTGCTATATAATTCGGAGCCATTGGCAATTTCGACCACTAGTAACCTGAAAATCACAGCATCCTAAGAAAGTCTCAAGAAAAGACATTTCTGGAAGTTGAGTGTATACTACATACTTCCCTCTGACTATAAATCTGTAAACGTGCTATTTAACTGTCTGTAATATGAGTAACGACATAGATCTGATCAAACAACTTGGCCCTAGTGCGATGGATCAGATCATGCTTTATCTGGCTTTTAGTGCTATGCGGACGAGTGGGCACAGGCATGGAGCATTCTTAGATGCAGCAGCTACGGCAGCTAAGTGTGCAATATATATGACTTATCTCGAACAGGGACAAAACCTGAGAATGACAGGTCATTTGCACCACCTGGAGCCAAAAAGGGTCAAAATTATTGTCGAAGAAGTCAGACAAGCGCTGACAGAAGGCAAGCTGCTAAAAATGCTGGGTTCTCAGGAACCACGCTACTTAATTCAACTGCCTTACGTCTGGATGGAAAAATACCCTTGGCAACCAGGACGCTCCCGCGTTCCAGGGACTAGTTTGACGAGTGAAGAGAAAAAACAAATTGAGCAAAAATTACCTGGTAACTTGCCAGACGCACAATTAGTTAGTTCTTTTGAGTTTCTAGAACTGATTGAATTTTTGCACAAGCGATCGCAAGAAGTCCTCCCGCCTGAACATCAAATGCCCTTGAGTGAAGCCTTGGCAGAACACATCAAGCGCCGCCTACTTTATTCAGGTACGGTGACAAGAATTGATTCACCTTGGGGAATGCCCTTCTATGCGCTAACTCGTCCTTTTTACGCACCAGCAGACGATCAAGAGCGTACTTATATCATGCTAGAAGATACAGCTCGGTATTTTAGGATGATGAGAAACTGGGCAGAAAAACGACCAAATTCCATGCGTGCTTTAGAAGAACTGGATATTCCTCCAGAAAAGTGGGATCAAGCAATGGAGGAACTCGATGAAGTTATCCGCGCTTGGGCAGATAAGTATCACCAAAGTGGTGGTATTCCCATGATTTTACAGATGGTTTTTGGTAGAAAAGAAGATTAATACTTCCGGCTAATAGAAAGTAAGCATCCTAACACTCAGCAACCGGGAAATCTCACATCAAATGTATAATCATCACGACGGGTAGGCTCCTGCTGCAAAATTAGAGACATGGTTGGTTTTTTGTCTAGAATGGCAGGATGCTTCCGTTGCCATCCAAATTGACAAGTTGGATGATCAGTATTTTTTTAGCTTTATATAAATTAAGATTATTTTTAGTCAACAGTCTGTAGTCACAAGGTAAATCACTATAGACAGTTGACCAAATAATTAAGTAAGTAATAATAAATCTAGGGTGCTGTAGGTGAAGCAGTTAGCCCATTAGCAGTTTCACTAGCGTCAATACAAGTATCTAACGCCTGGATTGGTGTTAAAGGAATTTCCCTACGCAAGCCAACCACACAATCAGCAAAAGTCACAGGTAATAAACTGCGACCACAGTAATTTAATACTGCTGAGTTAATTTCTTCTTTGGTATTGAGGCTGATACCGACAACACAACTAGCTAATTCCTTGGGACGACGCGCCCTTGTACAGTAAGCAAGAGAGTCGGTTGGGCTAATTTTTGTTCGCTGTTTAATTGTAGCCACACAAGCAGATAAATCTCTGGGACGTATTGCGGTGGAACAACCTTGGG
Organism: Nostoc sp. TH1S01; assembly: GCA_018993265.1. GTDB lineage: Bacteria > Cyanobacteriota > Cyanobacteriia > Cyanobacteriales > Nostocaceae > Nostoc_B. The sequence goes on from JAGKSW010000011.1 coordinate 82,015, forward strand.
CTGCTGCTGCTTGTGTAACACCTGCTTTTAAAAGTTGCGCCGCACAAACACGGTAACTGTCGTGGTCATCATCAAATAATATCAACGCGGCGCTGGGAAGGCTAGATATCCACAGTCCCGCTATAGCCAAAACAGGTGTAGCCCAACGAATATTTCGAGTGTTGAGTATCCCAGAAATAAACTTGCCTTGAAGTTTTCTAGCGTTACTAACCTTTTGTGTTTCCATTGCCATTTTCCAAAAGCCCTCAGTTATGCTAACTCAAATGTACGATAACTCTGATTGACATTCAGGATTTTGACACTTGGCTCTTGAGTTTTGATATTTATAAATTTTTGATGATTAAATTTCGGATTTTTGGCATTTTTCATTTACAGATATTTATAATAGTATGTCTGGGTAAAGTTTAAACAGGATTAAATTAAGGAAACTCATGTCCCGATACAGAGGGCCACGCCTCAGAATTATACGTCGCTTAGGCGAATTACCAGGATTAACTCGTAAAAGCGCAAGACGCGCCTATCCACCGGGTCAGCATGGTCAGAACCGTAAAAAGCGTTCCGAATACGCTGTCCGTTTAGAAGAAAAGCAAAAACTCCGTTTTAATTACGGTCTGACAGAAAAACAACTGCTACGCTATGTTCGTAAAGCCAGACGCGTTACTGGTTCTACCGGACAAGTGTTATTGCAATTGCTAGAAATGCGCTTAGATAATACCGTTTTCCGCTTGGGTATGGCTCCCACAATTCCAGCAGCGCGTCAGCTGGTAAATCACGGTCATGTCACAGTCAATGGTCGTGTAGTTAATATTGCCAGCTACCAGTGCCGTCCTGGTGAGCAAATAGCTGTTCGGGATAAAGAACAATCACGGAAGTTGGTAGAAACTAACTTGCAATATCCCGGTTTGGCTAACCTTCCCAGCCATTTGGAATTTGATAAAAACAAGTTGGTTGGCAAAGTTAACGGTGTCATCGAACGCGAGTGGGTGGCTCTACAAGTTAACGAACTGCTGGTTGTGGAATACTATTCACGCCAAGCTTAATAGTCATTTGTCCTTGGTCATTTGTCCTTGGTCAAATACAAAGGACAAATGACAAATGACAAATGACTATCCTCCTATTTGCGACATAGTTCGGCTATATGTGCCAGTAGTACCAGAGTCACGGCCTTTAAAGTTAATTTCTGGCTTGATAGCCAATAAGTTTCTTACTTGCTCTCGCAGTTGAGGAATGCTAACACCAGAACGCAGAGCAGTTTTTAAATCTAATTGACCAGTTTCATTTAATAAGCAGGGACGTAACCAGCCATCGGCGCTGAGACGCATCCGGTTACAACGATCGCAAAAACATTCTGACATCTGGCTAATAAATCCTAGCGTGCCTTTTGCTCCCGGAATTTGAAAAACATCAGCAGGCCCATTACCACGAACTTGCGATTCTGCCAAACCCCATTGTTTGCGAATGCGTTGGCGTAAATCAGCAGAAGAGACCCAACCGCGATCGCCAAATAATTGCCAATTACCAATCGGCATAAATTCAATAAATCGGACATGCCATTGTTTTTCAATGGTGAGGGCGGCTAAATCGAGAATTTCGTGGTCGTTCACGCCGGGAATCACCACAACGTTCAGCTTCAGAGGGTTGAATCCCACTTTATAAGCGGCTTGAATACCATCCCAGACTTGTTGCCAGCGAGAACGTCCATGATTGCCGATAATTTGATCAAAGATATCGGGATCAAGGGAATCTAAGCTAATATTAATTCGGCGTAACCCTGCTTCATAAAGATTTTTGGCGATGGGTGCAAGTAAAAACCCATTGGTTGTCATTGACAAATCTTGAGTTTCGCTGAATGATGCGATCGCCTTGACTAAATCTACTACACCAGGACGCAGTAGAGGTTCCCCCCCAGTTAAGCGAAATCGCGTAAAACCAACAGGGATAAACACCTCTTGAATCAGAGTCAGTAGTTCTGCGTCAGAGAGTAGTTGTTGCTTGAGGGCATATTCTATTTCTGCACCCTCTGGCATACAGTATTGACAGCGAAAATTACAGCGATCGATTAAACTAATGCGGAGATAGTCTACCTGGTTCATTTTAAAGAATTTATTTCTATTGTATTTTCCGCATTGCCCATCTGACTTTCATTGCTATCAAGCAGAAGAGTGCAAGTTGAATAAAGGGCAAAGACTTGCGCCCTCAGATTTTAGTATATTTAACCGAATATCAGAAGATAGTATGGCCTACTCCTCTAACTGGCTGACACTGGCTGGGGGATTTTTTTTGGTAGATGATGCTTGTTGTCGAAAATTATTCCGGGAGATGCAGCTTGAGAACAG
>JAGKSW010000243.1 GCA_018993265.1 Nostoc sp. TH1S01
CGGTTAGCGGGGGAGTGTCAACTCCATAAAGATGCACTTAATTTTCTGATGAATCGCTCAGAAAGCAAAGAGCGCCAAGGAACACAAAAATAATTATTTAGTGGAAGTTTCAAGAGAGTTGATATAAAATAATTCATCCACATTTATACAACATTGATATTTGCTGGGTCGGGTTTTAATCAAGTCAATAAGCAGCAAAATTAAATTTGGGCTAAATTCACTGGAATTAATCTAAATAAATAACTTCCACATAGTGGTAAGTTAAAAATTTCGTGCTGCTTAAGTAAAAATTTCGTATAGCTAAAAAGGAATCTTCGGCAGAACTAACAAATTTATCCTACGCAATGTTACTGTATTTGTATTGCGTTACCCTTTACTAAGCTGTATTTGTAAAACTGTAACCACAATGATAAGTGTATGAACTAAGTTTTTTACCATACCTGTGTACTTAAAATTGTCTAACGTATTGGTTAGTTAGTCAATTCAAGAATTTGCCAGGGCATAGCAATAGACAAGGTAACTTACAAGCATTCTAAGCATCTACGCCAAAATTCAGATCGCAGTTTTTGCTGCCTCAAACCCCAGTCGTTTAATTTACAAACACTATGCTGAAGTCAGAAAAACACCCTTACCTGTCACAAGCTAAATCTGCTCAGTTTAACAATGATGACGATGAATTACATATAGGCCAGATTTTTGCTATTCTGCGTCGTCGAATCTTGTTAATTTCTGGGATTACTGCTTTAGTAGCTACGGCGGCGGTGTTAAAGGCAGAAACCGATCCTCCAGTATATCTAGGTTCGTTTGATATTTTAACCAAGCAGGTAACTGGTGAGACCAAGGTTATAGCTAGTGTGCCTCAAACAATTTCTGATGAAGATGCAACTCCTAGTGCTTCGGTATCATCTGGCAAGGGCGCAAACACTGGTAATACCACAATTCAAGTGTTACGTAGTCCGCGAGTACTCGATCCGATTGTTGACAAGCTGAAGAGCAAGTATCCATACATTACTTATAATTATCTAGCTGCTGGCTTGAACATCGGAGCGCAATCGCCAGATATTTTAACAGTCCAATATACTGATCCAGACCAAAAATTAGTTAGTGATATTTCCAAGCTACTAGCTGATGCTTATTTAGCATATAGTTTACAAGAACGTCAGTTAGATGTTGATCAAGCGATTGAGTTCGTTAATAAACAGAGACAGCCAATAGAAGCAAGAGTAAAATACTGGCAAAACCAGCTCCGCAATTTACAAGTAGAAAATAACTTAATTGATCCCACCCAAAGAGCGCAAGAATTAGCTGGTCAATTAGCTGGGTTGAGACAACAGCGGATAGAAAATCGTCTACAAATAGAACAATTGGTAACAAGATATCAGGATTTGCAAAGAGAATTAGCCCGAAATCCTGGCGAACGCGCAGGTAATTCTTTATTAAGTGAAAATGGGCGTTATCAAAGAATACTTGATCAAATCCAAGCTGTTGATATTGAAATTGCTCAAAAGTCCGCAATATATAGTGAAGCAAACCCAGCCATGCAGACATTGAGAGATAGGAAAGCTTATTTGCTTCCTTTGCTGGCAGGAGAGGAAATGCGTCTGCAAAAAGAATTGCAAAGTCAGATTCGGTCGGTTTCAGCTCGTGATCAGTTTTTATATGACAAAATCAAAAATCTGAATAACGATGTCAGATACTTAGCTACCCTGACTCGTACCTATGCCAATATTCAACAGCAATTAGAAATTGCTAACAGCGGTTTAACTCAGTTTACTGCGAAACAACAAGCACTAGAAATCGAAAAAGCCCAAAAACAACAGCCGTGGCGGTTACTTGATCCAAAATTAGCTACAGTCACTCAACCAAGTGCGATTTCCAACAATGCCAAGCTGAACTTAGCTATTGGCGGTGCTTTAGGATTATTGTTGGGTATAGGGGCAGCTTTAATTGTCGATAAATTGAGCAATATCTTCTACACTGTTCAAGAGTTGAAGAACAACACTAAGCTGCCATTACTAGGAATTGTGCCTTTAAGAAAAGAATTAGAAGCAGCACCGCAATCAACTTTATCTAGAGGTTTACAACAAACTAATCGAGCTTCTTTCTTTGAAATTTTCCGCTCTCTTTACACCAATATTATGTTGTTGGGTTCGGACGATCCCATCCGGTCTTTGGTAATTAGTTCCGCAGGTCAGGGAGATGGTAAGTCTACTGTGGCTGTACAGTTAGCACAAGCCGCAGCCGCAATGGGTCAAAGAGTATTGCTAGTTGATTCTAACCTCCGGTGTCCTATTTTACACCAACGTCTTGGCGTATTGAATGTGCAAGGTTTGACGGATGTGATTGCCCAAGATTTAGATTGGGAAAATGTAATTGAGCGATCGCCCATTGAGGATAATCTATTTGTGATGACTGCGGGGCCCACACCTCCAGATTCAGTGAGGTTGCTGGCTTCTAAGAAAATGCAGGATTTAATGAACGAACTGCAAAACCACTTTGATTTAGTGATTTATGACACTCCACCACTACTAGGATTTGCTGATGCTTACCTGTTAGCATCTAACACCAATGGTATTGTTATGGTAGCGGGCTTGGGTCATTTAAAACGTACTGCCCTACAGCAAGTCTTAGAAGAAATTCAAATTTCAGGTACACCTCTGTTAGGGATGATTGCTAACAAATCAAAAGATGCAACCCCTGTGTCTCATAACTACTATCAGGAATATTACAAAAAGAGTACCAGTGCTGAAATAGTAGAAGTAGAAACAGAAAATAGCGACGACCAAGTCAATTCTGTTTTTAGAGGCATCAGAAGACGCTAAATTAGATAACACATTGAGTGTCCTTAGTCCTTTGTCATTAGTTATTGGTATTGACAAAGGACTAATAATTAATCACCAATGACAGCTTCAACTTTTACGCATCCCACAACACAAAATATTTACGTTTCTGGCGATTTTAAGGCTTGGTCTAAAACTTGCCGAGCCTGTTCTGCTTTAGCTCTTGCTTCTTGGTAACGCAGATTTGCTTGAGCAAAATTTTTGAGTACCTTAAAACCTTCTTTCAGACGAGTAATTTCTTCTTCGGTAACAGAATTATCGGAGAACAAAACGTCAACAGCTTTGCGAATTTCTAATGCTTCAGTGCGTGATTCTTGCACTTTCAACTTTAGTGTTGCCAAGTTACTTAACACTTGGACAGCTTGAGTAATGGCATCCTCACCATTGGTATGATCACTAGTTGATTCTTTGACTTCAATTAATTGTTGAGGGCCAAATCCTTCTTCTAATTCCGTGGGGAGTTTACCCGCATCCATCAGTTCCATCAACTGATCCATTGCTTTATCACGAGCTTTAGCGGAATCTTTGCCAGGAACAGTCAGGATAATTTCTGGGCTTTGGGCGAGAGTATACTGAACCATATTTGAAGACAGAAAATTTGCTGGTTAACCAAGCCAGGGCAAATAATTCTAACATGTGGGCAGTGAGGATTAATATCTATTAGAATAAAAAATTAATTATTCTTGTGGCTGATTTTGTGACTTCATGGGGATTTAATTACCAACTGATCAAGCCATCAAAAATAAAACTTTATACTAGAGAAAGATAGAATAAATTGAAACAGGAGGGGAGAGCAATGGCTCCCAATCCCGCTATCATGCACGCTGTGGAACAACTGGGTTATCGAGTTACCATTGGTGATGTGGCGACCCAAGCAGGACTAAATATTGCAGAGGCGAATCAAGGTTTACTGGCTTTGGCTACTGATGCTGGTGGGCATTTGCAAGTCGCAGAGACAGGTGACATTGTTTACCTATTTCCGCAGAATTTTAAAGCAATTTTACGTAATAAATATTTTCAGTTACGTTTGCAAGAATGGTGGCAAAAGATTTGGGGCGTTCTTTTTTACCTAATTCGCATTTCTTTTGGGATATTTTTAGTTGTTTCGATCGCTTTAATTACTATTAGCATTGTTATTATTATTACTGCTGCTAATTCAGATCGCGATAACGGCAATCGCGGTAGTAGCGATCGCGGTGGCGGCTTCTTCTTTTTCCCCGATTTATTTTGGTATTTTAGTCCTAACTACTACGGTACTTCCTACCAACCAAGGCGACAAAACAGCCGTCAAGGTAGCGAGATGAATTTCTTTGAGGCGGTGTTTTCCTTTTTGTTTGGCGATGGTAATCCTAATGCCAAATTAGAAGAACGTCGCTGGCAAGAAATAGCAACTGTAATTCGTAGTCAGCGTGGTGCAGTAGCAGCAGAACAAATTGCGCCTTATTTAGATGACCTTGGCCCAAGTTATACACAAGAGTACGAAGATTATATGCTGCCTGTACTGTTGCGATTTAACGGGCAACCAAAAGTTAGTTCTGAGGGGCAAATCGTTTATTATTTTCCAGAAATACAAGTTCAAGCCAGTAAAAAAGGTCGTCAGTCAGTACCAGTTTATTTAGAGGAATTACCTTGGCGTTTCAGTAAAGCTGGTTCTGGACAAATTATGTTGAGTGCTGGCTTAGGAGTCCTCAATTTTGTTGGCGCTTTAATCCTGGGAAATTTATTAAGAGATGGTATTGTTGCTGCACAGTTAGGTGGACTAGTTGCTTTTGTTCAAGGAATTTATTGGTTGCTGTTAGCTTACGGTACAGGATTTTTGGGTGTACCGCTAATACGTTATTTCTGGATTCAGTGGCGCAATCAAAAAATTGCAGCACGTAACCGCGATCGCTTGTCTCGTGCCAGACTATTAACTAATCCAGATAGAAATTTACAGCAAAAAATTGACTATGCCCAACAATTTGCCGCCGAAAACATAATTGAAAACCAAGATTTAGTCTATTCCACCGAAACCGACTTATTAGATCAAGAAATTCAGAACTCTGCCCAAATCGAAGCAGAATGGCAAAAGCGTCTGCAAAGTGGAGAATAATTGATGAAGCGTGAAGGATAAATTTCATACTTTATACTTCACACTTCATACTTTCCCCTTACTTCGCTTTAATCGGTGTGAGGGCTACACCTTGATAATAATGACCCAAAATTTGCAGGTGGTTGATGCCGCGTCGAGCTAGGTTATATGCTCCCCATTGGCTCATCCCTAAACCATGGCCATAACCTAAGCCTTGCAGCACAAAACTACCATCTGCACCTTTACTCACATTAAAACGAGTACTTCTCAGCTTGAGAGCAGTACGTACCGCCTCACCTTCTAAGACTTTTGTACCTTTATCACCAACAATTTTTAAGGCTTTGACACTGCGAAAAGGCGAGTATTTTTCAGGAATAATTTCCCTGACATTGCCTACACCAGAAATTCTGGCGCTAATTTCCGACGGCGAGAAAGTTTTGACCCAATTGCATTCTTTGACATCTTGATCGTAGTCTTGCACAGCCCGCAGGTAAGGCAAAGTATTTCCCCAGACATCTTCCACATTTTCGGTATGTCCGCCCGAACAAGCATGGAACACAGAGAGAATAATTTTGTTGTTATAAGTAAGTACCTGTCCAGCAGTACCATCAACCGCTGCGTAAGTAGAAGGAGATTCACTCATGACTCCTTGATAAATTTGCCAGCGATCGGGACTATCACCTAAATCGTAGATGGGGTTATTGCGTTGTTTTTCCCGTTCGTAGAGAGCGTAGGTACGAGCTGCGATCGCTTGGGCTTTCAGGGCTTCCTGTGGCCAGCTGGTATTCATTTCGCCGCCAATCACGCTATAGAGGTATTCTTCAGCATCCACCCAGTTAACCGCCGTTAAACCTTTTTCTGTAGGAACAACTAAAGTTCTGCCTCGATACCAGCGATCGCCAATATATACAAATCCTTTACCCGTTGGCTCAATCCAAAACAAACCCGATTGCCACTTATCTAAAGCCACTCCCCCCGGAATTGACTGGGCGTAATAGGCACTCATAGCTGGCAATTGTCCTAGAGTCTTTCCTGTACTATCCTTTACCAAGGCAGACGTAGAACTACCGACCTTGACTTGATTAACTCCCCTCTCAATCGCCACCCGTAAAATCACCGATGCTTGAGCAGGAGCAACCAAAGCAATCCACAAGAGGATACCCATCCACCAATGCCGGAAGTTAAACTGAGAAAACAAAGAGCCTAAAAACAGTTGGAATTTCATGCTGATCATCTAATCACACTAGTATCTGCTTAATGCTTTGGACTATGGCATCTACCACTCAAGATGAGACAGTTCTCCAACATAGGAGGTTGCCGCCTCCTATCAATTATGCATTGTATTTTTAGTAGGGAACCAAAAAAGCACAGAGCAGAACATTAATTACAAATGAATATAATTAAACCTGCTGGTGACTCCTTACGCCATTAGCGATAATACCAATTAAATTTAAATGGCTCAAAATTTCTTGAGCTTGCATTAAATCACTTTGGGTTAGCTGACCCATACGCCCTATCATCACTATTTCATGGCAATATCCAGCTAAAATTCTTGCGTCGGCTGTACCTAAAATCGGTGGAGCATCAACTAACACTAAATCATAAGTTTGCTCAAACCGCTTGATTAGTTCTTTCATTCGCTGAGAACTCAGCAACCTGATAGTATCTTCTGGTTTCGGCCCAGCAGTCAAAACATCAATTAAAGGGTGAACAGGTTGGATGTAATTATGAATGTGGTTGCTTGTTTCATCCAGCAAGAGTAAAGATAAACCCCAATCGTTGGATAATTGCAGCATTTTGTGTAAGTGAGGATACCGGAGGTTGGCATCAATTAACAGAATACGGCGGTGCATTCTGGCTGCACTAGCCGCCAACCCTAATAACACAGTCGTCTTCCCTTCCCCTGATAAAGCAGAAGTAAACATCAAAGATTTAAAAGGTAAAGGAGACTTAGATATTTGCAGGTTTTGATAGAGAATATCTAAGTTTTCATGACAAGGCAACCAACTGTCAGTTTCGGCAAAAGTAGAATCTATATTGTTTTGTTTACTTCCGGAAATGTTTGGCAGCCATTTTTTCAACCCTCTGGGTGCTAGTTTCGGCACAGACCCAAGTAAGCGTAAATTTGTTGACTGCTGTAATTCTTTTGTGGAATAAATAGTGCGAGTAAACATTCCCCAACTTAAGGCTAGAGCAATTCCTAAAATTGGACTCAGTACTACACCTCCTAACAACAGGGATAATTTGTTAATTCCTGTCAGCTTTCCTAAACTTGGTTCTTCTAACACCTGCCATTCCAATCCTCCTTGGGCAATTTTCAAACCCAAAGATTGTTGTGCTTGTAATAATTGTTCTAGTTGTTTACGTTTAGCTTGTACCTCTGGTAATAAACGATTATATTGCGCTATTAAACTTGGGTATTGGCTAAATTCAAACCTTAGTCTTTGTTCTGTTTCAGCTAGACTTTTTTCGTTAGCGACTAGTCCTAAAGCTGTTGTTTGAACTTGAATTAACTCTTGTAATAGTTGTGGATCAGCTCCCTCAGTTTGTGCTGCATTAGCAGTAGATTGTTTGATGTCTTCTAATAATTGACTCGATTCTCTTTTTAAGAGCAGTAACTGATTCTGGCGTTGCTCTTTGAGTTGTTGGATTATGGGAGACTCATCTGTGTAGCGTTTCTGCTCTTTAGCTAAAGCAAGTTCAGTCTTTTTAAAATCATTCAATAGTGTTTGGTAGCTACTTGACTGGTTTAAACGAGCAGCTATTCTAGCTTTGTGAGATGAAGTAGCGACTTCTTGTTGTAAGTTATTATAGCGAGCCTGGACATCTTGAATTTGGGCGCGGGTTATTTGTAGTTGCTGTTGCACCTCAGCCAAAGATTCAATCAAAATTTTGCTTTGTACTTCAGGGTCAAGTAGATTATGTTTGCGGCGAAAATGCTCTAAGTTTTTTTCTGCTTGACTCACCTCTTTTTTCATTTGAGGTATACGAGCATTAATAAAAGCAAGACCTTTATTTAAACGTTCTTGTTGCTGTTGAATATTATAATTTTGATAAACTTGTTGTAATACTTGTAGAACTTTCTGGCTTTTAACTGGATCTTCATCGCTGAAGGTCACTTCTAATATTTGTAATGGCAGATTATTAGATATTATTTTCTCTTCTGACTTGGTGATAGACAGTTTTGCTTGCTTGCCGTTAATATCTTCGATTGTCATATCTGGATATTCAGCTTTTAGTAGAGATACAGCTTCTGCAATGAGTTTGGGATTCAAAAGCATTTTCATCTGTGCTGTGTAATCTACAACTGGTGAATTTAATTCCACAATCTCGCTACCAGCCAAATTTATAATATTATTAGCTGTGGCTCCTGTATTTGCGTCAGAACTCACAAGCAACTGCATAGAACTTTGGTAATTAGATTTCGTGTTAACAGCAACTAAGCTAATAACAGACATTACTGTACAAGAAATACCCAAAACTAAATAGCGCCGACGACGCAAAATAGCGGATACTTGTTTAATATTAAATTTGTGGAATGGTAAGTTTAGAGTGATTTGCTGTTGGTTAAAAATCATCTTAGCCTCTACGAAATATTTACTTATTTAATCGATTCACTAGAAGCAAATCCAGAAATATTTTTATCAATTACAAAAATATTTGATTTTTATCAATCAGAAAATCAAATTACTTAACTTAATTTGGTAGAATTTTTGACACTTATGAATCTATTGATTTAATAAAAATATTTTTTGAGCGTAAATAATTCAAAGCCAATAGTCAATACTCTCGATAAATCTTCATTAGATTCTACTAATGGAAATTTTTGTACAACTAATATAATTTAAATTAAAAAATACTGAAAGTAATAAATAATGCTAGTATTTAACGAATAAAATATTTTGCTTGTAGTTTGGTAAAAAGAAAGTAAATAACAATACTTAAATGCTTAAATCAAACAAGCAAGTAGCAAGAGATACTGTATAGCTCAAGCATTAGTAAAATAAGCAAAAGTTGGTATGATTATTAGGATAATACTTGATTGTGCTAGGTAAATGAACGAAAGTATCTCATGTTAAATGGTTAAAAAAAATCTTTCAGCAATAGCTAAAAATCACAATTGTTTGTATATAAAAATATAATGATTATCTCGAAAAAATATAACTAGTTAATAACCGTATATTTGATTTTTTACTGGACATAACTAAAAAGAGTTAATTTTTAGCTTTTGTGACCAATGAGTTAAGTGAAAAATTTATAAACTTACGAGATTCTTCCTGGTAAACGCTGAGGTAGCGCGTATGGACAAAATTTGGCTCATCCCAAGTTGTTCACAGTTGGATATGCTTACGTAGATGGGAAAGGTTTAACCCAGCCTGATTGAAGAGCTTTATCCAGAACGATCGCAGCTACAATAAACCACAGCACACTTTCACCAGCCAACACAGCACCCGCTAAACTCCAGTCAAGTTCTATCTGCGCTAACCCCCTCACCAAACCAAAAGCCATCACCCCACCAGCCTTGAGTTGCGGATTTTGGTCTTGGCGGATGATATAGCGATAAGTGACACCAAATAGTAAACCAGAGAAAGTGGCGATCGCCCAACTGACCAACAACTGCCAATTCAGCGTTACTTGTAAACTAATCAGTATCTCAAAATATCTTGCCAATACCAGAGTATTGAGTACACTAGTCATCAAGCAGGTAACACCCAGCGATAAACCGCCAATTATTCCTGCTTTGAGCGACTCTAAGCGTTCAGCCATCAGTAGTGGATCGGAAATTTTCATGGTCGAAATTGGGAGTAGTGAGTGGGGAATGGGGAGTAGGAACAATCTGATTCAGACTTCAGACTTCACACTTCAGACTTCCTCGTATCCAGTTCCAGGTATGATAAATATTAGAGACCTTTTGTAATGATTTGCAAAATTTAAAACTATGGGAATTTTGACATTGGGATGGGTATCACTGTTAGTTGTGTTCACTTGGTCGATCGCAATGGTAGTTTGGGGACGCAACGGACTGTAGGGGAATCGTGGAAAGTCCATTTCTGAGTATTCTGGCATTACTTGCGTTAGTACTGTTAATCGCAGTTACTGGTGGCGTTGGCTACTTAACATTGGCAGATTGGCGCGATCGCCGTCTTCGAGAAGCCGAAAAACGAGAACAGCGACGCACAGCTCCCAAAAAGCGATAATGCGATCGCAGTTGAATTATTTTCTAGCAGGAATGCGATATTAGCGATCGCATTCCTGTCTTGTTTGCAGGTGCTTTAAATGAAGCAGCTACCCCTAACAAAATTTTTCCTCTGTTTCTTAGTTTGAAAAGTATTGGTCGAATAGAATTCGCTACTACACAAGCAAAGTCCACCTGCGTGGACTAACGCAAAATCCAGATTTTCAAACCCACGTAGGTGGTGAGACCAGTGCTGCGGGAGGGTTTCCCTCCACAGGCAACTGGCGTTAGCGCAGCGTTAGCGACGTTAGGAGCGTCACCCGGAGGGGTTTCGTCTGTGTAGCCGCGATTTCCAATCGCCCGGTGAGTAATAATTTAGACTTTTCAAACAACCTCTTAACCTCAAAATTTATGTACTCATCCCAAAATTAAATAATATCAATCTTAATTTTTATGCTTGAGTTACTCACATTACTTATTCATCAATTGTTTAAATAAACATAAAGAATAGTAATAAATAGACTGAGATGAGGTAAATAAACTGGTGTGTGAATTAGAGCCAGGAAAGCATAATTTACTTTATCAGTCCAGAGTTGATCATAAAAGCGAAGACTACAAATTTTGTTGTTACTGAGTAACTTTTAATCCCCGTAAATTTTTACAAATTAATTTACTATATAGCAATCCTATCTGAGTTGTGAAAAATATTCTTTTTAACGAACCGCAAAGGACGCAAAGGACACAAAGAAAGAGAAGAAAGAGAATTTCACAAATGATTTAGGATTGCTATATATTCAATCTTTGCCTGTTATCTTGCCTTTAAATTAGGGCATTCTACAAGAGAAGACTTTCAATATTTAAAGTCATAGAATGGAAAACTCTTCTACCATACAATCAAATTCAAAACAACCAGAATATCAATCAGATAATCCATTCTCCCCAGTTCAGAGTGAGAAGCAAAAAGCTTTATCTGGAGTAATTTCTCGGATTCGAGAAACTTTAGACATTGACATTATATTTAAAATTACAGTTACAGAAGTCCGACAATTACTCAAAACTGATCGTGTAGGTGTGTTTCGTTTTTATCCTGAATTGGGATGGGAAGGAGAATTTATCTATGAAGATGTCGGTTCAGAATGGGTTTCGGCACTAACTGCCAGACTACGCGATCATTGCTTTGCTACGGAATTTGCTGAACTATATCAAGAAGGGCGAATTCATGCAATGGCAGATATATATAAAGCTGGTGCTAGCGATTGCCATGTCCAGATTTTAGAACGATTTCAAGTACGTGCTAACATAGCAGCTTCCTTAATGAAAGGAAAAAATTTATGGGGATTGTTGTGTATTCATCAATGTAGTAACTCTCGGCAATGGGAAGAATCAGAAATTGAATTTGTGCAACTGATCGCCGCACATTTAGGAGTTGCATTACAACAAGCTGATTATCTTGAACAAGTCAAAATACAATCAACACAACTAGCACAAGCACAAGCTAGAGCAAAAGCCGCCGAATGGCAGAAAACTATTGCCATTACAGTCGAAAAAATTCGCCAATCTCTAGATTTAGACAGCATTTTCCGCACCAGCACAGTAGAAATCCGACAGTTGCTAAATGCCGATCGCGTCGCTATTTATCGCTTTAATCCTGACTGGAGTGGTGAATTTATCTTTGAATCAGTAGCAGAAGGTTGGATTTCTCTGATTAATGAACAGTCACAGCGACAACAATTAAAAGAAAATGTCAGCGAGTGTAGCGTTAAAGATTTAGCCGAAACTCCCATCATGGATACGTATTTACAAGATACGGAAGGTGGAATCTTTGCTAGAAGTGAAGTATATCGAATTTGTCATGACATTTATGATTATGGTTTTACAGACTGCTACATCAAACTTTTAGAAACTTATCAAGCCAGAGCTTATGTGATCATTGCCATTTACCACGGTCAAAAGCTTTGGGGTTTACTGGCAGTTTATCAAAACTCTGGTCGCCGCGATTGGCAAGAAGATGAAGTCTATTTACTTACCCAAGTTAGTACTCAACTAGGAGTAGCTTTACAACAAGCAGAATTTTTACAACAAATGCAGCTGCAAGCAGCAGAACTGAGTAAAGCTGCTGAACGCCAAAGAGCCTTGGCAAATACCGTTGAAAAAATTCGTCAATCGCTAGATATAGACACTATTTTTAAAACCACTACTCAAGAAGTCAGACGACTTTTAGATGTGGAACGAGTGGCAATTTATCGCTTTTACCCTGACTGGAGTGGCGAATTTGTGGCTGATTCCATTGTTGATGGTTGGACACCAATTGTGAAACCTCAGCCAGTCACAGAACGCCTCTTATTAAAAGAAACCCAAGCTGGCAAATATCCCCGTCATGAAGTGTTTGTGCCAATTTCTCAAGGTGAAAAGTTATGGGGATTGTTAGTCGCTTATCAAAATTCCCAGCCTCGTTATTGGCAAGATGAAGAAATAAATTTACTCGCGCAAGTAGGGATACAGCTAGGAGTCGCCTTACAGCAAGCAGAAACATTAAAACAAGTGCAGTTGCAAGCTGAACAACTAGCAAAAGCCGCTGAACGAGAACGAAAAGCTGCTGAAAGAGAAAAAGCCTTAGCCGTGACAGTCGAGAAAATCCGCCAATCTTTGGACTTGAACACAATTTTTGTCACCAGTACCCAAGAAGTTCAACGCTTGTTAGAAGTAGATCAGGTGACAATCTATCGTTTTCGTTCTGATTGGAGTGGCGAATTTGTGGCTGAGTCAGCAGCACCAGGATGGGTATCAGTCCGCAAACTTTTGAGTGTGATTGCTAATGACTACTTACAAGCAACTCAAGGAGGTGATTTTGCTAAAGGATATACTCTGGTAGTCAAAGATATTTATAACAATCAAGAAGCTCAGAAATATATATCTTTGAGCCAGTTAATGGAAGCGCGATCGTATATGATTGTGCCAATTTTTCAAGGCGATAAACTTTGGGGATTACTAGCTGCATATCACAACACAGCAGCGCGTAATTGGCAAGATGATGAAATAGATTTATTGGTACAGATTGGTAATCAATTAGGTGTAGGACTCCAGCAAGCAGAATTATTAGAACAAACTCAAAGGCAAAAAGAAGAACTCAGGCAAACTATTAAAGAATTGCAGCAAACTCAAAGTCAGTTAATTCAAAGCGAAAAAATGGCTGGCTTAGGACAGTTAGTGGCAGGAATAGCCCACGAAATTAATAACCCAATTAGTTTTATTTTTGGAAATATTACTTATTTGAATGAATACACTGAAGATTTGCTGACATTGTTGCGGATGTATCAGAAATCTTATGCCAGAGCCAAAGCTGAAATTCGAGAGTTTTCCGCAAAAATAGATGTAGATTTTATTGCTAATGATTTACCGAAAATGCTCAATTCTATGACGATGGGAGCCGACCGAATTTCGCAATTAGTTTTGTCTTTACGCACCTTTGCAAGATTGGATGAAGCCGAGAAGAAGCCAGTGGATCTGCATGAAGGCATTGAAAGTACTTTGTTAATTCTACAACATCGGCTGCAAGCAAATGATATTTATTCAGGTATTGAAGTTATTAAGGAATATGGTGAATTGCCCCGTGTAGTCTGCTATGCAGCGCAGATGAATCAGGTGTTTATGAATATTCTCAATAATGCTATTGATGCTCTAGAAGAAGCGGTGAATCATGGCAAAAGTACGGACAAGCCAAAAATTTGGATTCGGACAAAAGTTATAGAAGAGAATACTATTCAAATTACAATTGCTGACAATGGTTGTGGAATTCCTAGTAATTTGCGATCGCGCATTTTTGAACCGTTTTTTACGACTAAACAACCAGGCCAAGGTACAGGCTTAGGTTTATCTATTAGCTACCAAATTGTTGTAGATAAACACGGCGGTCAAATCAAGTGTGTTTCTCCACCAGGAAAGGGTTGTGAGATGTTAATAGAAATTCCTATGTAAATATTTTGGTAGAAATTAAGCTAAATAGTTAAGTTTGTCATTTGTCATTTGTCCTTGGTCATTTGTAATTAATTCGTAATTGAGAAATACACTAGATGTGGGAACCCAACAAATTTTTGATCATGTTGGGTTTCATACTGTCAAATCAACATTGAGTTTTGAGCTTACCATTAAAAATAACTCAAAATCATGGTTATACCAATTCTCCATGAAGATGCACTTAATTTTTTTACGAACCGCCCTCCGAGTGACGCTCCTGCGTCGCTAACGCTGCGCTAACAGCAGTTCCTCATGGGGGAAACCCCCAAGACCGGACTGCTTCACCAAGAACGCCAAGAGCGCCAAGTCAGACAAAAATAATTATTTAGTGCAAGCTTACCAAAAAA
>JAGKSW010000084.1 GCA_018993265.1 Nostoc sp. TH1S01
TTACTTTATAAATGGTCTCTAACACATACCAATCAGCAGGATTGTTATTGGGATAGTACTGATTTATAGTTGTTTCAATT
Source organism: Nostoc sp. TH1S01 (assembly GCA_018993265.1). Lineage (GTDB taxonomy): Bacteria > Cyanobacteriota > Cyanobacteriia > Cyanobacteriales > Nostocaceae > Nostoc_B. The sequence goes on from JAGKSW010000084.1 coordinate 81, forward strand.
AAATTTCGATAGCTATTTCTTTGGTCTTCAGGAATAGTTAAATCCTCTATCAGCCAGCCTGCATTTAAAAACCGAGGATGGAATTGTGTTAATTCTGCATCTGAATTTTCATCAATCCAGGGAATACCCCATTTCCCTGTTATTAAATTGGGAATAATATTTCTCTCTTTAATTAAGATGTTTTTTACAGCCCTACAAGCTTGATTAAATTTTTCTAATTTCTGGCGATCGCTATTTTTTAAATATCCCGCCACACCTGAAGTTAAATCAGGGTAAGAGGCGGCAATTCTCTCTTCAGATAATTGCAACAAATTCGGTAAAATTAGATGTAATCCTCTTTTCACAGTCTCGGTTGCATTTAGCTGTTCTCGACCGTCAAATAATCCTGCGTGCTTTTCCCAAAGCTTTTTGGTTTCGCCTTCAGTTATCCAATCCTTACCGGGATGCACCACTGGGCCAATGCCAGAGACAGTAGAACGTGGGCCAAATGCTGTCGGAATTTGCCAATTTCGCGCGTTTTTAACTGCTGTTAGGGCATATCGATTGGCATCGAAAATGTGTGGCCACCAAGACCCAACATTGACACTAAATTTTCTACCTTGTTTTTCTAAACGTTGCTGATATGCGTCTCTAAGAAAGTCGATTTCTTTATCTAAAAATAGTTTTTGAGGATGCTTCTCCAATAAGTTATATGCCTGATTTTGGGCATCCAGCCAAGGTGTAAATTCTGCTTCCCTTTCAGCAGAAATCGCGGCATTTTTTAGTGGTTTTCCTTCTTTACCAATATGTAAAGCCGTCCAATAAAATTGCCATTGAGATTGTAACCAATCTTTCCAGGTATGACTATCAGCTTGTAAATCTGGCATCCAGTTGCGATTATTTTGTAATTCTCCTAACACTAAATGACTGATTTGTTGCCACTCTTTTAAAAGAGTCTGTTTGGCAGTTTGCATCGCTGCATTAACTTTATCTTTTGGCAGAACTAACACTAAGACATTGGGAAATCCTGCTGTTAGGAGTGAATCATCAGTGGGTTTATCTATCCATTGAGCAAAATCTGGGGCTTTTTCTAATAACCAGTGATCAATTAAAGGCTGTTGGTAAAGGCTGGGATAAAGTAAGCTATCAGGCCCATACTGCAAAGCAAGCTGCCAGCAGACTTTAGCTGAAAGATAGTGCAGAAGCCAAGAACCCGCCCAAAAATCCCGCATTTTACGACTGGCTTTAATTAGTTCTTGAACTGGCGTAAAAGTAAAACTAGCTAAATAAGGATGAGGTGAAGCTTTATTTGCAGGCCAACGTTCAATTTCTGCCTCTGTTAAGTCATATCCTGCTAATGCACCAGCAAGGGCAGCAGTTATACTAGCATGACTCCAAATCGAACTATCTGGTAGGCGAGTTTCTGCTGGCATCAGCATCAAAGATTCATCATCAAATTCCCGGCAAGCTGCTTGTGGTAAACAACGCCATAACCACCAAAACATTAATTTTGGATCTTGTTTGATAGTTGACGGTATCGCTTCTAGTAGCTTTTGCTCCTTACCCTCTAAGTATTCTTTTCTGTTTACTAGTAGTTCTGAATGCTGCTTAATTTTAAAGTCGCGTTTCGCCCCAGAAAGTAAATGAAATATTTCTAAGCCTTTGTCACGGTCTTTACCAGGAGCATAATTGATACACTGGCTGACACTACCAATAGCACCACGATCGCTTGCTGAAGAGATATAATCTGCCAGCTTGATATGTTTCAAAATTTTACCTTGAGACTCTTCTGGGTTCCAGCCATTGTTCACCCAGTTCTGCATCACTTCTAGTTTTTGCCAGAAACTATTGCCACTACGTCCAGTGTTATTATGTAAAGCTTTTAGTACAGGGTCGTGGAGTAAGCCCCAGATTTTAGCTTGCCAGTATGCTTCCGACACCAGTGAAGTTCCTTGTAGTGCATTCCGAGGTTATTGTATAAATTTATATCCTGATTTGTCGAATAACAGTCAATATTTTGAAATAATTAGTTAGATTGTTTCAAATCCTTTTGTAGTAACGCTTTGCGCGAAGTAGATGAAATCTGGAGAAATATTTTCTTATTAATTGACATTTTTTGTTAAATATGTAGAGTTGCGAGTTGCCAATTAATTAGTTTCCGCAGCGAGTGCGAATTTGTGCCATCTCCAGTAATGTCAGCAGCGATCGCGGTTTCCAATCAATTAATTTCCGTAGCGAGTGCGAATGAAAGAATCACAGACTGTTCGGCATTGCGATCGCTAAGTTTCCAATCAATTAATTTCCGCAGCGAGTGCGATTCATCCTAAAACCTAAACTAAGGTATGGGCAAAAAAGTTTCCAATCAATTAATTTCCGCAGCGAGTGCGAATAACGCACTTGTACAAAGTTTCAAACTCTTGATCACTGTTTCCAATCAATTAATTTCCGCAGCGAGTGCGAATACAGACGCTACAAGCAATCCTGGATTGACGCTATTCTGTTTCCAATCAATTAATTTCCGCAGCGAGTGCGAATAGCTTCATCTTAAACCCTTACCCAGCAAGGAGTCCAGAGGCACTTTGCGACCGATCCGATTTTTCTACCCATAACAGCAAGCAACGAAGAATAAAAAACGAATGAAAACCTTACCAGGCAAGGCAACGGCCGATTATACCAATTTGCATTATTTCAGCCATTTTTGCGATCGGCCGCAGCCGCAACTAAATAATAGTTGAACCAGGTATTTCTGCCACTGGAGGCCCACCCCAAACTTGAATTTGATTTAAAGTGTGACCCGATACAGGATAAAAACGCATTTTATCCTCCGATAACTTCACTTTCTTTTGTAATCGTTGATATAACTCATTATATTGTGAAGTGGTTAACACACATTCAAAAACACTGTACTGTACTCGAATTCCATAGCCTTCTAACAAATCTGAGACTTTTTTACGCCGCTTATCGCAAGGAATATCATAAGCTACCACATACAAAAGCATAAAAATTATGAATGATGAATGATGAGTTATGAAATAACACTTTTGCAAAAATTGCAGGGTTAGGGAGAAATACAAAAGTCCAGTTTCGTGAGGTAGGGATTTTAGGCTGGTGAATTTGGTTTTAAATCCATATCCTTAAAACCGCATTTGCAGTAGCCACAAACAATGCTTTTTAGCTAATTTAGAAATCTGCATAACATCAGAGGTGGTTCCAATTCACATCAATCATATTCATAATTCATCACTGATGTGAAAAACGCAACACTTCTGATTAAATAAGAGTTTCATAATTCATAATTCATAACTCATAATTCATTACCGAATTAGATAAGGCTGATAAATCTGTGCTGGATTATATACAAACTGCTTATAAGCTTTCACCTGACTGTCAGAATATGCCATCGCGGGTGCTTTTCACCATCCTCTAATTGCACTTCTTCCTCCATACGCTGTAAAAAAGCTTTTAAATATTTTTTTCTTCCCAAATCATTGAGATAACACCCTCCATCCCGATATTCAAAATCATTCTGAGCATCCATAACATTTTTATTCACCAGCCATAACACTAGAGAATCTACAATTGGTGCGCGAAACTCCTCAATTAAATCAGAAGCCAGTGCAGCATGACGTTCTGAGCCTTCGTGCAAACAAGCATAATAAGGATCAAGTCCCTGGAGTTCAATCAATGCCAGCAAGTGATTCCAAAGTACCTGATAGCCAAAACTTAAGATGGCATTGACAGGGTTTCCAGGAGGACGACGGCTACGTCCCATAAACACAAATTCAGAATTAGTTAAGCATTCGCCAAATGCAGAAAAATACTGTGCTGCACCTGCACCTTCAAAACCCATAAGCCGTTCCCAGCTATCAGCACTCCCCGCTTGAGAAACTAAGTGATTTAAACCTTGTAGGACTTTTTCTAGCAACTCAGACTCTTGTCGCCGTCGCTGTCGCCGCAACAGAACTCGACTATTTTTTAACTTTGCCTGTACGATCGCTCTAGCAGTAATCAACCGTTCTACCTGTGTCAGTTGTTGCTGATAACGGCATAATTGCCGATATCCTCGCCCAATAGGTAAAATCCGCCCATAACAGTAACCCATACGCGAAAGGTAGACAATCGGAATCTCTCTCCATAAGCAAGCCCGAATCGCTTGTGTGCTAACTTGCGACTTGCCAAAAATCAAAATCTGTTCCAATAACGGTAGCTGCACCTGACCCTGAACTATCTCTCCCTGTTTGACAATTAGTGTTTCTTTTTGCAGTGAAACATAGCAATTTTGTTGAGAGACATAGAGAGTTCTCATGATTTCTGCCTCCACCGCTGACGAGCAAGATTGTGCTTTTGGGAGCTAGAATCAGAAATTAAATCAGCATTTGCGGCTGGTTTTAACCAAGCAATGACTCGATCTGCCACACTGGAGACAATATAAGTAGTCAAGGTCACTAATAATGTATTGATAATCACTGCTGCTAATCCCAAAGGAGCAATCAGCAAAATAACAAGGGTAATGCTGCCATTACAAACAGACACTAAAAGGTTACGTACTCTAGAAGCACGAGGTGAAATATACATATTGATAAACTGTTAATTTATACAGACGGACAATTACTAAGTTATTTGATTAGCAAAAATAAATCTTCTAAAAGCTAATAATTGTATTTTTGGCTCTAAATTGCATAAAAGCTTGTATATAAGGTGTTAGATCAATACAGAAATTGAAAAGATAATATTTTTTATCTTTAGACACCCAAGTTCTACACCTCGTAAACTGGAAAAGCATCGCATCTACCTATGCCGAAAAAACCTACTTCCCATCCCTACGGTGATGTCAAAGCTTTTGAACGGTTAATGCTGCTGATTGCAACATTACTAAAGCACCCAGGTGTAGGTAGTCCTGAATTCATAGAGTTAAGCGATACACAACACCATAATTCTCTCAAGCAAGTTCAACTTTGCCTCCAAAATCTCGCAGCTACCTACAGAGTAGAGTTACCTAAAGCTTATCCTTCCATCCCCACATTGCGTAAAGACCTAGAAACCTTGCGTCGCTACGGCATTCTCGAAGACCGGATGTATCGCTGGGGATACTATTTAGGTACTGGTGCTATGTCACAAGAAGAATTGAAAGTAGCTTTCAATGCTTTGGCATCTCAAGCAAAATACCAAGGTGATGGACTTTTGCGGCGTATTTACCAAACTCTCAGCAAAAGATTGCGGGGCTTAGATATAGAACTTCAAGGCGAATTTTTTTATCCAGTTAGACAGCATCTCAATCGCACCATAGTCTACACTGACCCCGAAGAAATGGCAGCCCTAGGGGAAAATCGAGATACTCTATTTCATCAGTTAGCAGTTTTAGAAAAAGCGATTTGCCAAGGGCAGACCATTGAAATCTCTCGCGCTAGTGACCCCTACGGTAATAGCCGCATTGGCCCACAAAGAATAATACCACTACAGTTAATTTATCAAGATATTGCCTGGTATTTGCTCTATGAACATTATGAAAATGGACATTTAGCAATTGGGCGTTTGAATCGCTTTAAAAATTACTGCCAAGTTTTGAATGAGTCAGGCCGAGGTTTAGAGGCGCAAACAAATAGTCTAGCTAAAGCTTACCAATTGCTAGAAAATGGCTGGGGCTTGTATCTAGGAGAACCACCAGAGCAACAATTAGAACTACAAGGAAAGTTAGACTTAATAACAGTCACAGTGCGTTTCTTTCCTCCAGTAGCAAGTTTTATTCAGGAAGGGGAACTACGCCATCTCAAGCAGAAAATCGTCTTGGGTGCTAAAAATCTAACCACTGGTAAGCCTAGCTATGTAGATTATCTAGTCTCGCTACCACCTCGTTCATTAGATGAGTTTAGTATCTGGGTTAATCGCTACATGGATAAAGCACGAGTTATTTCCCCTCCCCAATTGGTAGATAAGCACCATCAAGCTGCTAAGGCTTTACTCACTCAATACAATTCAATAGAAATAAAATAGCTGACGAAAGTACATCAGTTTCGCTATAGAGAATGTTCTCAATTTCAGCACCGCCATTAAAAGCACACAGATGAAAGCATTCAAAAGTGAACTGCTGAATTATCTATTTAACTAGCTGAACAGTTTTATAACCATACGAACCCATAGAATCCTGATTCTGCCGTTGCTGGCGGATTGTTGCTAATTGCTCTAATGCTTGGTTCAGCCCTCTTAAAATGTGCCGCTCATATCGAGCTAATTTATCTGTATCTTGGGGCAAAGCCAGCGATTTTTGCTCCTCCTGCCTAATCTGTGCTTGCAAATTTTTAAGTTCGATACCCCCAGTTCTATCGCTTCCTAAATCCATGAGTGATTGCAAGGCATCCGGAAATTTAAAATTCAATTCGGTTCTCAATATAGCAAGATTGGCGATCGCCGCTTCCGCTTGCCAAAGACGATTTAACTTGAGCCAACCCATCGCCACTTGCTGCACCAACAGTTTTTCCGTAGCAGTTGTTGGTTGATATTCGTCAATTAAGGACTGTACAAATCCTTGAAATACCTCCAAATCTTCACCCATCACTAGTGGTGGATTAATCGAAAGTAAACCATGTCGTGTTGAGTTTCCAGAAGCAATAGATTTGCCCCTTTGTGTAACTGGGCCACGAGATTTTTTACCATTAGCTCGGCAGATTTCTGGATCGGCAACCATAAGCTTTCTCTTAAAAAATTTACTGTTATTATCATTACTTCTGTCCTTCACAAGTGGTAAAACTAATACGGTCTATGTATAGGTGAAGTAAAACTTAAAGTTTCCCACATTGCTAACTTCTCTATCCTTGCTGTTTTATGCTTGCTCTAGAACTTTATTAGCGATCGCGCTCTACTAAAAACACAACTGTTATTTTTCAGATGTGCTTATATTGGCTCAACTTCTGTGATATTTACTGAGATTGTGCGATCGCCCAAGTCAATGAATAATCTTTGGTTCCATATGTCAACCACTTCAACTGCTACACCTTGGTATTTAAAGCATTTGCTACTGTTGATGGTAAGAACTGCCTAACATCTAACTCAATCTGCGAAGATTCTAATATTTATTAGCTACGTTATTTGGTGCAAAGTGCCAACAGCCTGCCAGCCTCATCACCCTTGATGGGTTCTTTAATGAGCGATCTGCGTCTGCATACTCCAGTAAGTCAGATTGCAGACTTTGCCACTGCTGAGGGTCAATGAATTGGTCAAAAATCCAATAGCTATGTATAGATTTACCACCAGTATCTATTTGCAAACTTGGTTCTGGCATTCCAAGCGATCGCCATAATTCCCTCTGTACTTTTTTATCTAAATCGTCATGTTCAAAAAAAACCGCTCGACACTGGGTTATATCTGCATCCTTATGCCCACAGCCATTCACAACGAAGTAAACTCCTCTACCCTCAGATTGCAATTGACTAGCAATCTCGGCGAGTTCTCCTAAATCCCTAGTTTCTCGTTTTCTACCCTTATCGTTGTTTTTTCGTGGATCGTTTTTGGGATAAAAAGCACGGATATAGACTATGTAACCCTTGTTATATCCAAGTGCTTCCAGTTGCCCACGCATTTGAGCTACATCCATTTTAGGAGCAGTTGCTCCTTTACTTGGTGCATACATGGTGATCACTCTTCCTCTAGTGCAATAAATATTTAGAAATGATTTGATTAACTGCTTTTGAGAACTTAAGTGCTACCTTCTGGTACTTTTGATACTGGTTAAAATATTTCTTTCTCAATCAGAGATGGCTTTCAGTTTGAGAAGTTTTTTGAGCGCCTGTTGGATTTCGTATGCTATCTGCATATTGCTAGGCTTACGTATCCAACCCAGAAAGCAATCACAGTTCCTACACATTTGTGCAATGTGATACTTTGAAGCACATCATGAAGTATCACAACGCAGTCAATACGGCATTGAAGCGGTTATCCAGTATTAGCTATGAATTGTTTCTGCTGTATTTTTTCTGATTAGAAGGTAGCGATCGCAAATAGTTCTCAATTGCTATTTGATGAACCTCTGGCGCATTACGATTGGCTACCCAGTCCAAGATTAACGGCAGATTGTAGCGAACAGAGCGCGTGTTTAACCTCTGCCAGTGAATTCCTTCTAACCAAACACCAGAGTTCCTATACTTCTTGAAAGTAGAGTTTGATAAGCATATTGATGAAAACTTGCAATGTAAGGAAGGAATTCTGCTTCTATCACTTCACGAAAAATTTCACACAATAAATCAACATCAGATGCAAAAGTATAGTTCCAATTTTCTTTCAAAACACGTATAAACAATACATGATTTTCATGGAGCAAATGCCAAAGGTTTTTATATAGTGTAGTTTCCAACCATTTGTATTGATATTGCCATTCGTCAATCTCTCCTTTGTTACGAGATTGTAAAAGAATGTCATCAGAACCACCTTGCGTTGATAAGAAGCATTGTGCGATCTCAATGCACTCATTTTTATATGCCAACCATGTTTGTAAAATGTTATAAGTACAGCCTTGAAATGCAACTAATTTTACATCTGGTACATGGCACATAAAATAGGCTATTCTATCTTCTTCAGTTCCCTGAAGTGAACCAAACTTACTGTGACCAAATTCTGGATTAGAAAGAAAATGGTTTGGGTTTCCCTTAGCAGTCAAATATTGTACATAGCCGTGTTTTTGTCCGATATAAACTTGTTCTGCTTCAATTGATTTTTCGGTCATGACCTAATTTTTATAAAAGTTCAGGTGGTCTTAAATTTGTAAAGTTAGTAGCACCGTAATGATTGTCAATCATCTTAGCGGAGGTTCCAGTCCATCGCCCAATCGCAGTGCTGTTAATATGTGACTCGACACACAAGCTGATAAATGTATGTCTTGTCTGGTAGCTTTTACGGTACGGTATGCTGCATTTGGCTAAGATTGCCTTCCATGCACGATTAGAAAAGTTGTGATGGTCGATAAATTTTCCTTTTGGACTGCTAAAAATTAATGTTTCAGGATTAGTTTCTTCGGATCTAATCTCATCTAAAATCGCTTTTAATTCTGAATTGATTGGGAAATCGCGCTTTCTTTGGGTTTTTAGCCCTTCCTTCAGGACTAAGCCATCTTCAGAAACCACAACCGATTCTCGAAACTGAACAACATTATTTGTAATATGTTTCCACTTCAAAGCAATTGCCTCAGATGGCCTACATCCAGTAAAGAACAGGAACCTTACATAATGGGTGTAATGGCTGTAGTAGCGATCGCTTGCAAAAGCATGAATAATTAAATCTCTTTCTTCTTTAGTAAAAGGATTCACATCTTGTTCTTCTGTAGCACCCTTGGGCGTTTTGATTTTCATAGCAGCAAACGGGTTAGCGTCGATTAACCCTTCTTCCATTGCCCAATTACAGCAAGCTTTCAACTGAGTTATACAACGTTTGGCAGCATCTGGAGTTAAGTTCGCCAAAAGATAATCTCGAATAGCGGATGCTTCATCTAGCGATCGCGTTGGTAACTTAGCTATGTGATTCCGATGCTTAGTAAAGTCTTTAGCGAAAGTACTAGGGCTGACTTGAGGCTTTTTGAACTCGCTATATTTTTCCCACAACTCATCTAACTGTGCTTTTGGTTTTTGAATTGGTGTAACTGGTGTAACCGAGCTTAAAGACGATGCAGGCTTGTACTTGGCTAAAGATTCGTCAAACCGCTCGTATAAGATATCTTTCTCAATCTCTGCTGCTTTATATTCTGCCAGTTTCCAATTAGCAGGAGTATTAAGCAATCCTGTAGACAAGTAATGACGCTTACCACCATAGTGAAACCTCAACTGTAATCGACCATTAGAGTTAATGATTGATACAGAGCCTTTATATCCTCGTTCCTTGGAAGAATTTTGGTACATAAGTATTATTGGTGTAATTATCCTCTACTCTACACCATCTACACCATTTACACCATTTTTACACCACTTTTATATCTAAAGGTCTCCAAAAATGTCCAAAAATTACATAAAAGCTAGAATACTTGTCCTCTGTTTTTCATAGTTAATAAAGCAAAAACCCCTTGAAATCCAACGATTTCAAGGGGTTTTTGTGATGCCAGGAACGAGACTTGAACTCGTGACACGAGGATTTTCAGTCCTCTGCTCTACCAACTGAGCTATCCCGGCGTGTGCTTTGTTTTGCGCCACGATTTATAAATGTAGCAAACAAAAAAGGATTCCGCAAGGGTTATCCAAAAAAAAATTATGCTGCTTTCCAACCCAGCTTAATGACAACAAACACAGCTATGAATAGCAAGAACTGAACAAGGACAATACTAGGGCCAGAAGCGAGGTTGAAAATACCTGACACCAAAATGCCTGCAATGCTGCTAGTTGAGCCAACTATCACAGACATCAATAAAAAACGGCTAAACTGCTGACTCATCAACTTGGCTGTAGCCGCAGGTATTACCAAAAAGGCGTTAACTAGTAACACCCCAACAGCTTTAATGGCCACAGCAACAGCTAGTGAAAGCAGCACGACAAAGGCGTAACGATATAATTCCACGGGAATGCCTTGGACTTTGGCAACATCAGGATTAAGGGTAAGCAAAATTTGCTGGCGCAAAGTTGAGAATAAAAATATAGCGCCGCCTACAAGGATGAGTAGGGTTAAAGCTAAATCTGTGGCATCAATAGCGAGAATATCGCCAAACAGCACGCCCATCAAGTTACCACGATATCCCTGAATCAAGCTAGAAAGAATTACACCGATCGCCAAGGCACCAGAAAGAACTATACTAAGTACGCTATCGCTACCCAAATCGGTTTTATCGACAAAGTAAAGAACGATAACACCAAAAACTAAGGTAAAGGGTAACAGCATCCAAGTTGGATTTAACTGTAACAGCACACCCAAAGCTACACCAACTAAAGCTGCATGACCAACGGCATGGCTAAAAAACGATAATTGACGTAAAGTTACAAAGCTACCTAGTAACCCTCCCAGTATGCCCATCAATACAGCACCAATGACCGCGCGTTGCATGAAGGGGAACTGTAGTAAACTCACTAAATCTTGACTACTAGTAATAGCTAACTCTGCAATGGGGTAATTCATAATAATCCGGTGTGATTTTGGAAGTTATCTGTGCAGGCTAGGAATCTACTGTGTACACACAAGTCAAAAATTTTTATGTTGAAGCCATTCCCGCCTAGAACTAAAGTTCCAGGCTCATAGCCAAAGTCCACTCAAGTGGACTGGAATAAACTCTTTTTGAGTTCTCTTGAGAGAACTTGCGCGATGAGACTCGGAATTTATTCCGAGGCAGGATGGGTATTTTAGCAACATTTGTGGGTACAGCGTAGCCTTGTAGGGAAGGGTTTGGGGGTTAGGTTTGATAGAAAGTTGCACACGGCGTTATATTTTATATTCAGTCTGATGAATACTGAAAAACTTGTATCTTTGTAACTGTTGAATTTCTGAGCAATGAAATAGGACGTTTCAACAGAATACAGCATTTGCTAAGTTTAGGAGGGACTATACCTCAAGGAATATAAATCTTTGTTGATTTATAGATTGCTTTCAAGGTGCAGGTTAGGTGAGTGGTGAATCATCTAAAATGGCAAGTGAGTATCTTAACTCAAACTGCCATCTATCTGCTGTTTTGATTACCATGACTGAGCAACCTAATACTAATTTGCCATCAGCAGATTCTCAATCTACCAATGAGCCGCCTGAAGGTCAAACGCAGTCGGCTAATAATGATTGGAAAAACCGCATTACAGGTGTCTGGCAAAAAGCGACATCTAGTTTGATGCAGTTTCTACCTGTGGAACAAGTATCGCAGACTGTGGTTGAATGGTATAGTGTCAGCGAAGCTCAGGTAGCAGAGATTTTAGAAGCTGTCCGCGCCGAACTACCAACTACGGAAGCTTTATTAATTGGTAAACCCCAAGCTGGTAAAAGTTCGATTGTGCGAGGACTGACAGGAGTTTCAGCAGAAATTATCGGACAAGGTTTTCGTCCCCATACCCAACATACTGAACGCTACGCCTATCCTTCGGGTGATTTACCGTTGCTAATTTTTACCGATACGGTGGGGTTAGGAGATGTTAATCAGGAAACTCAAATCATCATTCAAGAGTTGCTTGGTGATTTGCAAAAGTCTAGTCGCGGTGCGAGGGTGTTAATTCTCACCGTTAAGATTAATGATTTTGCCACGGATACGTTGCGACAAATTGCCAACAAACTACGTCAGCAATATCCTGATATTCCTTGTTTACTGGCGGTGACTTGCTTACATGAGGTTTATCCTTTGGATGTGGCAGATCATCCGGCTTATCCACCAGAGTATGATGAAGTTCAACGCGCCTTTGCCGAAATTCAGCAAGCTTTTAGTGGATTGTGCGATCGCGCTGTGCTGATAGACTTTACTTTAGAAGAAGATGGTTACAATCCGGTATTTTATGGCTTAGAAGAGTTTCGAGATGCTTTAGCGGAACTGTTGCCAGAAGCCGAAGCCCGTGCCATTAATCAGTTATTATCACAGGGAGTAGGTCAACAACTTGGTAATATCTACCGTGATGCGGCACGGCGGTATATGTTAACTTTTTCAGTGATGGCAGCAACTTTAGCAGCCATACCTTTACCATTTGCAACTATGCCTGTGTTAACAGCATTGCAAGTATCGATGGTAGGACTGTTAGGTAAATTATACGGGCAAACCATCACACCTTCGCAAGCAGGCGGAATTGTAAGTGCGATCGCTGGGGGATTTTTCGCCCAAGCCATAGGACGGGAGTTAGTCAAAATTATCCCTGGTTTTGGCAGTGCGATCGCGGCTTCTTGGGCAGCAGCTTATACTTGGTCTTTAGGTGAAGCGGCTTGTGTTTATTTTGGTGATGTTATGGGTGGTAAAAAACCTGATCCGCAAAAAATCCAATCTGTGATGCAAGCAGAGTTTCAAGCAGCGAAAGAACGGTTTAAAGGAATTAAACGCTAATAGACAGCAGATTCCAACATTTTAATAGTTCCAGCATCGGCATCTATTTCGACATTTAAACCAATTGGTAAAGTAAATTTATCTTTAATATGACCAATCATGGAACCATACCAAGCTGGAATTTTTAAGGGAAATATCTGGTCGCGTAAGACTTGAGTTAATTTAAAAGATGGTTCATCGCCGATACTACAGTCAGTGCATCTACCAAAAATAAAACCAGCAATTTGATTGAGAATCCCAGCGTTTTTCAGCTGAGTTAACATTCTATCTATGCGATAAACATCTTCTATGACATCTTCCACAAATAAAATGCTTTTGTACCAAGCAGGTAGATAAGGCGAACCTACCATTGCTGAGAGAACTGATAAGTTACCACCTATTAGTTTCCCTGTAGCTTTTCCTGAAACAATGGTCTCAAATTGTATATCTTCAGTTTTAAGATTTTGCATTGTGACTGCTTCGCCATCAAATAAGATGCGCTTGGCATAATCTACTGTAAAGTCATTCCAGGTAGATGTGGCATTCGGGCCGTGAAAAGTCAGGACTCGACTACGGGCGTAAATAGCCAATACTAAAGCAGTAATATCACTAAACCCCATGATAATTTTGGGATGAGTGCGAATTTGGGCGTAGTTTAGTAAAGGTAAAATGCGATTACAACCCCAACCGCCGCGCATGGTCATGATGGCGTTGACTGAACTATCTGCAAACATCCGATTTACATCGTTAGCGCGGTTAGCATCTGTACCAGCTAAATAGCCGTACCTATCTAAAAGATGGTCGCCTAATTTAATTTTTAATCCTAATTGGGTGAGCGATCGCTTGGCATTAGCTAAATCTTCTGCATCAATTACACCCGCCGGAGAAATTAATCCTACTGTATCTCCTGGTTGTAGGCGCGGTGGTTTGATGATGGTATTTGGCGATAGCTGACCTTGAACTTGAGCCAGAGGTATCTGCGTGGCTAAGGTAGTTAAACTACAGGTTGTAATAAATTTGCGTCGTTTCAAAATTCGGGAGTGGGAGTTGGGAGTAAGAAAGAAACTTGATTATACTGCTTCCTTCATTTCAGACTTCAGACTTCAGATTTCAGACTTTATCTTACCCCCGCAATTGTGCTACCAATTGTTTGGGATTCCAGTAGGCGCGGGTTGTTTGAATCTTACCGTCTTTGTTAATCTCAAAAATTGTGATTCCTTCAAAGGTGACTGATTTACCAGTTTTACTCACTCCTGTCATTGTCCACTTGACTGCTGCTTCATTAGCAGCAACAAAAATATGTTCAGTTTTTGCGGCTAATTTCTCAAATACAGCTTGCAATTGCCCAATAAATCGGTGATAATCTTCCCGAATCTTGACTGGAGGTTCACCAACTGGGTCATGGCTAACTGCATCTTCAGCAAAGTTCGCTATCCAGCCTTCTGGATTCATTGCGGTAATGTTTGTAAAGTAAGCTGCAATGATTGCTTCAATGGCGGTGCTTGACATGACTGAGTTTTAGTAATCAAGAGAACAACTGGATATAGATTATACAACCTATTATTTGCTAAACTCTAGTCATACATTAAACAGCAACTTTCACGCAAGTTAACTGCTAAATTAAATAAAGCAAAGAATAAACTATGAAGTGTAAAGTATAAAGTATAAAGTTTTATCTTGCTGCTGTTCAATCTAAAATTATTCTGCCTCCTGACTTCTACTACAACTCTGTGATTAGTGGAATATTACAATACCTGCGAACTGCATTAAGACAAAATCAAGATAATCGTGACACCTTGGTCAAAATTCACTGGTGGCGAATGGTTGTGGTGACTAGCGTGGGAGTCACAGCTTTAGTATGGGGAATGCGGGAATTGAAATGGTTGCAATCTTGGGAATTAAAAGCCTATGACCAAATGTTGCGATCGCGTCCTTCAGAACCACCCGATCCTCGACTGTTACTAGTTACAATTACAGAAGAAGATTTGGCAAAATTTAAATGGCCGTTATCTGATGCCACAATCAATCAGTTATTATCAAAACTTGAGTCTTATCAACCCCGTGTGATTGGACTGAATATTTATCGACCAGATCAAAAAAATCTTGCTGCTGGAATTTCTAATAAAAATAATCTCATTACCACTTGTTTGTTAAGCAGCACAGGTAGATCAGAAACTCCGCCACCGCCAAATTTTCCTATAGATAATGTTGGTTATAACGATTTACTTTCTGATAACGAAGAAGACCAAATTCTTCGCCGGAGTTTATTATTTGCCGAACCTACAAATAGTAGTAAATGTGCAACGCAATTTTCTTTTGCAGGGTTAATTGCTATTAGTTATTTAGAAAAGCAAGGTATAAATGTAGATTTTACAGAAAAACATAATTTTCATCTTGGCAAAATAACTTTTTCTACTCTGAGTGCTAATTCTGGTAGCTATATTAAGTTAGATGCGGCTGGTTATCAAATATTATTAAATTATCGCCATCCCGATCGCCTGGTTCAAGCAGTTACTCTCACACAAGTCCTCAACAATCAAGTTAATCCCAACTGGGTCAAAGATAAGTTAGTAATTATTGGCACTACCGCCGCTAGTGTTCATCCTGGGGTATATACTCCCTACAGTGCTTCCCCCAATCAGCCAGCGAGAACATCGACTGTATTTATTCATGCACAGGTAGCCAGCCAAATCCTCAGTACAGTTTTGGATGGTAGACCATTATTTTGGTACTGGCCTGATTGGCTAGAACTAGCATGGGTGTTAGGTTGGTCTTTATTGGGTAGCATTTTAGGCTGGCGGTGGAGACATCCACTAGTGCTGCTGGTTGTGGGAGGTGCAGTCCTGGCTGGTTTGTTCGGAATTTGTGCTGGTTTGTTTTTGCAAGCTGGTTGGATACCGCTGATTCCTCCGGCGATGGCCTTCGTTTTTAGTAGCGTGGGGATGCTGGTTTACACAACGTACCACACACAACAGCAAACCAAATTAATTATTCAACAAGTTGAAAAACAACAAGAAGCGATCGCTCAATTAAGTATTCTGTTAAAAGAAACTAGCTCAACCACAGAAGCGATTACAATTCGTGACCAACATACCCACGCTGCGGCCAGCATTACACAACCAGAGAAAAGAACTGGTGATTTACTGTTGGGTGGACGCTACCAAATTTCGAGAGTTCTTGGTGCTGGCGGATTTGGTCGCACTTATTTAGCCAAAGATACTCAACGTCCGGGTAGTCCTACTTGTGTTGTTAAACAATTAATGCCGGCACGCCGAGACCCCACATTTTTGGAAGTCGCCCGCAGATTATTTAATACTGAAGCCGAAATATTAGAAGCTTTAGGGAAACATCCCCAAATCCCCGCCTTGCTTGCTTATTTTGAAGACCAGCAAGAATTTTATTTAGTCGAAGAGTACA
The DNA here is from genome assembly GCA_018993265.1 of Nostoc sp. TH1S01. Lineage (GTDB taxonomy): Bacteria > Cyanobacteriota > Cyanobacteriia > Cyanobacteriales > Nostocaceae > Nostoc_B. Next base: position 16,420 of record JAGKSW010000084.1, read on the forward strand.
TTGCTGGACATACACTCCATGAAGAATTAACACCTGTACATGGGGCAAAAAATGAAAGTTTTGTGATTGAAATGCTCAAAGGTGTGTTAGAAGTTTTAGCATTTGTCCATGAGCATCGAGTAATTCACCGAGACATTAAACCCCAGAATATTATTAGAAGCAATCTAGATAGCCGCTTAGTTTTAATTGATTTTGGTGCAGTTAAGTTGATGCAACCACCAACTAGTGAACAAACAGAATTAGCCACAGTTGCTATTGGGACAAGGGGCTATGCACCACCAGAACAATTTGCCGGACATCCGCGATTATCTAGTGATATTTATGCTTTGGGGATGATGGGCATTCAAGCAATTACTGGTATCTTACCCCAAGAATTACAACCAGACCCAGATACAGGCAATATTATGTGGCAACCAACAACCCAAATCAGTGACGAACTCAGAATAATTTTAGATAAAATGGTACGCTATCATTTTAGCGATCGCTATCAATCAGCCACCGCCGTCCTCCAAGATTTAAATCAAATCACCGATAAATAACTTTCTTTACCTCTCTGCGTCTTTGCGCCTCTGCGTGAGACAAAAAATCTTGTTTCCCCACCTTATTTTTGAATTAATATTATTTGGTTATATCTAAATTAATTCAATATGACCCCAGAAAAAGAAACTAAAATAGCAGGTATATACGAAGTATGTATTGGTGTTCCAGACCCAATTTTCGCCATTCAATATTGGGAACAATTTGGTTATCGAATTGGACAAATTGGTCAATTACCTGCGGCGACAGCCTATCAATTATATGGGGTAAATTCTAGCTTACGTTCCATTCGCCTATATCATCAAAACGCAGATCATGGGTTGATTAGGTTGATGGTTTGGCAAAATCCCACTAATCAAGGCTTGGGTTTAGTATCAATGAAAACCAAGGGAAATCGTTGGGCAACTACCCTCACCTCTGATATTTTAACTATTTTAAATCATGCTGAAGAAGCCAAAACCGCTGGCTTCTCAGTTCGATACAGCATTCCCTACTGGGAAGTTATTTACAATAAAGAACGCAAAAGCCGTCCTTTTATCGACCAAACAGTAGGGGTGCGAGAAATGTTACTACTGCAACCCTTAACTCGGCAAGTTTTATTTCAACGATTTGGTTATACCATACCCAATTACGGACATATCAACGAAGCATCTGTATTTCAAACCAGCCAGTTTACCCACATGGGGATTATTGTTCAAGACGATAGCAAAACTAGCCTGAAGTTTTATGAGGAAATTTTAGGTTTGTTGCGAGTGCGAGATGATGTGGAAACTAGCTATGAGTCTTCACCCGCAGGTCGAGATTTATTTGACCTCAAACCAGGAGAAAAATTTATCGTCACCACTTTTGATGATCCCCGTTCTTCTCAAACTGACATGATGGCGGCGCGGAGTGGGAGGCTTTACGTGATTCGCTTTCCGGAAGCCATAAATTTAGAATCGCGGTTTGAAGCAGCGCAACCAGGAAGTTTAGGGATGTCGCTGTATACTTACCGTGTGCGGAGAATAGAAGAATATTGCGATCGCATCAAGTCCAGTCAGGTGCTAAATTTTACTAACATCATCGAAAATGAATTTCGGGAAAAGAGTTTCTCTTTCACCGCACCAGATGGCTATTTCTGGAACTTGGTAGAAAGTGGTTTTAACTAGAAACCTGTTTTTCAAAAATCATCAAATGCTGCTGGGGTAATAAGTTTTTCGTTTCGCGCCAAACTAAACCAACAGCTTGCATTTCTTTCCGCACCTGTTGTTGTGTCATCTTGTGGAGACGTTTAATCATAATTAAAGGATTTTCCCCTCGGTACTCTACTAGTACTACCCTACCCCCTGGTTTGAGTCCTTTGACAATTCCTTGCATAACTTCGTAGGGATATTCAAATTCATGATAAGCATCCACCATTAACGCCAAGTCAACACTTGCATCAGGAAGGTTGGGGTTATTAATGGTTGCTAAAATCGGCTCAACGTTATTAATCTTTTTATCTTGTTTGGCATTTTTAATAATATCTAGCATTTCTGGCTGGATATCTACAGCCAACACCTTTCCTTGAGGTAATAAAGGTGCAATTAAAAAACTCAGATAACCTGTACCAGCACCAATATCTGCAACGACATCATTGGGTTTTAAATCAAGCGCGCCGACTATCTTACTTGGCTGTTCTTCTAACTCGCGGCTAGGACGTTCTAGCCAGCCTGCGCCTGTATGTCCCATCACTTTGGCAATTTCTCGTCCCATATAAAATTTACCAATACCATCGGGACTATGATTAACTTTCTGTTCGTAAATTGTCGTAGAAGAAACATTTGTAATTTCTGGTTTAGTAGGATTCAGCAACCAGAAACCTGCAATTATCAAAATAATGGCGACTAAAGGTAAAAAAATAAACTTACGAATTTGATTCATTGCCAAAAAATATCCAACTTGTTTAGATTATGCAAACTCTAGGTGTTCTTCTAAAACTACAATATCAGCTTCAGTCTACGCTTTGCTTGTATCTGACAGATACAACTTGCAAGTAACCTTATTTTTATACAAATAAATAAAATCACAAAGTTTGAATTTAGTGGCGCATTCCACAAACACCCTCTAAAATCAGACTCAATCTTTATGTTGCCATCAATTATTGCTATTAAATAGCAGAAATTTTGCTATGCAAAAAATAAATAAATCTATATTTTTAACTTTGACTACTGTTGGCTTATCAGTAGGTTATTCTAGTTTATTTGCGACTGAAAATCATCTTCAGCAAGCAGCGAACTTGCTAAAGCAATTATTGGCACAGTCTCAAACCATTCCTGCTGTCCATGAATATTTAGAAAAAAATAAACTAGAAAGTTACAATTTTTTAAAAAAGCAACTAGATACATCTATTCAAGATGCTAAAAAGCCAACTCAAGATAAAGTTATCAATAATCTTTGGCCATTATCAACCACTAACCCAAAAATTAAAACCAGAGAACGCGACGGTAAAACAGAATTTTTGATGGTGAGTTGGCAGTATACATCAAAGCCGAGTACAGATTGGCCTATCGGGACAAAAGAAATCAGCCGTCAAACTTGGTTAACAGCATTTCCCCAAATGCAAGAATTTTGTCAAAACTGTAAAGGTACAGGCATTAATTTGCCAGGAAATGTGATGCTGGCGCTGAGATTGCAACAGTATTTAGGTTTAGTTTTAAATAAATACGCTAATAAAACTCACTTTGTAGAAATGTGGGTAAAAGCAGAAGACTTAAGCAGACCATGTATTGACCCCGAAATTAATGATTCGACTTGCAAAGTTTTGCCTGTCCCTGTACCTGAAAGTAATTCTATTCTGCACAAAATATATAAAAACTCTTACGAAAATCAAGAAAAAGAATATTATCCTTGGACTGGTTTGGGTTATACCTATGATTGGGGAAATCCTCAAAAACCTCATGTTGGTGCTAGTGAGTTTCTCATCAATGGCACTCAGGAAAAACCCATCACAGTAGAAGTTGTTGCTGTGAAAGAAACTTTAGAATACTGTAATAATAAGTATTTAAAATAAGGAAATTTTGAGCAAGTAATACCAATCCAAATAATGTAAGACTTAGAGACGATTTATAAAGTAAATCTTAAGTAGTAGACTGACACAGCTAATTTAGTGCAATAACCAAAGTTCTATCCGCGTCCATCTGCGTTTATCTGCGGTTAATTTTATCCAAACTCTAATGCACTATTTTAGTCGTGTCAGTCCACTACGAGAATTTTTATTTTTAATTTAATAACCTCTTATACCAATTCACTAAAATTCTGATACAGATCCAAACCCAGAAACCCTTATCAAATCAGGATTTATCAATTGCGAATTGCGAATTGCGAATTGTGAATTGGTATTAGTATTGAACTTTAGTTTTAGGTGACTGGAGAAGCCAACAGTACAGAAGAAGATTAACTTAAAAGTTCATAAATAAAAGAATAACTGGTACAAAACTATGTACCAGTTTCATAAATAGTATGGAAGTTGGAGAATTTAATTATTCGGCTTCTGAAAATGTTTGTACCTTACCATCAGGACTGAAAACCACCCGAATTCTGATATTTTGACCTGATTTATTACCAGAAACAAAAGGCTTACCAATTGCTGGTATTCCTGTATTATCAATAAATTCTCTGGCTGGCTTGTTCAGTGGTAAAATTCGTGCAATAGAACCATCCACATCTACAGTCAAGCTGTATTCTAATGTTTGTGTCAAGCCAGCTGGCGGTTGCCAACGCTTCTGAAAGAAACTTCTAGCTTCTGCTATTTGGGTGGTATCAAATATTGTGCTGTTGGTAGCCACATTGGGCGGTGTAGCAGCTTGAGGAGCATCACCCAACCTATCAACAAATGGATTATTATCTGCTGCTGGAGATGGGAGAGAAGAAGTAATTTTTTCTCCTAGTTGTTGGTTGGTTGGTGAGTACCCTTGAGGAAGATTGTTGCTGCGAATTTCATTGGGTATAGTAGCCAATGGAGGCGGAACGGTTTGGATATTAGTAGATGACAAATTATCCGTTCCCGAAGATAAACGTGGAGGTAGACTCCGCCTTTGCGGTAAAGCAATTTCACCCTTAGTAATTGGTTGTGCAGGGTTGAGATTGAGATTTGGGTTAAGCGCAATTTGTTGACCAGAAGTTGTTGTGGATGCAGTACTTGGTGAATTTTTCTTGGCGCTGATTGCTGCTTGCGGGACGTTCAGAACACTTTTGGAAGATGCTGGTGGTAAACCAAGGGAAGTTTGGGAGTTAGCCGAGGAAATACTAGCACCAGGAGATATTACAGGTTGTGTCGGCAAACGAGAAGTCGGCAGGGGAAGAGTTGAGTCAATAGGTGGTATCGATGATAAATTATCTGGAGGTGCCAGTCCAGGTAAGGGTGTATTCAAGTTAGCTGATGGGGTAGGTGCTAAAGCCACATCAGATTCACTAGAAGTAGTTTTATTGGCTGTTGTTGGCTGATTTTTTCGATAATGATTGGCGTACTGTAAAGTTATCGGCAATAAACCAACACTTAAAACTAAAACTGCGGCTACAGATGCCCAAGCTGGGAAACGGAGAACAGAATTATTAGTACTTAAAGATGGTAACGCCATCACATCAGCTGAGTATTCATCTAAGGCTGAGGCTAAATCAAAAAGTTGCAACAGACTTAGCTGAATAAGAGGGCTAGATGCTTGACTAGCCAGCGAACCAAGATGCAATTTGTGAGTTAAAGAACTACCTGGTTCTAAATATATTTTGCTTTTGGGGATATCTGATGCGAAGGATTTTAAAGTCTGTGTAGATAAAGAAGATTGGTGAATGTCACTCAACTCGGAATTATTAGATATTTGAGCTGAGTCTTGAAAGCCAGAAAAACCAATCGAAAAACTTTCTGGGGACTGTTGGAGGAATTCTTGCACATAGCTAGTGACGGCATCACACAAAGCTTCGAGTTGGTCGCGATCGCCCCGAATTACAACCCTGCGTTCTTCTGGTAGTCGTGGATCGTCAATGCGTAACTCAAAGCTGAGTTGCTTAATCACAGTTTTCCCCATCCAACGGGACAAAGGCGAACTTTGTGCCAAAACTTCGAGTGTGCAAGTGGGGGGTGTGTAGCGACGAATGACAGAATTTAATACAGGCATGGCAGAAACTGCGAAGGAGACGTTTTCAATATTTTGCGGAATGGTCGATGAGTGCGAGCCAGAGACGGCGGTGTCCACCAGGGGCGCTGTAGAATAACAAGTCTACAAGCAATTTGAGTGCCAGATGGGTCAATAATTCCGTTGAGATTTGGTCATCCTCTTCCATTCGCTCTTGGTAGGTGTTGCAAAAAGCATCAATGTAATCTCCAAGTAAAGCAGCCTGATGAGGTTCCCGGTTATTTTCCGCCATTTGCTCTAGTAACCCAACAGCACGACGAATAAGTTCTTGGTGCTGTTTGGCGAGATAGCAGATGATTAAAACAAGCGATCGCGCTTCTTCTACATCTAGCTTTTTTCGCCCTCCTTGACCTTTGCGTAGAGGATTCGACTGGCGTAGCCGCCATAAAGCTACGCGGTCTGGCACTCTTGACTCTAAATTTAGATTAACTGCCGCTGAGAGCATTGCCTCAGAACCAATCCCAGTTAAGGTTTCTAGCGCCAACAGTACCAAGTCCAACTGAGTTTTGATATTGTCCCATTGAACTGTGTCTGGGGTTGGAAGCTTAATTAACTCCTCCCACTGAGAATTGGCTGTGGCTGAGTCGGCGGCCGAGTGCATAACTTTTAGCATAGGTGATCGGGCTGGTAGGGGCTGGTGCTGTTACCTATTTTGAAACCAGACTCTCTAAGATTTAAGTTGGTTTCCCATAAATAATTTGGCTGGAACTAGCTTCTAGCTGGTTGAATTTTGGTAAACAGCAGTTGTCACTGTCTTACTCTACAAGATGAAAATTTATTTTCCATACACTTAGCAGAGGAGAAAATTATCTACCTTAGTAAAAATCTTCCTGGCTTTAACCGCTGCTTCAGTATGAAGTATAAATCAAGAGGAGAAGAGTTGAATTTTCTTTGCGGCTTTGCGGAAGCTTTTCATTGCACCAAAGCCCTAACATCATTTGCCGAATCTAATTGTAATGCTGTTGCTACGATCGCCTCAGCTTGAGCTACAGTTAATTGTGCGATCGCCTGTTTAATTATTCCAATAGCTTGGGGATTAACGCTCAATTCATCTAACCCTAAACCTAATAATATTCCGGCGGCTGTTGGGTCTGCGGCTAGTTCTCCACATAATCCTACCCAAATTCCGGCGGCGTGGGCTGCTTTGACAGTTCGTTGGATCATCCGTAATACAGCAGGGTGCATGGCATCGGCTAAATACGCTACTCTGGGGTTATTGCGATCGCCTGCCATCACATACTGACTTAAATCATTTGTCCCGATACTAAAAAAGTTGACTTCGGCGGCTAAATGATCAGCGATGGCGACAGCCGCCGGGACTTCAATCATTACACCCACTGGTAGATTTTCATCAAAAGGAGTACCAGCCTGCCGCAATTCTGCCTGTACTTCCCCTAATATTGCCTTAGCTGCACGTACTTCCGTCACACTGGCAATCATCGGGAACATCACTTTAATTTTGTGTTCCGCACTGGCGCGTAAAATTGCTCTTAACTGAGTTTTAAATAAATCGGGATGATCTAAACAAAAACGAATCCCCCGCCAGCCTAAGAACGGGTTAGCTTCAGGAACGCCAAATCTCAAATAAGGTAATGGCTTGTCACCACCAACATCGAGGGTGCGGATAATTAAGGGACGGTTATCTAAAACTTGCGCGATCGCCTGATACACTGCTAGTTGTTCTTCTTCTGTTGGTGCGGTGTTTCTACTTAAATACAAAAACTCCGTCCGCAGCAGTCCCACACCTTCCGCACCACCAGCTACAGCCGCTTGCACATCTGCAATACTACCAATATTGGCCAGGATATTTATTTGTTTGCCATCACGGGTAATTGCTGGTTGATCTGCCTTGGCGAGTGCTTCTTGTTTAGCAGTTTGCCAAGCTTCTCGTTTAGCCTCCAATGCACCAAGAATATCTGCTTCTGGTTCTACCCAAGCTTTGCCGCTTTCACCATCCAACGCCATCAAAGTACCATCTTGCAAGCGCAACACTTCAGGATTGACACCCAAAACAGCAGGAATTCCCAATGTCCGCGCAATAATCGCACTGTGAGATGTGGCACTTCCTGATACCGTACAAATACCAAGTACCTTACTGGGGTCTAACCCGGCGGTGTCTGAAGGTGTCAAGTCTGTGGCTAGTAAAATTGCTGGTTCTGCAAGGTGCAAACTAGTAGCAGCACTTCCGGCTAATAGTCGCAGCACTCGTTGTCCGACATCCACAACATCTTCGACACGTTCCTGTAAATAAGCATCATCTAAGGTGCGGTAGGAAGTTGCAACTTCATCAACTGCGGCTTGCCAAGCTGCTTCTGCATTCAGATGATGTTCCATGATGCGTTGCTGCACAGTTTCCAGCAACACAGGGTCTTCTAAAAATAGTAAATGAGCATCAAAAATTGCAGCTTCCGTGTCACCTATTTGCAAAGTTGCTTGGGAAAAAATAGTTTGGATTTCTTGTTGCGCTGAGTGAATAGCTGCTTGTAAACGTTGCAATTCTGCTTCTGGGTCGTTGACGTGGTATTGTGTTACCGTCACCGGGACTGGTTGATAATGAATTACAGGTGCGATCGCAACTCCGGGAGAAGCCGCAATTCCTGAAAGTTCGCCATGAGTCGCTGCTGTTACTTCCGGCTGGGTTGTTGGCGGTGAGACTACAGCCGTATCATCTTCACCAAAGTTATTTGCAAATAAAGTTTGTAATGCTGCGAGTGCTGCATCTGCATCAATACCACTCGCAGTAATTAAAACTTCGTGTCCTTGACGCACTCCCAGAGTTGTCACTTGGTTAATACTGTCACCCCGAACAACTGCGGTATTTCTGGTTAAATTCTGTACATGAATGCGAGACTGAAATTTTGCGGCTGTGGCGACAAACTGCGCCGCCGGACGCGCGTGTAAGCCTAAACGATTCTGAACAGTCAGCCGAATTTCTTTGCTGGGGTAAACTGCACTCGTTATTGGTTGTGTATTGTTACTGTTATCAAACGTTGTATTAGTAACCCCTAATTGTGTAGCTTTAGCGTTTAATGCTCCTCTGGCTTCTGCTATTACCTGCTGAATATTTTTACCTGTAGAGGCTGCAACCGTAGCGGCGATCGCACCTTCTACCAATGGTGCTTCACAGAGGTATACTTTTTCTTGGTGTGCTTCTGGCAGGAACTCCACAGCCATTTCTGCATTCATGACGGCACTACCAAGATCCATCAATACTAATACACCATCATCGCTAAATACAGATGCGATCGCTTCATAAATCTTCAGCGCATCCGTACCCAATGGATTTTCCGCATCGTCAATACCAGCCGCCACCGCAATCGCAACTTTGCCCTGAACCATTTGTGCAGCGAGTTCCTGCACACCCAGAGCCAATTGTTTACTATGAGAAACGATAACTATTCCGACCACTGCAACACCATCAACCTTGTTGAGAGTCTGAGATTGAGCAAGCTACTCGTTGCAGTCCAAAATAGCATCAATATTTCATTTCCATTACAATTGTCCAAAAATTTTTAGAATATTTCGTTACAACTAGTACAAAAAGGCTGAAGTATGAAGTCTGAAGTATGAAATGAAGAAACCCTTAGAGTCAGCTTTTCAGCAATTTATAATAGGTGCTTTATTTCCGCCGTACTGTATTAGCGCAAGGATGCGTAGACGCATAGCAGCTTGTTGTATACATAGCACTATATACAGGGTATTTTAGTTGAGTGCAGTACGAGTAGATAGGGAATAGAGGTTAGAGGCTAGGGGCTAGAGGCTAGAGGAATGTACCTTATTGGGATGAAAAATGCTCTATTTATAAGCAGTTAATACTATTTAGGACTTACGGCAGACTCTACGAATTCTTGGCGTTCTTGGCGACTTGGTGGTACCCTGCGGGAAGCCGCTGCGCGTCTACGATAAATTAAGCTTTTCGGGAATTTTTGCGTAAGTCCTGCTATTGCAGAAAATACTAAAACAAATTTAATTATAAAAAATAAGTAGCAAGACACAAATAAACATTAATAGTATTTTTAAATTATTTGTCAACAAAAACAGCAGCAAATTATTCAAGAATTAATTTATCTGTAATTGGCAATTTTCAAAAATTTTAATATTTATAAAAACAAAAATTAACAATATAGAACCTATTGTAAATAAAAGTGATGCAAATTGATGGGCAAAAGTTCTTAAACCAGAGATAATACTAAAAACGTAAGAGCAAGAAGAATCATTAATTTTGACAGAGCATTGATGACAAAAGCTGCTTCGTCTTCAGGGGAGAATTCACAAATGAAGACTCCGGCGGAATCAACCTGAAGGTAATTGTGTAGCAGCAAATGAGAGATGAAATCGCAAAAACTTAACAGAGAGTTTAGATTTGTATGGTTAACAGCAGTGCAATAAACGCATCGCTACGTTTAAGCGAAAAGATGCCTTTTCCCCTCAAACGTTTAGCAGATTTAGCTTATAACTACTGGTGGAGTTGGAGTAGCGATCGCATATCCTTATTTCAAACCATTGATCCCCAAGAATGGGAACGTTGTGGGCATAACCCAGTGGCAATTTTAGAGTCAGCAAGTTACGAACGTCTGACTCAGTTGGCAGAAGATCCCCTTTACCTCAAACAAATTTCTGCCTTAGTCCGCGAATTTGACCAGTACATGGCACAGCAAGATACTTGGGTGAATCGTGTTGCACCGCAAGTTTCTGCAAAACATCCCATTGCTTATTTTTGCGCCGAATTTGGCATCCATGAATCCCTACCCGTTTACTCTGGGGGCTTGGGTATTTTAGCCGGGGATCACCTGAAATCATCATCAGATTTGGGTGTGCCGATGGTGGGTGTGGGTTTACTGTATCGTCAAGGTTACTTTCGCCAACGCTTAAACCGCCACGGTTGGCAAGAAGATTATTATCTGGATAACCCCTTTGACAAAATGCCCTTAGAGTTAATTAAAAACGAGCAAGGGGAACCACTCACCATCCAGATAGAAATTCGCCAACGCCAAGTGCAAGTGCAAATTTGGCAAGTGCAAGTTGGGCGTGTAACTTTATATTTACTAGATAGCGATCGCCCAGACAACGATCCCATTGACCGTTGGTTAACAGGCCACTTGTATGGCGGTAACTTAGAAACCCGCATCGCCCAAGAAGTCGTCTTAGGTATTGGTGGAGTCAGGGCTTTAACCGCCTTGGGAATTAAACCTTCTGTACATCACCTCAACGAAGGACACGCCGCCTTTTGTACCCTAGAAATTGCCCGCCAAGAAATTGAACGCACCGGCAAATCCTTCTACGATATTGAAGCCAGCGTGCGGCAAAGTTGCGTATTTACGACCCACACACCTGTTCCCGCCGGTCATGATGTCTTCTCTCCCGACTTAATTGACTCTTATTTTGCCCAGTACTGGCCGCAATTGGGACTATCCCGCGAACAATTTTTAGCCTTGGGTGCTAGACGACTAGGTGACCCTTGGGAACCTTTTGGTATGACTGTTTTAGCATTGCGGATGTGTCGTGCTTGCAACGGCGTAAGTGAATTACACGGCAAAGTCTCTCGTAAAATGTGGACTGTTCTCTACCCACAACATAACGAAGATACAGTTCCAATTGGTTACATTACCAACGGCGTTCATGCACCCACCTGGACTGCACCTTTACTCGCAGACTTGTATGACCAATATTTAGGTAAAGATTGGAAAACTCGCGCCATCGATCCCCAAATGTGGGCGAAAGTTGACGACATTCCCAACGAAGAACTCTGGGCAAGACATCAAATTCTTAAAGAAAGACTCATTGCCTATACTCGTTATAAAGTCAAAAAGTCACGAGAACAGCGCGGTGAAGATTATCAAAATATTCAAGCCGTTGATAGTTTACTCGACCCCAATGTATTAACCATTGGCTTTGCACGGCGCTTTAGCCCTTATAAACGAGGTGATTTAATTTTACGCGATGCCGAACGGGCTGTGAAGATTTTTGGCAATGCCCAACATCCAGTCCAGATTATCTTTGCTGGCAAGGCACACCCAGCCGATGAAGAAGGTAAACGTATTATTCAACGTTTGATGGAATGGTGTCGTAATTCCGGCATTATTCACCGTGTTGCCTTTATTGAAGATTACGACATTTACACCGGACAAAAACTCGTCCAAGGCGTTGATGTTTGGTTAAATAACCCCCGCCGTCCTCTAGAAGCATCCGGGACAAGCGGTCAAAAAGTCTGCTTTAATGGCGGGTTGAATTGCAGCGTCCTGGATGGTTGGTGGTGTGAAGGCTACCAAGCAGACGCAGATGGTAAAGGAATTAATGGTTGGGCTATTGGTGAAGATGCTCACACAAGCGACCAAGAATTGCAAGACCGCATAGATTCGCAGTCACTGTATCAGCTTTTAGAATCAGAGATTGTTCCCCTATACTACGATCAAGATCATCAAGGTATTCCCCATCGCTGGATACAGATGATGAAAGCATCAATTAAGACTAATGCACCACTGTTCAATACAGATCGAATGATTGCTGACTACGTTTCTCAGGTGTATGTCCCAGAAATTGCTGCTCGTGTTGAACCAATTTTGGCGAAGGTTCTGTTCTAAAGTCTTAAAAGAATTGTAATTTTCCTGGTTCAATAGAGGGGTGGATAATCCACCCCTTTTTTTATGAAAAAATGTTTTAAATCATGAAAATTTGGCAAGCTGATTTTTATCGAAGTTCACAGCAGGATACATCTAAACAAGTTTTGTGGGAGTTGTTGATTTGTAATGCAAATCGCAGTTTTGAGTATATGGCTACCTGTTTGCAGTCAGAAGCAAATTCCAATTGGCTGACTACTCAAATTCAACAAGCCGCAGGTGCAGAATTACCAGATGTCATTCAAGTTTTTCGTCCCCAGTCGTTGAGTTTAATCGAAACAGCCGGACGCAATTTAGGTATTGCAGTAGAAGCAACCCGCCGGACTTTAGCATTAAAACAGTGGTTGAAAGACAAACATTCTGATTTTAGTTTAGAAAAACCTGCACCCTTACCATTACCGGAAAATCTCTGGGGTGAACAGTGGCGTTTTGCAACTTTAGCGGCTGGTGATTTAGAAATAGAATTTAGCGATCGCCCCATTCCGATTTTATCTATGCCAGAATTTCTTAAGCCGATAAATCTGGGTTTAGCTTCCACAGTACCCGTTCCTGGGGTAGTAATTTATGGTGGCAGACAATCTATGCGTTTAGCACGTTGGTTAGCCACAACACATCCTGTAGCCTTAAATTACATCCCAGGTGCGCCCGATGGCTTAATTTTAGAAGCTGGTTTAGTCGATAGATGGGTATTAGCCACCTTTGAAGATGCGGAAGTCGCCGCCGCCGCCAAAGTTTATGAACAACGCAAACAACAAAGTCAAGGATTGCACTTTTTATTAATTCAACCCGATGATTCTGGTATGACTTACAGTGGTTTTTGGTTATTACAAACCGAGTAGGAAATGATTTTTATGGTTCAAACAATACAGGCTAAAGAAATTACCCTGCTGAGTTTATTGGCGAGAAACAGTGGAGAAAACATTGCATAAATGCGGGATGAAATCGGCCAGACACGATATCATTCCTTCACCCGCGCTTGCCTAACCATTGCAATCAAAGTTTGATGGGCATCTTCCGCATCAACTAAAACATGGTCAAATTGAATACGTACTGGTGTCGCTCCACCATTTACTTGTACGCTTAAATCCATTCCCTGTGCATCGATTGATAGCATTCGGGCTGATGTTGCCTCACTGACAGCGCCAAAAGCCTGTGCATACAAAAGTACAGCATCAGCATGATCTTCGTTCATGTGGTTGCAGATGCGTAAGCTAATTTCAGGAGAAAATTGTTCTGACATTGGGCAAACTAATTAAAACAACAGCCTAAATTTTAGGCTAGCGTGTATATGCAAATTTATAGTGTTTGGGGTAGATAAAACTTTAAACAAAATTTAAATTTACTTGAGTAATATTTATGTTTATTTACGGAATAAGCTGCGGTTATAGTGTAGCAAAAATATTAAACTAATTTCATTCCAGCTAAAAGCAGATGAGCAAAACTAGGCAACGTCGAATAGTTATTGGAGATGTGCATGGCCATTATCAAGGCTTGATGAATCTGTTAGAGGCGATCGCACCAACATCAGATGATCAAGTTTATTTTCTCGGAGACTTAATTGATCGTGGCCCTGACAGCTACCATGTCGTGAATTTTGTCCGGCAGAGCAACTATCCCTGTCTGCTGGGCAACCACGAGCAGATGTTATTGAATATTCTCACTCAAAAAAATATTCCGGCTCCAGCTATGCAAGCTTGGTTGTACAGCGGTGGACAAGCTACTCTCAGCAGTTACCAAGCATCTTCTATTCCCCAAGACCATTTAGATTGGTTTCAGTCGCTACCCACCTATTTAGATTTGGGTGATATTTGGTTAACTCACGCTGGATTAAACCCTAACATACCTCTAGCTGAACAAACTGCCGATCAGTTCTGCTGGATTAGAGATGAATTCCACAGTATGGAAAAGCCATATTTTCCTGATAAGCTAATTATTGTTGGGCATACTATAACTTTTACTTTACCAAACGTCACTCCTGGTAAACTAGCCGAAGGTAGAGGATGGCTAGATATCGATACTGGCGCTTATCATCCCCGTAGTGGTTGGTTAACTGGATTCGATATTACCAATCATTTAATTTATCAAGTGAATGTTTTTCAAAATACCCAGCGTACCTTGCCTCTAGAAGATGGGGTAGTTACCGTTGAGCCTTCCCAAATTAAAGCTCGCCGCCACGCGCAGCGAGCATAACTTTTGATTTTTGACTCGGCACAATAAAAAACACTAAAGTAATGGTCGAATTCTAGCGCGATAAGCAGCGTTATCTAAACCCTCACGTCCGCTACTAGGTTGGGCATTGATTGCACGTTTGAGATTAGTAATGCGATCGCTAGTTGCTGGGTGTGTACTCAAGAATGTTGGAACAGAACCACTTTTGAGCAGCTTTTGCATAAAAGAGACCATTCCCGATTGAGCATAGCCTGCTCTGCTTAAAGTCCTTAAACCCCTTCTATCTGCATCAAATTCATCTTGACGACTGCGAGGACGGTTCAGTGCTAAGTCTACACCCAAGGCTACAGCCTGATTACGGTCTAAACCTGCTACGCTAGCTAAACCACTGGCCAACGCTCTTTGCTGCATTTGTTTAACTAAGTGTTTCCCACCAATGTGACCAATTTCATGAGCCATCACACTGGCTAGTTCCGCTTCATTGTCGGCAGTTTTGAGTAAACCCGTGTTGATATAAACAAAACCCCCCGTAGTGGCAAAAGCATTCACAGAGTTATCGTCTACTACTTGAAAAGTATAAGGAAGATTGGGGCGATCGCTATTGGCGGCTAATCTTTGACCAATTTCTTGCACATAACGATTCACCGCTTCATTTCGGTACAGGCGAATTTCCCCATTCTTGAGTTCATCATTCATCTGTTTGCCAAGTTCTACTTCTTGGCGATCAGATATATTAGAAAGCTGAAGTATTTGCGCTCCTTGGAACAACAGTGGTAACAAATCTATAGCCCGACTGGGTGAGGGTGTAGTCAGGCATACACTGAGGGCGACTACCACCGAAATTACCGGATATAACCAACTACGTCGCCACCGACGGTAATTTGCCGCAAAACCTTTCCAAGCTATCATAAGCATTTCTGATAATAATTTCGGGACAAGCGAAAATAATTAGGACAAAATATGAGACGCAGTTACTGCTGTTGAAGTTGCATTTTCATCTTATGACTACGGATGCGATCGCCCCTATGATCCCTAGAGGGATTTATCTGAATGAGGAAAGAGGAAGAAATAGGCAACAGTAAGTGTATCAAGGACTTGCCGACTTTACGCCGATTTTTTCAACTCGTGATACACTGTCGCAAGACTAAAAGACCTAGCCATCTTTTACTCAGACCTCAGTCGGGAAAGTCGTCATGTTCCTGATTAACTTTGTTGTTACAATCAAATACTTTGTTTGTATTTAGGAAAACTTTATTATGGCTATTTTTGATTCCAAAGGCCGCTTGTTCGGTAAAATCAACATTCTAGATTTAGGCGCTGCACTCGTAATTCTGCTAGTTATCGTGGGAATTTTCTTTTTTCCTGGAACCTCTGGTTCTGTGGCTCAAGTGGGTACGACGACAGTACCCATTGAGGTAGATTTAGCAGTTCGGGGTTTAAATGTGCGCGACCCTGAACGCTTATTTGACAATGGATTTAAAAAAGGCGGTAAAACTAACGTCATTATCCGCAACCAACCTTACGGCCAAATTGGGATTAAATCTGTGCAATTGCTACCGAGAACCATCACCGCAACTCAACCAGATGGTTCTGTCAAAGAATTACCAGATCCCAGAAGTAATAATTTCAGTACAGATATGCTGTTAACTTTAGAAGGTAAAGCTCAATTGACTGAAAGTGGCCCAGTTTTAGGTAACAGCAAAGTCAAAATTGGTATGCCTTTTGAATTAGAAGGCTATAACTACAACTTCAATGCCACTGTGATTGATGTGCGAGTACAAGAAAAATAGACAACTGAAGTAGGAAGTGTGAAGTATGAAGTATGAAATTATTCATCATCATGAATAATTATTTTTGATTGGGCAGAGCCTTTAAGTCTACATACTTTACACTTCATAATTGTTCGTTAATATACTTTGAATTATGGACTATTGACCATTGATTAAAGGCAAAAATTGGCGAATTAGTCCAATAGTGACTGCTGGTAGTTCTAATTGGGGTGTTAATCCTACATCGTCTAATTGTTGAAATACACGAATTGCTTGAGGGTTTTTCTCTGCCAAACGGCGACCAATTTCAGGGCCAGTAAATTGGGATTTCTGTCCCCAAATAATCGCAGTCGGAGTAGTCAACTGTTCAATGTCAAGGGATAAATCAAAACACAAATCACCCCGCACAAAAGAGAGTGCTGCATATTCAGCATTAGGCTGCTGGGCAGATTGAAGATAAGCCTCGACAATTTCTTGATAAACGCGATTAGCCCTAGCAAATTGCCTTTGCTCTAAAAAACTCCGAATTCCTGCTTCTGTAGCAACACCAGTACTGTATAGCAAGCGGTCAATTATCGGTACGCTGACTAACTGAGCAAAAAAACTGCGGGAGTAGTCTTCGCCAAAATCAGAAAGTCCGGCGGGTGTGGTGAGAATTAAAGATTTAAATAATTCAGGATGAGCGATCGCTACTCGAATTGTAAACGCTGCGGTCAGAGAAGATGCGATCGCTGTGACTGGTTCTGTACAAGTTTGCTGCAAAAATTCCCGAATCGTCGTGACATAATCTTCAATCTGGTAATTCCGCACGGGATGTTCTGATCTTCCCCATCCAATTAAATCTGGCGCGAGAATGCGATATTCACTAGCAAACGCTGGGTAAACCTTCGACCATTCATAAGCAGAAGACCCACCACCAAAACCATGTAGAAAGACTAAAGTGTCTGTCTTTGGTGTGGTGCTTAATTTGTCCTGCCAAATTGACCCAGTGGCTGTATAGTAAACCATTCTCCCTAGCGATGTTACGATTGAGCGTTGCTCAAATCCCTGTGGCTGAAACATATATATTTTTTACTGATTAATGAATAAATCAAGCTATTGAGTGCAGACAATATTCGCTTCACCCCAAACCCTCAGTACTTTAACGAGATTTCCCTAAAATTATCCATTGCTATTATTAGCAAACACTCAATTTTTTCACCTCTAGCCTCCGCCAGATTAAGCAGATGTAAAATTACTGGCTTACGTGTAAAGATTCAGTGATTTTTTTGTCTTTAATTTGCAGTGTATTTGCCTGCAAATACTGTTGCACAAGGCTTTGATAAGGTAGTCTGTATTACTTTAGTTATATAAACGACCTGAGTTTTTTATGATAATGTATCAGAAAACTCACGTAAAGTTTTGAGCGTCCAGAATAGTTGAAATACCTAAGATTAGCAACGATTCTGCGTTCAATAAAAACAGCTTTAGATATAATTACTTATCTAAATCGTTCTCTAGGTAATGGTAAGGCGGGGCGTTGTGGTAAAGCAGGCTACTCTTCAATCGGATAAAGCACCAACGTTGGCAGATTTTAAAGATATCTTGGAACACTGCGATGTGCATATAGCTTCTGCTTGGCGGGGACAGTTGGCAGAAACTCTAGAAACCGCCAAGGTCGGTATTCCTATTTGTGTATGTTTAAACCTAGAAGATTTAAAGTGCTTTGAATCTGTAGAGACTCAGTATGAGCGCTGGGGGGTAATTTTCCGGAATTCGATCGCCATACAACCCTCGAACCCCGCATTTCCTAGCCATTCTGGTCTGGTAGTATTGATGGGTTCACCAAAAAGTGGATTGCTCGAAGCTAGTTTTGTACATCCCGTCAACTATGTTAGTGCCTATGTTACTAGTTCACAACGGCTAGTAATGTCTGCTTATGATGGCGATCGTCAACTGCTCAGTCAAACAGTACTTCCTGGAGCCAATCTCGCCAATTCTGACTCAGCAGTACCTCCCAATATTTTATTGTCTGTGACAGCGAATAACATTCATTCTGTTACCTTCTGTGCCTTTGATGGTCAATTCACCATCGACGACTTTCGTTTTTGTCTCTAATCATACCCAAAACTCAACACAGCACTAGTTACCAGATTGATGGGTGGGATAAAAAAGTCACCTCATGAAGAACTGGCTATGAGGACTGCCAATCATGAGGAATTTTGACTTCATCATGCGCCTAATCCCTGGTAAAAGATATATTAGAAAATCTCGTACACAAATTAGGTAAATACTGTGGCAAAGGCTTCGTTTTCTTTGCAGCAACTAATCAACCAGATACCCAACTGGTCGCTTCCAGCATTTCCGCTAGGAAGTCCAAAGCAGCAAAATTTCAAGCCTTTTTCCAGTCCTGGAAATGTTCTTGCCTTCCTGACAATAATCGTGGGAATGCTGTTGTGGAACTGGAAACTGCTATTAGCTCTTGTTGTAGGTGTTGGGGTAATGCTCTTTACCTACTCAACCCAGCAATGGAACTGGCAATTACGTTGGGTAGAAATTCAGAAATTGCTCAATGGGCCGAATCGTCGGTTAGTTTTAGCTGTCGGTAGTGGTGGCCTTGCGACTATTAGCACTTATATGGCTGCGGCTATTTGGGTTGACTCTCACAGCCATTGGATTGCGACTGGTGCTATTTTGCAAGGTTTGGGAACTGTATTAACTTTAGTTTTGCTGCTTTGGCAAATTCTCAGTCGTTATAGCAATCAAGAACAAGATGTGTTTGAGCAGTTGTTACTCAATTTAACAGAAGCAGACCCCTTGAAACGATTGCTAGCTGTACGTCGAATTACTAAGTTTATCACTCGTCAGCCAGTTAATGCGGCGCTACAGCAAGAAGTTGTCCAATGTTTGCAACTTCTCCTAACTAGAGAGGAAGAAGTCATCATTCGAGAAGCAGCATTTGAAAGTTTACAAATTTTAGACAAGCTATCAAATCTACCATCCAGCACCGCTACTCCCCTTAAACCAGCCAAGCTAAAAGTCCAAACTCAAAAATCTCAAATTTTGAACTATTAACTTATTTCTGGAATAATTTTATAGTTCATTTCCGATACAATCTGCCATTACGGACTTGTACCACAGGATAATTGCACCGACGCACCAGTTGTTCATCGTGAGTTGTCACAATAACTGTAGCCCCAAAAGAATTTAACTTTTGCAGAATTTGGATAACTTGCCAAGAATTATCTGGGTCGAGGTTTCCTGTGGGTTCATCAGCTAAAAGTAATGGTGGTGTTCCCACAATGGCACGTGCAACGCTCACCCGTTGTTGTTCTCCTCCCGAAAGCTGCTCTGGAAAACAGTTTGCTTTGGAAAGTAAACCCACCAGCTTTAAAGTAGGTTCTAAACGTCTTTGAATTTCTTTGCGCGTATAACCTTGTGCTTGCAGTACAAATGTCACATTTTCTGCAACAGTTCTTTGGGGAATAAGTTTGTAGTCTTGAAAGACAATTCCAATCCGCCGCCGCAACAGTGATAAGCGATCGCCCCTTAAATCTGTTACATTGCAGTCATTGACAATCACTTCTCCCTGAGTAGCTAATTCTTCGCCGTATAAGAGTTTTAAAAGTGTTGATTTACCAGAACCGCTTGGCCCTGTGATAAATAGAAATTCTTTTTGTTTAACTTCTAAACTCACATCCAACAATCCATGACAGCCATTGTTGTATGTTTTGGTTACAGAGCGTAACTGCACTATGGGAGTACTACTACTGCTTTGTGACGAAGATGTACTATCCTTTGAGGGAATATGCTGATCAGTTTTGACTGGAGTTTTTACAACGGTTCTCATTGGCAGAATATATGCACTTGCTTAGAACTAAACACCCGAAAAATTTCAATTTAAGATTCTCTTAAAAATAAGGATTCCCTGGACACACCTGGGAATTTCAAGTTCAAGTGCAAAAATTAAATTTTTTGGAAGATTCAGTAATAACCGCAAGTCATAATTTGGGGAGTGGTGAGTGGGGAGTAGGGAATAGTGGATGTTTATTTTCTTCCGACTCCCAACTCCAGTTTTTAGCTAATAAGCAAAAAGGGATAGCAGGAGTGATGGATGTTTATTTTCTCCCAACTCCCGACTCCCAATTCCCTATTCTCTAGACCGCACTTTTGGCGGTCAAGCGGTAAACAAACGCTTTTACTGCAAATTCTGGCAAAGCTAACATCCGTCGCCAACGCCAAGGTTCTTTATATAACCGATACAGCCATTCCAAATTATTATTTCCTAACCAAGCAGGAGCGCGTGTTTTGCTTCCTGACCAAATATCAAAGCTACCACCAACACCAATCCAAATTGCTTGCGGACATAAATGGCGATTTTGAGCAATCCATAATTCTTGACGTGGTACTCCCAAACCGACCAAAATAACTTGAGGCTGTAATTGGGCAAGTGTTTGACGTAATATCTCTTCTTCTTCTGGAGAATGGTAGCCAGAATGAGTACCTACTATACTTAAATCTGGAGCTTGCTGCTGCCAAAAATCTGCGGCTTTTGTTGCTACTCCTGGTGCGCCGCCGTAAAAAAAGACTTTTGTACCTTTTTGCTTTTGTCCCAGTTCTCGCAGTAATGTCTCTGCTAGTTCAATTCCGGGACAACGTTGCACTTTTTGCCAGAAAAGCCACTGCAAATACAAAACAACACCAGCACCATCAGGTATCACTAACTCAGCATCGTGAATTACCTTGGCTAGTGCGCTGTCTCGTTCTGCTTGCATGGTCATTTCTGCATTTAGCGTCACTACGTGAGTACCTCTGCTGTGTTGCAGGCATTCTAGCAACCAGCCTGGATAGTTACTCATAACATGAACTGGTATTCCCAGCACCGAAAATACTTTAGGCGGTTTAGACATAGCCTATTCTAATTAGCCTCACATCACACCAGATTGTCTCGAACGATAGTTTATCAAATATTTTAATCAGTCGCCTGGGCAATTTTGGGTAATGACTAGTGAGAAAATTACAGCGTTAAAATTCCTTCTGCCCTTTCTCTTGGCGGATAGTATAAAAGCAAGTTGTAATGTATACCAAAAATTTTTATGATAAAAATTTCTAATCATTCAAAATTTATCAATTTGTTATGTTTCATAACTAATCTTTATTGAACGCAATTTTTCCTAGCGATCGCATTTTGGTCATCGTCATGAGTAGTGGACAAATATGAATCTGTCGTAAATCAGCCAGTATACTCATAAAAAAGGACATTAGCTTTTTTAACCTCAATAAGTTTGCTTACCAGTCCAAATCTCCAACAAAATCACAGTAATTGAGGACAGTACTTATATATAAGGTATAACCAGACAACTTTTAATATTCAATAGAAATGTTGGCTTGGCAATTAAACATTCAATCACTCAGCAAAACTACTAAATACTAGGCTTACCTAAGCAAAAATTCTATATTTATTTTTTACAAACGTTTTTCAACGACAATCTACTAAGATTTTTGCATCAATTCGGTTTGAAAGTTCAGTTAGTTTAACGGGCAGAAGTTAACAATGAGTAAAATTCGTATTGTTTTGATCGAAGATCATGACCTCACCCGTGTTGGTATTCGGACAGCACTACAGCAAAAAGGCGAGATTGAAGTGCTAGGCGAAGCTGGCAATGCTGCGGAAGGCTTAAAATTGTTAAAAAAATTACAGCCAGATATTGCGATCGTCGATATTGGTTTACCCGATAAAGATGGGATTGCACTTACCAAAGAAATTAAAGCTACTGCCACAGGAGAAGATGGCACAAGAGTTTTAATTTTAACACTTCGAGATAATAAAGAAGCAGTTCTAGCGGCTTTTGCTGCTGGGGCAGACTCTTACTGTATGAAAGATATCAAGTTTGATAATTTGCTAGAGGCAGTAAAAGTTACATACAATGGCAACGCTTGGATTGATCCAGCGATCGCCAGAATTGTGTTACAACAGGCACAAGCAAATTCTCCTAAACAGGAAACTCTGCCAACAGACACAAAAAATATCCCCGAAAATCAAGAGATTGAGGAAAATGAGGAAATAATTGACCCCTATACCCTGACAGAACGCGAGTTAGAAGTGTTACAGTTAATTGTCGAAGGTTGTAGCAATGCAGTTATAGCTGAACGACTTTATATTACAGTTGGGACTGTCAAAACACATGTCCGTAATATCTTGAATAAGCTATGCGCTGATGACCGTACCCAAGCAGCCGTTAGAGCTTTGCGTTCTGGGTTGGTTGGATGAATTTATTTCAGGGTTGCCACACCCTGGAATAAATTGAAGAAGCTAACTTTGAGTCAATTTCTGAGTTCAAAGCAGGTAACTTCTATGATGAAGGCTAGCTTTTTATTGGTTTGTAGGTTGTCACTGGGTGAGATAAAAATTGCCTTATCTCACTACACAAGTATCGGATATTAAAGTCAAATATGACTGAGACAGAGGTAGAAAAACTCAAGCTCATGATTGTCGATGATGAGCTAGATAATTTGGATTTACTCTACCGCACTTTTAGGCGAGATTTTCAAGTATTCAAAGCCAATCATGCCTTAAGTGCGCTGGACATCTTGGAGAAAGAAGGTGAGATGGCCGTGATCATCTCAGATCAACGAATGCCAGAAATGAATGGCACCGAATTTCTCAGTCGCACGGTAGAACGGTTTCCCGATACGATTAGGATTCTGCTGACGGGTTTTACAGATGTTGAAGATTTGGTGGATGCAATTAACTCCGGTCAAGTGTTCAAATACATCACTAAACCTTGGAACCCTGAACGGCTCAAGTTACTAGTTGAACAAGCTACCGAGACATATCGTTTAGTTAAGCAACGCACCCAAGAGTTACGTCGGGCGCTACGACGAGAATCTTTATTTAATGAGGTGACGACAGCAATTCGAGAGTCTCTCGATTATGGCAATATGTTGCAAAAAATTGTTGCCACCATTGGACAAACATTTGATGCTACTTGTTGCTTGCTGATCCCGGTAGAAGGCGATCGCTTGACAAGTGATACATTCTCTTATCAAGATGCTAATTCTTCTATATTAAATTTTGCTTTTGACCATAGTTTGTTTGAGAAAGTAGTTGAAACTCGTTATTATCAACTCAATCAAGGCACTTTCGACGGCAACCCTTGTAATCATCTGGTAGTACCTCTTACCTACCAACAGCAACTATTAGCGGTACTTGCTCTTTATCAGTTGGGACGCGATGAGCTTTGGCCAGATGAAGACATTAAATTAATTACAGGTGTAGCTGACCAAGCAGCCATAGCTCTTTTTCAAGCAAAACTCTATCAACATCTACAAGAAAAACAAGAACAAATTAGAGCAGAGTTAGAAGTCGCACGCCAAATTCAAAATAATCTGCTGCGGCAAAGTTTACCTGATATTAAAGAGGCAAAGCTACAAGCCTGCTGCTATCCAGCGCGAGAAGTGGGAGGCGATTTTTTTGAAGTATTTGTCCACCCTAAAGGAGATTTATGGTTAGCAGTGGGTGATGTTTCCGGGAAAGGTGTACCTGCGGCTTTATTCATGGCTAGTGCTATTTCTGTATTGCGCCGCGAGTTATCTCAAGAAACACCAGCAGAACCCCATATAATCGTCCAAAATCTTAATCATGCTCTATGCAATGACTTAATTAGTAACAATTGCTTTATTACTCTTGTATTAGCTTGTTATAGCCCTAGCACAAAAGAACTAGTCTACGCTAATGCTGGACATATCTACCCTCTGCTATGGTCTCGCCCAACTGACTCAACTCAGCAACCTAACTATCTCAAAGTCCGCGGTATTCCTTTAGGAATTTTACCTACTTGGAAAGCACAGTCAGGACGATTGCATCTCTCTTCTGGAGATACTTTATTGTTAGCTAGTGATGGGATTACTGAAGCATCAGTATCAAATGAGTTACTAAAATGCGAAAAAATAGATGGTAATTTTTCGGCTGGTGGCCATTCTATGCTGAATCAAGAAGGTCTTTGGCAACTTCTCCAAACAGAGCCACAACCACTTTCTCTGAGCCATTTACTAGCACGCATCCAAGCAAATAATCAAGTTCAAGAAGACGATCAAACTATACTTTCGCTAGAGGTTTTATAAGTAATGAAAAGTGAGCTTCATATACCAAGTGATTTGAATTATTTAAATATCGTCGAAAGCTGGTTGCTGGGATGCTTGAAAGTCAAGTTAGGAGATTCTGTTGATTGGTCTCGGCAATCTAGCCGTTTACGACTGGCTTTGGTAGAAGCCTACTCTAATGTAGTACGTCATGCCCACAAAGAGCAGCCAAATTTACCAGTATTACTGCGTTTGGAACTCAAAGACAGAGATATTTCCCTAGAAATCTGGGATTATGGCGAAGGCTACGATATGTCTACCTATTTAGCACCAAATCCCCTAGACAAACAAGAAGGGGGTTATGGATGGCTAATTATGAATCGTTTAATGGACAGGGTAGAGTACCAATTACAAGTTAATGGCGCTAATTGTTTGAAGTTGGAAGCTACAATTCCGGAAATGGTGAAATAACCCGCAGCTATCGTATGAATTTGGTTTAATGACAAAGAAGGTGAATGTGTGGCACATAAACCTTCATCTTTGTGTTGATTAACCACACATAACACATCTCAGATGGCGCATGATTGAGGCTTTGGATTGTAAACAAGTAATGAAGGCAACCGAGTATTTTAAGAAAAATTAAGTAAATGCTAACTTTTACTAAATTTATTTGATTTATAGGGGTTACTTATCAAATACTGTAAAGGAAGAGTTACCAATAGTTACTTTGGTAACAATCAGCCTTAATTACCCCTTAAATTACAACCAAAGTCATGATTCCGCCTATGGAAGCTTTATTTTGTTTGTCTCCCCGCTATCGTCTCGATGATGAGTTGCCTTGGCTAGAGGGGATTGATCCCAGCCGCCAATACTGGATTGCAGTCAATGGAGACAAAAACTTTACTATAGCTATTCCTGGGTTAGTGGTTGATTACGTTAGCGATTTTAAGCAGGCTATTCGCCAATTTCGCTCTTTACAACCAGGAGAAGTAATGACTTTGGCAAGAATGGCTAACTCTTTTAAGATTCATTGTGTTAGCCTCAATTGCTATGCAGTAGAAACTGAAGTCAACAATGCCCTGCTTTGGCATTTGTTTGATCAAGAAACTTTAGATAGCCTACTAATGACAGCACACCCTGATTGGGTGTGCGCTCCAGCAAATGTTGAATTAGGCAGAAAATTGTTAATGCGCTCTTTGCAACTAGCAGTGGCTACTAAGAGCTAGGGACTAGAGGCTAGGGGTAGAAGTGAGAGAGTAGTATTTTTGACTCTGCATTGCTCACTATTGAATCGAGCTAGTTATGAAAAATATCATAACCAAATACGAAAAACTTCTTTTCTCGCCGCTAGCTTCTAAACTTTAACCTTTATTTTCTGGACGCAAAGCTAATAATTCTTGGGGAGAAGCTAAGAGTTTGATTTTGGTGTAAGTAATTTGGCGTTGTTGGTTCAAGATAAATAGCCATATAACATTTACACCACACCAAGAGGTTTGGGCTTTACCACTCACCTGAACTTGGATGAAGTTATTTTCTAGATTCTCAATAATTCCTTCGCGGGGATAGGCTTGAAGGCCTTGTGCTTCTTGTTGTAAATAAGCTGCGATCGCATCTTTCCCGACAATACCAGATTCAAAAGGTGGATACATCACACCATCTTCCGCAAATAGTGCGGCTGTTTGTTGAAACTTACCTGCATTGAGACTGGCAAAATAATCTAAGATGCAAGGTTCTGTAATTCCTTCAATCTTAATTGTGTTTATAGATTCAGCAGTTTTCATAAAATTAGTAGTATTAAGCTGACTCAAAATTAATTTGAATATAAAAGTAAAGATAAAAAAAGCAGCTTTTGAAGTAGATTATTAACTTGCATTATTTCTTTAGAAAGAACTTGTTCCCAGATTGTTGCCTGGGAACAGTTTTTGGCAAATCATTGAGGTTGGGAGGAGATCGCAGATTAGTCAGCTAAAGGGTCAATACCCATTTCAGCAACTACTTTACGAAGAACTGTAATTTGTTGACCAAAATCTAATTCTTTGATTGCTTCTAGTACTTGTCCAGCATCACGAGAAAGTTTGTAGTCGTTTGGTACTGGTACGACAAAACCTTTTACCATTAATTCTGATAATTCATACCAAAACGCTAATTTGGTATTAGCACTCAAAATACCGTAAGAGCGAGTCAATGCAGTATTTTTCTTAGCAACCAAGTCACGCATGACGCTTAATTGGTCGGCGTGGGACATCTGCTTAATTTGATTCAGTAGACCTTCAGCTAACTGTAAACGAGCTGCACCTGTAGCTGCTGGTGTAATGGAGCGTCCCATTTCTGTGTAAGCATACCACAGCACTGCTAGTTGGTCATCCACACTTAGGCTTTGAAATACACTAATGGTGGAAGCAACAGCATCAACAGGCTGGATGCTGTAGTTAACAGCGTTGGAGAAGCGGGTTGAAGCTGAATCAGAAGTGAATGTCATGATGGCACCACAGTTGATTAGTTAAGTGTGCTGATAATCAAGTGAGAGGTTGGCAGTATTTTTTGTTGCTTCGCCTCTTACATTTCAATGTTGCATTATTTATTTACAAACCGCAAATAAAAGTTACAAATAGCTTGGGTGGAAAATTTTCTATGGTAGATTTGCCACTATAGTGTAAAATTAAAAAGCCAAAATTTGAGCAGACTTTAGCTCAAAAACATGAATCAAGATTCTGTAACTAGCCAAGCAGTCAAAGAAAAAGCTTTAGGATTAGGCTTTCACAAAGTGGGAATTGCTGCTGTAGAAGAGGTTAATAATACAGAAGTTCAAAGAATGCAAGCATGGCTAGCACTGGGTTATCACGCTGATATGGAATGGATGAATAACCCAAAGCGGCAAGATATTCGTTTAGTTATGCCAGAGGCGCGATCGCTTGTGTCTGTGGCGCTGAATTATTACACCCCGCATCAGCGTCCAGAAGGTGAAGAATACGCCAAAATCTCCCGCTATGGTTGGGGAAGAGATTATCACAAGGTGATGCACAAGAAACTTAAGCTGCTGACTACTTGGTTAGAATCACTGAGTGACGATGTAAAAGCTAAGTACTATGCAGACACTGGCCCTGTGCAAGA
Source organism: Nostoc sp. TH1S01 (assembly GCA_018993265.1). Classification (GTDB taxonomy): domain Bacteria; phylum Cyanobacteriota; class Cyanobacteriia; order Cyanobacteriales; family Nostocaceae; genus Nostoc_B. The sequence continues at coordinate 43,834 of JAGKSW010000084.1, forward strand.
TAAAGTCTGGGCGCAAACAGCTGGGATTGGTTGGATTGCCAAAAATGGGAATGTAATTACCAGAGAGTACGGTTCTTGGTTATTTTTGGGTGAAGTTGTGACAAACTTGGAACTAGAATGCGATCGCCCCCATGCACAACATTGCGGTAGCTGTACTCGTTGTTTGACAGCTTGTCCCACTGGTGCAATTACCCAACCCTTTGTAGTAGATGCTAATCGCTGCATTGCGTATCATACAATAGAAAATCGAGGGGAAAAATTACCAGAAGCGATCGCATCACACTTGCAAGGCTGGGTTGCTGGTTGTGATATTTGCCAAGATGTTTGTCCTTGGAATCAGCGATTTGCTCAGACAACTGACGTGGCAGATTTTCAACCTTATCCTGGGAATATTGCACCTAAGCTGATAGAATTAGCAAAAATCTCAGATGAGGAGTGGGATCAAAAATTTCCGGCATCAGCGTTGCGGCGGATTAAGCCAAAAATGTTAAGACGGAATGCCCGTGCTAATCTTGACGCATCTAGGCAAAATAATGACTCAGAAAGTAATTGTTTTTGATTTTGATGGCACAATTGCAGATACAGTAGATGCTCTTATAGGTATTGCCAATCGTTTAGCTACAGAGTTTGGCTATAAACAAATCACTCCTGAACAACTCGCTCACTTAAGAAATTTAACCTCTAGAGAAATTATTAAATACTCAGGTGTATCTCTACTAAAAATTCCGTTTCTCCTCAGAAAAGTTAAATCAGAACTCAAAAATAAAATTCACGAGTTTCATCCAATTCCCGGAATTAAAGAAGCACTCACAGAACTGAAAAATCATGGTTATAAGTTAGGAATTATCACATCTAACTCTAAAGAAAACGTTACAGCATTCCTCAATAACCATGACTTAGATAATCTATTTGATTTTATTTATTCCGGAGTAACTATTTTTGGAAAAACAACAATTATCAATAATGTCTTGAAGCAAAAGCAACTCTCAACTCAAGCCGTTATTTATGTTGGTGATGAAACCAGAGATATAGAAGCATCAAAAAAAGCCAATATTCAAGTTATTGCTGTTACTTGGGGATTTAATTCTCCAGCAGTATTATCAAAGCAAAAACCTGACTTTTTAATTGACCATCCCAGCGAACTGCTAAATGTTGTGAAAAGTTGTTGTTAATCAACTCAATAGCTCAAATAAAAGGAAGCATGAAATATAAAGTATCACAATTCATACTTCATAATTCATACTTCACACTTCATTTGACTATTTTTTAGGTTGACCCTTTTCTATAGCTTGTTTGACTAAATCATCGCTGACATTAGATACACCTTCATTATCAGAACGTCCAACTTCTTTAGCTAACTCTAAATAATCATCAGGATTTCCTGTCGGTTGTGCTTCGGTGGTTCTATCTTCAGCTTCTGGAACTTCTAATTTAGGTGCAGTTGCGGCTGCTGCTGCGGCTTCTCCTTCGGGAGTGCGATCTATTTCGCTGACGCTAAACTCTTGTGCTGCTGCGTAATCAGCATCAAAATCTACTTTTTGTAATTTCTCTTCACCACTAGCCATGTTTTCTGCTGCTAATTTTGCATCATGGGTAGTAGCTTCATTGGGATTGGGTTTTATTGTATCAGCCATAATTTAACACCTTGTGTAATTTTATTAAATGCTGGGGCGATTGTATCAAGGAAAATTTCTGAATTACTGCCACCTAGGGAGAGATTATTACCTCTATTGAAAGATAGATATCAGTTTTAATTAAAAATTGAAATAAGTCTTTCTCTAGGGGGGAGATTGTAATTACCAAACTTTGTTAACTCTTAGTTTGATATGTTAATTTCACGGTGATAAATTATGACTTCAAGTTACGAAAAAAACGCTCCTCAAGCATTAAGTAATGAAACCAAAAAGGTTGTAAAAGCCTTTAATAAGTTAGATGCCGATGCTAAATTAGCATGGTTTTATCTTGTTTATGAAAACATGGGTGACTCTATTACTCCTGCGGCTCCGGCTGCGGCTGAACCTGAATTAGCACCACTTTTATTAAATGATTATTTGCAACTTTCTGATGAAGAACAATTGAATGTAATGCGGGATATAGTTAACCGCAAAGACACAGAATATTCCCGCGCTTATGGTGCATTAAAAGAAAATAATCAATTGTTAGTTTGGTATGTTTGGGCTGTAGCTATGGGTGATACAGTCGTTGATTATCCTGATGACTACGACAGTGGTAATGCTATTGATGATTTGCTTTCTCAAATTCAAGGATTAGATTTTGAAGCACAAATGTCAGTTTTTAGAACCATAGCTGGCGAAATGGGCTACACTGATGTCCAACCAATTGAAACACAAGCGGAAACTGGTAAAACTGCAAGTCTTTAAAGAGGCTAGGGACTAGAGGTTAGTTCAGGAGGGTGCGTTGTTGTATAAAGCAACGCACTACTTTGATACTCAGTTTTTAGTATGAGATTTGTAGGTAATCATCACAGTTCATTAAACAGCCAAGTGAGCCAAATCGTTTGGTGTGAGATGAGAGTGTACAACTTCACCATCACGGAACCAAACGATGCGCTGGGTTTGACGGGCTACATCGGGTTCGTGAGTTACCATAACTACGGTGATCCCACTGGCGTTTAATTCGGTAAAAATGTCTAAGACTTCTTGGGTGGTACGAGAGTCAAGTGCGCCTGTGGGTTCATCGGCGAGGAGGACAACCGGACGATTGACAATGGCACGAGCGATCGCTACTCTTTGTTGTTGTCCACCTGAGAGTTGATTTGGTTTGTTGTTGAGGCGTTTTTCTAAACCAACTCTTGTGAGGGCGACAACAGCGCGATCGCGTCTTTCTGTCGGGTTAACATTAGCATACGCCATTGGTAACATGACATTTTCTAAGGCTGTGAGTTGGGGTAAAAGGTGAAATTGTTGGAAGACAAACCCCAATTTTTTATTCCGGATGTGTGCCAAAGCTTTATCATCCATTTGGGCAACATCGACATTATCTAAATAATAATGTCCGCCTGTGGGACGATCTAAACAACCGATAATATTCATGGCTGTGGATTTACCGGAACCAGAAGGCCCCATAATTGAACAATACTCGCCTTCGTTGATAATCAAGTTGACATTGTTGAGGGCTTTGACTTCGGTTTCGCCGCTACCGTAGACTTTAAAAATATTTTCTAGGCGAATAATTTCTTGTTTTGGTACAGAATGGGGAATTAGAGAATTGGTTATTGAAACAGTTGTCATAAATATTTAGTTATTAGTTAATTTACTTGCTATTTCAACGCAAAGGTACACAAAGTTTTTGATATACTAAGCACTTCGCAATGCTACGATTGGGTCAAGTTTTGCAGCACGGCGGGCGGGAACGACACCGAAGAATAAACCGATCGCACCAGAAACACCCACAGCAGTAGCAATAGCTACAGGAGATATGCCTGCTTCTAGGGGTGTTAATGCTGCAACAATCATAATCCCACTGACACCAACAGCAGTTCCTAATAAACCGCCAATTGCAGAGACAATCACGGCTTCAATCATGAACTGTAATAAGATATCTTGTTCGGTTGCGCCGATCGCTTTTCGCAATCCGATTTCTTGGGTACGTTCGGTGACGGAAACCAACATGATATTCATGATACCGATACCACCAACAAATAGCGAAATTCCAGCGATCGCCGCCAACATAATTGTTAATGCGCCTGTGATTTGTCCGACAGTTTGCAACGCATCTTTTTGGGTGCGGATAGTAAAGTCATCTTCGCCGATGATTTTGTGGCGTTGTCGCAGCAAATTGGTAATTTGAAAGACGGCTGCATCTACACTATTAGCGTTCTTAGCTGAGGCGACAATGTAAGTTAACTCTAATCCATAAGGAGAAGTGCGTCCGACAATGCGGTTTGCCATTGTAATTACTGGGATTAAGGCCGCATCATCATAATCAACACCCAAATTAGAACCTTTGCCAACTAACACCCCAATCACCCGAAAGCTAGTATTGCTAATGCGTAACTGTTGACCAACAGGGTTACTATTACCAAAAAGTCTTTGAGCTAATTTTGCGCCCAGGACTACAACTTGGTTACTGCGTTTCATGTCAACTTCCGAAAAAAACCGCCCTTTGTCGGTTTCAAAGTCTCGGACAGTCAAAAAACTGGGAGTTGTACCAATAATGTTGACATCAGTATTTTTGTTGCTGTAAGTAACAACCTGCCGACTATTTAACTCCGCAGTCACATCTGCTATGGTTGGAACTTGAGTAGCGATCGCTGTCGCATCTTCCAAAACTAAAGTTTTCGGCGTATCACGGGAAATGCGCTCGGTTTCTTGATTACCGGGAATCACAAACAACACATTCGGCCCCAGAGACTCTAACTGATTAGAAACATATTTCTGTCCACCTTCACCAATGCCAATCATGGCAATTACCGAAGCGTTACCAATCACTATACCCAGCATGGTGAGGGCGCTACGCAATTTATTCGCCAGCAGGGTTTTTCCTGCCATTTGTACGCTTTCTAAGAAGTTCATTTGTCTTGTGCTTCCTGCGCCTTCTTGATTTTATAGTCCTTGGGTAAGTCAACAAACACGCGATCGCCTGCTTGCACTCCTGATAAAACTTGAGTTTGGTCTTGAATTTGTGCGCCCGTGGTCACTTCTCGAAACTGGGGTTGATTTTTCGCATCGGGAACCAGAACACCAGTTTTACCTTTTTCGGTGACAATGGCCACAGTTGGTAATACTAAGGTATTGCTGATGCGATCGCCTAAAAAAGTCAAATCAACATTTAAGCCAGAACGCAGTTTATCTGTACCTGTATCTAAAGCCACTCGCACCTGAAACGATGTTACACCTTGTTCCACAACTGCTTCTGGTGCAATCAAGCGTACACGACCTTTAAATACTTGGTCAGGATAAGCATCAGCGACAATTTCGACTTCTTGTCCAACTTTAACTCTGCCTATATCGGCTTCCGGGATTTGTGCTAATACTTCTAACCCTTTAGCAACCGCCACAATCGAACTTGAAGTCGCCGACGCACTGCTAGAAGCAGAGGTAGTTGGTGTCACAAATGCGCCGATGTTGGCATATTTTTGCGTAACAATCCCAGCAAATGGGGCGCGAATCACTGTCTCTTCCATCTTGACATTAGCAGCAGCTAACTGTGCTTGTGCGGCCTTAACTGCGGCTTGGCGTTGGGCAATTTCTTCTTTGCGTGTGCCATTTTCTAATAAAACTAAGGCGGCTCTAGCTTCGGTGACAGCGGCTTCTTTCATCGCAATTTCTTCACTGCGAGAGCCACTTTGCATTAGTGATAAACGGCGACGAGCTTCTTCTAAATTAGCTTTAGCCGATTTATCTTCACTAACTGCTTGATCTAGTGATTGCTTTTTTTCAGCACCTTGTTGGTAAAGATATTGGTAACGTTTAACTTGTTCGGTGGTGTAATTTACCCTTGCTTGGGCTGCATCTACTTGGGCTTGAGCTTGAGCAATTTCTTGGGGGCGATTCCCTGCACGCGCTTGGGCTAACTGGGCTTCGGCTTGGGCTAGACGCGCCCTAGCTTGCGTAATTTCTTGGGGACGATTCCCGGCTAAGGCTTCATCTAACTGGGCTTGGGCTTGGGCTAAGTTGGCGCGATACTGAAGAATTTGGGCTTGCAAATCGCCTATATCCATCCGAGCGATAATTTGATTTTGCTGTACGCGATCGCCTTGTTCCACATATAATTCTGCCAGTACCCCTGGATTTTTCGGGCTGATATTCACACTTTGCACGGGTACAACCTTACCACTGGCAGTAATTTTCAAAGTTACATTTTTCGCTTCTACAGGTACAGTGAGTTGGGTAATATCTTGTTCGCTGGCTCCCCGATTAACCATGTTGACGGAAGTAGTAACACCAACCACAACCGCACCCGTGGCTATCAACCCTATCAGCCAACGAAAAGGGTGATAAACTTTGCCAATAACGGGAACTTCTATATAGGTGTTCATAATCACAGTCAATCAATACTTTCGGGTTTTGGGGTTGGTCTAGAGTTACTTGTGGGGATGGATTACAAGCTGTAGGAATAAAATTATCGATAGTAATTTTTCTAATGATTGCGAACTCTGCAAGATATCAATTAATGTTCCTTAATATTAGTCTTTAGTAATTTTACTCGCCTTCACCTAAATGGGTGAACTGAAAGATTTAGTCGGTAAACTTTGTGAGCCTTGTTATACCTACTAACTCTTGCATCTGCTCAAGCTTAACCCAGCTAAGTAGTGAAACAAAATTAATTACACAAAGTCATTGCGAATGCAGCGAAGCGAAAGGAAGCAATCGCAAGGGCTGGGATTGCTTCGCTTTGATCGCAATGACTGTAATTAATTTTGCGTGGTTACTTAATACCATTTCACTTTAAAAATTGATACTGATACACATAAGCAAGCAGAGGGAGCAGCACCTCGACTTCGCTCGGCGATCGGAAGCAGAGGTGCAGAGGAAGTAATTTTTATCAAAAATGTCGTGAATTAGTATGTTATCTTGGATATCTTGGCTTCAGGGTGAGTAAATAGTGATCAGTTTTTACATCTGCAAAATTTTTCCAGGAATCTTGACTATGTTAGCAAGCATAGACTTTTTCACCTATTAATTATTCTCCCGTATTTTATTTATCCAGCTTTTTTGTATATTCATATTCATAAATTGCATTCACTAATTCTGCTATGGCATTCCTAAATAATATCCAAATAAATCTGTTTCCTGTTGCCTGTTAAGCGTTCTCTCTCTAGATGAATAAGTTTGTCAATCAAATAGGATTGCTATATATTGTGGCTTATACTGAAATTAATTACGCAAAAGATAGACTGAAAGTCTGATACAGCCAAGGTTAAACATATATTGAATTTAGCCGTGTTGTTGAAAAGCAAAATTTAGTAATTCCATACAAAAGCAAATTAATTAAAAAACGACAGTCTTTTCTGATACTATTAAGAAATATCAAAATGATTTAACATCAAATTTAGAGTTCTGTAGGTACAGCATGGTCTTTTGGCGCTGCTTAGCTGCCTCTGGCTTGATTATTTGCTTCACATCTGGCTGCGATAGCAAAGTACAATCATCAATAAAAAATACCCAGCAAGTGGTGCAAGAAATTAATGTTTCTCAGTTGCTGACAGAAGCAAAAACTAGTCAAAAGGCAGAAGATTTATTTCATCAAGGCAATAAGTTGTTAGATGCACAAAAATACCAAGATGCCATAGCAGCTTATGATAAAGCGATCGCCCTCAAATCAGATAGTGCTGATACTTGGATTAACCGAGGCATAGCTTTGACAAAATTGCAAAAACATGCAGACGCACTAGTATCTTATGATAAAGGGATCGCCATCAAAGCCGATAAAGATGAAGCTTGGTACAACAGAGGTAATGCTTTAGCATCCTTGCAAAGTTACACAGCCGCAATTGCAGCTTATGATAAAGCGATCGCCATTAAACCAAATAAACAAGAAGCCTGGATTAACCGAGGCATTGTCTTGACAAAATTGCAGCGTTATCCAGAGGCTCTAGCATCTTATGATAAAGCGATCGCAATCAATCCAAACAAGCCAGAAGCTTATTACAATCGAGCTTGTAATTATGCCTTGCAAAACAAAGTAGACTTAGCAGTTGCAAACTTAAAACTCGCCATTCGCCTCGTTCCAGAAAAATACCAACAATTAGCGAAAACCGACCCAGATTTTAAGCAAGTACGTAGTGATCAAAGATTTCAAAAATTAATTCATTAGCAGATTGTGCCAACAATCAAGCATTAGTGTTTGTATGTGCGCTGTTACAAGTTACAGGGTATGATTTGGATAAACTAAATCTAATCTCTGCGTTGCTTTACTGCCTGCGATCAAAAATCATATATGAACAAATTATTGATTACCGGAGCTAGTGGCTTTCTAGGATGGCATCTTTGCCAACTAGCAAAACAAGAATGGGAAGTTTATGGTACTTATAACTTGCATTTGCTAGAGATTCCGGGAATCAAAATGGTGAAAGTCGATTTAACAGACTTTCAAGAATTAAAAAAACTATTTAATGAAATTAATCCAACCGCAGTTATTCATACAGCTGCCCACTCACAACCAAATTTTTGCCAAATTCATCCTCAAGAATCACATGCCATTAATGTCACAGTATCTTGCAATATAGCTGGACTATGTGCAGATTATTCTATTCCTTGCGCGTTTACATCAACCGATCAAGTCTTTAATGGCTTAAATGCTCCTTATCATGAAGCTTCACCAGTATGCCCCATCAATATTTATGGTGAGCAAAAAGTTATGGCTGAGATGGGTATGCTAGAGCGGTATTCTATGACCGCAGTTTGCCGAATGCCCTTACTGTTTGGCGGTACAACACCCACAGCACAAAGTTTTATTCAACCATTTATTAAAACTTTAAAGGAAGAAAAAGAATTAAATTTATTTATTGATGAATTCCGTACACCAGCCAGTGGTACAACAGCCGCTAAAGGACTATTGTTAGCTTTACAAAAAGTCAATGGAATCATTCATCTAGGAGGGAAAGAACGGATTTCACGTTATGACTTTGGGCAGCTATTAGTCGAAGTCTTCAAACTACCGTCTACAGGCATAAAAAGCTGTAAACAAAAAGATGTAAAAATGTCTGCACCTAGACCAGCAGATGTTTCTTTAGATAGTTCTAAAGCCTTCAGTTTAGGATATCAACCTTTATCTATCAAAGAAGAATTAAAAATAATAGCTCAGTATGAATAGCTGAAGTGAGATAACTGACAAGATTATTGTTAATAAATCAAAATAAGTGAATAAATTGATTAGTCAATTTGAGCAAGGTAATTAAAAATTTAATCCTCCATTTTGGTGTTATTTTGGTAATTGCAACTTATACCTCAAGAAAGAGGTTACATAATTACCTCGTTTGCAACAATTTAATTATTCCAAAGCATTGGATAATTTGACATTATTATTGGTTTACCCAATAACAAAATGCTTGTAAATAATTGATGCTCTGTTAAAGAAATAAAATAATGTTTATTAATCAAATTTTGATAATTTGATTTGCATGAGTTGACAAGCAGAAAGATAGTTTTACAGTGCTTTATTTCTAGGGATAAAACTGGTTTATAGCTGATAAAAAATAAGTGCGACTTTTACATATTTAGCATCAGTGTAGATTTGGAAAATTAAGCAATACCTAGGATCTGGGAAAGTTAACCAACAAAAATATTTAGAGACAACAAGGAATTAAAAGCATGAAATCTCTTAATTTGTCCAAGTCTGTTTTAGTGAGCTTATTTGCCGTAAGTTGTGCAGTTGCACTATCTACTCCTATGTATGCTCAAACAGGAGGAAGTGGTGCAGGAAGTAGCGGAAGTGGTACTAGTACAGGCACTACAGGTACGGGAACCACAGGAACTGGCACTGGCAATACAGGCACTACAGGAACAGGTACTACAGGTACTTATGGTACAGGCACTGGAACCACTGGAACAGGTACTACGGGTACTTACGGTACAGGCACCGGAACCACAGGCACAGGTGCTACGGGTAGTGATGGAACAGGCACTGGAACAGGAACAGACACTACGGGTACTTATGGTACAGGCACCGGAACCACAGGAACTGGCACAGGAACAGGTACTACGGGTACTTATGGTACAGGTTCCGGAACCACAGGTACAGGAACAGGCACTACGGGTACTGACGGTACAGGCACTGGAACCACAGGAACTGGCACAGGGACTGGAACCACAGGCACAGGCAGTGGAACTACAGACACTTATGGTACAGGTTCCGGCACTACACGAACAGGCACAGGAACAACAAACAATACAGGTACTACATCTTACCAAGGAACGAGCGATGTGAGGGGCGATCGCAATTCGAGTTGGGGTTGGTTAGGTTTACTAGGTCTAGCAGGTTTAGCAGGTTTAGCTCGTAAGCGCCAAGAACCCACAGCATACCGCGATCCTAACGAAATACGTTCTAGCTCTAGCTCTAGATATTAGATAGCCTCGCCTCATAGCTAACTCGGACAATTCAAATTTTCAGATTTTAGAAGCCCGATTTTTTTAAAGTCGGGCTTCTATGTTCTTAGTATATTTACGAGTCGTGATGCGTA
>JAGKSW010000085.1 GCA_018993265.1 Nostoc sp. TH1S01
CGTCATCTCCACCCTGTAAGTCCTTTGACGACCGACCATAGCACTGAATGTTTAAAGGATGTGTGTATATGCTTACCCTACACCTAATAAATTTCCCTTGTCAATTCGCTACGAACTTGTGCAAAGCTGTACTAAGCGGTGTGAAACACCCAATGATCAATCAAATGGGAGCTTAATCCAACACGATAGGCACAACCAATTCCGATTAGAATGCTGATTGCCAGTAGTATTGAATACTGTAGTCCTTGCAGAAGCATTAAAATCCCCAATGGTGGCACTTTTTCCAGTATTTCTGGAGACAGTTTCGCTAACTGTTGCTCGACTAAAGGAATAGACGCGATCGTGAACATGATAATTCCCACACTGCCCAACCCAAATAGAATCCCGAATTGTTTCAGAATTGCCATTGGTTTAACCTCCAGATGATCCTTCCTATCAGCCCATGCCAGCAGCTACCATCACCGGAATTGTGGGCAAGTTGAAAACGACGTGAACAATGACAGCAGTCAAGACCGAGCCGCTTGAGTTGTGAACCAACCCCGAATCCGATGATCGCGAAGACGACGAGACCGACGGCGATCTCAAGCCAGCCGGGACGGGAAACCTTATTGGGCAGAACCAAGGACGCAACGGGGAGCTTCCCTAGCTTTTGTGGGTGGTTAAAAGACACTTTAGACATGGTGATGAAGTTCTCTGGTACAGTTGCTGATGGTTTTACGAAATTATGAGATCATCGATGCTCCTTCCGATGGCTTTGGGAAAGGGGTTCAGATGCCTCATCGCGTTTGAAGACCCGGAAAACAATCACCAGGAAAATGGGAATCAGCACGAGAGAGGTGATGTCGTAGAATCTTGCATGGTACTCACTGATGCTGAACAGGGCGGGCGTGGTGAAGAAGCTTCCAGACCAGTTGAACAAAAGAAAGTACGCGATGTTGTTGGCGAAGTGTGCGCCGATCACAAGCTCGGTGGTGCCGTCGATCAATGAAACGATCGCAAACAGCAGACCCGTGCCGACGAAGAGTCCGAGGAACATCCCGATCCAGCCGCCCTCCTGTGACTCTGGATTAGTGGCGTGCGGCAGCGTGAAGATCACAGCCGACACGATCGACAGAAACACCCGATTCGACCAGATCAGGCTTGCGCCCTGCACGATGTACCCGCGAAAGAAAAGCTCCTCAGTGGTCGTCTGGATCGCAGTGATGACCAGCGCGATCGGCACGAAGAGCGCGAACGTCTTGAGGTCGGAGTTGAAGGAGAAGCTATCGGGGTAGAGAAGGTACTGCCCTAGTCCGGCTAGCAGCACCCACGGCACAAACCCAGCTACAAAGCCGTGACCGACGCGAGTCCAACTGATCTGCTCCCGCGCCGTGATGAGCGTTCGGGGATGACGCTGGTGGATGAGGGTGACGGCGATGAGGATTCCTGCGAGGAACACCGGAAAACCTGCCATGCTCACGACGAAGCCTCCCACCCGACCGAATGCGGCATAATCCAGTCGACCTAATGCCGCGGCCCCCTCTTTGCCGCCGATCGCGAGCGCGACGAGCGCACTGGCGAAGTTGGCAACGACCATCCAGGCAAAGAGGATGATCATCAGCCCCAGAACATACCGCCACCACCGATACTTACCCCACCCAGCAGCCTCGACGTAAGTCGCGTCTTTCACTTCTGTTCCGATTCCCTGATGTCTTTTGATTGCTTTAATCTTCATCTTTGTCTCCTTTACTCGTACATATATGTAATACTTGGAAGTCAGCGAACCTGTTTTGCGGTCATTCCAGTGATACAATTTCACGAAAAATCTGATACAGATGTAAACCTCCAAAGCTATGCTGCATCTAATACCAATTCAAATAATGTTTGCGACATATACCCCACCCGCCTTACGGCACCCTCCCCTTGCCAAGGGGAGGGTTGGGGAGGGGTCTTATTTATGTGTCGCATTCTTTTTTCAAATTGGTATAAGTTTTTTCATTGCGAATTGCGTTAGCGCAGCGTTAGCGACGAAGGAGCGTCATTGCGAATTGCGAATTGGTATGAGGCGTTTAAATTCAACAAAACAGGCAAAAACTAGCGATCAAATGCGCGATCGCCGACTAGCACTCACAAACAAGTCAGGTATAAATAGAGCTTAGTGACTTGCTGCAACAATGGCGGTCATCAACTCTGTCATTTTCCAGCGTGCGGTATATCGAATGGTATTGATAAATAGGACTGGGGCAGTTGTTACTCCACTGTATATTCCACTTTCGATATCTTCGTGGATGCGATCAACATATACTTGTTTAAACAAGTCTTTGAGAAACTGAGGAATATCAAGCCCCAAATCATTGGCGTACTCTACAAGATAACCGTTCTCTAACTTCTGTTGATAAACAAATAAAGTATCGTGCATTGACCAAAACTGTCCTTGGGCAGCGGCGGCTTCAGCGACTTCGGCGGCTCGTTGAGCATGAGGATGAATCTGTGTTTGCGGAAAATGACGGAAGATAAAGCATAAATAATCTTCTCCAAAAGAAGCACTTAGCTCTTGTTTGATTCTTTGAATCATCCTGTAAACGTCCGCACTTCTGGAGCATTGATAGTCTCCATACATCACCAGCACGACCTTGGCACTCAGCACACCTTGCATCCAATCTTGAGTTGAAGGGGGTACAAGTAAGGAACTGTAGCTGCGATCGTCGTTCATTTTTTTTACGTTTGCAGCAAGTATGGAACTTTGCAATTGACTTGCTCAATCCATTGACTGCATCTCTATTTGCATACATTCAATATAGGAAATTGCCTTCAAGCTGTCTTCTATAGCGAGTTAAAATTTTTACAGTATAAATTGATAGAGCAATCATGCCATCGTGGAGTAGAAGGCTAGTTATAACTCAAGTTAGAATCCCAATTCTATCGAAAGTACATCCTTTGACAACTCCCCGCCGTAAAACGGCGGAGATTCTTCCTTCAACCAACGTCGCCTCTAAAGGCAGTGCCCTTAGATGGTCTTACACGTTGTCCAGAAGCGGTAGCGAGATGCCCTCCCGCCACGCCAGTTGCTCTACGACGGAGACCGTCAAGACCGCACTGGCTCAAAATTCGTAAACCTTCATCTCTGATATTCATAGCCGCATTGATATCCCTGTCATGCATTGTTTGACATTTAGGACACTGCCAGCTACGAATATCCAAACTGAGATTATGTACTTGATGCAAGCAGTTACTACAAGTTTTTGAACTGGGGAAAAATCTATCTACTTCGATGTAGGTTTTCCCCTCCCATTCTGCCTTATATTTCAACATGGTACAAAATTGACCCCATCCAGCATCACTAATAGATTTAGCCAGGTTGTGGTTTTTGATCAGGTTCTTAACTGCCAAATTTTCTACAACTATGACTTGGTTTTCGTCCACTAATTTACGACTTAGTTTATGTAGAAAATCCTCACGGCATCTAGTAATTTTTGTGTGAACCTTAGCCACTTTGATTCGTGCTTTATTCCGATTCTGAGAGCCTTTGTGTTTGCGACTAAGTTGTTTTTGTTTTTTGGCTAACTTAACTTCGTATTTGCGATAGTATTTGGGATTGCCATGCTTATTCCCATCGGACGTAATAGTGTAATGGTTAATCCCCATGTCCACACCAATAGCCTTACCTTCTGATGATGAAGTAGGTTTATCCTTGCCATCATCATAGAGACAAGCAGCGTAGTATTCACCCGATGGAGTTAATGAAACAGTAACACTCTTTAGCTTTCCCTCTGGTAGCCGAGATACCTTGCAGTAAACTTTACCCAATTTAGGTAGAGTGAGATAATCACCGTCTAGTTTTACTTGTTGAGGAAAGCGGATAGATTGCTTTTGACCTTTCTTTTTGAAGCTTGGGTATTTCGCCCGTTTCTCAAAAAAGTTCAAAAACGCGCTAGACAAATCTAACGCTACTTGTTGCAAACATTGTGAGGGAGGTTCGGTTAGCCACTCATGCTCTTTTTTCAAAGAAGGTAACAGATTGATGATGTCATTACGACTTAATCCCTTACCTGTAGCTTTGTAAGTTTCACTGGTTAAATTAAGCGCAAAATTGTAAAACCAACGTACACATCCAAACGACTTGGCAAGCAATACTACTTGCTCACCGGTCGGATAGATTCTGTATTTGTAGGCTTTCAACATTGCGCTTACCAAACTATAGTTTCTATGGTAAAACGAATCCGTACTCATGTATTGATATTTGCTGGCTCCTGCACTTAGTTGCGATCACTGGCACGATCGATCAGTGCGTTTGAGGGCAAGCTCGGATCAAGTACCTTGCGCGCACTGTCAACCCCTACAACGGGCAGTGTACCCGGATCAAGCATACCGAGTTGAACCAATACACTCGCCTGATCCCAGTAGAGATGTTCGTGGGCTAGCTTGTCGTCACGAAACTGAACAATTGCTACCAATGCCACTTCAACCCGTTTAAGAGTCGGAGCAATGCCAGGTAGCATCCAGTCCATCTGGATGGTATGAGTGAACTTAACTAGCATTTCATCGACGAGTTGATTGGTCCCGATTGTGCGCGAGACCGGAGTCAGCTCCATGTCCGGCGGCATCTGTGGAATGAAGTACTTGGAATAAAACTCGCGCAGTGCCGGTTTCCCTACTCCCCCAATCATTACCGGAATGCCGTTAACGTAAGCATCCTCAACCATCGTGGCGAGGGTATCTTCAGTGTTGTGAGCGTCAAACTCAAGCCGCAGATGCTCATCCCAGAGTTCTTGCAAAAACTCCTGGGCTGGTGTCAGGTTGCTAGTTGCCTTTCTATTTGCTTGTTCGTCTACAGATTGCTGTTTGACCATGATTGGATTCTCCTAGTTCTATTTATTTAAAGTGTATTGAGTTCCAAGGCTCGACTTCTTTCAAATTCTTACAATGATTTGTCAGATTCTTGTGGAATTAACGAACCCGCTTTGGTGTCATTCCAGTAATTCGCTTAAACTAAGGATTTGAGCGTTTGCGATCGCCCGCTTCCGTCCCTTTTACATTTCTTTCGAGACAGCCTCTTACCGCTCTCAAGGAGCATGATTTGCCTGATTGGATGCACTTCTATTTGCATAAACTCAATATAGGAGATCGCCTTCAAGCTGTCGTCTATAGCAAGTTAAAATTTTTACAGTATAAATTGATAGAGCAACCATGCCATCGTGGAGTAGAAGGCTAGTTCTAACTCAAGTTAGAATCCCAATTCTATCGAAAGTACGCCTCATAAATTAACAATGCCGCGTTTAACGGCAACAATTACAGCTTGGGTGCGATCGCTAACATCTAACTTATTCAAAATCCGATTGACATGAGATTTGACAGTGCCTTCACCGATACTCAAAGCAGCTGCAATATCGGCATTGCTCATTCCCTGAGCCAGTGAACGGAGTACTTCTAGTTCTCGTTCACTCAGTTCAGGATTGCTGAGGCGCTGTACCAACTTTGCTCCTACATCAGGCGGAATATACTTCTGACCCCGATGAACGGTACGAATAGCATTCAGAAGCTTGTCAGGTTCAGTTTCTTTCAACAGATATCCTTTTGCGCCTGCCTGCAATCCCCGATAAATATCTTCGTCACTATCATACGTGGTCAGTACAATAATCCGAGCAGATTTAGCAGTAGCACAAATTGCACCGATGGCGGCAACTCCTTCCACTTCAGGCATTCGGAGATCCATGAGCGTGACATCCGGTTGGTGTTCCCCAAATAGAGCGATCGCTTGTTCCCCATTTTCGGCTTGGGCAATCACCTGCATCTCTGGGTCACGGTTAATAATGGTGGCTAATCCTTGCCGAAAAATAGCATGATCGTCTGCAATGAGAACCCGAATGCTTTGGCTCATTGTGATGCCTCCTGATCGACGGTAACAATCATCTCTGTTCCTTCTCCAGGTTGACTCCTAATCGTGAGTTGTGCGCCGATGCGCTCTGCCCGTTCGCTCATGCCTAGTAAGCCAAAACCCTCAGAGGCTGGAATACTTCCAACTCCAAAGCCCTGTCCATTGTCTTGCACGCGCAAGCAAACCTGATCGCGATCGTAGATTAGCTCCACTCGAATTTCATCAGCATTGGCGTGTCTAATCGCATTGGTTAAGGCTTCCTGCCCAATCCGCAGTAGATTACTCTCGACTTCAGTCGGCAGAGAATATACTGCACCCTCAATCTCATAATATAAAGTGGTATCCATTGCGGCAGTTCTGAGTTGAGCGACGAGACGATGTAGAGCGCTCTGTAGACTGCCTTCCTCCAAAAGCTGAGGACGGAGCGCTACTACCGATCGCCGCGCTTCAACCAGTCCAGTTCGCGCCAATTCTTTGATCAGGTCTATGTGTGCCTCAGTTGCTTCTAAATCATCCGTTAGCACCTGTTTTGCCGCTCCTACCTGAGCCAGAATGCCTGTAAACGCCTGAGCGAGTGTGTCGTGAATTTCACGCGCCATGCGGTTGCGTTCTTCCAAAATTGAGGCTGCTTCTGCTCGCTTTTGCAGCGTAATATCTCGCGCTATCCAAATCACCTGTTCGTGCCGAATCGGTGCAATGCGCGCTGAAAACCAGATTTCTCGTTCAGCTATCCACTGGCTGTATTCAACTGTGAGTACTTGTTGGGTTCTCAGCACCTGCTGAATGTAACTCAGGAATTCATCAGCTTGTTCCGTAGCATAGATTTGATGCAGTGTTTTACCAAAATACTCCTCCCTATGCAACTCTCCATATGACGGATTCCCTTTGATTGCACAGATCAATTGTCCCTCACCATTGAAGATACACATTGGATCGGGAATAGCTGAAAAGAGCGCCCGTAGCTCTGCTTCAGAGGCTTGTAATGCTAATTCTGCCTGTTTGCGATCGCTAATATCCGCAAGCACCCCTTCGATGTAGTCATCGTCTGCATTCAGATAAGAAGAGAAAAGCCCCCAAAACACTGTCCCATCTCGTTTTCGCATCTGTGCTTCAAAGCTTCGCACTTCCCCATCCCGCTTCATCACCTCAATGCCTTGTTGGCGATCGCTGGGATTGACCCAATAGCCTATAGTGTGTTCAATCCCAATCATCTCTTGGGGTGAATCAAAACCAAACAGATCGGCAAAGCGTTGATTGGCATTGAGAATTAATCCATCACAGGTGCGGGTGCGGTAGATACCAACCTGCGAGTTTTCAAAGATAGCTCGGAACTTGGCTTCACTGCGTTGTAATGCCTCTTCTGCTTGTCTACGCTGGGTGGTGTCATTGCCAACCGATAAAATTTCAACGACATCTCCCTGTTCATTGAAGATGGCTTGATTTGACCAAACAACCCAAACTCGCCGACCGTCTCGACACAGGTTTTCACCCTCGCCTTGCGGGTACGATTGAGGATTACGAAGTAAATCATGGACAAAGGGTTTGACATCGCGTCCAGAGATTTCGATGTCTGGAATGATGGTTTCAAATAAGGTTCGCCCTAAAATCTGATGTTCTTCATAGCCAAGAAGCTTTACCCCATAATCGTTAATGTAGTGAATCCGTCCTTGCGGATCATAGCGAATGATAACGGAATTTGCGGTTTGTAGCAGGTTGCGGTAGTTCGCTTCACTTTGTCTCAATGCGGCTTCGGTTTGTTGACGTTCCGCGATCTCCTGCTGCAAAGCTTGAGTTTGCTCTTCTACCTTCCTTTCCAGTGTTTTGGAATAATCCGATAACCGTACATATAACCGAGCATTCTCCAGTGAAATTGCTGCCTGAGCAATCAACAGTTTAAGGACTTGCAAGCGATCGCTGGTAAACACTCCGGTACTGAGATTGTTCTCTAGATAAAGTATACCAATCAGCTGATTTTGCTTAAGAATGGGCAGACAAAGGAGTGATCGCGTTTGTTGGTTTTGAATATACCGATCAGTCAAAAAAGACGGTTCGCTGATTGCATCATCAAACACCAGAGTTTCAGATGTGCGTTCTACTGATTGGATGACGGAGACAGGAATTGTTGCACAGCCAGCAACAGCGATCTTTTCCAGGTTACACTGTTTACTCCCACTGCACTGAGCCACAACAGTGAGCTGATCATCTTCCAGGAGAACCAGAGCGCCAGTTTCGGCTCCTGCATTTTTTATCACCACCTGCATCAACGTTGCAATTAATTGATCAAGATGGATCATTTCTGAGATGGCTTGAGCCGCTTTCATCGCTGCCGATAAATCGATCGCCGCAGTCGGATGACGGATCGTTTCATCGGTCACGATTGAATGTGATTGCCGAACTAGATTGGTGTTGAGGAGTTGTGGATAGCGTTTTTCTAAATCTTTAACTTTAGCGGTTGCGCCCCAGAGATCGTAGCAATAGTGCGCCTCTTTCATGTAAGTTTGAGCAATTTTTGACCGCCCTCGCGCCAGATAATGTTTAGCCGCTAATTCATAGGCGAGTGCTTCTTCGTGGATAAACTCATTTTCAGCAGCAAGAGCGATCGCTCGCTCGTAAAACTCTTCAGCCTCAAAAAATTGCCCTAAGACTCGAGCTTTTTCTGCCTCGACTAGATAATTCATGGGGCTTGTTCTGCCCATTTCTGCATCTTTTCTTGATTGATGTTAACACAATTTAGTACTTATGCCACAAGGTCAACTCAACTACACAATACCGACATTTAAAATTACTAGTTTTTAACAAAAATCTACTTAGACAGGTATTCATCACGAAGCGATCGCCAAACTTTTCGGTCTACTGAAAGTAGCCTGTAAAAATTTAATTAATTGTAGGCATAATCAATAGCAGCCTGTAGTTGCTCAAGTGCTATTGAGTATTCTTCTGGCAAGTAATTGTAAAGTATGAAATCTATAATCAGCTCACCAGCCCCTTCAGGGCGGGAACAGGGAAGAGGGAACAGGGAACAGTGATAAGAATTAGTCCCTAAATTTATTTATGAAAGAAATAAAAACATTTTTTTTGAGACACATAGCGCAAGAAAAAATACGTCCTTGCACAAATTCCCTAATTTTAATTATAGAGATTTCCTGTTCCCTATTCCCTGTTCCCTGTTCCCTTTTGAAAAGTTTTCTTCTTGTTAAGCTTCCAGGCGGGAAGTTAATCAAGAACTTGAAATACTTGAGAACAAAAACGATGTATGTTTCGTTGTCTGGGAATTGCGACAACATTCTTTGAACATCAATCTGCATTTTGATTTGCAATTCGAGTTCAGATGGATATCTAAAGAGACAAAAAAAGCACGAGCCGAATTCCTGTAGGCTCATGCTTTTTCTGGGAAGTTAGTTAATAACGGGTGAAATCAAATTTAGATTGTTGCCACCACGATATTGTTGACCATCCAGGGAATACTGATAAAAATCAGAACGAATGCGATAACTGATTTTCCGCAGAGTAATCAACTGCGGAGCCGTCAAACCCGAATCAGGGACATCGAACGTGTAGCGTATGAGCGAAAGTGTAAATTTGACCCCAAGCTCACCTTGATGCGTCCTAGTTTGGCATGGTTTACATCTATGTTGAGAATGGCGAAACAGTTCGTTTTCCCCGCGCCTGTGTCATTGAAGTACCACTCGCCTGGAATAATGATCTGCAAGCAGTAGCCGAAAAGACTGGAATGGGAAGAACTATCACTGGAGTGCTACCTAGTAGCCCTAAAGAATAGAATTCGCGGCTTTGAAGAAGAAGTCAGAATTCAGAAGTCAGAATCAATTAGTCGGGGAAAATACCCGCCACTGGCACAAAATTCAATTCTAAATTCTGGCTCCTGACTACTGAATTCTCTTTTGATAAATTAAGGTTCTGTAGCAGTTGATTGAGGTGTAAACTGAACTCTCGGATCTGGCATAAAATTGTATCTGAGGTACAGTCCACCCCAAACAAACAAGACAATTAACAAAGCACCAATACCGAGAGGACTGGGAAGCCAAAAGACTACTTCTATATGATTGAGTTCACCGGGTTGGAGTCGCCATAGCAGTTGATTACCTTGTTTATCTGGTTCGACAGCATTTTCGGTGAGTGGAATATTGTTCGCACCCCAGGGAGTGTTTAAGCTAAATTCTAAATCGAGAATTGCGCCTGCATCAGCCAGGACGTTACCTTTGCTAGAAATTAAAGCCAGCGATCGCAAGTCTAAATCATAAATTAATCGATTCCGCACTAACAATAAAAAATTATTCTGGAATAGCAGTAAATTAGATTCAATTTTCGGTAATTCCGAATCAGCTTCGCTGGTTGTAGCTGCTACTTTTTGATTGTTATGAGAATTAAAAAATTCATTAAACTTAGTTTGTAATTCTTGACCGTTGCTGAAGGGAATTGTAACTACAACCTCTTCTGGAGAAATGCGCTGGACTTTACCTTCTAGTTTACGGGTGCGATTTTCTATACTATCTAACCAGGCATATACATAATCACCACTAAAACTAGTGAGCCGTTCACCTAACTTAATATGCTGCACTAGTTCGCCGCTATTGGAGTGATGAAAATTCACACCAACATCATACTTTACACACCCAGATAAAAGCAGGGATGTTAAAACTACTAGCCACAAAATAGGTTTTCTTGGGGAAAAGACGCGGTTAATTTTATGTCTGATTTGTGTTTTTAACCAGCCCAATGGTTGAGTTAACCACATCAACATTTTTCCCAACTTAGAAAAATTCATCACTGTATTTCTCCTCAAGAAGTATGAATTTTGAAGTATGAAGTCTGAAATAAAATTTCATATTTGACTTAGGGTGTAAGGGATGCAGATCAGACTTCTTTAATAAGTAGGGTATCTTGTTCTGCATGATTGATAACCACTTCATACTTCATACTTCACACTTCACACTTCATACTTCAGAATGCCAACCAAGTTAAGTAGGAGAGAATTAATCCAATAGCAGCGATCGCTACCCAAATAAAGCGATTATCTTTGGTATTGACTTGGCTGAGATCAACAAATTCCTGTTCAGCAGGTTTTTTCTTGACAGAAGGTTTGGCGGGATTAGCTGCAACCCGCATTTTCGATTCATTATCCGATAATGCACCCAAATCGGGAATCTCCGTCATCCATTCACTTGGTCTTTTCAGCTTTGGTGCTTGTAAAATGTAGAGCAATCGCCGAGCTTGTTTATTCGTTTCGGAGTGGGGATGGCGTTGTAGTTGTTTGCAAAGCGCGATCGCTTCTTCATTTCTGCCGGCTGCTTCATAAGCTGTTACTAGCCACAGTTGTGCTTCTCCCCCTAAGCGGGAATTACGAGCTAACAAGGCGCTGGCCTTTTCCAGATTGTCAATCGCTTCCCGATACTGCCCATTTTCAAAGGCAATTCTCCCGGCTTGGTAACGCTTTCGGGCAATTTCTAAACTTTGTTCACTCACGTCTTGCATATTAATCAGCACTGCTTTAATTTTGCCAACGCCAGTAATCTTTTTGTAATCTTTTCAAAAGCTGGCTATCTTCAATTAAATAAACTTTTAAAATTTTAACTAGAAGTCATCTGTAAAAACCCTTAATTATGCAATGCAGGTGAACAAAATATGGTAGATATCAAGCTTTCTCAACTGAATTGGCTAGGAGCCGGAATCACTCTGGTATTGATGATTACCGTAATTACTCCAGCTTCAGCCCAACAAGTGATTGTGATTGAGCGCAGCAATCCTTTTGGTGTAAGTCAGCCACCTGCTGTTGGTTCTTTTATTTATGGTAGTCCGATTCCCACGCCCATGCCCGTAGATCCAACAACAGGGCTTTTACCTAGCCGCACCATCTACCCCAATTATTATCCTCAAGTCAGGTACGACAGATTCAATAATTCCACACTGGTGAACCCTACTTTGGTGAATCCCATTATTAAAGATTCCCCAATCGTCAATCCATTGATTATCAATAATTCCTGGCGACAGACACCATTTAGAGGGCGATCGCGGGTGATTATCACTCATCCTTGATACGGACTTGCTTTTATTTTAGGACTTACGCAAAAAACCTTTCAAACTCTCATTCCTCTGTGACGCGCCAGTGAGGGAGTCTGGCGACTGAACGCACTGGCTTCTCTGCGTCTGGAGTGGTTTGATTTTCCGTAGCCTGGGCGTAAGTCCTGTATTTTTTGAATCTCCCCAAAAACTGATTCTCGTGGCTGAAGGCCATACAGCATGGTCAAGACGGGATGCTTGTACTCTGAAAGAAAGAACATCTGAGTATTACATTGAAGCTGGAAAAGGTAATTGCCGCAGGAATCTTGAATCCGCTCTCTTAATCTGTTCTCTTAATATGTCACAGGTGCGACCGATGAGGTTATCCTATTCTGCCGGATCGCCAAACTCAACGGAATTATCATTATCATTCCTACCAAAAATCATAATGCTGAAAAAAGTATTTACTTACATCGAAAATAATACAATATTGTCAAGTTAATATGATGCTGAAAACCACTTAATATATTCGAGGGCTAGCTATTATGGCAATTCTTAGAGGTACTTTAGGTGATGATGTTCTAGTTGGTAGTTTAGAAAATGACATCATATTTGGGAGTGCAGGCAATGACATTCTCATCGGAAGTAGTGGTACTGATCGAGTTGATTATAGTAACTTAACAACTGCAATTACTCTCGAAGCCGTTGGTGTTGTTAGTAAAAACGGTGTGGGAACTGATCGCATTATTAATGTTGAAGAAATCGTCGGTGCTTTTGGTCAGGCTAATACAATTAATGGTTCAGCAACAACTAATGGTATTACTTCTTTTGATATTGATTTATCGAGCAATCGTCTAACTGTACGCGATATTCCGAACTTGGGCAATCTTAACTTCACAGTTAAAAACTTTGTTAATATCATAGGAACAAATCAAAATGACTTGATTATTGGCAATAGTAATAACAATATTTTGATTGGTAGAGCAGGTAATGATGTATTTAAAGGTAACGGTGGTAACGACTTTATAGACGGATCAGTTGGTAGAGATGTAGCGATTTTTAATAGTAATATTGAAAGCTATAGTATTACAGGTACTCGTACCACTACTAATGTGATTGGATTTGATGGAATTGATACGCTAACAGGCGTTGAAATACTAGTATTTGATGGGGGTCGTATTACCCTGACCAAACCCAATCCATCTTTCAGCGCAAGCTCTGATTTACTAATTGCTGTTGTTGATGAAGAGTTTTATCTGACCCAAAACCCTGATGTAGCGCAAGCTGTAGTACAGGGAAGTTTTTCCTCCGGAGCCCAACACTTTGCATTATTTGGTCAATTCGAGGGGCGTGATCCAAACGCTTTATTCGACACGAATTTATATCTGACTAATAATCCTGATGTAAAACAGGCTGTAGATCAAGGGTTTACTACTGCTGCACAGCACTATTTCACCTTTGGGGGATTTGAAGGGCGTGATCCATCTGCTTTTTTTGATAGTTCACGCTATTTGGAGATTAATACTGATGTAGCAGCAGCTGGAGTTAACCCGCTATCACACTATCTAACTTTTGGTGTTAATGAAGGACGAATTGCTTTTACTGCTGCCTAAGCAAAGACTTTCGCATCCAGTTTCTTTGAGAATAAGCAAACTCAGTTCGGTAAGTTGGTAGGCAATATGCCAAACATCTGACCAACTCCAATACGGTTCAGTTAAGGCTAGATTTCTGAGAAATAAACCCAATCAATTAAATCCTTAATTTATCGGCGTTTATCGGCGTACATCGGCGGTTAAATATTCTTATCTGAACCGTATTGTGACCAACTCTACTAGCAACTACGCAAAAAAAACTCTCAAACGCTCATTCCTCCGTGTACTCTGTGTCTCTGTGGTTCGTAGTTCCGTATCCCGTGCGTAAATCCTGTCTACGTTTCTGCACAGATGCACGGAATCATCACTGGTCATCCGGACATAATATAAAACTCATATTCCCACAGAAACTGAATTTTATTAGTCCTTTGTCCTTTATCATTAGTCCTTTGTAAAGACAAAGAACTAATGACAAATAAATTAAACAAAATGAGAACCAGAAATCATTGTCCCAATCCCAACATCGGTAAAGATTTCGAGTAAGAGTGCATGGGGTAGACGACCATCGATAATGTGTGCCGCCCGGACTCCTTGAGCGAGCGATCGCACGCAACAATTAACTTTGGGAATCATCCCTCCACTGACTACACCACTAGCAATCAATTCCCGTGCTTCCCGAATATCCACTTTGGGAATCAACGTTGATGGGTCTTTATAATCTTTTAAAATTCCTCTAGTATCGGTCAGCAAAATTAACTTTTCTGCCCCTAGCGCCGCAGCAATTTCCCCAGCAACAGTATCTGCGTTAATGTTATAAGCTTGTCCCGAATCATCGGCGGCGACACTCGACACTACGGGAATATAACCATTACTTGAAAGAGTTTCTAAAATTTTGATATTAACACCGCTAACTTCGCCCACAAAGCCGATGCCTTCTTGACCTTGGGGACGGGCTGTAATTAAATTACCATCTTTGCCACATAGCCCCACAGCCATACCACCGGCTTGGTTAATCAAAGCCACAATTTCTTTATTTACCCGACCGACTAACACCATTTCCACAACATCCATTGTGGCAGCGTCGGTAACACGTAAACCATTTTTAAATTGTGCTTCAATGCCTAATTTATCTAACCAACTGTTAATTTCTGGGCCGCCACCGTGGACAAGAATAGGGCGCAAGCCAACACAAGATAAAAAGACAATATCACGGATTACCTTGTCTTTGAGGGTGCTGTCTTTCATCGCCGCACCACCATATTTCACAACAACAGTACGTCCCGCGAATTGTTGAATGTAAGGTAGTGCTTCGCTGAGTACCCGCACGCGGGTGGCTTCAGCTTGCCTGATATACTCAGTATCGTTGACCATCATGGTTGAGATTTTAAACCTATGCAGTCAGTGTAGAAGACTTTTTCTCTAGTCACAATCTCTTAGTTGGAAGTGCTGAGTATAAACAAGGCGATCGCTCAATTTTCTACATTCTGGTGAGATGCAGTAGTTTTCAACACGCTAGGAATGGCTTCCATAACTCTGTTAGCAATTTGCTCTGGTGTTTCGTTTTCTTGCACTATGATGTGCAAATCAGCTTGGGCGTAAAGTGGTTGGCGTTGTTCGAGGAGCGATCGCAATTTCCCTTGGGGATCAGGATCTTGCAGCAGTGGTCTTGTAGTATCCTCTGCCAAGCGGGTGTAGAGTAGTTCCACTGGCACATCTAGCCACACAATTAAACCGTGGCGCAAGTAACTCCAATTTTCTCGCCGCAGCACAATCCCGCCACCTGTAGCTACAGCCAATTTGATATGGGCGCTAATTTGTGCCAACACATCACTTTCCAACTGGCGGAATGCAACTTCTCCTTCTTCGGCAAATAGCTGATTGATGGATCTACCTGTGGCTTTAGTAATCACATCATCAGTATCAACAAACCCATAACCCAATTGTTGTGCTAGTAAACGTCCTACCGTTGTTTTACCAGCACCCATCATCCCAATCAAGTATAGGCTAACTCCTTGCAATAAGCTGCTCACCAGTCGCTTTACTCCAGTAAATTCTCAACTCCTCACTTTACTTTAAATTTCGACATTCAAGCGACTCTGTTGGATATGGTTTTTTAAGTGGGCTGCAAAAATTGTCTGACTCATTAAAAAGTAGCTTTCTTGTTCTTCACTTAATTTCAAGTTTTCTTCGATTAACCGTTCAACTATATACTCCTGCAACACTGGAGTTGGTAAAAAGCTAGAAGCTTGTTGTTCGATGAGCGATCGCTTATGCAACAAATCTACCGCTTCTAAGATTAATCTTTGCGACAATCTAGGCGAGAACCCTGGTATGGTGTTTTTCTGCAATTGTCGCACCGAAACAGCATTCTGATTCATAGCCAACCAGTACATCATGTGCTTTTCTAATTGTGACAAACGATGAAACTGCTGGTCTAATATGGTGCGAATCTCACCAAAAACTACCGTTCCCTGCTGAATAAACTCATCAATATTGCCACCAAATAAATCTTGAATTGTCGTAGCTACTAATTTGAGAAATAGGGGATTGCCTGCATATTTTTCAGACAAGGCTCGGAATTTTTCTTCTGAGATGTTAACTAATCCTTTATATTTCAGAAGTGACAAACTTTCTGATTGATTTAAGCCAGTTAATCTGAAAGAGCGAACAGGTAGTGTGTCACCTTCTAAAGCTGCTATTTCTGGAGTTTTTTCTCTACTGGTTAATATCAAGCAACTTTGATGCTTTAACTCTCCTACTCGCTTGATTAATTCGCCATATATTTCATAGCCTTGACGATATTGTATTTGCGGCAGGATAAAAGCAGGAACATTATTCTTTATCCCTTGGTGACTGACTGTTAAATTAATGTCATTATCATTACTAGCTAAAACTGTATCAAAATTATCTAAAATAATTAAACATCTGTTAGTACGAAGAAAATCTATCAATTGAGAGATACGTCCTTCTACATTTTCTGCAATTAGAGTTTCTGGTGCAGGTAATAAAGTCTGAATTAACTGTTCTATTATCTGCTCTGGGGCAGGGGAAAGACGTAGCGATCGCCAAATAACATAATCAAAATGATGTTGAATTTCTTGTGCCAACTTCACCGAAAAAGCAGTCTTACCAATACCTCCCATCCCCAAGAGTAAGAGTAAACGACAGCCTTCCTGCACAATCCATTGCTGAGTTTTGGCTAGTTCTGCTGTTCGACCATGAAAAACACTCACATCAATTGCTTCACCCCAATCTTGAATTGAAGTGGAACGAATTTTTACTAAATCAGTCTCTTGGGTTTTTTGGGTTTGTCGAGGAATGATAGCGGCTGGTAATTGAAACCTAATTTTCTTATACCCAGCTTTTTCAAGTAAATAAGTTACACGACTCCAATTTTTCACTTTCACTGAGTAGCCAGAAACATTACTCAGCATTTCTTCTATATACTTGTATAAACCATTAGACAAATAAACTCTAACAGTACTACTACTCCGACTTTGATAAACTATACTGGCAATTTCCGCTGGACTACAACCACACAGTAAACCTCTAAGAAATTTTTTTTCTACAGGTGTTAAAGCTTTACCCTTTGTCGATGCTAAATCTACGTATAACTTTTCTAACTCCCAATTATTTTTAGCTTCAACAAATTCTTCTTCTACTTGATTTGAATCTGGTGTTGCCATTACCATTATTTATGTATTTTATATAACCCCGAAAATATCCTAACTATTATTCGATGAAGCCAGAATAAATAAAAAGTAAATTTATAACGAATTTGCTAACTGTTGTTAGGTGACTTATAAGTTCTTGCTTAGATATCTTTAGACTTAACGGAAATTTTATAAAGCTTGTTTGAAACTTTAAGCAAACAAATTCAGTCAATACAAATCTACGTAACATTTGGTCTGTGCTGTGAGAATTTTAGATTGGCATCACACTGTGTTTTTAACATCACATTATTGGAATTCTAAAATTCATTGAAAATCGGTTATCATCAATAATTTTTGCCAAGCAAGGTGTAAAAAATGACTGAATTTTTGAGCTTGTCAGAACCAAGCTTTGCAAAATTAAGGGTTTAAATACAAAACCGATGCATATTCTACCGGACTAAGCCCAAATTAATGTGGTGTGTTAAGAGGCATCAACCATGACTCGTATTCGTGACGTTGTACAACAAGCTTTAGCAACTGGCTATCTAACGGTTGAAGCTGAAAATCAATTACGGCATTTATTAACTACACGCTATGACTTAGAAGATTTCAATGCTTTCATGTCTTTGCAGGAAGCGGCGATGAACGGCAAAGTCAAGCAAGAGTCGCGTGAAAGAAGTATGAAGTGTAAAGTATGAAGTATGAAGTATGTAGACGCGCTTTGCGCGGCTTCCCGAAGGGTAATTTTATCCTTTTGACAAATGACCATTGAATCATTACTTGCGTGGTTTGTCGTCATCCCCAAATTCATCGTCCTCAAAAAATGACCAGTCATCATCATCAGCATTATTGGCTGGTTCATCAGTTGGCTGTTTATAGGGAGGAATAATCACGCGATAGTCAGCATCGTAAACAGATTCTGTCTTGCCTACAGCCGTATTTTTTGGTTCGCGGTAGCTGTAAGAGTAGGTCGAACCAGACTTAGCGGAAGTTTTGGGTTCTGGTTGGCGCTCTTCTGGTTCAAAATTGCGTCCAGGTTGAGTTTTTGGTCTGGGAGGAGGCGTTTGTTGCGGTTGTTCCTCAAAGTCCCAATCATCGTTTGTATTGCTAGTTTCCCAGTCATCAATTTCTTCAGTTGCAGCCTGACTTTGACTAGCCGATGATGGCCCAGTAAAAGGTGCAGATGTAGGTTCTTCTCTACGAGGTGTGCTGACACGCCGTGAAGTGGTGGTCGATTTTGGTGGAGTTTGGCGTGGTTGCCCTACAAAATAACTGGATACTTTAAATAACGTAGTGATCAATACAGATGTCAACGCACCTGCTGTAGTAACAAATAAAATCCACATCGCTAGGGGTAATGGTTGAGTACGCATCCCCAAAAATACTAACGATATGGCAGGCGACCAGTTCTGCACTAACAACAGTGTTAGCGATCCTAGTATTGCCACCAATAAAATTAAGCGAATTACAGCCATAAGAAAGGATGAAGTATGAAGTATGACGTGTGAAGTATGAAATATTAATTTCATACTTCATACTTTAACGATGACCTTGCCACCGTTGAATGGGAATGCAGTCAATCTCCAGTTGATCTAAAGTCCGGGCGACGACAAAATCTACCAAATCCTCGATAGTTTGCGGGTTGTGATACCAAGCGGGAATGGCTGGCACAACTCTTGCTCCCGCTTCTGCCAAAGTTGTTAAGTTACGTAGATGAATCAGGCTAAAAGGAGTTTCACGAGGGACGATAACTAGTTTCCGTCCTTCTTTGAGTTGGACATCGGCAGCCCTCTCCAGTAAGTCTGAACTTAAACCAGCTGCTAGCTTGGCCACTGTACTCATACTACAGGGGATGATGATCATCCCTAAAGCGCGAAAGGAGCCACTGGCAATATTGGCTCCGACATCACTCCAATGATGACAGCGTAGTTTGCCTGCAACGGCTACTCCTGCTTGTTCGCGCCAGAATTGCTCTTGTTGCGCTGGTTCGGCTGGCATCTTAATTTCCTGTTCTGCTTGCCAAACCATGTAAGTTGATTTAGAGGCAACTAATTCAATTTCATAGTCTGCGGCAAGCAAATACTTAAGAGCGCGAACGGCATAAATTAGCCCAGATGCTCCTGATACGCCAATGATTAAAGGCTTGGTGTGATGTGACACGCGATTTTCTTAACAAAACTTATTCATCATCAGTGTATGGTTCTAAATCGCTAGGTTCAAGGTCACGAGACAGATAAATGTCGTCTCTGTCATCATTCATACTAGAACTACTGAAACCTTTTGGTAGACCATCACTACCAACGGTGACTAAATCAATTTGCTGGCGGTAGTAATCGACACTTTTCACTTGTACGGATACACGATCGCCTAATCTGTAAGAAGCGCGATTTTTTCGACCAAATAAGGCTTGTTGTCTGGCGCGATATTCATACCAGTCATCTTTTAAAGAACTAACGTGAACTAATCCTTCCACCCGCAAAGGGGCGCTAGGATGTTTTTGTTTGGGTGAGTCTGTGGTTGGAACTTCAATTTCCACAAAGAACCCGTAGGACTGCACACCAGTAATTACGCCTTGGAAGACTTGACCAATGCGCTGTTTCATCAGTTGGGCTTTTTGCAACCCTGCTAAGTCAGCTTCAGCTTCTTGGACTTCTTTTTCGCGGTCGTTGAGTTGAATTATTACCCTGGTTAAATCGCTTTGCAGTTCTTGTTGCAATTCTGGCGGTAAGACGTTCCAGTTAACTTCGATGTGCGAAGAAGAATGACGTAAGTTAACGCGGTCTTTAACGCGGGTAGTGCGGCGATCGCGTCCGTGTTCTATCAGTCGGTAGTAAACTCGTTGCAAGAGCAAATCGGGATAGCGGCGTAAGGGCGAACTACAGTGGGTATATTGCGCTAGTGCTAAGCCAAAGTGACTACCTTTGGTGGTGCTGTAGGCGGCTGGCTTGAGGGTGTCTTGCAACAAATAAGTTAACACCTGTTCGGAAGGTGATTCCGCAAAGGCTCGCGTTAATAACTGGTAATCTAAGGGTTGAATATCTGCTTCCGGGTCTAATGTAAGTTCGACACCTAAATTAATTGCCAGTTTGAGCATTTCTTGGACATCTTCGGGATCGGGTGCGCCTTGGACTCGCCAAATCGCCGGAATGCCTAACGCACTGAGATGTTCTGCCATTAGTTGATTGACTAATAGCGTAAACTCTGTAAGGAGCGATCGCACAGTTAAATTGTTGACTACAATCGCACCTAATATCCCTTCATCAAAGTAAGGGTTTTGATTGGGTGGCAAGTTTAATTGCAAGCTACCACGGGCTAGGCGCACTTGTTTGACAACTTGGTGTAAGCTTTCTAAGTCTTGGAGTAGCTGTATGACTTCCTCAGATTCCTTGGAAGGTTGACCACTGAGAATTGCTTCCGCCTTGTCTTTATTGATGGCTGTATCGACATTAATCACACTCGGCTGAATTTCCCATTCTTCCACTTCACCGGATTTGGGATCGATAGTAATTAAGAATGAAAGTGTCAGGCGATCGCTGCCTGTCGCTAAAGAACAGCGATCGGCAACAGTTTCTGGTAACATAGGCAATACTAAATCACCCAAGTACACAGAACGCCCCCGCTTCAAGGCTTCCCTGTCTAAAATTTCATCGGGTTGAATGAAGTGAGAAACATCGGCAATGTGAAAGCCTAACCGCCAGCCTTTGTTGGTTTTTTCCAAACTCAAGGCATTTTCGACCAGCTTGGCATCAGCATTAACACCAGTAATTGCTAATGTAAATAAATTGCGTAAATCTAATCTATTTTTCAGGTCAGCTTTCAATATCCTTTTGGGTAACTTAGAAGCTGCTTCTTGCACCGCTTCGGAAAAATTGCGAGATAAATCGTGTTTACAAGTCACCAAATCAATATCGGCGGCGGCTTCGGCATCGCTACCCAAAATTTGCACTACTCTACCGATGGGGGGATATTGTGCTAAAGGATAACGCAGAACTTCGACATGGGCGAGATGGTCGATGGCTTCAGCCAAAGTCATACCATTTGTTTGTAACTTGAGTTCAAACAACAATCGGTCATCTAAAGGTACGGCGCGAAAACCACTTTCTACTTGTTTAATCCGCGCTAGTAAAGTGTGATTAGAACGTTCTAAAATTAACTTAACTTCGCCTTCTGGAGAGCGCCGACGGCTGCCTTCTTTAAGAACTCTTACCAAAACGCGATCGCCATTCCAAGCATTACTTAAATGACTTTCACGGATGTAAATATCTTCAGCACCTTCTACATCTTGAATTGCAAAGCAAAAGCCTTTACTAGAACAACGGAGTTTGGCTTCAATCACGCCTTCTTCAAACACACGGCGATATTTGCCCCGTTCTTTGACCAAAATTCCGATTTTTTCTAGTACTTCTAAGGCAATATGCAGCTTTTCTAAACTATCCTCATCTTCGCAGCCAAGTTTCTTTTCTAAAACTTTCCGAGCTACCAATTTATCATCGGTGAAATTGGCAAGGAGTGTAGCGATTGAAAATTCCATGCAGTGAACCGACCTTTGGTCAAAACATCATGTTGGTTTAATCTGGTTCTTTTCTGTATACCCTCACGGCCTACAGATACTAACTAACTGGAAACGAATTGCCTTGAGGCATGGTTCCCGAAGTTCCGCGTCTTGGAAGTCTACCTACCTTGAGATAAAGTTACTTCCGAAATCTGGGAACTTCTCACTGCACGACCATTTCAGAGTTAGCTAGCGTTTTTTGCTCCTTCACTGAACCAAACTGATAAAGTACGCCTGATGAGGGGGTTTTACCTGCTAAGTAATTACGCGAAGGGTTTTTGAGAGGCTGGCTTGGGATTACTCTCCACACTGCCCAAAAGCGTTAGCTAGGAAAAACCACAGGTGTTTGATTGTCTAGCTTGAAGGTGCTTTTACGCTATCAGACTCTGATGTTTAACTAGGAGAAACTGCCGATAAACCCAATGTTCCCACATGTAGAATCGGTAACAATTAGGTCAGCAGTCATACAAGCAGTGAGGGCGAACCTTATCTCCATTATTGTAGATTTAGAGCGTACTTCTAGGAAATAATTCTAAATAGAGAATTAGGTAAATAGTATAGCATTGAAGGCGAACTCACCTAATTAATTGAGCCAGTAGTTAATTATGCCTGAAAAAAAGAGTTACTGCCGCAATTACAACACACAGACACAGCATAAACATTACCCTGAATTTTAGGATACCAGAAAAATTGGCGCAGGAGTGCTGTGGTAGTTCTCGTAGGCGATCGCGTTGAACGACCAATCCAGGACTTACGCAAAAATAAC
Source organism: Nostoc sp. TH1S01 (assembly GCA_018993265.1). GTDB lineage: Bacteria > Cyanobacteriota > Cyanobacteriia > Cyanobacteriales > Nostocaceae > Nostoc_B. The sequence goes on from JAGKSW010000085.1 coordinate 22,433, forward strand.
GTAACTCCGTCATTACGAGCGATAGCGAAGTAATCTCCCCTGACGCTGGGATTGCTTCCCTACACTTCGTTCCGGTCGCAATGACAATATCGGCGTTGCGTAAGTCCTAAAATCAATCTAGTTCAATCTGAAATAAAAATCCGCTCTTTACCTAGCTTTGAGAACTAAATTGGGTACTTCACTCACTGGAAATATGCTGTAATTAAATTTTTCTCTGCCGACAAAGGAATTAGCGACTTAAAATTAAAATATTTCCATAGATTCACTGTGGACATACTCAGTTATCTCCCACTCAGTTTCACATTTCTCAAACTTGGGCGATCGCAGCAAGTACCACTAATGGGGATAAATATAGCAGTTGCCAGATCAACTAGGACAAGGAATAATCATCAAACATCCCTGTTCCCTGTTTGCTGTTCCCTGCTATAGATAAAATTAACCCCGTGATTTAGCAGACATTAGATTTTGGTGACAGTATTATGTTGGCTCAATTTCAGAGCTTGTATCCCAACGGCAGTTTAACTTCCGAACTAGTAGACATTTTTCAAGGCAAATATATTGTTAGAGCCAGTGTGCAAATTGACGGTGTAATCCGTGCTACTGGTTTGGCAGCAGCGGAAACCGTAGAAGCCGCAGAAGACCAAGCCCGAACCAGGGCGCTGATGGTTTTAGGAATGGCAAGTTCGCCACAAACTCAGGCTGCATCATCTCCTAAAGCCACAATTCCTGTACAGCCTACCCCTGTAATCAATACAATAGCGAATATCAATGAATCTACTTATAGCTCCACAACAGATAAGGGTTTGGAATTAGTTACAAATAAACCAGAAATATCTCCCGCCGCTTCTAGTAATAAAACTATCGCACCAGATTTATTTGCAACTGAAGCACACAACACGGATACTTACACTCCCGATTTAACCCCTAGCTTACCTTTGACTCCTAGTCGAGAACCAGCGTTTGTTCCACCTGCGGATAATTTAGAAATCGAAGTTCCCCATCAGCCAGAAACACCTGCTTTTTCTGGGATCGCTGCAAGTAACGTCACTCCTTTTACACCCCGCAATTATAGTTCTTCCGAAACTACAACTACTTCAACCACCACCAGTAAAAGAAAAAAGAAAGCTGAACCAGTTGATTTATCTGATGTCATTGCCAAAACCGATGTTGAGTTGCAACGTTTAGGCTGGACACCCGAACAGGGAAGAGAACATCTGATTAAAACCTACGGTAAGCGTGGGCGCACCTTGCTGACGGAAGAAGAATTGCACAGCTTTTTACAGTACCTACAATCTCAACCTGATCCGATTGCGGGGTTTTGATGAGTTATTAGTCATTTGTCCTTACCAATAACAAAGGACAAATGACTAATACTGTTGAGATTTTAGTATTCAGAAACGAACCACAGAGGCACAGAGTACACCGAGGCATAAGAGTTTAAAAGGTTATAGGCATCTGGTTTGATTTTTGAAAAATTTCAGTATATGTAGTAAAGTCGCTCTCATGTTCTCACAAGATAAAGCGATCGCTTGTCGAATAATCAGTAATCATCTACCAGAAAAAGTGAGCGATCGCATTAAAAGCACTGGCTTAATTTTCGTCTTTCATATCAGCTAAAGTTTTGTCTAGTCTATCATTAGCTTCCTTGGCAAATTGGATACATCGCACACTCGCGGTCATTCCTCCAATAGCCGTAAAGGTTCCTTCTGTAACTTTGCCTGACAACAATAACCCGGCTCCGATTAGGCTAATACTAGCAGATAAAGCAGTGACAATTAAGGCAAGGTTAAAGCTGTAACTTGCTTGGCGTAGGCGTTCTTGAGCAATGACAATTTCAACTGGCTTATCATTCATAGATTTTGTCTTTTGTGTGGTTTGGTTCACACTTCTAATATCGAGCTAAATGCCTCTAACCTTGACTACACAGAGATTGTATTGAAAACAACTTGTGATTTCCCTATGATGATTTGATGCACAAGTTGTGATTGCTTCAGCGATCGTTAAATACTGAGTCACACTATGACAGACCCCAGCCTTGGTAAAAAAAAGAAGAAAGTAACGATCACGGCATCTTTAGAAGGTATTGAGAAGGCAACAGAAGCTTTAATCAGGCTAGGGTTTGATTCAAAAGCTAATTTTGCCAAGTCTCAACTGCTGGCTCGCAACACAGTGACGAAATTTTTCCAAGGTGAGCCAATTCAGCTTGATTCCTTTAAAAGAATATGTGAGGCACTAAAGTTGAGTTGGCAGGCAATTGCAGGATTAACAGCAGAAGCACAATCAAGGCAGTTACCAACAACTAGTTACAGTAACCCTGATAGTGCCAGGATGGCAGAGCAAGTGCAACTAGCACACCGTCGATTAACTGTCATAGATCAACAAAGTAAAAAAATTAAAGCAGTTATCACTTTACAAGGTGATATTGATTCAGTTCAAAACTGGCAGATTATTCAATCTGCGGTAAAAGCATATCCAGGAGACACTGTAGCAATTACTGATATTAAACAAGGCAGCATCAGATTATTTGTCGAAGGTTCTCCAGAAGATATTGAACGGCTTGTATCTCGCATTCAATCAGGAGATTTAAAAACAGTGGCGGGTTTTCCTGTTGAAGATGTTCAAATTTTGAGTGACAGTTCAGCTGATGAAAGTAGCGCATCTGAAGAGAAATGGCGTTTAGTACGGGATATTATTAGTCAGCCAGTTAAGAAGAGACATTTGAGCGGTGCCGACCTGAGCGATGCCGACCTGAGCCGTGTCAACCTGAGTTATGCCAACCTGAGAGATGCCGACCTGAGTGGTGCCAACCTGAATCATGCCAACCTGAATCATGCCAATCTGAGCGATGCCAACCTGAGCGATGCCGACCTGAGCGATGCCAATCTGAGCGATGCCAACCTGAGCGATGCCGACCTGAGCGATGCCAACCTGAGCAGTGCCTACCTGTTCGGGACTAATCTGAACAGTGCCAACCTGAGCGGTGCCTACCTGTTCGGTACTAACCTGAGCGGTGCCTACTTAAGCGGTGCCAACCTGAGCAGTGCCAACCTGAGCGGTGCCTACTTGTTCGGTACTAACCTGAGCGGTGCATACCTGTTTGGTACTAACCTAAGCAGTGCATACCTGTTTGGTACTAACCTAAGCGGTGCCAACCTGTTCGGTACTAACCTGAGCGGTGCTAACCTGAGTGGTGCTGACCTGAGCCGTGCTGACCTGAGCCGTGCTGACCTGAGCCGTGCCGACCTGAGCCGTGCTATTGTTGCAAATGCTTTATTTGGAGGCAGTATAGGACTTACAGAGAATATGAAACGTGATCTAGAACGACGAGGGGCAATTTTTGGTGATCGCCCTCATGTTCTCAGCCCCAAGTAAAGCGATCGCGCCATTTATTAACAGAAGAAGAATTACTCGATTTTCTCAAATACTTGGAATCTATAGCCACACCTTTGATTTAGTTAATCTACATAAAATTAGTAGGGTGGGCATTATAATGCCCACCCTACAATCACAAACATAGCAGTAGTCAAATATGTTAGGACAATTTGAAAGCTTGAATGCCAGGAATAATAAGACTTTTCCTCCTGCCTCCTGCCTTCTGCCTCCTGCCTTCTGCTATAACTACACCACAGCCATTGGACGGCTACCCGCAGAGTGACGGTCAATTACTTGGTCAATCAAACCGTATTCTCTGGCTTCGTCGGGTGACATGAAGAAGTCGCGTTCGGTATCTTCTGCAATGCGCTCAATTGGCTGACCAGTGTGTTCAGCAAGAAAGTCGTTGAGTCGCTTTTTGTGATACAAAATTTCCCGCGCTTGAATTTCAATGTCAGTTGCTTGGCCTTGTGCGCCGCCTAAAGGTTGGTGAATCATAATGCGGGAGTGGGGTAGACTCATCCGCTTACCTTTAGCCCCAGCACTCAGGAGAAAAGCTCCCATACTTGCCGCTAATCCGGTACAAATGGTACAGACATCTGGGCGGATATGCTTCATAGTGTCAAAAATACCCATACCAGCAGTTACCGAACCGCCAGGGGAATTAATGTACATATAAATGTCTTTTTCTGGGTCTTCTGCATCCAAGAACAGCATTTGGGCAACTATTAAGTTAGCTAAGTTGCTGTCAATCTGTTGTCCCAAGAAGATGATCCGCTCACGCAACAGTCGTGAGTAGATATCAAAGGCGCGTTCGCCTCGACCCGATTGTTCAATAACGATAGGAATCATGCAGCGTTCTTGTAGCTAATTTACATCTATTTTATCGATGACAACCAGCGAATGGCTGTCGTCACCCGCCAGACAGCTAATTTTCTCTTCTATCTGGTAGATGTAAATCATAACTCAGGCACTTTTGATAGGGAAAAGCGTCTTGAAATATGACTCCATTTGTACCAGAGAGGATCTATTACAAAATACAACCGCGATCGCTCATTCTGACAATGGAACTTGCTTAACTATAAATTTGGCTTTTGTCAACGTTTATTTACGAAATATCAAGACAAATGTCCAGAAAATCCCGACAAATTACGAAATTTATGAGTACGGGGTGTATTTAGAAAAAGGATTTTACTTGCAATGCTATCACTTGAGGGAGACCTGCCATGCTCGAAAAACTTGTGCAAGCCGCCATCATTACTTTCTTGCTCCATCTGATAGCAGGAATTAATTACAATACCAAAATTCAAGCAAGCGTTAAACCACCTGCACCAGAGATGTCAACAACCATTATCAGCTTTCTGTGGCGCTCTTTGCCCTAGTACAACAAGGCAAAAGTAAAAAATGTTTGTTTGATTAGCTGTTCGTCTCTTCTCACAAGCTTTACGAGTCGTGATGCGTAA
>JAGKSW010000244.1 GCA_018993265.1 Nostoc sp. TH1S01
AAGAGAACTTGAAATTTTACGCGATCGCATTTTGTCTGAACTGAAATTAGGTAAGCAAGCTACTGGGTATAAAAATGTTCAGAAGGTTCTCAATCGGTTCATTTCTGAACTAATCGGTTCAGTTTAGCTGTTTGGGGAATTCGCCAACGGTATCATCATCTTGCATAAAAAGTTGTTGCTCTGGTGTCGGTTCAATCATATTTTATGCTGAGATTTTTTCGCCAGTAGCTTGATGAATAATTTGCTGTTTGAGAGAGTCTGCGGCAACTGCGGCAATCATTTCCCAATCCTGTGGTGTTAATAAAACTTCTAGCAACTCGCGTAGTACTTCTCGGTTAGAAATGAACTCTTCACCATAAAGTTCATCTTTTCCCAAAGTTGTGAGTACTAATTGCTTTACCTGTGGTGTGGGCAACCTTAATTTTTCTAATATTCTCTCTCGTGCAGCTACAAGAGCAATTTTTGTAGCTGTACCTAAATTCCAGTTATTAAGTAGTAACCGCACTTCTTTATTTAGGGAGATACGCAATGTTGTTAAACGCCCCAGGAGTTCAAAGTTGAGTATGAGGTCGCCAAATGCACTTCCCCAGTTTAATCCAGCACCAATGTTACCACCAACAAGCTCCTCAGCTTCTACAGCTTGCCGTAACCAAGCTTCATCAAGTAATAAATCCATTGGGTTGTTTTGACCAGAGTAATCATGATTCTCATTAAATTCATGTCGATTCATCTATCCCCAACCTCCTGCTCGAAGAACGCCACAACCCGTACTCAAAATACACTAGGTCATCGTAATCTTCATCTGCTCCCAAATCAATCATGCCTTGACGCTCATAAAATTTTTCTGCTCCAGGCAAAGAGTGTAGTCCTACTCTACCCTCAAAACCCAGTTCTAAACTACGAGTTCTGGCAAAGCTTAATAGAGCAGTGCCAACACCTTTATACTTTGGAGGACGTTGAATCACCTCTCGATTCCAAGGTGCAGAGGCAATTCCATCAACATACACTAATCTTTTCCCAGGAGCCAAACGTGAGCCGTGCATTTGAATTTCGATGATCATCAAACCTTGGGTTTCATCTTCGTACTCAATTGCAAAGCCTTCCCGATTTGGTTGTCTGCTAATGACAAACTGAAGTTTAAATTCCCAATCCCAGAATTTATCCTCTTGCCCGTGTAAACTTAACTGTTCTTTCCACCGGGAGGTATATTCATCAGCGTGTTTTTGTCTTAGTTCTACTAAATCTGCTTCTATGGTGATGCTATCTTGACCGCGAATTAGTCTGACGTTGCTTTGCATAGCAATGACTTTAATTATTCATCTGCTTCTGGGAACTCAATTTCAACATCCTCTATTAGGCATCTCCAGTCAACATCATCCACATCTATAGATTCGTCATATTTATCGGCTTTGAGAATTTGCTTAATTAACTCCTCGACAGGAATTTTCTGTATAGCAGCTTCTTGGCGCAAGTCCTTGCAAACTTCATCCCAATTATCTGCACTAGATACCCGGTCAATCAAAATAGCTTCAGCCATACGAGTCTTAGAAACACCTCTGGTATGTCCCCACAGAGATAAACGGATTTCTTTAACAATCGGAAGGTTTACCGGAAATCGGCGATCTCGTTTTCTAATCATAAGAATGTATGTCAGAATAATTACTAATTTTAGCAAATTTAGTGACTATTTAGAAACCAATTAGTATATTTTTAGTTTCTGAATGCTACAAAATAAAAAGAGCGCCCCGATAATTGGCTTTATCGGGACTTCTCCCAGTACAGACACACCTGTAGTCAGGAGCAACCGCAATTATGGCAGAAATTACAAACTTAAATGACTTTTTCATTCTTCATCCCATGTATCACCGCTCACTTGCAGAGCTAATGGGAGTATCCACATCAGCTGTTGACAAGTGGAGTAATGGTGATCGCCGAGTTAACCAAAGAACATTAAAAGAGTTGAACAGGCTGCATATATTTCTAAATACCAATCCACAGGTTAGAAATAAATACGTCAAACTTACACAATGTGCAATTTAAGGAAAAGAACTGCACATTGTGTAAGTGAATTTATTGCCCGCCCCCTGCGGGTTTTATATTATATAAATAGTTCAACGGTTCGACTTTAAGAATGGAGTATCTGAACAAAACACAGTGTCGAGAATTGTTAAGAATTCAGTCGAGGGACACGATAAATAAGTACCTGAAAGCCTTGGGCTTATTCGAGAGAACAAGATTTGGTTGGTCGGAAATTAAACGAATACTAGAACTTCAGATATTTCTAGGGCTAAAACATGGAAGAAATGCTATATCAGACTTTGAAGAAATGTCCCAAAGAGAGTTAGAGCAAACATTTGAAAGCTATGGAGTGAATGTAAATGCTCGATTAGAGGCGCTGCAAAAAATACATAGAGACTCAGTACAGCTAAAACCAGCTTTACTATAAATCTCTTCAAAAAATGCCCTGCTTACTTTTTGAGTGATTACAAGCCTACACACCATAAAATCAATGCTCTGCAAGCTTTTTGCCTTTGATGACAGACTACATTCACTCTGCGGAATTTTCGATAAAGAGCATGAAAAATTCATTGCTAAATCCATAGAGATTCATGTTACTGTAATACTACACGGCTGAAACGCTTATCCAGCATGGAATCGGCAGAAGGTTAGCGAATGAAGTGTCCCTTTTTCAACTTTAAAATCCCGGAAATCAGACACTCTTTTTTTCAGAGTTAGGGGTGAGTGTAGTATTGTTCAACCAAGTATCAGTGTTTAAATATACGGGTGTAGGGATGTAGGGGTGTAGGGGTGCGAGTAGAAAGAATTAGATAGGAGGATGCTGTTAAAATTCAATACCAAATACAGATCAAAAGTTTTACTGTTTTAAGTTTCGTCCGCGAACAAATAAAAACTTCTTCCCTACACCCTTACACCCCCACACCCTTACACCCTCATGTACAGGAAAGAAAAATACACAAAAACATCTCTTGACGGAGAGGTTGAAGTTATAGAAATAGAAGAAAGAAATCCGTCAGGTTTGTTAGAATTTTGTGGAGCGATCATCGCAATTAGTCTCTCAATTTTGGTCGTCACTTTGATTTTGCAGAGTTGGAACCATGCCAGTAGTAGTAATAGAAGAATGGATGAGCGAATCATCCAATCTGAGAAAAATTTGTCAGCAGATCCGTGGGCGAGAAATTAGCGATCGCACATGGTATGACTGGGAGCATTTAGCGGGAGCGAATTACCCGCAAGGGAAACCTGTGGCGAAAAGAAAATATACGCAGGAGCAGTCCGAAATGCTGCTATGTTTGGCATGGTTACGCAAGCACTTCCCAGGGCGGAAGGTGACATATAGAAGTTTGAGAGACTTCCACAAAAGCAACGAATATAAAATTGATGAAGTACTGGAGAAATTCTGTGAGCAAGTAAATTCAGGTGAACCGTTTGTCGCAGATGAAGTGAAGCAAGAATCCTAAAAAATCGCACTATCTGAAGTCAAAAAGTGCTGTGACCGAATTATGGGGCGGGAGCTTTCTAGAAACTGTTGGGCAGCATGGAAGCAATTTCTGGGTATTGCCAAATACGAACGGTTTGTAGAAGAGGGAAAAGCCTCTTTACTGACCTATATGGCCTGTTGGAGACATGACCATCCCACAAAAAAGTTCCCTTCGGTGAACCGTCTTTACACAATGATGAAAGATTGGTCACGTAGGGCGATGAGTTTTGAAACAGCTTCAAGTGGCAAGATGTGGCATCAATGGCAGATGCGGGGGTGCAAAGGCAGAGATTTAGTCAAATACTTGGCAGCTTACGGGTATAAAGTATCGGTTCGCACGTTGTATAAGTGGGGAGATTTTAGTCAGCGAAGGCATTACTCTCCATCGGAATTGCGGAAATGGAAAAATTTAGCATCTAAAAAGAGGGCAGCATGATCCGACTATTCGATAAATTCAACAATGTTTTAGCCTCAACAATTAATTTTGTGTTGGGCGGAGAATATTGCCACTATTGTTAAGCAAGGAGAGAGTATGAGAAAAGTAACAGAATTGACAGTATCTACAGTGCCAGTAGAAACAGCACCAACGGTACAGACAAAATCAATTACCAAACGAAGAAAGTCAGAAATTACTCATCAAGACAAAGCATTTGCCCAAGCGTTTGAAGAGTTAGAGATTGCTTTTGATTTTGATTTGAGAATGGCAATCATTCAAAGATTGACGCAGGATAAACAAGTAATCCTGCAATATGCCGATAAAGAGCGCCAAATCTCGGAAGCACTTGAGTTGGCGAAGATGGAGGCTGTAAAAAAAGCCCGTGAAGAAGGCAAGCAAAGGGCTAGAGAAAAGATGGCGCACCAAAAAGCCCAAGAAAAGGCACAAGCACAACAACATTTTATTGATGTGGAGTTGGAACAGCTTCTCGACAGCTGTGATTACCTGCCGTTTGAAACGATGAAAGAAACCATCAATACGTTTGCGGCTCGGATGGGGGTTACTTTGGAATGGAAGGAACTAGAAGATGGACAATTCGAGTGCATCCCAAGTATCACCTGAAGTACTGGATTTTATTGATTCAGTTAACCAAGGACGAGGACTGGCGAATATTACGGAACTTATCAGTTCAGAAGTGCAGCGCCAAATCGAAGCCCAGTTATACGACTTCCAACAAGCCATAGCGCAATCAAATTTGGCAGCAATTGAGGTAATGTCCGAGGAATTGCAGAGGATTAAAACAGAATCAGCAACACTCAGTGGGGTGATGGGGCGACTGGCCGTGGCCGTCGCTCCCGACCTGCCACCGACAGAGGATGAAGTTGTGAGTTTCCAACAGGCAATTAACAACTTAGAACTGTACGGAAATGTTATCCCCTCAAGTGCTGATATTGCGGCGGTTCAATACCGTCTAAAAAATCAAAGAGCGTGGTCTTTGGTGTGGCAGTCAGTCGCCAAAATGTTACTCAAGAAAATGGAGTCAAAATTTTGCAAACAGCCTACTTTCACCGAGCATACTGGAGCTACGAAAGAAATTTAGGAATCGGGAAGATTCATCATCCTGAGTTGGGGATATTTGCTCTAGTATTTGAAGATGGAAGTCCCCAAAATAATGTAAATTTCTTAGATAAGAATGAGCGTTCTTACTACTGGCAGAAGTATCAAAAGCAAGGAATAACGCTGCATTTAGGAATGAGAGTTGGGATTGATACTGAAATAGTCAGGGTAATTAAAAAAGATAATATTTTCAAATTTCCTGATATTAATTTGGAAATTAGAGTCGGAGATAATTCTCTAGTATTACCTGAGCAAGTACCGATTGAACAAGTCCGATATTTTCGTTCTATAGATGGAGAATGGCAACAGTTTGAAGATGATGTGTTTGTAGAGTATAAGCCTTGTGATTCATTGGTTGATGTCCGGTAGTACCAATTCGCAATACTTCGATCGGCTCAGTACAAGGAAAGCAATGAGCGAAAGCCTAGTATTATAGGAATTTTAGCCTTTGTAGAAGTTACATTCATAGCGTGAATTGGTGTGAGTAATAGAGAGCATTTAAACCAAGAGTTTTAATCAGGAGTCATAGACATGGTGAAAAATCAGAAAACAGAAACTCCTAAAGAGCCTAAAGATGGAGAATTGGTTCTATCTGATTTAAATGGGGATGTCAGCAAAGCACTGGTATTTGCAGATGGGCATTTTGGGCTAGATTCGGCTGTGTGGGAAAACGCGCAGCGTATAGCTGATATGCTGCCAGTGGATATTAAGGTATTTGGTGATCTAACAGAAGAAGATGTTGCCGAAGCACTAGATAAAGCCAAAGGTGCTGAATTTCAAGTCAAAAATTGGACAGAATATTCAGCCGCCTATAGTCGTTATCTCAAAGCTCTACACAAAGTTAGAGAAAAGCAAGCAGAAGTTAGTGAGAATGTGGCTGAAACTAGGGTTCAAATAGCTGAGATAGAAAAAAACTTATCTACATCTTTAGCTAATTTAGAATCCAAGTTTAGACAAATAGTTGGTAATTCTCGTGCAAGTGTTGCTGGTGTTCAGGATGATTTAAAAATCAGCTTGGGTAAGATTTCTTCTCAATATTCTGAAGGTAAAAATAATAAGTTACAGAAGTTGAACCAGGAGAAAACTGAGAAAGAACCTACTCCTTATGAAGAACAAACCAGTAACTTGGTAACGCGGTTTCAGGAATTAAGAAATGCTAGATATTCTGGCACTCCAGGCATTACTCAACGAATTAAACAGGTTGGTTAGGCACGGGGGCAGCAAATATGTCAGAAGTTTGTAGGTTATTGACTTGGATATGCGGTTTTATCATTGCCAGTGCAACAGCACAGTTAATTAGTTTACTACCCTGGTCATTTTTGGTAATTGGAGTAGCAGCAGTCATCACTTATTTGCAGGGTAAAAATAGCGATTCAAAACTATTGCAGGTAATAGCTATAGGGTTAGCTTTTGGGTGGTGTAAATGTTATTTTGCTGGTTAAGAATTGGTGGGAGTGGATTAGTTGCTTTGATATGCACCTTGTCAGCTAATCCCAAAGATGTGAAATTCTTTATCCCGGCGAATCTGGTAGCTATAGCGCTTTCCAGTTACGCCGGGATCGAGCTACGAAAGCTAGAGAAGATATATCTAGATAAGGAACGGGCTGACGATATGCTGGTCGCCTTGAAAGAAACTCAAGCGACAGAGCAATTGCAGTACTTATCCTCCGCGGCCGAACGTAAGCGCGCCTTAGAAGAAGCGGACAAAGAAACTGAACGGCAGTTAAACCTTCTGCAACAAACAGCACCTTTATTTACTGAGGTGTTAGCTCTAACAGGGCAGAATGGCGCTGTTAGTCGTATGGCTTTAGGGATGATTCAAAATGGCGAACCCTTGGGTAATGTATTACTTGCCACTTCTGAAGCCGAAATGCAGTTGGAGCAAGCAAGGTTACAGGTAGAAATTCAGTCTCGTCAATTAGCCTTGCAAGCACAACAGGTAAGGGCAGCAGTCAATAACCCTAACACGATTGAGATTGTGCCAGGGGTAGAACCACAACTACCCCAATCGTCCAAGATAGAAGGGCTGGAGAAAGCTGCGAGTGTTGTTGGTTTTCAAACTAAATGCCTGAGAGTTGACCGAGCGCCCAGCTACGAAAGATTAATTTTCTCCATGAAAACAGAGGATTTTAATTCTTTACCTAAATTTAAGGCCGCAGCTAAACTGGCGCTAGGGGTAAGTAATAGTGATTTTCCTTGCTACATTTACGCACCAGAACAAATCGCTGTCGAAGTGCCTTTGCGACCGGAAGACCGCACTTACTACGATTTTCCGACAAGACACTGGCTTCAAGGTGAGCGTCTGATTGTGCTAGGGCAGTCGTTAGACGGTGAGATTGTGATCGACCTGTCCAGCGAAGACACACCCCAATTACTTGTGGTGGGGACAACCGGCCCAGGA
>JAGKSW010000086.1 GCA_018993265.1 Nostoc sp. TH1S01
TTGATTGTCCTGAAGGCGAAACACCTGTAGAGTGGATGTTGCTCACTACAGAAGTTATCGCAGATATTCAGACAGCTTCTACAATTTTACGTTGGTATACTTATCGCTGGCGTGTTGAAGAATACCATAAAATTTTCAAGTCGGGATGTCAGGTAGAAAAATATAGGCTTGCTGCTGAAGGCATGAAGGCTCTCATTGGATTCTTGAGTGTGATTGCTGTAGAACTTTTGCAGTTAACTTATTTACACCGCACTCAACCCTTAGCCCCAGCAATTGAAATTCTCAATCCCCTTGAACTCAAAATTTTAAAAGCTAAGTCTCCCAAAGCACCCAAAGTCCTCACAGTTAGCTGGGCCGTTGAGGCCGTTGCCCGTCTCGGTGGCTACTTAGAACATCGAAGTAAAACACCTGTCGGTATCCAGGTACTGTGGCGAGGTTGGTTAAAATTGCACGATCTCTGTGAAGGTTGGCAGCTTGCAAAACAGACTTAACGGGAAAAGTCAGGTAGACGATGGATGGTGCCGAATCTAATACAGACTGCCAATATCAATGCCTGATTTTATTTAACAGCAAGTGTCTATCTAAGGCATTTTCCTATAGTCGTTTTACTATCAATGGCTGGGTACGTAGAGCAGCATCCTCGTGTAAATTCTGTATTGACTTTAAATTCTCTTTAAGTGAGGCGATCGCCCCACTTTTTTTATTTATAAAGATGGCTGCAAAATTCAATGTATTTTCCTAGTAAATACTGAAATGAAGCTTTTAAGTATAAACACATAACATCTATATAAATACATAAAAACTCTTACTTTTGCTAATGAGATTAAATTTCTGATAAAAATCCAGATAAACTATAGACTACTGATAATTTATTGTGGCAAGTTATATTTATTAATCACTGAGAAGATAAAAGTTTCAGAGATTCCTATTAAGTGCATCCCAGATGAAACTCCCTAGAAAATAGAATTTTTCGTTATACAACCTAAGTGAATGCTTAAATAATAAATTGCCAAAAATAGCTGTTAACAAGCAATTTATAAACTTAGTTTGTCATAACTTAAAAGCTCGGTTTTTTAGGGATATTTTATGCTGCGATGCAGTTTTATGAAGCTTTTGATCAGCAAAAAGGAGTTTTAAAGAAGTGACTCAAATGAATTCAAAAAAAGTAATAGGTTACATAACCTGTGGTTTATCGTCATTGGCTGTGGTTATGGCTGGGCCCATATCGCAAGCAAATGCAGCATCTATCAGTTTTTCAGGAACAGGAACCAATCCAGCATCAAATGGAACTACTAATGCTCTGGGAGCATCTGTCATCTTCGATGACAGCCTAAATCCAGGAAAACTAACAATTAGCCTCAAAAACACAGGGCCAGGTGCTACAGCACCGTCTGATGTCTTGACTGCTGTGTTTTGGGAATATGGCGGATCTGCTCTAACAAACTTGTCTTTATATTCAGCCACAGCTCCAACGGTAATTGGAGGCAGTGCAGGTACTAATTTAAATCTAAAAGCTCTTGACGAATGGAAATTGCCAAACACTGGCAATGGTACAGCCGACCTTCCCGGCATAACCCAAAACTATGGTATCGGTACTGCTGGATTAGGTATTTTTCAAGGTGGTGGCGGGCAGCAATTTAATTACGGCATCATTAGTGGTTATGATGATCCAAACCCACAAGTGAAAACTGGGACTTTTGTTAAAGACTATGCCACCTTTGTTTTATCTGGTCTACCCAGTACTTTTGATGTAACCAAGATTGGCAACATTCGCTTCCAATTCGGAACGAATATAAAAGATGAACCTAGCTTTGCTGGCACTGTAGTTAGTGCAGCACCAGCGCCCGCACCAGCGCCTGCACCAGCACCCGCACCCGCACCAGCGCCTGCACCAACACCAGCACCAGCGCCCGCACCAGCACCAGCGCCTGCACCAACACCAGCACCAGCGCCTGCACCTGCGCCTGCGCCTGCACCAGCACCAGCGCCCGCACCAGCACCAGCACCAGCACCCGCGCCCACACCAGCACCAACGCCCGCACCTTCATCTACAGTACGCTTTGGATTTCAAAATATCACTGGAAATAGTGCTGTTAATGCCGCAACAGGTGAGAGTCAACTATTTTTAGATGTTACTCAAGGCAGTAAGTTAGATCAGGTTTTATTTACGTTCAGCAACTTTGGACAACAAGCCTCTTCAATAACTCAAATTTATTTTGACGAAGCCACAAACCTGCTAAAAAATATTGCATCAATCACTGATAGTGGTAGTGGTGTAGACTTTGTAATACCTAATAAAATAGGCAATCTCCCTGGAAGTAATAATGCTCCGGGAGGGCGGTTTAACTCAGATTTTTCCGTTGAGGCTAATCAACCAGTTTCACAGATGGGTGTAAATCCTGATGAATTTGTGAGTGTACTGTTTGATTTAGACAGTAACGTTACATTTGACGACATCATTAACAGCTTCAAAGATAGTACCTTACGTGTAGGATTCCACGTTCAAGCCTTTAGTGATGGTGGAAGTGAAGCTTTTGTAAATAAATCGGTAGCCATAACACCAACGCCAGCGCTCGCGCCAGCGCCAACACCAGCACCCGCGCCAGCACCTGCGCCTACTCCATCTCCCACAACTTACTATCAACCGCCTGCTTCTCAGCCTCAACCTAAGAAGGTACCTGAACCTAGCACACTAGCTGCTTTGGGCTTGTTTGGTCTGAGTACCATCAGGCTGAAGAAAAAAAATCAAGAGGATAACTCACCAGCTTAAACAAAACTTTTGAGTTCTCATATTTAATATCTAAATGTGGGTTGAGAAGTAAAAAACACTTCTTGCCCAATTTTTTAGTTAATTTAAAATCCAAAATTGCCTAACATTCATAATTTCAACAGTTGTACAGGTTGATTTTGGCGATAAACAAGGTTAAAGCAGCTAGAACAGATGACAAGGTTTTAGAATTGAGAAGTATAAAACAAACTAGAGGACATTATGGCTGCTAACGTAGAAATTTACACTTGGAGGACTTGCCCATTTTGTATCCGCGCCAAAAATTTGCTGGCTAGTAAGGGTGTTGACTTTATCGAATACAGTATTGATGGTGACGAAGAAGCACGGGATAAAATGGCTCAAAGAGCAAATGGCAAACGTTCTGTACCACAAATTTTTATTGACGATCGCCATGTTGGTGGTTGCGATGATATTCACGCTTTAGACCGTCAAGGAAAACTAGATGAACTACTAGCTAGTTAGAGGTAATTTATAAAACAAGCAAGTGTTGGAATTACGCTAATTTCTGCTGCCAAGGTTTGTGAGTTAGTTAAACATCAGGAGTTAATCTAAATTGAAGAACTTATAATTTCCTGGCGATTGAGGCAAACAGCGTGAAACTGGCTTTTATTATTGATCCCATCCATCTGCTTGACCCTTGTCATGATACCAGTGTTGCTCTGATGGAAGCAGCACAAATTTTAGGACATGAAATCTGGATAACTCAGGCAAATTGGCTGAGTGTAGTAGAAGGTAAAGCTTGGGCGATTCTGCAACAGGTGGAACTAGTACCAATAGATTTGGTAGAAGGACGTTGGGTAGCGGCTCATCCTTGGTATCGGTTGCAGGAACGCTCCTTGATTTCTTTAGAAACAATGGATGCCGTATTTATGCGGACAGATCCACCAGTTAACGACTCTTACCTATTTGCTACCTACATTCTCGATTATGTTGACCAAAATAAAACTTTGGTGATTAACAACCCCGATGGGATCAGGAGAGCAAACGAAAAAATGTATGCTCTCCAATTTAGGGAAGTAATTCCAGAAACCATTGTCAGTGCTGATAAGCAGTTGATTCGGCAATTTGTCGAAGCCAAAGGAGCGACAGTTCTCAAGCCATTGGGTAATAAAGCTGGGGAAGGGATTTTATTTTTACAAGCAGGCGATCGCAACTTTAACTCGATTGTGGAACTTAGCACTCATCAAGGCAAACTACCTGTGATGGTGCAAACCTATCTCCCAGAAGCGAAAGATGGAGATAAGCGCATCATCTTACTTCATGGTGAACCGATTGGTGCTTTAAATCGTCTTTCTAGTGGTAGTGATTTTCGTAACAACATGGCTGCTGGTGGTACGGTTGCGGAAACTGAAATTACCCGCAGAGAACATGAAATTTGTACTCGATTAGCAGACAAATTACGTCAAGATGGGTTAATTTTTGTTGGGATTGATGTAATTGGTGGCTACCTTACAGAAGTCAACGTTACCAGTCCCACAGGAGTGCGAGAAATTGATAGACTGAGTGGAACTCGTTTAGGCCATCAGGTAATTCAATGGGTGGAACAGAGTCTACAAGCTAAAAAATAAAATAATTGCAATTCTTTTGAATATTTCACGGTCAGCCTTGGTGATTTACTGTCGAGTAACTCTAGCATCAAGGGGATAATTTGAGCGATCGCACCTGTCAGGTAAAGCTTCTAACTTTTAAGACAGGTGCTAATTATCTTGAAATAAGTCGTTACTCTGCTCAAAATTTTTTCTAAATACAAAACTAGGACACTAAAGTCAGCAGACTTTTGCCCAAATAAATTTAGTCTGTAAATAGTGTGGACGATTTTTTTCACCAATTCGCCGAATTAAAAATGGTAACAGAGTTTTTTCTGTCCCCATGAAATTCAGGCATTAGTAAATTTTATACAGCACTCAGCTTCACCTGAAACTGCCAATTTTATCTAATCTCTCGCATCCAAGATTTTCAATTGCGTGGTGGTGTACGCCGTCTTTGGAGAAATTCAGGAATATCTAAACCTGATTTTTCTTTAGGTTCCGCAACTGGTGTGGATGGATTAGCGGTTGGTGATTGTGTGGTTGATTTTTTGGGTGCAGGTGCAACGCGGGGATTGCTAGCATTTTGCGGTGGTGCTGTTTGGCCTTCACCAGTGAACCCGGTCGCAATCACAGTAATTCTGACTTCACCTTGCAAACGGTCATCAATTACTGCTCCAAAAATAATATTGGCGTTGGGATCAACTACCTCATAAATTGTTTCTGCGGCTGCGTTCACTTCATGTAAGGTTAAGTCACTGCCACCAGTAATATTAAATACTACTCCTCTGGCTCCTTCAATCGAAGATTCTAATAAAGGAGAAGAAATAGCTGCGATCGCAGCTTCTCTGGCGCGTGATTTTCCTGAACTGATACCAATTCCCATCAATGCTGATCCCGCATCTGCCATCACAGCACGCACATCTGCAAAGTCTACGTTGACTAAACCAGGAATAGTGATGATGTCAGATATGCCTTGTACCCCTTGACGCAGCACATCATCAGCATAGCGAAAAGCTTCTTGTACAGGTGTTTGTTCGGGAATTACTTCCAATAATTTGTTGTTGGGGATGATAATCAATGTATCAACCCGACTTTTCAGTCCTTCAATGCCTTGTTCGGCTTGGCTAGTGCGGCGGCGACCTTCAAACACAAATGGACGTGTGACCACACCAACTGTCAAAGCACCCATTTCTTTAGCTACTTCTGCAACGATTGGCGCAGCACCTGTTCCAGTTCCGCCACCCATTCCAGCAGTAATGAATACTAAATCAGCACCCTCTAACGCTGTAGCAATTTCATCACGTGATTCTTCAGCGGCTTTTTGACCAATTGCTGGATTACCACCTGCACCCAAACCTCTGGTTAACTTTTGTCCAATTTGCAAGCGACTCGGCGCTCCCGCTAAAGTTAAAGCTTGAGCATCAGTATTAATTGACCAAAACTCCACGCCACTCACATCAGACTCGATCATCCGGTTAACAGCATTACCACCACCACCACCAACACCAATAACTTTGATGTTGGCGACTCTACCTGGAACAATCTCGCCAATGCGGCTATTTTCTACTGATATTTTTTTACTGTCTTGGCTTTGAGCGAAGTTCAGCCCAGAATGATTAAAGGGATTATTTGAGTTTACTGCCAGTGAAAATCCTGGCTGTCCCACAGATTGGGAGTTTTTATAGGTAAGCCCTTGGTTATTATCAAGCGTCATTGGATTTTTGAAAGGTAGATAAACGACTTTTCCGGGTGTTACTCACCTCAGAATCAACTATAGTTTGACACTGCCAAAATCTATAGGTACTGCTCTTGACTATGATGATGACTGACAACCTTAACAAGCTTGTCAGTCAGAAAGTTAGCTATGGAAGCAGCTATAAAAACATGCGATCGCACAGCTAATTCTAGAGAAGTATACCTACATTTACCTAAAGTTGATCTGTCTAACTTCAATAAGCTATTGATAGTTTTACTACTATGTTGCCGATTTGGCACAGCATACATTTGCCATACTGAATGCCCTCCCATGATTTTTGTTGATAGTTTAAGTTGGTCATTAATTTTACAACTACTTATAATGGTTTTTTGTGTGTTAAATGTCGCTTTTCTTGAGTTTAATGAGTAAATTTTATGATTTCTTAATATCAAATAATACTCAAAATTAGGATTACTTTTACTTCTATCATATGTAGTATTCACTAGTTTTACATTGTTAAATCTCAACTCAATCAGCTTAGAAAGCACACTAAGCTTATATAATTGAGCAAATAACATAACTGGTAAAGACGCTAGGTATCGCGTCTTATCTGTTTTAATAATATAGTTGATAGATTTAACCATTGGCGATAATTGCAACCTGAAATATCAAATTTCGCTTCTCACTACCTATCACTAGATTTTAGAGATAAAGAAAATTTAGTTTTATAGCCATAAAGGAGACTCAGTAATTAAGCCTCCTGTTCTATCTCATTAAAAGTTCCCGCTAATCTTTTGAGTGTGCTATCAAAACAGTGAAAATTATAAATAAACTTATATATTTATCTATTAGCATCAAATTTATTAATTTACTGATCAAATTTGATACATAAAAATTAATATAGATATTTATTTAGGGAGTTTGAGAATCAACTTTTGGGCTTTTTTGGATCATATGTACTATGGGAGAGTCAGGGTTTTTGAGATCAACATACTCTATTTGAGTGGGATTAATTTTGGCAGGTAAATTTCGCAGTTGCGACAGTACCTTAATTTGTTCTGGTAATAGGGAACTGGGAGTACCAAAATGTACATTACCAATTTCAGTTTTCAGGATTAAATTTGTTAAATCCTGAAAATTAACTTCCATAATTTTCACAGAACTTTGACTTAGTAAGGGATACAGTTGACTCCAATATGTCTGGTATTGTTCTGGTGTACCGATAACTTTCAGACTTGGTAATTTCAACTTAGGATTTACTAATGTATATTTTTCTAACGGTATCCAAACACCACTGGCATCTAGCAACCCAGTAGATGACTGTTTGTTTTTAGTTGAATTATTAGTTTCTGTAAGTCTTTGGGCTACGGCTACAGGTACTCGCTCTTGGATTTCAATAATTAATCCAGGAGGAAACAGGCGACGATTAACAGTTGCTTGAGCAATTGTCGGTTGTTTTTTCAAAGAGTCTGCGATCGCCCCAGGTTCAATTTTCCACAAAGATTGAGGATAAGATAGCCTCAGCATTGACTTAATTGCTGTCTCTGGTAGGACTTGATTTCCAGATTTGATTACAATTTGTTTGGGATCATTGAGTACCCATACAGGTTGAACTGCTACCCAAAACAACCCCCCAGCTAAACTGCTAATAGCCAGAGTTCGCCAAATAGCTTGAACAATTTTCATTTGCCTCTGCCGACGTAATTTTTTCCGTCGCTGGGCTAAATCTGTCTGAGAAACGGATACAATGCCTGCCATTCTCACCTCTTGTTGATCATATTCTCAATTTTTGGCTACAACAATCAACCCCTTGATCATAGGGATTCAACCAGTAGTTCTGTGCCGAACTCTCTAAGATTTTTAGTGCCACTCTAGAGTAACACCAGCAAAGTTTAGGTAAGAGAAATTTTGCCTATTCTATTTTGCAGTGTTGAGTTGCCATTCAGTTCAGTTGATTTTGGTGAATTAAAATCACCGCGATCGCCTATAAACTTGGTAAGAGGATAAATATTGACAAAAATATTACTTTATGTATAAACAATGTATAACTTCTTTACAGTAGTTATGCATTTATGCGATTTGCATCACATTAGTTGTCAAAAAGTACAGCTATTTGTAGAGCGAAAGTTGTTGCCGCAAAAGCAATATTATGATCCATCTTTAACTCAACTGATAAAAAACAATCTTGAGTCCGACATTATAGCAATCTTCTTTGATTTGGAAACCTTGCCTAAGTGTTAAACGTGTTGTAGAAAACTAGGCTACTCAGTAATTATGTGTTATGAAGAACAGTGATGTTGATTTTGTCTGATATTAAGAAGTAAAAATTTGACAAGCAGTTGTATCTGAGAAAAAGCATAAAACAATGTCAGTAGAAATACCCAAAAACTTGTTAAAAAACATATAATAATTTTGCTATTTGGTAACTTTCTTGACTGGCTTCACAACTGCATTTCACTTTATATTCAGTCAAGTAGAAGCTTAAAGATTGTCAAAAGCTAAACAACATACAGGTAAAAGACAGATATACTGAAAGTATCAGGGACAATTGCATCTCTAGTATGGTCTGATAGTCACTGGTAGCAATAATTTACAAATTGCTGCCCACCTGCAATTCAAAACCTAAAGTAAGTTAACACAAGAGCTATCACTTTCTAGAGAGAATTTGTATATAAATAGACAAACAACACCGTATCTACAACTGCATCTACCGCTAAATGATCAATACAGAGTATTTGTCACGCTTTTATAAAGCATGTAACCCAAGTTACGCGCTCAACATGAGCGATCGCCTTGATCAACAGTACTATATAGATTTCGCTGATGTTCGTGGCTGCAAGATTGTGGAAGAATTGCAACGTACAATCAGCCGGATTTCTCCCGATGAACCTACCTGTCAGTTATTTACAGGTCATATTGGTTGTGGCAAGTCTACGGAACTACAACGCCTCAAAGCGGAACTAGAAGCTGTAGGATTTCATGTAGTTTACTTTGAATCCAGCCAAGATTTGGATATGGCTGATATTGATGTTAGCGATATTTTGCTGAGTGTAGCCCGCCAAGTCAGTACTAGTTTAGAAGCAATTAAGATCAAAGTTCAACCAAACTACTTCATCAATCTCTTCAAAGAAATTGGAGATTTTTTGCAAAGCCCCATAGAACTTTCTGGGGAAGCAGAATTATCTTTGGGTATTGCGAAAATTACCGCCAAAACCAAAGATAGCGCCCAGGTAAGAAATCAACTCCGGCAATATTTAGAACCACGTACTAACAGCATTTTGCAAGCAATTAACGAAGAAGTTCTCGAAAAAGCCGTTGAACAACTGAAACTCAGAGGTCAAAAAGGTCTGGTTGTCATCGTCGATAATTTAGATCGAGTCGATATGCGTCCCTTAGCATCTGGGCGGACACAACCTGAATATCTTTTTATCGACAGAGGTGAGCAATTACGCCGCCTCAAATGTCACGTAGTCTATACCATTCCCCTAGCGTTGATTTTTTCTAATGAGTATGAAACACTCAAAAATCGCTTGGGTGGAGGTATTGCGCCTAAAGTATTGCCGATGGTAAGAGTCCGGCAAAGAGATGGTAGTGATTATGAACCAGGAATGTTACTACTGCGCCAGTTAGTTTTAGCCAGAGCATTTCCTGAAGTTTCTTATAACGAAAGACTGTCATTAATCACAGAATTGTTTGAGCATCCTGAAACCCTCGACCGTTTATGTCGTGTTAGTGGCGGACACATTCGTAACTTATTAGGGTTGCTGTATAGCTGTTTACAACGACAAGATCCTCCTTTTTCTGCACAATGTTTAGAAGCAGTCATTAAAGATTACCGAGATGACTTGCTATTAGCTATTGATGAATATCAGTGGGAACTCTTATTTGAGGTAGTGCAACAGCAGAGCGTGAAAGGTGAGTCTGAATATCAAAGTTTGCTGCGAAGTATGTATTTATTTGAATACCGCGATCCTTTGGGTCGTTGGTTTGGTATTAGTCCGGCATTAGCAGAGACAGAAAAAGTCCTGACTTGGCAGCAAAAAAGATAATAACGCTGAGCAAACGAATAATTATTAACATCAGTCATTAGTCCATCTTGATTTGGCTAATGACTAATTTATAATGAGCAATTTCTTCTGTTGAGCCTGTATTCCGGTTTTTAGATATGACAAAATCTCCTTTGACAGTAGAGAGCGTTAATCATAATAAGAATGCCTTGCAAAGATTAGTTCGCTCAATTAAGCTTTCTCAAGGGCAATTTTCTCTGATTCTTGTGCGATGTAATTACAGCCACTTAAGAGAGCAAATGCTAGAAAACATTCGCTCTCTGACAAAAGACATCAATTTAAAAGAAATTTACCTCCAACCAGCTACTAAAGCTTTACATACAACAATCATTACAAAATTATCTCTAGATCATCCTGCTGTGATTACCGACTCTCTACCATCAGCAGTGATGGTTTTTGGTCTAGAATCAATTATTGCTCTGGAAGACTTATTAACAAGTCTGAATCAAGCTAGAGATATTTATACAGCAACTTTCCCTTTTCCTGTGGTGTTGTGGCTGCAAGATGAAGTAGCAACAATGCTTACCAAACTAGCACCCGATTTCAAAAGTTGGGCTGCAACTACTATCAAGCTTGAATTACCTAAAGAAGATTTAATTGCGTTAATACGCCAAGAAACAGAATCATTATTTGCTAAATTTTTAGAAGCTGGGGCAGAAAAATTTCTGTCTAATGCTGCTCTGAATTTAGCTCCTAAATCGCAACATCGTCACGAAATTGAATCTGCCAGAAATGATTTATTACGTCTGTATAATGTTCAATTAGAGCCTGGTTTAGAAGCTAGTTTAGAATTTGTTTTAGGACGAGACAAATATGCTAATGACAAAATTAATAGTGCATTAGGTCATTATCAAAGAAGTTTAAGTTTGTGGCAGAGAGATGGTAAGAAAGAAAATGAAGTAGTTCAAAAAATCGAACATTATGATGAAAAAAATGAACACAATTCTGCTTATCGGATTCGGCAGGCAATAGTTTTATTTCATCTTGGTCTATGTTATCGCCGCATGGCTGATTTACATCAAGTTACTAACAGTAACTATTGCCAACATGCTCTTTCCTGGTTTCAGAAATGTTTAGATTTATTAGATAAATTGCAAAGGCAAGATTTAGTTGCAAAATTTATTTTGCCAGCTTGTGAAATGCTACAGCGCTTAAAATATTGGGAAGAGTTAGAAGTATTAGCACAAAAAGCTTTACGCCTACATGAAACT
The DNA here is from genome assembly GCA_018993265.1 of Nostoc sp. TH1S01. Lineage (GTDB taxonomy): Bacteria > Cyanobacteriota > Cyanobacteriia > Cyanobacteriales > Nostocaceae > Nostoc_B. The sequence continues at coordinate 11,292 of JAGKSW010000086.1, forward strand.
TATGGCAATACTGCTAAAGTTGCTCAAGATTATGGTTTTTTAGCAGATGTAGCAGCATCACGAAATAATTGGGTAATGGCGCATGAATTAGCTAATACAGCACTTTCGATTGCAGAATTAGCAACAGAAGTTTCTCGGCAACAAGAAAGTTGGTATCTTTTATTACTAGCTCGGACGCAGAGGCATTTAGGGCAGTGGGAAGAAGCAATTAGTAATTTAGAATGGGCGAAGGTTGTTTGTGAATTACAGTATGAACCATCTCTATATTTAGAAATTTTAGAAGAATTGCGATCACTCTACTTTTTTGAGCGCCATGATTATGCAGAAGCCTTCAATTTGAAGCAAGAAAAAATTCATATAGAACATCAATATGGCTTTCGGGTATTTATTGGCGCAAGTCAATTACAGCCAAAACGTTACAGAATTAACCCTGTTTTAGATACACAGACAATCCCTTTTATTCCTGAAGATATTGCCCAAGAAATAGCTGCTTCCGGACGACTGCAAGATGTTAACCGATTAATTGAAAGAATTACCCGCGCCGATCATAAATTGACCATCATGCATGGACAGTCAGGAGTTGGGAAAAGTTCAACTATTAAGGCGGGTTTAGTACCAGCTTTAAAGGGAAGAGTTATTGGTGAAAGAATTCCCCTACCAATTTTCTTATCAGGATATACAGATTGGGTAACAGCTTTAGGACGCAGTATCAACCAAGCATTAGCACAGTCAGAATTACCCATTGCTGTGGAATTTAACCATAGTATCTTGTTAGAAAAGTTGCGTTTAGCCACAGAATGTAATCATATAATAGTTATTATTTTTGACCAGTTTGAAGAGTTTTTCTTTACCAGCAATCCCAGCCAAAGATTAGAATTTTATCAATTTTTTAGTGCCTGTCTAAATATTCCTTATGTAAAAATAATTATTTCTTTAAGAGAAGATTATTTACATTATTTATTAGAATTTGAACGTTTTAGCAAGGATAAAACCGAAGAATTATATGATTTGGGTGTAATTAATAAAAATATTCTAGATAAAGACATTCGTTATTTTCTGGGTAAGTTTTCAATAGAAGATACTACTGGTATTATTTATAGTTTTATCAAACGCTCTCACTATGAAATGAGTGATGAATTAATTCATCAGCTCGTACAGGATTTAGCTGGGGAATCGCAAGAAGTTAATCCTATCGAGCTACAAATTGTGGGAGTGCAGTTACAAGCAGAAAATATTACTACACTGGAACAATATAAAATTTGTGGTGGTTCGACCAAGCTAGTAGAGCGTTGGCTTGAGGAAGTTATCAAAGATTGTGGCGAAGAAAATGAAGATTTAAGTTGGCAATTATTATTTGAGCTAACTGATGAAAAAGGCTTTCGTCCCCTCAAGACAAAATCTGATTTAGCTATTGCGTTAGGCAAAAATATTTATCCAACATCAGGAATACAATCAGATTGGGAACTGATTCTCGAAATTTTAGTAGGCTCAGGGTTGATATTGCGATTGCGCGAAGAGTTAGGCGATCGCTATCAATTAGTCCATGATTATTTAGTAGAACCAATTCGTCAACGCAATAGCTATGGCATAGTTGCGGAACTGGAAAAAGTCAAATCCGAAAAAAAACGCGCCGAAGTGGCGCAAAAGCTTTCTCAAGAACATCTCAATTTAATTTTACAACGGCGGTTGCGCGAAGCACGCATAGCAGGTGTGGTGTTGGCCCTTATGGGTGGAACCATTGCAGCCTTATGGTGGCAAGCTGACCTGCAAAAACAAGCCGCTATTCGCCAAACAATTCGAGCAGAACGTAGTGAAACTAATTTGAAAATTAGCGCGATCGCAGCTACAAGTGAAGCTTTATTCGCTTCTAACAAAGAGTTTGATGCCCTTTTAGAAGGTTTACGCGCCTGGAGAAAGCTAAAACAAGCAGACGAAGTATTACCAGAAACAAGAATGCGTGTAGTAACTGCTTTACAACAGGCAGTTTACGGCGTTTCCGAGTTAAATCGTTTAGAAGGACACACTGATATTGTTTGGGGTGTGGCCTTTAGCCCTGATGGTAAATTATTGGCTTCAGGTAGTCGTGATCAAACTGTGAAACTTTGGCGACCTGATGGAACTTTGCTACAAACCCTCAAAGGTCATACTGAGTCAGTTACTAGTGTGAGTTTTAGTCCAGATGGGGAAAGTCTGGCATCTTCCAGCCTCGATAAAACTGTGCAAATCTGGCATAAAAACCCCATAACTGGCGAATTTGATTTACAACCAGGTAAAACCCTAGTAGACCGAGACTGGGTTTATTGCGTGAGTTACAGCCCCGATGGCGAGTTGTTAGCGACAGGCAATAAAGATGCCACAGTCAAACTCTGGCGTAAGGATGGGACTTTAGTCAAAGTTCTGAAAGGCCATAAAGGCTGGGTGAATTGGGTCAACTTTAGTCCTGATGGTCAATTGATTACCTCTGCTAGTGACGATCGCACAGTGAAAATCTGGCGGCGCGATGGCACACTAGTAAAAACACTGTATGGACATCAACAGGGTGTAACTGTTGTGGCTTTTAGCCCAGATGGGCAAATGATTGCATCAGCAGGTAGAGATAAAATCATCAAGTTGTGGCAGCGCCAGCAAAATAGTGACAATAACTTTGACTTTCAAGCTTATAAAAATTTAGAACAGCATACTAGTACAATTTGGAGCTTGAGCTTCAGTATTGATGGACAAAAGTTAGCGTCAGGAAGTGATGACAATACTGTTAACCTCTGGAGTAGTACAGGTGCATTAATTAACACTTTTAAAGGCCATAGTGATGCAGTCGCTAGTGTGGCTTTTAGCCCAGATAACAAAATATTGGCATCAGGAAGTTATGACAAAAGTGTCAAACTCTGGAGTTTAGATGCACCTTCTTTACCAATTTTGCGGGGACATCAAGACAGAGTTTTGAGTGTGGCTTGGAGTCCGGATGGACAGATGTTGGCTTCTGGTAGCCGCGATCGCACCGTCAAGCTCTGGCAAAGAGAAATTATGAATGGTGAAGTCACAACCCGACTTTACAAAACTTTAGTTGGGCATACAGATAAAGTTCCTAGTGTGAGTTTTGATCCCTTCGGTGAATTACTGGCATCAGGAAGTTATGACAAAACAGTCAAACTGTGGCGACGTGATGGCACTTTACTCAAGACCTTACAAGGACATACTGATAGTGTTATGAGTGTGAGTTTTAGTCCGGATGGTCAGTTATTAGCATCAGCTAGTAAAGATAAAACAATCAAACTTTGGAGCCGTGACGGTCAATTACTCACAACCTTGGTAGGACATCAAGGTTGGGTCAACAGCGTTAATTTTAGTCCTGATAGCCAGTTGCTTGCCTCTGCTAGTGATGATCAAACAGTCAAACTGTGGCGACGGGATGGCACCTTAGTGAAAACGTTTTCACCCCATGATAGCTGGGTATTGGGTGTCAGCTTCAGCCCTACTGACCAATTGATAGCTTCTGCTAGTTGGGATAACACCGTGAGATTATGGCGGCGCGATGGCACTTTGTTAAAAACACTGTTAAAAGGCTACAGCGATAGTGTGAATTCCGTGACGTTCAGTCCTAATGGTGAATTATTGGCTGCTGCTAGTTGGGATAGTACAGTCAAATTGTGGAGTCGTGATGGCAAATTAATTAAAACCCTGAATGGCCATCGCGCCCCAGTGTTGAGCATCAGTTTTAGTCCGGATGGTCACACATTAGCATCGGCAAGTGATGACAACACAATTATCCTGTGGAATTTGCATTTGCAAGACCTGCTGCTCCGTGGGTGTAACTGGGCAGATGATTATCTCAACCACAACCAAAATCTTGAGGGAAGCGATCGCTTTTTGTGTGATGGTATTAATCGCCGTGAATAAAGATTTCCGTTGAGCTACCAAGTGCGATCGCGCTGAAAACTTGTTAATCGCTGTTTTCTTCCATCGCCTCTGAGAGTAAATTACCCAGAAAAGCTTGGAGTCTCATCCGCTCAATGTAAGGCCAGCCACCTTCAGACTCAATATCTTTCAGGAGTGAGTAAAGTTGCTGACGATTATCAGGTAGACTCTCCTGGAAAGCACCATCCCGAATTGCTCGATGTAAATACTCCAACTGCCGCAGCAACGTCAACAGCGCCAGTGGATCTCCTTGGCAATCTCTGGCTACATCATTCACTGCTGCGGCAATCTTCTCCAGTTGCTCGGCAAAATCTATTGATTCAAAACTTTTGTTGCTCATGCAACTCTCTCTGTCAAAATTAGGTCTACTCAAATTTACCGAAGATTGTCGGCCTTCAGGCGCGATCGCTCGTTGCTAATACATAATCCTTAAACACAGAAAGATACTGCTTATAAAAGCTTCTAGGACTGGCTGATGACTTATTTTTAGCTTTTACTACTACCAATAGCTTTCACAGTCTCAGCTCAACTTGGCCAATCTAGTGCCAGGTTTCTTTTTTTCCCGATTAGCCTCACAAATAATTTTGCTACCTCTGCACGAGCAGATCATAGCAATCTCTTGCAAAAGAGAGTGGTGGCTTTGATTACAGCCTCCTAGGAAGCTAGATAGGATCAAAGACTTCCTACTTTAAACTAGAGTGCTTTGATTTTGAGTTAAAAAAAATCGTATGATCTGGCTGATTTCCCTATAAAGCAATGGGCTGTATGTAGTGACAATACATACATAATACACAACGACTTCAAAAACCCTGCAAATGCCTACGGTAGTTGCAAGGTAAGAAGCCGGAGCGACGTTAAAAGCGTCACTTGGCAAAGCCTAACTTTCGGGAACAGCTTGCCGTAAGTAAGGACAGCTTTTCGTCAGAGATCAAAACTTCGTGCAGTTTTACAACTTAGATATTAATTTTTGACATTGAGGTTGACCATGAGGTATCGCGCTTTAATTGTTGCATTCTTGGCTTTATGCCTGGGGCTATTAACTGCTTGCAGTGATGCTCCAGAGACTAGTGTTAGAGAAGTACTCACCTACGAACAAATTCGTGGGACAGGCTTGGCTAACAAATGTCCTCAATTGGCAGAAACAAGCCGTGGCTCCATTCCCATTGATAGTAGCCAGTCCTACGCCATTAAAGAACTGTGCTTGGAACCCACTAATTTCTTTGTCAAAGAAGAACCAGCTAATAAGCGTCAAATAGCTGAATTTGTACCTGGAAAATTGTTAACCAGATACACTTCTACCATTGACCAAGTGCAAGGGCCACTGAAATTCAACTCAGATGGTAGCTTGACTTTTGTTGAAGAAGATGGTTTGGACTTCCAAGCAATCACAGTTCAACTTCCTGGCGGTGAGCGAGTACCTTTCTTGTTCACCATTAAAAACTTAGTGGCTCAAACACAACCTAGTTTGACCAGCATCAATACTTCTACAGACTTTGAAGGTGAATTTAAAGTGCCTTCTTATCGTGGTGCTGCCTTCCTAGACCCGAAAGGTCGCGGTATTGTTACTGGCTATGATAATGCCGTTGCTCTTCCTGCTCAAGCAGATGACGAAGAACTCACCCGTGCTAATGTTAAGCGTGCCGAAATTCTTAAAGGCAAGATTTCTCTGCAAGTAGCTAAAATAGATAGCTCTAGTGGTGAAATTGCTGGCACTTTTGAGAGCGAACAACCATCTGATACTGACTTAGGAGCCGGTGAACCCAAAGAAGTTAAGATTCGTGGGTTATTTTATGCCAGAGTTGAACCAACTCGTTCTTAAACTCAGCACATTGCTGGCATTTAAGATCACAATTTTGAGCCATTAGGCTTTATAACAAAATTTCATATCAGTCTTTAGGGCATGGACAGGTGAAGTTTGAACTAAATTGACCTAAATGGCAACATATTTCACTACAAAAGGGCGAAAAGCCCTTTTTTTATTGTTTTGGCAAAATACTAAGCCTTATGGCAGTTTTAATCATATTTAGGACTTACGCAACGCCGATAATGTCATTGCGACCGCAACGAAGTGTAGGGAAGCAATCCCAGCGTCAGGAGAGATTACTTCGCTATCGCTCGTAATGACGGAGTTACGTTATTTTTGCGTAAGTCCTGATATTAAGTAAATCTTAAGTAGGGTGTGTGATGGCTTAAGCCTAACGCACCGCCACATTATAAAGGTGCGTTAGGCGCTCGTATCTAGTTTTTGGGATGAATTAGTTCATAATATGCGCCTAACACACCCTACTGGAATTTTATTTTTACTTTATAAATAACCTCTTACGCTGATCTACTGAATATTTTTAATAATCGGATTAATTCTGGTCTATAAACTCAGTATTTTTACTATTTAAAAAAATTTTATTCACGCAGCAAAATCATCAGAGATAAACTTCATAATCCATTAAATAAATTAAGTACAATCTCGGTTTGAAATTAAGTAAATTATTTTATATTTTGTCTCTATGTAGTTTTTTATCAGCTACATCTAATACCAAATCACAATAAATAAAAACAATTTTGCTGATTTAAATATTGCTCAATTGTTCGCAATTTCATAGTGGTAGCAATGTTATATGACAGAAACTTCAACTGGTCAATATAGCAGGTTACTTGCTGTGAAATTTTGCAATCTTATCTTGTTTAAAAACGCTTACTTTACTGTTTGTTTGCTCAATAAACGCGGTGCTATGCCTACCACAGCCACCAATGAACTGAAGCATGAAATTTGGCAGTTATTGCGAGAATATAAGCAATCTCGCTCAGAAAACATTCGCAATCAACTGGTAAAACTCAATTTTGGACTTGTCAGAAAAGAAGCTCATTACTGGATTAATCAATGTCGTGAAAGCTATGATGACTTGCTCCAGGTTGGTTGTTTAGGTTTAATTCGAGCTATTGAAAGATTTGACATTTCTAAAGGTCACGCTTTTAGTTCCTTTGCTATTCCCTATATCCGTGGTGAAATTCAACATTATCTTCGGGATAAAGGTGTGACAGTTAGAATTCCCAGGCGCTATTTAGCACTACAACAGCAAGCTATTGGAGTTTCTCGTTCTTTACGGGAAAAATATAATCGCCAACCTACCGACTCTGAATTAGCCGCTGCATTAGATATTACTTTGAGTGAGTGGCAAGAAATCAAATTAGCGTGGATTAATCGCGCTCCTCTCAGCCTAGATGTCCCAGTTCAAGACTCAGAAGAAGGAGCTACTAGTCTAGGAGAATTAGTTCCCGATCCTCACTACCGAAGCTTTCAACTGGCTCAAGAAGACCAACTACGTTTACAACAAGCATTGTTTCAATTAGAAAAGTGTACACGGGAAGTTTTGGAATGTGTCTTTTTACAAGATTTGACACAAAAACAAGTAGCAGAACACTTGGGTATTAGTGTAGTTACGGTTTCTCGGAGAGTTAAGAAAGGGTTGGATTTATTAAAACACCTTATGTGTGCAACAGAAGATTGATTTACAGCGAAATAAAACCGTATTTGTACTGGTTTAATTATGCTGAAAGCAACCCTTAAAATTTAATAAATTAGGTTATAAAAAGGAAATATTTTGCCTGGAATAAAAACAGGCTGGATCAATTTCCCTAAATAAGTTTTCCTATAGCTTTTGAGAACAGCTAATGGGCAGAAATTCAAACATTGCAATTGCAACTATTCTAACTTTGGCGATCGCAGGATGTGCATCAGAAAACACACCGCAAGCCAGTACGCCTGCACCGACTCCAGTGGCTCCTGGGACACCAGCAGCAACCGCAGCAGCCCCAACCGCAGCACCACCTGCTAAATCACCAGTGGCTCAGGCTCAATCTTTCAATAACCCTGTAGTATCTACCAAAAAGGCAACTAACTTTGCTTTTATTGCTCCTACCTTAATTCAGCCGACTGATGGCAAAACCCGGATAGATTTAGTGTCTAAAGGGCGGCCTGATCCATTCGCACAAATTGTTAGTCCCGTTGGTTCGGAAGTTGGCACGAATCCCAACGCCAAGCAAATTCCTCGATTACCTCCCTTACCAGTCACTATTGCCAAAGCACGCAAAGTGCCAATCAACAGTGCTGCTGCTATAGCTAAAAAAACTGCTATACAGTTGGCACAGGCTCCCAAATCTATTTTGCCCAAGGTTCTGCCGCAAGTTGTCCCTAGTAACCCTTTTGGAGCTTTATTACCACCAACACCCCAACCTGATTTAGCAAAAGCAGTGATGGTGACTGGTGTAGTTTTGATTGGTAGAGAACCCCAAGCTATTATTCAAATCCCCAATGAGCCTTCAAGCCGCTATGTACAAGCGGGACAGCGATTAGCAAACGGACTGTTGATTAAACGCATTGAAATGAATGAGGGTTCAAATCCGATCGTGATTCTGGAACAATACGGTATTGAAGTTGCCAGAATGGTAGGTGAAGCCCCTGTTAACTCAACAACACCATCAGCTACATCTGCTGCTGCTGGTAACTCTATTTCATCGACCATACCAACTCAACATCTTATTGCTGTCGGAGCATCTTAAGGATGGATACTCAGGAAAAATTTGAATTTGCTGGCTTACCTCTGGCTGTCTATCGAGAAATAGCAGCTCATTTACGTCAAGTTGAAGGAGTCGAAGCGGGTTTAATTCCCCAGTCATCCCAACAATTTGATTACAATCAAAGCCAAATTAATGGTTTGTGGATATCTTGGTCGCCTAACTCTCGTCCTGCAAGCCGACAACGCGTGCAACAAATATTGGCTTACTACCAGAGCCTTTATGGAGTTTGACGATTGAAATTTTAGTAGCTGACTTAAAAATTAAACCAATACTTTTTAGGTAGCTGGGTGAAGTCAATCTATCCAATCATGTTACTGGTGATTGGGTGATATTTGTCTTGACTCTGTTTAATTATTTGAAATAACACTTAGTTTCTGGCTTGCCATCAGCGTTTTACCCGTTTTGGTAGATGCGCTTGGTAATTACTATTGATAAAAAAATGTTAGTGTTTGACCCAAAACATGATATTAAGTGATGCAATTATAAATTGCTGAGGTAAACTTGCAAGCAAAGTAATGCAAAATATTACTCAGCTGCTCTTCGGTCTGGGCATCACTCAAAATGGAACACTGGCAATTTCTCATCCAGAAACAGGGCGATCGCTCTTGGCATACCTTGGAATCGCCCAATATACAAATTTTAGAAGGTCGGTACAGAGTTTTAGCTCGTTCTAACCTTCCCAATACGGATGTGGAAGTGCGGGTAACTCACTCTTCAACTCAGGAAGTTCCCCCAAAACGGCGAATTCAAAAGCTATCGCGGCGCACTAACTCGGACGGCTTAATGGCGGTAATTCCCTTTACGCTTCTCAAGCCGGGAATATGGGAGTTACGCTGTTCTAGCGATTTGATGTCAGATATTTTTGGCAAATCTTGGCAACAAAGTGTCTATTTAGAAGTTTTATCTCAATGGGCGAATGTTGAAGTAGACAATTTAACGGGTGGGGGCAATGTAGAGTCAAATTCTCCTGACTTTTTCATGATTCCATTGCCATATTCACAACGTTTTCATCAGTCTGATAGTGGGGCTGGTAATCAGTTAATTTCTACAGGCTCAGACTCTCATACGCATAGCAACTTAGTTACTAACGAACTGTCTGCGGAAATTGCGTCCATAGCAAACGACAATACTATCAGCACAACAGCAGAAGAAATCTCTGAGAGTAATTTGAGTGAATTGCCTGTAGAAGCAACTTTACCTACAAGCGATCGCACTTTATCTCTCACCACAGAAGCAATTACCGATAGTAACTCAGTAAACAGCGAACTGGCGGCGGCAGAAACTTTACATACAAATGATGAGTCAGTTTTAGCCGACATCGCGGAAATTCCTGAAAGTAACTCGGTTGTGAGTGAAGTGTCTGTAGAGGAAACTTTACCTGCAAGCGATCGCCATCTATCAGCTACCACAGAGGAAATTGCCGCTAACAACTCAGTAAACAGCGAACAGGCGGCGGCTGAAACTTTACATACAAATGATGAGTCAGTTTCCGTCATCACTGAGGAAATCCCTGAAAGTAGCTCGGTTGTGAGTGCAGTAACTGTGGATGATGCTTTACTTACAAGCGATCGCAATCTATCAGTTACCACAGAGGAAATTACTGCTGACAAAATAGTTGTTAGTGAATCGCCTGTCGAAGAAACCTTAGTAACAGATGAGCAAACTGTATCAGACACTACAGAAGAAATCCCTGATGGTAGCTTGGTAGTTTCTCAATTTTCTGTGGAAAAAGAAGAAGATGGAATGATTGATCAGCCTGTTAGTCCGGTATGGTTGAAGGGTGAAACGGCAGAGCAAATATTACAAAGTTTAATAGATCAAGCTTTACCTACCTTGTTATTAGAAGATGAACAGCTTGAAGAAGAGGAAACGATACAACCACTACCACCACTTAAGCTGACTTTAGAGCAAGAAAACTACATTGCTCGTTGGGGACAAGGACTCAGTATTAATGCCAATGTAGAACTGCAAACCCAGCCTAATCTAGAAGATGAATCACAGTACTCAACTAGTTTCTATGCGCTAGAGGCCAAAATTGAGCTACGCTCACCTTTGAGTTCGGAAATTTTGGCTCAGGTACGGCAACCTTTAGCAGACAATGTACTGCCTTTTACAATTAACTCTGCTATTAATATTCCTCTTGATTGTGAATCTAAGCTGCTTTTAGGTGAACTCAGTTTATATGGCGCAATTAGTGATGCTGATGATGTCATACTTTTAGCTAGTCGCTCGTTTACAGTTACGGCGGATGTATCAGAATTACTAGCGATCGCCACAGTAGCTAAATCTCATCAGCAAAACTTTTTCGATAAATCTAGCACCATAGCGGGTTCTCTACCAAGTCAAGAGCCAGAAACTCAGGTAAGCTTGGGTTTGGAACTGTTTAATCTAGTCAAATCTCCTGTTACACAACCGCAAACTATTCTGCCATCGCCGAACCAGCCTTTACCGCCGCAAATTAATTTGTTGTCTCTCAAAAAATCCGGGGATTGGCAATCGCCACAATTGCCCAAGTTACCAGAAAATCAAACTAGTGCGATCGCCATTGACAATGGACTAACAGAAGTTTCGGTGGAAGGACAGGAAGAACTTGATCTGCAAGATCATGCTGTACCAACCCAACCTCCAGTCCCCTTAGCTCCCATCAACTTGGAACAGCTAGAAATTAAAAGTCGTCCAGGGTGGATGGTGGGAAACATATTTCCTTATCTTAAACGCCGGAAAACTGCACCAATAGAGACAACAGAAGAGACAACGAATCCAGAAGATGTTTCTGATACTTTGATAGTTGAAGAATCTCTGGTAGTTGAGCCAGAAATTACCGCAGCGGAGAACCCGGATGTAGATGATGCTGTGGCTGAAACTTTCGCTTCGACAAGTCCGGAACTGGAAAACCCAAATTTAGATGATTCAGTCGAAACGTTAACTTCAACCAATTCTGAGTTAGAAAACCCAGATGTAGATAATTCTGTGGAGGAAACATCAACACTGAGCAATTCTGAGTTATTTGCTGTGTCTATGCTAGAAATGCCTGTGACACCAAGCTTGGAATTTAGTGACGACTCCATCTTAGAACCCGCCACTCCTTTAAGCTCGGAATTGATAGCCGAGGTTAATCCTTACTCATCGCCGTTGATTAGGAAGTGGATGCAGAGTCAAGGCTATGTTGTACCTGAACTTCCACCTCTACCAAAACAACGTCGTAACACAGAAGTTTTAGAGCCTGTTCCTGTTGATGAGGATTTAATAGAGTCTGATTTCTCAATGCCAAGTAGTGATGTTGATTTGTCATCAAATCTGGATACAGAATTAGCAACTCTTGATAGGGAATCAGAGACAGACGTTGAAGCACAAAGCAGTTTTAACATCTCAGAAATTGAGGAAAATACTGAGACAAGCATAATTACTGAGGAATCTGAGGAGCTAAATATCTCCCCAGAAGTTGAAACAGAAAATATTCCTCAAGAAGTTTCTACCTACTCATTGCCCTTAACGCAGCTACCCTTAAATCAAAAAATTAAAATACCAAGAGCTTGGTTAGCGCAAGAGATTGTTGTTGATGATACTTATAGTGAACCTGAAGAGGATAGTGATGTAGAGCAAAAACAGCAGCCTATCTCGGCTGTAGCGAACTCATTATCTTTGGATGGAGAAAAAGTGGAGCCGTTACCGGTTCCGCGCCTGCATATACCTGAAGGCGAACTGATTGCTGGCCAGTCGGTACGTGTGCGTATAGAACTACCAGAAGTTCCTGCGTCAGTTGTGGTGAAACTATGGATTGAGGATTGCCAAACTCGTGGGTTGTTAGATGGCCCCCATGTGCTAAAAGATTTGCTACCTAAAACCTTGGGTGGTGTAGAGGTGATGACTCAGATCAATATTCCCTTCGGCTGTGTAGAAATTCGTTTAGAAGCGATCGCCTTCAATACGTCTACTCAACAAGAAAGTCACAAAGCTACGGCTGTGCGGACTGTAATTCCACCAGATTTACCAAATTATCAGTTAGATGAATTGCTGGGTTTGTAAACACTAGCTTTACATAACTGTGTTAAAAATCTTTAGAATTTAAAAAATCTGACTGAATTTGCAGTAAGCTCATTTTGAATTGTAGTGTGATTTAACAGGAAACTTTACCATGTCCACTGAACTTTTACCCCACATTTTGGCTTATTCTGCATCTTACTTGTCTCCTATCTTTGTTCCTATTATTGGTTGGGTTCTACCAATCGCAACATTCTCGTTTCTCTTGGTATACATTGAGCGCGATGACATCGCTTAAGTATGTATTTAGTAATAATTAATTGGCTACTACAATTTTTACCAATTAATTATTACGAGTCGTGATGCGTAAAGCCCCCAAGTATGAGGTACAAAACCAATAAGTTTTGTACCTCATACGTCTTTTAAGTGGGGGATATAAGCGAACAGGACAAATTTATTTGTCCGTCAAGGTTCTGATTAGTTCTCTAAGGATGTCATTTAAACTACGCTCCTTCTTCTGGCAACACTTCACAAGAATT
>JAGKSW010000012.1 GCA_018993265.1 Nostoc sp. TH1S01
AGCCATAACAGCACAAATGGCTATATTTCAACCCCCATAAGGCTTACAGCTTATTTGCAGAGAATGTTGTTTCAAATCGCTTGTTTGCAGTTTGAAATTTATGTTTGCAGTTTCATTTGCAAATAATCTCGTTTTGAGAGCCTCTTATTTGCAAATTAATGTGGTTTCAAAATCCTCTTGTTTGCAGTTTTAGCCTCGGATGTTTGCAGTTCGCTACAGCTACCGTTTAGTCATTAGCCGATCGCAGGAAAATGTTTATGTCTTCTGTCCGACTGACTTCGAGCCACAGTTGGACTATCTGCGAAATGTGAAGGCGATTCAATGTAAGCCGTTTACCAGTCCCTAGAAGTAAACCAGTGAGGGGCAACAGCATAACAACTCACACCACTTTGTTGCTTTGAACAGAGGAAAGATTCGGATTTCAGAGAACAATAAAGCAATTTTAGAAGCGGCAAACGCGGCGATCTCTCAAGGCAACTATGAAAGATTCTTGTCGTTCTGCGCCGACGACATGGAATGGACATTTGTCGGCGACAAGCCCTGAACGGAAAAGAAGTCGTTCGTCAATGGATGGTAACAGAGTATGTGGAACCGCCTTTGAATATCGTTGCGAACTTAATTGCTGAGAGGGATTTCGTCACGGCACTGGGCGACCTCACCCTGAAGGACAAAGACGGGAGGGCGACTCATTACTCGTACTGCGATGTCTGGCGCTTTCGCGGCGGCAAGATGGTCGAATTAAAAGCATTTACCGAAATCAAGGATGAAACCAGCAATGCAGCGTAAAAGGAATCGATGACTGTGAAATTTTTTTCTGATCACCTGCAAGAACAAAACCTGAACAAGGTAATCGAATCCGATCGGTTGCGGAGCGAAGTGATCGCGTCAAACAAATCAACATATATACATCGAACTAATCGAGGAAGCGTAACGCCTCACACCACTCTATTTCCGTCAATGCGTAAGTCCTAACAAACTAATTTACAGTCCGCGTTTTGGTGGGGTCATCGATGACCCCGTTAATACCTGAACCCATCAACAACTAGCTCGAAGGAGTTTATCCCCATGTCTCATATTTCTTCTAACCACAAGCAAGATCGTGGCCTATCTACGCACGGCTCAGAGCCAACCGTTCCCGCTAAGAGGAGAACCATGCTTGCTCACAAGCCCTACGTCCGAAGCTCGCTAATGATTGGGGCAGTGATACTGGTTCTTAGTGCCTGCGGCCAGCCCACATTCGGACACCCGTCAGAGCCAGGAGGAAAAGTCCCTGCGGATCTGAAACGCTTCTACGACCAGAAGCTGACCTTCGGCTCGTGCGAGGGCTACGCCACCACGGATGACGACGCTAAGGACTTCGCCAACGACACCTTCAAATGCGCTCGGCTTGAGGTGCCGCTCGATTACCAGAACCCCGGCGGGCGAACCGCGCAGATTGCACTGCTGCGCGTACCGGCGAAGGGCAAGCCGAGCAAACGAATCGGCTCCCTGCTGCTCAACCCTGGCGGCCCCGGCTACTCCGGGATGAGCTACGCGGTCATGGTGGCAAAGGACTTGGCCAACAGTCCGATCGCCAAGCAGTTTGACCTGATCGGGTTCGACCCACGCGGGGTTGCGGCCTCGACACCAGCCCTAGACTGCTTCACCGATGCCGAACGAGAGGCCGACAAGTTGGTCAACTCGATCAACTCTGGGGGCAAGGACTACACCGACCACGAGACCCGTCAGTTGTACCAAAAATGCGCCGAGCGTTCCGGCGGTGAGGACGTGCTGGCTCACGTCGGCACGCGCGATGTCGCCCGTGACATGGATGTACTCCGCGCGGTGCTTGGCGATGACAAGCTCTCCTTTTTCGGCGCCAGCTACGGTACCTGGCTCGGCGCGATTTACGCTGAAACCTTCCCACAGAACGTGCGGGCAATGGTGCTCGACGGCGCGATCGACCCCACCACCGGCACCACCGAGCGTCGCCTCGTCCAGTTCGCGGGTTTCCAGCGTGCCTTCGACAACATGGCGGCCTTCTGCGCTAAAACCCCGACTTGTCCGCTCGGCACCGATCCCAAGCAAGCTACCGCCGCCTTCCAGCAGATCGTGCGGCCACTGATTGATAAACCGATCATCACCGCAGACGGTGCTCGCTGCGTCCTTTAGGCGCGTTAGGACACTAGAGCAATGGCTTGCCTGATGAACTTCTCTGGCAACAGAGTAGTTTATATCGGGGATGTTGACGGAGCCACCGCTTGTGGACGGTTTAGGAAAGTTCTTGAACGGGATTGGGTGAAGGAGTTGAGCATCGACATCCCTAGATTTCCTGGTATGTACGATTTTCTGTTCTTTTACCGCAGAAAATAACAGGTTCAACCACTCTTAATGAGTGGTTAATTTTTTCTGCAAAACATACTATTCTCTATGAAGACGTACCGAATTATCTTGGGATATATAGGACTCGTATTTGATTTGTGAACAAAACTCAGTACAGTTTCTGTTCCCCGTTCCCCGTTCCCTGTTCCCTACCTTCAACGCCACATGCTTCAAGTCGGCAAAGCCGCCCAACGCAGTGGCTCCCCAAGCCCCCGATTGGGTGACGGTTGCGTCCCCCAAACCCCCTCCAAAATTATTCTTTCGTTTGTTGTTGAATCATTATTTATTGGTTTTGTTGTGATTTAATTGTCTTATCTGAACAATATTGAGATGTAGAGAATAGTCTGAAGAAAAACTCTACATACTTTGTGTTGAAAATAAAAAGAACTGCCAACGAACAAGAACTCGCTGGCAGTTTCTTGGAAAAACTTTAACCAGATTTAGGCTTTTACTAACGATAGTTTGTAAATTGTAATGCAACTGGGTAGTCTTCTTGCTTTAACCGTTGAATGACAATTTGCAAATCATCTTTTGATTTTGCAGAAACCCGTACAGCATCACCTTGAATGGAAGCTTGCACCTTTTTAAATTCATCACGAATCAATTTAGAAATTTGCTTGGCAATATCCTGGCTGATGCCTTTTTTGAGGGTAATTTCTTGACGTACACGATTACCACTTGCAGATTCAACTTTGCCAAATTCAAAAATCTTTTGAGAGAGGCTACGCTTGGCAGCTTTTTCGCGCAGAATGTTGTGTACAGAATCTAAAGTAAACTCACTGTCGGTATTAACAGTAATAGTTGTTTCACCCAACTCAACTGTAGTTTTAGTATCTTTGAGGTCGTATCGACTGTTAACGTCTCGCACAACTTGATCAACAGCGTTAACTAATTCTTGTCGATCAAAATCGCTCACAATGTCAAAGGAGTAAGTTGAAGCCATAGAAAATGTTAAATTTGGGATTGTGGATGAGTTAATTGGGAATTGGTATTATCTCTCCTCTTCCCTGATTTTAATTATTTGCTTGGATGATGCTGAAGAAGAAGAGAGTTGCAGAACCCAAAGTACTAACAGCAAACATCAGCGATCGCAAAAGCGGTATATTCAAAATATAAAAGATAGAGTATAGCAAACGCGCCACCACAAAAGCGATCGCAGCCACCACAGCCACAGAAGAATTGACATTCGTGACATAAGCCATCAATGCGGCGACAGCAAAAATCATAAATGTTTCAAAAGAATTTTGATGCGCCCAAGTAGCCCTTTGAGCATAAGGTGGCAGTTTATCAAACATAGCACGGGGTGCGGACATATCATATCCCACACTCAAACGGGCATAGGCCACCAGCAAAAACGGTAGATAAATCAGTACAGCAGCGGCGGCAATACAGTACAAAAAAATAGTCATTAGTTACTAGTCCATAGTTATTAGTCATTAGTCATTGGTCATTGGTCATTAGTAAATTGCAAATGACAAAGGACAAATGACAACGGATAAATGACTAATCAAAGTAAAACAAAGTTACTACTTTTCTTTGTTCTTCGGCATCCCCACAAGTTTGTAGCAGAGTGCGACTGTCATGAAAAGCAAAACAAATTAATTGCTGGCAACGAGATACAATCTCTTTGTTACAGATGTAACTAGCTTCAGCCAGAGTCAGGTTATCGTTACTGGGATTTTCTACCAGATGCATTACCTGTTCTAACTGCTGCCGAGATTCATAAGGCTGGCGTTCCAAACTTTGGGGAAGAATTACAGTTAGCAAATTTGGATCAGCCCGCATTGCTCCTTTGATGGCAGCTGAATTCGTTCCAGTAGCCCCAGAGGTGATGATCCGATTGCCTGATAAAACCAAAGCATAGGTCATCATTTCAATCAGATTTTGATGCGTAATCGGCACATGACGAGAACCCAACAAAGCAATTCGCTTAGAACCTGTTTGCTGGATGGTCGCCAGTTCTTGCGCTAATGTATCGAGGTTAATAAGGTCTATTGACTGGCTCAAAGATAAAATTAATTAGAATTGAACGACCCAGCTATTTTACCAAACAGAGTGTAGGTAAGAAGCCAGCTGAAGTTAGACATTGCTACAATTTTTGAATTATTTAACTAAGTAGCTCAATAATTTGGTCAATGGTTAACGGTAAATGGACAAAATCCGGCTTTTTTTGAATATTGACGCTGCCAATTTTAGATTTTGGATTTTAGATTGCCATTTTGGATGAGGCAACTGTTCAATCTAAAATCCAAAATTGGTTCATTCCCTTGTGGGTCAAGTCAATCTCAAAGATGCTTGGTGTACGGCTAGGATAACGCGGCTGCTGTACTTAAGCCCAGTTTAAGTAATAAACGCTCAATGTCAAAATGCTCATTCATCAACTGACGGATGCACTGTACCTTAATTGGTTCATGGACGCGTACTTGACCAAAAGTCCGGTCAACAATTTCTACAGTAGTCAAGGTATCTAAGTCAACAGACAAAATCGGGATTTCCAGTTCTTCAGCACGACTGAGAATAAATTGCGGTGGTGGTAATTGTCCTGTGAGAATCAGGCATTGGGTTGAGGTTTCTAAGGCAGCTTGTTGAATTTCTACGCGATCGCCTCCTGTTACCACTGCCATGTTACGCCGTTTGCGGAAATACTTGACAGCCGCATTGACGTTCATCGCGCCAATGGCCAGACTTTCTACCATCAAATCTAAGCGATCGCCACGACAGAGAACTTCGGCATTGAGCTGGTTGACTAGTTCCCCGACTCTGACACTCCGCAGTAAGTCATTTTTGGGCAGTGTTCCTAGTACGGCAATTCCTTGCTGTTCCAAAAATGGACGCACAAGATTTTCGACCATTTCCAATTCTTTGGGAGGAATATCATTGAGGACAACACCAACCAAGCGATCGCCCACACGTTCTCTCGCTGCTAATAAAGCATCTAGTGACAGTAACGAATTGTAACGAGTTACCAACAAAACAGCAGCGTTTAAAACTTCCGCCACTTGTAAAGTTGATAAATCAAATAAATGTCCTTCTGTTAAATTGCCTGGCCCCTCCAGTAAGACTAAATCTCCGCGAGCAACTTGCAAATATTCTTGAAGTAGCGACTGTCGATAATTATTGTTATCTTCGCCGCTTAAACGTTTCTGAACACTGACTTCATCCAAAGCCAACATGGTAGGCGCAATGCGGTTTGCTGCTAGATTCAGGCTAGAAGCAATAAACTGGACATCTTCTTCAACTAAGGTACCGCCAGATGTTCTTAAACAAGTTCCCAGCGGTTTGCCGTAAGCAATATCCAGTCCTTTTTGCTGTAGCTGATAAGACAAACCCAAAACTGTTGCAGATTTTCCACTATAAGTTTCGGTTGAGCCAATCAGCAGATGTTTAGCAGATTTTGGCACACATGCACTCCTAATTTCAAAAGGAAGTAGAACTTAGCTAGGTGTTTCCTAATTTTAGTTTGTTCCAGCAGAAGACTTACGCTCTTAGCGAGCATAGTTTTTTAGAATTAACATTTTTTCGGTTAAAAAAATAGCTATTATTTACAGTATTTATTCTGGAAAGTTTCTAACTACTAGGTATTTAAAATAAAGCTTTAAATGTTTTAAGCTTGATGCTAAATCTCTGAAATATACTATAGATCAATGCTTGCAATTATCAATGTTTGGGCTAGGTTCAAGGGAAGTTGTTTTCCCTGGCAAACCTATACCCTAGACCTTTAGGTAATTGATTTATTCATCAATACGCAGTAACTTTCGGTAAAATGATTGGGAAAAGTCGGTCACACGATAACGTTTATAGTTTTCCATTAATTCAATTAAAAAACTAATAAACTCAAAACTGGCCATCATCACTTCATAACTGAGTTCAGCATTACCATCAAACTGCATTCGGCAGCGCGTTAAGTCTGAAGGTAGGGTAGCTACATTCCAAGAAGCGACAAAGGGAACATGTTCACTGGCTTCTATCTTGCGATGCCCTTCTATAATGCCTTTTTGATAGAGACTGATGGCATAGGGCAAGAAATTCCGCTTTGTACCTTGGATATAAGGCAAGTAAACGCTTGCTTGCTGCTGATTTGCAGGCTGGAGTTGCTCAATAGACATTGTTGAATATTCCTCAAGTTAGTTGAAACTGGGGATATTAGTCGTTGTCAATAGTATTCCCAAAAAAACTGCTGTCATACACAATACAAAAGAGCAACTCTGAGAAGCAAAGGCAAAAATATGTCGTCAAAAGATTAATTTATGTAAACAATAAATAAGTATTTGTTTGTATTTTGTGTTTTTAGTTTTGACTTTGTGATAGCGTCAGCAAAGTTACTACTAAGAAATATTAAAATTTCGGTTACAATAAGGCTGCATTAGCTTTTATCCAAGCTGGGGCAGTAGCGGCAAAAAAGCCTAATATTAGGCAGGAAACGCGCTGATTGCAATGTCTCAAAACAAGAAGCTGTGCTTATCTTGTGATTGCTTTGCTGAATCTCAAGTTGCCATTCGATGGCGATATATCCCTGATACAGCAAGTAAAGCGAGATGGCATAGTAAAGGTTTGACGTTAAAGAATTCCCAGCTTATTTATGGGTGTAGAAAAATACTGGTATCGCATTAAGTAACCTATGCCAGCGAACTCCTGGCCTGAAAACGATTCATACAAAGAGCTTGACCCGCTAGATTCTCTGTTTGCTGACCTATCGGCTACAGAAGATTCACTGGTAGTGACAAATCGTTTGTCTCAACCATCTCGGTTTCAAGGACGTAGACGTAAAGCCGCTCTGGTATTGTCAATAGTTTGGAGTGGCACGATCGCCCTACACTTAGCTTCTTGGGCTTACATTTTTGTTCTAGGGTTGACCACAATCCTCGGAATTCATGCCTTAGTAGTGATATTCGCTAAACCTCGCCGTTATCAAAAAGAAATGCAGGGGGAATTACCCTCTGTGTCTTTATTGGTAGCTGCCAAAAATGAGGAAGCGGTGATTGGAAAATTAGTCAAGAGTCTGTGCAATCTGGAATATCCAGATGGACAATACGAAGTCTGGATAATTGACGATAACAGTACCGACAAAACACCGCAAATCCTAGCAGAACTGGCGCAGGAATACAAAAAACTCAAAGTACTGAGGCGTTCCCCCCAAGCTGGTGGCGGTAAGTCGGGAGCATTAAATCAAGTTTTGCCACAGACCAAAGGCGAAATTATCGCTGTATTTGATGCTGATGCTCAAGTGCCATCAGACTTACTACTCCAGATAGTACCTTTGTTTCAACGAGAAAAAGTTGGTGCGGTGCAGGTGCGGAAAGCGATCGCCAACGCCAAAGAAAATTTTTGGACTAAGGGACAGATGGCAGAAATGGCACTGGATACTTGGTTCCAACAGCAGCGCATTGCTTTGGGTGGGATTGGCGAATTGCGCGGTAACGGTCAATTTGTCCGCCGCACAGCCTTAGATAGTTGTGGTGGATGGAATGAGGAAACCATCACCGACGACTTGGATATGACCTTGCGTTTGCATCTGGATAATTGGGATATTGAGTGCGTATTCTACCCAGCCGTGCAAGAAGAAGGTGTGACAAATGCGATCGCTCTTTGGCATCAGCGCAACCGTTGGGCAGAAGGTGGCTATCAGCGTTATTTAGATTACTGGGATCTGATTCTCAAAAATCGCATGGGAACCCGCAAAACCTGGGATATGCTCATGTTTATGATCACCATGTACATCTTGCCAACAGCTGCCATCCCAGACTTATTAATGGCAATTGCTAGGCATCGCTTACCACTGCTAGGCCCAGCCACTACCTTGTCTGTATCTATGTCCGTTTTTGGAATGTTTGCCGGACTACGACGGATACGTCAAGAGCAAAAATTCACTGTTGCTACCTATCCTGTGTTATTACTACAAACTCTGCGCGGCACATTATATATGTTGCACTGGTTAGTAGTTATGAGTAGTACCACCGCCCGAATGTCCTTTAGGCCAAAGCGTCTGAAATGGGTAAAGACAGTACATTCCGGCAGTGGAGAATAGAAAGGCAAAAATTCAAAGTTGAAAGGCAAAAGAAAAACATTCTTTTGCCTTTTTATTTTTTACTTTTACCTTTTAATCATCTACTTCAACTTCCTCCACCCAATCTGATGCAGCAGTAGAACTAGATAAATCTGAACCATCATCAGCAAAGCGGACAATTTGCCCATCGAAAAATTGTGCTAAATGTTGGGCGGCTCTTGTTACTTCATCCCATTCTTCTGAAGAATTTTGTGTGGGCTGTGGGGGAGGCTGGATGTGAGCAGTACCATTACCATTTGTGGGATATTCCGTTTTTACAGGTGGCGGTGCTGGTACTGGTGACGGTGTAAATGCTTGGGGTGTTGGTGCTGGGTTATGGTTGTTTTTTTGGGGCAGAGAAGGTTTGTGAACACCATTGGAATTATTTGTTGACGGTTCTTTTTTTGGAGGAGAAGGAGTTGCAGCAGTGGCTTTTTCTAGGCTGACTTCAACGTTGCGATTCACAGTCTGCTGAAAAGCCCCTGCAATCATAGTGAGATCAGATTTAACTTTGTCGTACCATGCAGGTTTTACACCTACACGCGCACTATTACCATCAAACTCAATCAGATGGCACATTTGCCCTAACAATGCTCGGCGGGGAATTTGCTGAATATTACTTAGTACCTGCTGCCAAATCTCTGCTAAATCCAGTTGTGCAGATGCTGGAATTACTTCTGCGGCGACTGGTACAGGTGTGACTGGTGGTACAGGTGGAGGCGGCGAGGTTGGTTGCTGATTTAAAGGTGCAGGGTTAGGCGGAGGTGGCGAGAGAGGTGGTGGCGGTGAAGGTGCTGGGGCAGCTTGTTGAGTTGGTGGTGGTGATGGGTGATGATTTTGTGGTGTAGGGACACTGACTTTTGGTAAAACAACTGTGGCTGCTGGCTGAATACTGGCACTGGGTAACAATCCGAGTAATGTTACCTCTAACCACAAACGCGGCTGCGTAGTATTTTTAATTTGAATTTCTGCTGTTCGCAGGTGTTGTTGTCCTGCCAAGATTGTGCTGATGTGTAAGTTTTGGGCTAACTCAACTAAGGCTGCCCAAGTTTGTGGAGTACAAGCTATTAAATCTTGGCGATTGGGGGCTGTTTTGGCAATGAGTAAGTCGCGGTAGAGGTTGGCGAGATTTTGCAAAATAGTTAGTGGTTCTCGTCCTCGGTCGAGAATGTGGCAACTACAGTCTAAAATTGCTTCTGGGTTATCTTGAGCGATCGCACTTAATAAAGCTAACAAGTCGCGTTCACTCACGGAACCGACTAAATCCCAGACTCTTTCCGGTGTGACTTGCCCCGATAATAAGGCTAATTGGTCAAGTAAACTCTCTGCATCCCGCAACCCACCCTGGGAAATTTGCGCTACTAAGGTGACAGCTGCTTCCGAAATATCAATGCTTTCCTTCCAGGCGATCGCATTTAAATGCTTCTCCATCGCCTCTAATTGAATGCGTCTAAAATCAAACCTCTGACATCGAGAAATAATTGTTGGTAAAACTCTTTGTGGGTCGGTGGTTGCCAGAACAAAAACCACATGCTTAGGTGGCTCTTCTAGTGTTTTTAATAACGCATTAAACGCCTGCGTACTGAGCATGTGACAGTTATGAACTAAAAGTCCATTTGCCACAAAATTATGATTGTCAGCGACTTCAATATCATAAACTCGCTCAATTCCATCGAGGTGAACAGATTCTACCGTTTCCAAACTTGTAATCCATTGTAGGGATTGAATATTGTTTGAGTTCTGCCAACCATTTTCTACTGCTATTTGCGCCCATCCAAATGTAGTGGTATTGCTTACCACAGCCACATTCACAGGGGATAGTATCTTCGTTCCTTCTTTTACGTTCTTTGCTGGTATCCATCCCTGCTCTGTTCTGATTAAATGATTACCTGTACATTTAATTACACGCTTAGTTGTTTTGATGACTAGAGTCTGACGTTTTCCCTGATCTAACCATCTCAGGACTTTTTTAAACTCCCATTGACCTGATAAGTCGTTATAACTAAGAACTTTCTTGCCTTTAAGTTTGGGGTCGTCAATTCTGAATAGTCCCGCATCAGTTAATACCAAAGAATCTCCGGTGAGGCACTCGTCTATTACATACACTTTATACCGACACTGGACTGGGGCGAACTGTGCTTTTTCGATGAGTTCGCGGATATTATCGACACCAGTGTTACTGGCGGCATCAATTTCAATCACATCTAACGAGTAGCCTTTGGTGATTCCCTGACAGACATCGCATACACCACAAGGTTCGGCGGTTGGCTTATCACTTTGAAGACAATTGAGGGATTTAGCGAGAATTCTGGCACTAGATGTTTTACCCGTACCTCTTGGCCCGGTGAACAAATAAGCCGGGGCAATTTTAGCTGTACGGATAGCATTAATTAGGGTGGTAGCGATCGCCTCTTGCCCCACCAGTTCAGCAAAACTCTTTGGGCGATACTTGTGGTGCAGGGGTTCGTAAGGCATGGAAGGAAAATGTCAATACATTTTCAGAATCGATTTTTACATAAACGCCCAAATCGGCGCTCACATATTGTAAACGCAGCGTGTCCGTTTTCCATTATCATAGTACATTTGAACCATATTTTAAAGTATGAAGTATGAAGTGTGAAGTGTGAAATTTGAACTTCATAATTCAGACTTCATACTTCATACTTCAGCCTTGAGAATGTACATTTTCTTAACTGCACCACAGCCATCTCCCAGAGCGATCGCTACAATCTTAGGGTAGACAATACACATTATGGTGGGACAAATGCTCAAGCGGTTAATTCAATGGCTCAAAAACCTTTTACAGAGCTTGTTTGGGAGAAAATCAACTCCGAAAAAAGCCGATGTGAATGTCCCACAAGAGTCAGCACCACCCCTGAGCGATACGGATTTGGAATTTCTCTTCACCGAACTGCTAGAAGGAGTACATCAGGCGCGAGGACAAGCTTGGGCGCTCAAGTGGCTGCAAAATATTGAGCATCGTGTTTCCACAGAACGTTGGATAGAATGGTTACGCCGCTTTGGCGAAAGATTGCTAGCCGCACCTACACCTAATAATGAGTTAGCAGCGCGGTTAGTACAACTGGGCGATTTGGACGTAGGTGAACTTGGTGATGAAGCTTACGAAATTGGGATGCAGTTGTTGACACGCAATTCTGGTGAACCAATCTTAGAATATGATGGGCCAGATGTTTTCAGCACATTCCCATCATCAGAAAACTATGTAGAACCAGGAGATACAGCAACCGTAGATAATGTTTCTGAAGCAGATTACCAAACTGTCACTTTAGAGCAGTTGTTTGCCATGATGCAGGAAGATGAAAACTTACGCCAGCAGATTTCGCAACAACTGGGTATTGAGTCTGATGATCCGGAAGTAATCATCAAAGAATTGGTGCATCAATACTATATGCCCAGTAACTCAACTTCAGACGAAGCGACAACTTGAGCCAATCTTTGTTTCTCTTCCAAAATAAAAACTAACAAAGTTTTGTATATTTTTGATAAACATCTACCCGATAAACCCGTTAATGGCAGTGGGTTTCACGCAAATATCGCCTTTTTTGACATAACGATCGCTACAATCTAGGATAAACAAAACCTTCAGAGTGTTTGCAGATGCTCACGCAGCTATGGCAGTGGCTTAAAACACATTCAAACCAGCCCACTGGTAGTAAACAGACGTTAAAAACTATTAGAGAACAGGAGATGGTAGAACCACCTCCTGAATTAACTAATGGTGATTTGGAACTTCTGTTTACCCAACTGCTAGAAGGGGTACATCAAGGACGAGGACAACAATGGGCCATCAGATATCTCCAACGCATGGAAGGCCGGATTAGTACAGCACGTTGGATAGATTGGTTACTCAGTTATGGTGAACGATTGCTAATCTCGCCTGCGCCGCCTAATCAGCAGTTAGCTTCGCAGATGATACAACTTGGGGAACTCAACATTGGCAAAGTTGGTGAACTTTCCTATGACATCGGTATTCGGTTAATGACGCGGAATATCGATGACTGGGCTGAAGATGTTGAGGCACAACCTGCTGCATCTACAACTAATGAAGAAACGGACTCTGTAGTTAACACTCCTGGACAGCAATTACTGCGTAACTTGGGTGAAGCGTTGTGGGAATATGACGAACTAGTACCGCCAACAACTGCTGCACAACCTCAAGAAAACGCAGTTGATGAGATTCCACAGATCACACCATCTGCGGAAGTTTCTACAGAAAATGTCGCGGAAATTATTTGGGAGTACACAGGCGAAGAATTTGTAGTTAGTACGATACCGCAAGAATACCGCACAGAAAACTCAGATATACCAACTTGGGAGTATGCTGGGGAAGAATTCACCACTACACAAGAGGAAGTTGCCACAGACAATTTAGCAGCCAGCCTCTGGGGTGACACTGAGGCAGAATTGGCAGATAATATACAATCACCAGACTACGCCACAGAAGACTCAGATGTACCAACTTGGGAGTATGAAGGGGAAGCATTCACTACTACAACAGAGGACAATGCAACGGAAAATTTAGCAGCTAGCCTCTGGGGTGACATTGAGGCAGAATTGGCAGATAGTCCACCACCTCCAGACTACGCCACGGAGAACACAGGTGAATCTACTTGGGAATATACAAAAGAAGCTTACGCTACCACATCATCTCAGGAAATGGCAGCAGTAAGCAGGGAATACCCAGGAGCGGAATTTGCTTCGACCGCAGCAGTGGCTTTTCTGGCTCCGGCAGCGGAAGATGTGATTGGTAATTTAAGTGACTTGTTACTAGAATACCCAGAACAACGAGCGAGGCTGGTCAGAACAGGAGCTTCAGTCAATTCTTGGGATCAGTATCTGGCAAATTTAGATCCAAATATTGCCTACACCCTAGATGAATTGTTGGCAAGGTTAGATCAAAGCGCCCATTTAGTGCAGCAATTGGCAATTAATCTCACAACACAAGCTAGTCCCGCTCCCACGACTACGCCTAATCCGGTAAATACGGTAACTCAAGCACAAGCCTGGTTTTATCAGGGTTTGCAACAAGCCAAAGCTGGAGATTTGGCAGGTGCGATCGCTTCTTACGACCGCGCTATTGAATTACAACCAGAATCTTATGAGTATTGGTTTAATCGCGGCTTGACTTTGTTCCATTTAGAACGTTTTGCCGAAGCGGTAGCGGCTTATGACACAGCGATTGACCTGAAACCAGACCATTACAAAGCTTGGTACAATCGTGGCGGCACTCTGGGAGAATTAGGATTATTTGCCGAAGCGATCGCTTCTTTTAGTCAAGCCATCGAAATTCACCCCAATTACCCCGAAGCTTGGGCAAGTAAGGCTTTGGCGCTGCTGAAATTGGGGCAAGTTTGGGAAGCAATAAATAGTTACGATCAAGCCTTAGAATTGCAACCCCAAGACCCGGAAACATGGTATTACCGGGGAATTGCTTTAGCGGTCAGCGAACAATATGAAGAAGCGATCGCTTCTTACAATCAAGCTTTAGAACTGCAACCAGACTATTACGAAGTCTGGATTGATCGGGGTGTGGTGCTGTTTAATTTGAGACAGTGGTCAGACGCGATCGCCTCTTGGGATAAAGCTCTGGCGGTACAATCAGATTTCTATTTAGCTTGGTATAACCGGGGTGTGGCGCTAGATAACTTAGGCAGGCGCGAAGAAGCGATCGCATCCTACGAACAAGCGATCGCGATTAAACCCGACTTTCATTTAGCTTGGTACAATCAAGCAGTAGCTCTGTTTTATTTAGAACGCTATACTGAGGCGATCGTTGCTTACGAAAACGCCTTACAAATCAAACTCGATTATTGGGAAGCTTGGATTGGTCGAGGTACAGCAATTGGTCATCTACCAGAGACAGAGATATTAAATTTATTGACAAGCATTGCTGCTATTAATCCTGCTTTAAAACAAGGCGGTTATGTAGGTAAACTCGCCAGTTACGAACAAGGCTTAAAACACATCCGTCCAGATACTCACCCCGAAGGTTGGGGTAGGTTGCATCTTGCTATTGGTAATACTCATTTTGAGCAAGGCAAAAAACAACCCGCATCTCGTCAACATTGGCGCAAATCTTTATTTGGATACAATCAAGCACTGTTAACTCTTAGTTGGGAAGGATTTCCCCAATTACATTTAGAAATACTGCAATCTTTAATCAAAGTACTGTTGGGTTTAGGGCAAATTACCCAAGCACAAGAGTTACAACAACGTGCTGCTAATTTATTGCAAGAATTATTTATTGACCCCGTACGTTCCGATGACAATAAAAAACAGTTGGCGCTCAAATTTGCAGGAATTGGGCAATTAGGAGTTGACTTTTTAGTAGAATCTGGTGACTTAGTAGAAGCCTGGGAATTAGCAGAACAGATAAAAAATGCTTGTTTACAGTGGCTAATGTTTAGCTGGCAAGATGAAATTTATTCTCTTAACTATCGTTCAGTTCAAGAGTTACTGAACCCCACAACTGCAATTATTTACTGGCATATTAGTCCGGCTGCGCTGCACACATTTATTATTAAAGATGGCGCTCCTTCGCCTATTTTGGTGTTTATTCCCGTGCAGGAAAGAGGCAACATATCATCAGAAACTACGAAGCCTCTGCAAGAGTTACCTTTAGCAGAAGCAACTAGAAGACTGATTGCTTTTGAACATTGGTTAGAGGATTGGCATCAAGCTTATCAAGATTATTGTGAGCAAGCCCAAGACCCCCAAACTAAAAGCAATCATGCTTGGCGATCGCAGATGGAAGAAAGACTTTTACATCTGCAAAAAATTCTCGAAATTTCTACAATTACTCAAGAACTTGAAGGAATCACAAATCTCATTTTAATTCCTCACCGAGATTTATCGAGATTGCCTTTACACGTTCTGTTTAATCTGCCGGATTCTGAAGCAGAAATTACTAATATTACAGCAAGGTTTATTACTACTTATCTGCCTAGTGTGCAAGTAGGGTTAAGCTTACAACCTAGAAATATAGAATATTTACCAGAGCAAAGATTACTTAGTATTGAATCTCCAGAACGGGCAAATTATGTACCGCCAAAATTTGCCAAATTAGAATCAGAAGTAATTACCGAAATGTTTGCTCATCCGCAACGCATTCAAGCAGAAGCAGCTACTAAAACTACTGTAGAGAAGGCGTTAGCTGATGATTACAATATTTTGCATTTTACAGGTCAGGTTATCAACAATTTTATTGAACCGAGCAAATCAGAATTGACACTAGCAGGAGAAGATAAACTGACTCTTGCAGAAATCTGCCAAAAAAACCTCACTAGTTATAATTTAGTATTACTGTCCGCGTGCAAATTTGCTAGTAATCTCAACCAGCATATCACCACAGAATACGTATCTTTGGTTAATAGTTTCCTGTGGGGTGGGGTTCCGCAAATTATCAGCACTCTTTGGAATGTCGAATCATCGGCGAGTGCTTTATTAATTATCGAATTTTATCGCCGTCTCCATATCAACAAATCACCAGCTACAGCTTTAACAGAAGCGACTACATGGTTGCAAGAAGTCACCGCCGGAGAATTGGTTATCTGGTATGATAACTTAATTAAAGCTCTGCATCCTGATGAATTAAGAATTAGAACTTATTTAGCTACCCATTTATATAGAATTAGCAAAATTGTTCCTGATAAACAGCCATATAATCATCCTTATTATTGGGCAGGTTTTATCATTACAGGAAAGAATTAAAATTTGTAGTTTTTTTAACAGTTAAATAGCAGAAGTCGCAGTTATAAATATTCATTTTCACAGACTCATATTTGTTTTAGGGGAATTTCAATGCCAAATTCTGAACCTTCTCCCACAACAGAATTACAATAGAGTTTGCCGTGATGTCGTTGGGTGATAATTTGGTAACTGATAAATAGCCCTAGTCCTGTACCTTTACCAACAGGTTTTGTCGTAAAAAATGGCTCGAAAATATGCGATTTCACCCCTTCAGGCATACCTGCTCCATTATCTGCTATGGCAATAATAATTGCACTTTCAATTGCTTGGGTGCGGATAGTAATTGTGGGTGTCGATGATTCTTCTAAAGCATCAATTGCATTCACTAACACATTCATCAATGCCTGATTTAATTCTCCAGCATAGCATTCGACTAGAGGCAACCTACCATAGTCTTTGACTATGCTAATTTCTGGACGTTGATTAGTCGCATTGAGACGATGCTGTAAAAACAGGAGCGTGCTATCAATTCCTTCATGAAGATTAACTGTTTTGCAGTCTGCTTCATCAAGACGAGAAAAGTTACGCAATGATAAAACAATCTCCCTAACCCGTCCAGTTCCATTCGCCATTGATTGGAGAATTTTAGTTAAATCTTCTCCTAAAAAATCTAAATCTACTTCTGCCCGTCTTTCTGCAATTTCTGGTGGTAGATTCAGAAAATGTTGCTCATAAAGTTCGATTAATTCTAGTAAATCTTGCGTGTAATTGGTGACATAACTAAGATTAGCGTGAATAAAATTGATGGGATTATTGATTTCGTGAGCAACGCCAGCTACCATTTGTCCGAGAGCCGACATTTTTTCACTTTGTACCATCTGAGCCTGGGTGCGATGTAGTTCTTGAACTGTATTTTGTAACTCTATTGTTCGTTCGGTTACTCGTTGTTCCAATTCAGCATTTGCTTGTTCTAGTTGCATAAATGAACTTTTTAATTGACTGGTCATACTGTTAAATGAAGTAGCCAATTGTCCTAACTCATCTTGGCGAGTGACATCAAGATTAATCTCAAAATTACCGGTTGTCAGTTGTTCACTAGCAAATGTTAAATTTTGTAGTGGTTTAGCAACTTGTTTTTGTAATACGGAAAACAAGAGTATGACTTCTATCAGCAATGCCAAAGCACCAGTGATGAGGACAAATCTAGCAGTGTCAAACGCAGCACCGGAGAGCAGAGACTTGGGATAAACAGTGACAAAATACCAATTGGGGCCAGTTAATTGGGTAATAGCTAAAAATTCATGGTGTTGTGCATTTTCGACTACGCCTGTGTGAGAATTTTGAGCTAATTGCCAAATTGTTTGTAAATGAGAATCATTGAGGTTAGTAATATTAAGTTGACCTTGGGCTTGCTGAATTTTATCCATGTAATCAGGATGAGCAATCAAGCGTCCATCAGCACGGAATATTAAATTGTAGGTTCCTGGTAAGCGATTGTTGATGGTTTGTTCCAGCAAATCTGTCAGAATGATGTCATGTCCAGTAGTGCCAAGAAAGCGATCGCCATCATACACAGGCACAATTGCAGACACCATCCAAATTTGGGCATTAGGATCTCGATACACACCTGTCCATGCAGGTTTGCGTGTTGGGTTATGAATTGGGTCAGCTATATAAAAAAATTCTTGTTTTGTCAGATCAAAATCAGAAGGCCCCATGAGATTAAGTGGTACACCTTTCCAATAAAATACACTGTTCTTCTCAGGCGTATTGAAATAAGTATCGGGAAAGCGCACACTCCACGCCGGGCCATAAGCCTGAACTAAGTTATAACCTGCCATAAAGACCCGTTTTAGTGTCGCATCCATTTGGGCATCTCTACTAATAAAGGTCGTGGGATATTGAGCCGTATCAAATGCAGAGATGGGTTGTGTTTGGGGAGCATTTCGTAAAGTTCCATCTGACCAACGAAAATGTAGGCGATCAAACTCTGCTACTAAATCACGACTGCTTGGTTGCTGAAGTTTTTCTAGAATTTGCTGCTTTAAAAAGGTGAGATTATCTTCTGCTAGTTTAAAACTTGTGCTTTCTCGCTGTCCTCGTTCAGTAATGTATTTTTCTAACTGCTTTTTGGTTTGTACTTCTAAGTTAGATATAACATGAAAGTAGCTGACACTTGTAGAAATTAATATAACCCCTGCAACTCGCAATGTCATATTTTGCAACGTTTTGCGCGTGAGTGATGTCTCAGCAGTTGGTGATTTTAGGGAAAACTTTTGGAACAGAGATAAAAGCTTAAACATAAGGTGAGTATGAAATTTGATTTCAAGTTAGAAAGATAACTACTCATCTTCATTTTTCCCAGATTTCATATTAATTCTCTAAAATTCGGCAAAATATAAAGCATCAATCTCAAATTTTTGTTTAAACTATTTCACTATCTCTCAAATTCTTTCTTAGCCACTCCTGATTTTTTAGCGGAAAGTCTAATGGCTTTGAGCAAACATTCAGTGTAGGATGCGGCAGATGAGAGCGATCGCTAAGGGTTTCCGTCGTGGTTTATGAACAAATCAAAGCCAAATTACCTCAGAGGTTTTTCCCGAAACCAGAAAACCCACCAGTTGTAGAACCGGAACTGATTTTAACTCCTGTAACTCCGCAAGCACCGACGGCTATAGGTGTGGATATCATCTACCGCAAATATCGCTGCTGGACAGGAAATACTTTAGGCTGCGAATGGCCGAAAAACACAATAGAACAAAACCCGACGGCTAAAACTTGTCAAAACTGTGGTTTTCCGGCGGTTATACCTACTAAAACTGAATTTCGAGGATATAAAGGGCGATATCGCATAGA
This sequence comes from Nostoc sp. TH1S01, assembly GCA_018993265.1. Lineage (GTDB taxonomy): Bacteria > Cyanobacteriota > Cyanobacteriia > Cyanobacteriales > Nostocaceae > Nostoc_B. The sequence goes on from JAGKSW010000012.1 coordinate 18,971, forward strand.
TAAGTATATCGGAAATCGTGGTTTAGGGCGTTTATATCAGGGAATTCAGCTAGCAGACCAACAGCCAGCAATTATTAAAGAATATTTATTACCCCAATTGGCTTTTAACCCCGAAGAAACTAGAGACAGGAAACAAGCCTTTGAACGCTTGGCTGGTTTAAGTTTAGCTGATGGAAGAATTCAAGATATTCGGTTGAATTTTCCTTGGGATGCGGTTTCTGATCCAGTCGCAGAACGCTGCTATCTTATTACTAATGGCAATATCGACGCTTATCCTACTCTCAGGACATACCTTGCAACTACTAATAAACCTATGTCTGAGAGAGAGGTGTACCGTGTGCTTGACCAAGTATTACAAACGCTACAATTTCTCCACGGTCAAAAATTTAGTTTACCGACTGGACAAATACAACAGGGAATCGCTCACGGTAATATTAATCTTGATAGTCTGCTGATTCTGGCAGATACCGAAGAGTTTTTTATTCATTTAACAGATTTAGCACTCTGGGAGAATTTATTTAATTTATCAACTAGTAAACCTATTATTCCTACTGTTGCTCAAGATTTAGTTGATTTAGGATATGTGGCTTTTTATTTATTACAAGGTAATATTTTAGCAGCAAATATTGACCCCAGAAAAGAACAATATTGGCAAGGGATAACTCTTGAGTTTAAAGCTTTTTTATTCCGGCTTTTAGAATTAGATAAGCCTTTTAATAATGCTGAAGAAGCCCGACAAGCATTATTGCAAGTTTATCAAATTTTGCCGAGACAAGTATTAATAATTACAGAACAGCCTGAAAACCCCAAGCCGAAACTTTATCGGCCGTCAATATTATTATTAAGTATTCTGGGGGGATTATTGTTATGTGGATTAATATTATGGCTATTCCAGAGATTACAATTTCAAGAAACTGTAATGGAAGAACCAGTAATTTGTTGTTTAGAAAGTGTGACTGGTGTACCTGCGGGTAAATTTAACTATACTGGTGAAAAAGACAGTACTTGGAGTTTTATCCGCCGACAAAGCAATTTAATCTTGCAAAATCAAACTTTAGAAGAAAAATTAAAAGAAAGTCAGCCGAAATTGCAGTTAAACTACCAACCAGAGGATAGTACAGAAAAAGCGATCGCCAGCGTAAGAGAAAGGAAGACAGATTTTGCGATCGCTAATATGGTTGAACCATTTAGTCCAGAGCTAAAACATCAAGAATTTGCTTATGATGGGTTAGTAATATTTGTGGCTTTTAGTTACTCCAAGCGCGATAAAAGTCTACCAAGCGCCTTGAATGGTAAGATTAGTATTCAGCAATTAAAAGATTTATATACAGGTAAAATTACTAGCTGGGAACAATTAGCAGGCGCTAAGTTCTCTAAATCACGAGTTAATCTTTACATACCCAAAGACCCAGAAACTATTAGAATATTTGAACAGCGAGTACTCAGAACTGAAGAGGCGATCGCAGCTTTCCATCATTTAAAAGAACAGCAAAAATCAAATACAGCTTTTACTTCTTTATCAACGTTAGAGATGCTACGAAAAGTACTAAGTGATTTTGAAGAAAACAATATTGGTAGTATTGGATTTGCTACACTCAGTCAAGTATTTGGTCAGTGTGCTGCTTATCCTTTGGCTATAGCAGATGGGAATAAAGCCGCAGTTCAAACTTTAGTACAAGATAATGGGAAGCCCATAAATCCAAATACTGATTTATGTGATGATAAAGGCAGTTATAAGCCTAACATTCAAGTATTTAAAACAGGTAGCTATCCTCTCAGCTATCCATTAGTTGTACTGTATCCGGGTGATAACAGCCGTCCCCCCATCGGTCAAAAATTTGCGGAAATGCTAAAAACCGCAGAAGTTCAGCAAATATTGGAGAAAGCTGGTTTAGTCCCGTTACATAATCAATAAAAAATGATAAGTAGACTATTGGCTAATTGTCGAGGTGACAAATTGGTTGATATATATAAATCTATTTCTCCAATTATTTAGCTATGAATAATGACAGTAATCATCAAAAGATACTTGCCAAGTTAGCAGGTAAGGTAATGTGCGATCGTCAACTACTATGGAAGTTGACGGATAAAGTTTATGAGCTGATGAAGGAAGATTTAAAACAGCAAAAAGAAAGAATCAAAAATTAGATTAGGAGTAAGTCATGGCTAATAATAGCCGAGAATTAAACTACGTTACCGCGAATAGATTTTATGTAGAGATTGAGAGTAATATTACCGCCTGTTTTACAGAATGCCAAGGCTTAGGTGTGAATATAAAAACTGAAAAATTTGCTGAAGGTGGTGTCAATAATCAACAAAGAGTATTGTTAAGTCCGGCAGATTTTTCAGATGTTACCCTCAAACGTGGAATTACAAATGACTTAACATTCTGGAATTGGATGAATAAAATTTTAAGTGGTGCAATCGAAAGACGTAACGTTAATATTTTAGTTTTTAACCAAGCAGGCGAAACCATGCAATGTTGGACTTTAATTGGTGCTGTACCTATTTCATGGAAAGCACCAAGTTTAAGTGCAGATTCTAGCACAGTTGCTATTGAAGAATTAACTTTGACATACGAAGGCTTAAAAGTTGATAAAACTAGGTCTGGTGGTGCATCGATTTTGTCAGGACGTGATAGTTCAGGTTCATTTTCTAGTAATTAAAAGTATATGACAGAAAATCTGACAACAGGTTTTAACTCAGAACCTTCAGAACCAAACTTGAATCTAGGTATAAAGCGACCTTTATTACCTCATCAGCCTTTGGGAAGGAAATTAATTAGTCCCAAGTTTTTATCACCATTAGGAGCAAAATCACTATCAAATTTTGACCCATCAATCTTTTTTAATTCCGAAACAACAGATTTTAATATAATTGATACTTCTTTTCAAAACTCACCTTTTTTTTCTGAGTCCAAATCACCACATTTAAACAACAAAAATCTATCTGAAGTAAATACTGTAACAAAAAATACTTCAAACTCAACAATTATTCAACATAAATTAGATAACAGTAATTTTGCTCCTAGTAGTGATGTATTATTAAATCATGATATGGGCAGAGATTTACTGAAAAGTGAGGCGAGCGCAAATACACATATTCCCATAAACAAAACTAATAATGCAGAATCAACAATTATCCAACCGCAAATAGACATTCATGATTCTGCTGCGAGTCCAAAAATTGAGCATCTACCAACTACATCTCAACCAACAGAACATAAACCATCGACTACTGGCGCAGAAGCAACAATAATTCAACCACAACTAGACACTCATGATTCTGTGACGATTCCAAAAATTGAGCATCTACCAATTACACCTCAAGCAAGAGAATACAGAGCCTCGACTACTAGTGCAGAATCAACAACTATTCAACCGCAACTAGACAGCAATGATTCTGTGACGAGTCCAAAAATTGAAAATCTAGCAACTACATCTCAAGCAACAGA
>JAGKSW010000087.1 GCA_018993265.1 Nostoc sp. TH1S01
GGGGGCTTGTCGCCCCCTGAAGACCGGGACATTAAAGATTTTTTTGCCAAGATGTTTGGGGTAGAATCAACAGCGGAATGGGTGGTACGATTTTTGGCACTGCCAGGGGCGCAAGCTTTGGGGTGGGTGGTCAAGTACAAAGCTATGCTGATAGATTCGGGCTTATCGGAGGCCACGGTGAATCGGCGGTTAGCAGCTTTACGGGCGTTGGTGCATCAAGGTCGGGTGTTGGGGGTTTGTGGTTACACCTTGGAAGATATTAAAGGTGAGACTGTGATTAAATACCGAGATACCAGTGGTGTGACTCCCCAGGAATTTAAACAGATACTTTTGACTTGCGATCCAACGACGGCGAAGGGGGTCAGGGATTATGCTCTGCTGCGCTTGCTGTGGGATAATGCGCTGCGGCGGGGGGAGATTGCCAAGTTAAAAATGGGAGATTTTGACCGGAAAAATAGCAAACTGCTGGTTTTGGGTAAGGGCAGGGGGAGTCAGCGAGAGACGATTGATTTAACTCCCAAGACTAGAGATGCAATTTGTTATTGGTTGGCGTTTCGGGGGTTGGCATCAACTAAGGATGCGTTGTTTGTGGCGTTGGATCTGAATACGCCGGGGCATCCTTTGTCGGATACAGGACTTGCCAAGATGGTCAGAACAAGGGCATTAAAAGCGGGGATTACTAAGCCGTTATCACCGCACCGTATTCGGCACAGTTCGATTACGGCGGCCTTGGATGCAGGGCAGAGTGTGCGGGAGGTGCAGAAGCTGAGTCGGCACATCAAGTTGGAGACGTTGATGATTTATGACGATAATCGACAGCAGCACCAGTTGAAGGTGAGTAGTGTGCTGGCAGATTTGGTTTGATGGCGTTTAATGTACTTTAAGCGAAAAAAAATTCTGAAGCATAAACAGAGTATAAGTTAATGCTTTCTTCAAACTGTTAACTCATAAATAACATGAGACTTTGCATCAAATCATCAGCGTGTATTTAATTTCTGAACCATAATCAGAGAATGAGTTTAAAAAGGTTTTATAGTGGAATCGAGGCAATAGCGTTACCTAATTCTTTTGGTTCTAGCTTATATAATCCACCTCCATACACGCGACCCTCACCCATCAGCATTTCATCGGAAATTTGATTCAAAGCCTGCCATACCAACTGTGGTAATTCCGAATTTTGTGTCAGTGCTTTACTCAAAATAGGTTTAGGATATAACATTAAGTAAACGTTAGTAGCCGTTGCTTGAGAGTGATTGAGAATAAATCGAAAGGGTCTGCCTCTTTTAGTATCTTGACGACCCATATAGGTACAAAGAAATGGGGAAGGTGGGCGATTTTCTTGTGAGTACCAGGGGGAGCGATGCTGGCAAAGATAGCGGGAACTAATTCCATTTTCTACTCCCTTTTGAAGATATTTTCCAAGTGAAGGATGCTTTGATTCCACCTCAGATAAAGGTAAATTACAGTCCAACAAAAATAGCTGTTGCTTCAAAATGGGATGCCCCATACTATCAGTTGCAATTTCATCAACTGCTAAATAGCGGGGACTAGGCAGAATTGGTTTTAAAAACTCCGACGGAATTTGATATGCAGAGACTTGTTCAGGTGTTAATACAAAAAAATTATTAGCTCCTGTCGCTAAACCTCGTTTGATTGTAAATAAATCTTTTAGTTGCAATTGCTTGAAATGAGACTTTATTTGATTGGAAATAATTCCAATTTTTGTCCACTTGGCTGTTGAACGTAGTACCTCACAAGCCACCAATTTTCTTTCATTGGGTGTTGTTAGACTGCCGCCATAACTAAACTCAACATGATGGTTAGCTGGTGGCAAAGCTTTCTTGAACCAAACAACTGCGCTAGATACTAGTGCATCTGCAAATTGGACATCATGAGGATGGAACTGATGAACACGTAGCAATGTAACCCGATTTAACAGATACTCCCTAAGTTTTTGTCCATAATTTACATCCATAAATCCACTAGGTATTAACCACCCAGCTAGGCAATTATCAGCCATCCAAGCATCTGCAATGCACAAAAAATGGCAGTAAAGACTAGCTAACTGGCTGAGTTTTATACCTGTGATTTGAAGAGTTTTATTTTGTAATCGCTGCTTTTCAATTTGGCTTAAATGATGATGTCGCACATAGGGCGGATTGCAAATGATTAAGTTGGCTTTTTCAGCGTCAGTTTGGGGTGGTGTTGCTTGGGTAAAGTCAGTAATGTTTAATTTTAATGGCGTATTACGCCAAAGGGAAATCGCTGACAAGCCGTAGTGCGGGTCAATTTCGTAACCTACTGCTGAGGAAATTTGTGATGGAGACAATACCCGTAATAATGCCGAGTAGAAGGAACCTGTGCCAAAAGCTGGGTCGAGAAAACGGATATTAAGATGTGCTGGAAATAACTCAAAGGCATACTTCAAAATGCCGTATGCCAAATCTGTTGGTGTAGCAAACTGTCCAAGCTTGTTACGTTCAATTTTGGTTTTGGCTTCATCTAGTTGCAATTGGCGCAACAGCCTTGTTTGTTCAGTTGCCTTTATTATGTTCATACACCAAATAATGCTAAGTCCTCTATGCGATGTTCCCACAACCAATCAATTCCTTCAGCAGCTTCATAACCCAAGTAACCGCTATCAAAATAACCGCAAAGGAATAGAATAAAACGGACTTGATTACCGTAGTTGCTCCTTAATTGAGCTACCTTAATGGCTTCCTCTTTACGTCGCTTGTTGGGATTGGTAAAATCCCCGGCTGATTTAGCTTCAATTAGTAGGGGTAAATCTCCTCTTTGGGACTGGGATGGCATAATTACTGCATCAATGGGAATGTTGATTTGTTTGCTACCAGACTGCAAGCTGACTCTAATATTGAGTCGAAACGCAAAAGTTCCTGGCTGCATTGTTTCAAATCTTACTCCTGTACCTCCCCTGATGTAAGAGTAACCCCGTTCCTCTAACCACTGCCTAATTGTGGACAGCTGTCTTTGTTCTTGAGCGTTGCGAATAATCGGGTCAGCTAGCGCACCACAAAGACGGTCTGCAACAATTGTTGCCGCTCTATGGATTTGTGCTTCCGTTGGTTCTAGCATTGTTTCTAGCCAGGGGAAGATATCTCGATCTATCAGCCGTGCCAAGACTTGAACGATTTTTTGTAGCTCGGCATCCAGAATTGTATTATCCATTTTGGGCGGGATGCGTTGCTTTTCTTCCATATTTTTGACAACGTTGGGCAATACTCCGGCTAGTCCAATCAGGCGATCTCGTGCAATGGGTGGTGCTGTTGCCATGCGGAGTATTGGCAGTACCAAGGGATGTTGGCGCAGTACGGCTGGTGTAATGTTGGTGAGATTGGCTGTCCAGACTAAGGCTGATTCTACTTGTTGGGTTGTAGCAATGCGAGTATCCCGGTAAGCCATAGGAGCAAATTCCATGAACCAACTGTTGTAAAAGTCCACCGACTGAGCAATATCTTGCTTCCACAAGTGCGGTTTATCAGCATTTACTGGCACTATATCACCTCAATCCGATGCGCTTCTTTACACCCGTAAATTCGTTAATGAGTAAATCTATTTTTTCACCTTGTTGCCATTTCACCTAGACAGCCATGAGAAACTTTATCAAAATGTTGAGTAATTTTATTATCAAACAAGATACATACGTCAGTCACCAGAATTCAGAATTGAATTCTGTGCGAAGCCGCGGATGAATAAACGGCGTTTTTGCACCCCCACCAAATTTTGCTTATAAATTAGCTAGGGAATTCATCGAAGGCTATCAACCTTAATATGGCACAGGTTTGATTCCCGACTCCGTTCCTATGCTGCTGGAAGTGGCGCTCGTTTTGGTGTCAATATTATTTTGGACAAAATCTGATCCAGAAGTTTCCCAAATTGATGATCTCAACATAAACTATGCTGTAAAGGCAAAATAAAAAGCTCAGATTACACCAGTGACTAAAGTCATCACCGTCTTCAACCAAGCCGGCGGAGTCATGAAAACCAGCCTCACTATGAACCTCGGCTACCACCTGCACTTGAAAAAACATAAAACGCTGCTCATCGACCTAGACCCACAGGGAAGTCTGACAACTTTTATGGGTTTAGAACCACACGAACTTGAACAAATTGTTGGTGATGCGATTCTCAATGAAGAAACGCCATTACCAATTCATCATGATTTGTATGGTATGGATTTATTACCTGCCAATATTTCTCTGAGTGCGGTGGAACTACAACTAGCTAGTGTAATGGCGCGGGAGATTCGGCTCAAGCAAGCTTTAGAACCTATATGCAATCAATATGATTTCATCCTCATCGACTGTCCGCCATCCTTGGGAGTATTGAGCATTTTAGGTCTGACAGCCGGGACTCATGTTTTAATTCCTATCCAGACACACTTCAAAGCTTTCAAAGGCACGGAATTGCTGCTCGATACAATTAAACAGGTGCGAAAACACGTTAATCCTCAGTTAGCGATATCAGGGATAGTTCCTACACTTTATAGCAACGCTAATCAAGATAAAGTTATCCTGGAAGCTTTAGAACAACAATTATCACCTCTAGCTAAGGTATATCCGGCAATTCCTCGCGCCACTGCATTTGCTGATGCGGCAATGAGCCGTCAACCTCTAGCAGTTTATGCCCCAAAACATCCAGCAATTACAGTTTTAAAGAAGATTGCTCAAGGAATGGAGAAGTTGTAATGTCAAAAAAACGCCTGGAAGTCCCCAAGATGCGCGGCGTTGAAGATTTATTAACTATGGATGTGGACGCATCTCCAATTACTACTATTTCTATCGACAAAATTCGAGTTGCCAAACAACCACGCCGTTGGTTTGACCCCGAAAAAATGTCACACCTTGTTCAGTCGGTACGGGAACACGGGATTTTAGAACCCTTGTTAGTCCGTCCGCTCGGCAATGGAGAATATGAATTAATTGCAGGGGAAAGGCGACTGAGGGCAGCAAAGGAAACTGGATTAGCTGAAGTGCCAATCGTTAGTAAGGAACTAACTGATAAACAAGCTCTGCAAGTCGCTTTACTTGAAAACTTACAGCGCGAAGACTTAAACCCAGTAGAAGAAGTTGAAGCCATACTGGAACTTTTGGCAATAGATTTAGATGTCAGCATTGAAGATGTCAAATCAATTCTAAACGTTGCTGCCAATGCAAAAAAACGTAATTTGGAATTGACGGGAAACGTTTCCCGTCAACTCGAACAGATTGAATTTATCTTGGCTGGCATTGGTAAATTCAATGCGGAAAGCTTTCGGACAAGCCGTCTGCCGTTGCTCTCTTTGCCAGCAGATGTGATGGAAGTGTTGCGTCAGGGTCAGCTTGAATTTACTAAGGCAAGAACTATAGCACGAGTCAAAGACCAGCAACAGCGTGCTGATCTTCTATCTTCAGCAATTACTCAAAATCTGTCGTTAACTCAAATCAAGGAATTAATCAAGCAACTAGAATCAGCCCAGACTACACCAGCAGCAACACCAGAAAAGGTATTGAGCAAACGTTATACAGAAATAGGCAAGCGTTTACAACAAACAAAGTTGTGGAAGGACGATAAAAAACGCAAGAAATTAGAGCGGCTGTTGAATGACTTAGAAAAGCTGCTCGACGAAGCATAGATGTCGAATAACTAATTATTGGTAGTCTTGATTCCTTAATGCTACTTGACGGTGGATAGACCAAAGGAATGTACATCAAAAATTAGCCAATCCCATGCAAACAAGGTGATTTGGGGTTGACGGGAAACGTTTCCCGTCAACTCGAACAGATTGAATTTATCTTGGCTGGCATTGGTAAATTCAATGTGCCAAGCTTTGGGACAAGCCGCCTGCCATTGCTCTCTTCCCCAGCAGATGTCATGGAAGTATTGCATCTGTATTAGTTTGAATTTACCTAGAACACCGATTCAGTATTCAAAGTTGTGACGAAAAATTCTATTTTCTTTCATCTACTCCAACGAAAATCTGGGCTTTCTTAGAACAAAAACTTAGTTTTTGGGATTAGTGAATCGGTGTTCTAGAACTGGGAGCAACGCGATTTTCTGAAGTCGGGTCAAAAACAAGCGATCGCTAAATCATATACTTGAGTAGCTAGTTAATTTGGGAATAAGTCAAGCTAAACAGGTTTTGTTAGTAGCTGATGGTGAGTCCAGTCGGCGGTGTCGGTTTCCGTCCCGTCGAACTGGCGAACCCGAAGGGGGCTGAGTGGATTTGGAAACACCCAACCGCCTTTATTAGAGAAAGTAAAATGCCCAACTGCCACTTATAAGTTATTAGATTTTTATCACACTGCTTCTCATTTACAAGACTTTGCGGATGCGGCTTTTACTTGTGATGATGAGCGTCAATCTTGGTTTAAAAAAGCTCGAAAAACTTTAAAGAAAGGTCAAGCTCTCAATTTAATGAGAAACATGGATGAATTTATTTCAAGTGCAACTGGAGAGCGTTGTAAAATTTTGGTGCGAGAACGTAATTATATTCTCAAAGCTTACCGTAGGCGACTATTAAACTATCAATTAGTATCACTGTATCAGCTACCCCTTGGGAGCAGTGCCGTTGAAAGTTTAATTCGTCAAGTTGTTAACTTACGTATGAAAGGGAACAGTAAATTTTGGCTTCCAGATAACGCAGAAATTATATTCTGTTTTGTCAATTTGCAGCTTTTGTTGTTTCAATCCCTATTAGGGAGTTAGTGAAATTTCAACGAGTTTCAGCGTCGGGTAGAGGTAGTGTTTTACTTGTTTCAATCCCTATTAGGGAGTTAGTGAAATTTCAACAAATTAAGTGATGCCGAAGTTTCCTTAATTAGAGGTTTCAATCCCTATTAGGGAGTTAGTGAAATTTCAACAAGGGAGCGTAGTACAAAACTCACCCCCTTTTGCCCGTTTCAATCCCTATTAGGGAGTTAGTGAAATTTCAACATGCAATTCCCGCCTGCCTTGGGCGTAAGTAGAGTTTCAATCCCTATTAGGGAGTTAGTGAAATTTCAACGAATATCGGCGCAAAATTGGTCTTCGCCATTAAAGTTTCAATCCCTATTAGGGAGTTAGTGAAATTTCAACGGCAGTAAGTTGAAAGCTAATCTATATTTGGTTTTCAAGGTTCTGAAGTGCAGATGAGGTAATAATAGCATAGGTGGTTTGAGTTGAAACTTAGGCAAATGGCTGAAACCCTTGTCAAATAAGAAGCGCGGGTGAAAAGTTAGAAAGAAATTGTTATAAGTCTTATGCTGAAAGGAATTTAGCCATTTTTCTCTAAAAGGTTCCATCTACACCTACCCTTCCGCGTACTAAGCAAAGAAAATAGTATCATCGCGTGGTGGTTCGCCGCCGATACGTTCAACTTTCCCAATACAGCAAGCACACAAAGGGTAAAAATATATAGTATCAGTGTCAGGTTTAATCAACTTATTCAAGCGAGAGCGCAATTTTGCATATTGGGTATCTGTAAGCTGACACTCAAAAACGCTATATTGCATCCACTGACCGTAAGATTTCAGAATATTATGGATTTTGGTACGACGTTTATCTTCTGAGATGTCGTATGAGATCACGAAATTCATGACAAATTGTCGCCTCTAGCACCTATTTCAAAATCAATGAAGGATATTTGTCTATTTCTGACATTAAATATTTAGCCAGTAACCGAGCTTGTAACTCAAAGGCTTCTTGATAAGTGCATTTACGTCTTAGCACTGGATGCTTGAATTCGGATTGTTTTTTTTGTGCGTAGATTCGTAAAAATGTTTTTCGTCCTTCTGGGGTAAGTGAAACAGCTCCGCTCAAAGGTTCTGAAAGAAAGTCTGCTGTTGTTAATAATTGTTTATTTATTGCCGACAACACTACTGCATCTACTATCAAAGGGCGAAATTCTTCCATTAAATCTAAAGCTAGAGCAGGTCTACCATAGCGTTCGCAATGTAAATATCCTAAATATGGATCAAAACCAGCAATATTAACTGCACCCTGAACATCATGTTGTAGTAATGAATAGCCAAAGCTGAGTAAAGAATTGACTGGATCAGTTGGTGGGCGACGGACACGCTTGCTAAAAGTAAATTCTTTAACGCGAATGAGTTGATTAAAGCATCCAAAATAAGCTGCGCTGCCAGCACCTTCTAAGCCGCGAAGTGAATTAATACTTTTAGTATTATCAATTGGTGCAAGTGCTTGATCTAAGCGAGTTATGTTTGCAGATAAGTCTAATTCTGAAGATTCACGTTGACGACGCAGCAAGATATTACGGTAGTTTTTTAATTTGCCTCGGATAAAACCTTGTACCACATGAATTGCTTGAGCAGATTCTCCTGCTGCTTGCCACTGAGCTTTACGCACAAAAATATTTTTAGTTACTTCTGGTTGTAAATTCCCCAAGTAGCGACCGTTTTCTGTTAAAAAAGTTAGAGGTATATGTCGTTCTAATAGTTCAGAGATAGCGGCCGGTGAAATGGTAGCTCGTCCTAAAATTACAACACCATCTACTTTAATGAGTGGAACATCTAAAATTGTCTTTTTCTCAAATTTGATATGAAGACGTTCATCTACTTTGCCAACAAAAGCATCTTCTTGAGTAACGTACACTGTTCCCATATTTACATCCACAACTAGTTCATTAAATTTTTAGAAAAATTGCCAACTACTAAGGTTCTTGATAGCGTCCTACTTTTTCTGTAGCTTGAGGTAAACAGTGTGAATATAGACTGCATCCGTCACACCGTTTCGTTTTGATAGCTTTAGGCATTGCCCCCGTAAATATTACTGTTTGAACAGCTTCAATGGTAGCGATCGCACTCTGGCGCAGTTCTTCAGAAATATCTACCTTTTGACGTTGGTGAGAGTGAGCATAGTAGACGTAGCCAGTATTGATAGTTTGACCTGTCATTTCTTCCAAACACAATGCTTGAGCGCAGACTTGCAATTCATCGTTATCCCATTCGCCCTTACGCCCTCGTTTGTATTCTACGGGATACCACTCCCCGTTTTCTGACTCAATTAAATCTGATTTGCCTATGAGCTTGTATCTATCGGATTTTAACCAAATTGCTCTTATTTGCCATGTCTGCTCACGGTTGCCTTCGCCGAGTGTGTGAACTCGCTCGTGTAAACTTGTACCTTCAATTGTGTACTGATTATCAATAAATTCTCCTGCACAAAACATTCGCCAGCAGCGATGTGGGCAGTAGGCATATTGATTTAAGGATGCAATCGGAATATAATCAGTCTCATTCATAATTGAGTTTGATTCAAACTATAGTAGTCTGCCAAGAAAACTTTGCATGGTGGCAGGCAGGGGGGGCTGGGGAAGCTGGGGGGCTGGGGAGGGAAGAGTTTTCTCCCCCTGCTCCCCCAGCCACCTCTGCTCCCCCTGCTCGACCTACACGGCAATTTTGGGTTGGTGAACTAATAGTTTATACTCGACGTACCATTCCCATACCCATTGTTGTTTTACGCCCCAACCCTGCATATAAAGCAAAGTCAGCTAATGTGTTCATTTGCTTAATTGCTAAAGCCTCAACATCCCCTAGCATTCGATAGCTAATTCCACCAACACAACCTATAAACTTACTATCGTAGTTACTAACTACTTCAGTATTGATATCAAAAGCACTTGGATAAACTGACTCAACAGGAATACTAGGAATTTCAATCCCACTATATTTATTCCACCGACTAAGTAGGCTGTTGAAGACACATTCTTTGACAGGCAGAACAGTATCATATCCACCTTGACGGAAGGATACAGGCGTAGCAAAGATAAAGTTTAGATTGCGCTCTTTATCTGATGCTTGCTCATAAAGTTGTGCATAAGTGCAAGCATTAGCCCAAGGTTGCGTTGATTGTGGTGTACCTTGGATTTTAGTAATGTACAAGTTTGCCGAGCCTAAATGCCAAGGTTGCTCACTAATTCCAGTGCGTAACAGAGAGCGTAATTATGAATTATTGGTTCAGTTTCATATAATCGCCCAATTTCCCGCGTGGCATAATAAAGGCTGTCGTGTAATTCTAATTGACAACGGTAAATCAATACCATCACTCTTTCCCCGCTTTTACAGCAGTTTTCTTTTTACTAATATGTTTATTAGCGTAAGCTTTAGCTTCTGCATCAGCCTTTTGCAATATGCTTTTAATTCCTGCTTCATTCGCCGTGAGACTTTTCACTTCTTTTAATAGAGGCTCAAAAACATCACCTATAAAGTCAGTATGGACAATAAATTCTTCAGACATCAAAGTTGCAATGGCATTTTTAGCAGCAGTAATGACTTCATCCTCATCCAACGGCTCAGGGGAATTTAAAGAATTATTAGCTTTCATTTGGTCATATATGGCTTGAGTCCAGCGTAGATTACTGGTAATTTCGCCATCAGCAAATATAACTCCAATTAACTCATTTCTTACTCTACCTGTGCGGGTTGTTTGCGCTCCATAATGGCGTGTTCGCAAAATGTTATTAAAAACGTAAAGGAAGCTAGCTTCTGTGGGGTCTTTGAGGGTAACAATACTAGGAAAGAATACTTGCGGTCTAATGTGGTCTTGTTGATTAATTCGGCTAGTAACTTCACCTGGTTTTGAGCCATTTTCTCCCTTAGAAGCCATTGTCCCATTTTCAAAGGGAGCGTTAAGGGTAAAGGTTTCGTGAGATTCATCAAAAGCAGTAATTGAAAATGCTGTATCTACTACAACTTTTGATTTTTCTGAGCCTGAATCACCAATAGCGAAACCGTAAATAATACAGTCAGGATTATCCATTGCAAAGTTAACGTTATATTCGCATTCTTCCGGTTTCATGAATTCATATTTACGTAATAATTCCCTTCCTACTAAACGTTCTGGCGTAGATTGTTTGCGTTTGAACATTGACAACCGACTAATTGTAGTCTTATCTTTAACCCCGGCTCTAACTCTAGCTTTATTTAATTCTCCATCAGTTTGAAATAAAGGGTAGGATTCGGTGATGCGAATTGTCAGAAAGTGGGCGTATTTACCCATCGGCTTATAAGGAATTTCCGCTTGAAATAATTGAGAATCAACAGTTTTGAGCAATCCCATAATTAATCTCCAAATATTTTAGTAATTGTTGAGGTTAGATAGCTAATTAGTCATCATCAGATTCAGGGGATTTATCCTCTTTACCTGCGTTTTCTTTGTCATCTTCTAAACGATAAAGGAACTCACAAGTGTCTCGAATTAAATTGAGTTGACGACCTGCTAAACGGGCGCGATCGCCTGCAAATGCTTTCTCAAATACTTCGATGACAAAATACTTGGCAAAATCCAAAACAGCTTGTCTTTCTTCTTCCCGTTTACTCATTACCCAGCGTCCTTCCGCAGTGGAAGCATGAACCCGATCCATGAGTCTAGAAACTTCTGCCGCTACCCCTGCAACTAAAGCCTCTCCTTGAAATACATTCGACTCCCCTTTGAGGATAGTTTCTGCTGCAATATCAATGGGTTTTAAAACAGCATTAGACTTAGGATTATAACGCTTATTTGCCCGATAAAAACGGCGATAAAGCTCTGTTAAATTCTTGGGATGATTTAGACTAGATTCTGATGTTGCAATCAATGTTTTCGTATCCATATCATACTGCACATAAGGGTCAAAACAAGGATAAAAATGATAAGCATAAAGCCTAATTTTTTCGATACGTGCTGTCTCTATTCCTTGGTTACGCACCCAACGATTGAGGTAAGAAAAAACGTACAGAGGACTGGTTTCAAAATCCTTTGCTAGTTCGGTAAATTTACCCCAGTTGGCATCATAACCAGATTTACCTTGTCTAGCATTCACATCCAGGTGAATTGCATAGGCGGCGGTCAGCACATTCAGAGGTGCGGGGTATTGAATGCCGTTGTCATTCCAACCTTCTAAGATGTAATCTAGACGAAAGCGATCGCGTCTGACTAATGCACGGAAAGCATGAGGCGCACTATCCAGAAATACGCTTTCTTCAAACTCAGCACCATCATTAAACGGTGGAATTGGTGACTCAGACACCACAGTTTTAACATCTAAAATCATTGGGAAAGCAAACGCTAACCAACTAGGCATTATCCAAGATTCGGTATCGGTGCTATCTCGTCCTGGTGGTAATGCCATGAAGTAAAATGTTAAAGGTTGGTCTTCAGGATAAGACAGTTTAAATGTCCGGTCTTTGTCCCGTTCTAAGTTTTCATCAATTAAGAAAGCATCGACACTTTGATAATTTTCTCGCTCTAAGTTTGCCTGTAAATCTTTATTAATAAAGTGATTACGGATGCTAGTATCAAAACGAGTTTGAGCAATCCCGTTGTAGGCTTTCTGTAAAAAATTGTTAGTTTCTGGTGTGAAATAATAAGTCGGGTAAAAGTAGAGATAGCGATATTTCCCATCTTCAAATCGTTTACCCACGGCTTGAGTTTGATTCATTAAAATTTGCCTCAGCATCATCTCTACACCTGCAATACTGGAGATGTTGCGCTTGGCGTTAGAACCTCCTAACATTTGCTTATTTGTATAAACTTGGGGAGTAAATAAAACTGCCGATTCCATCTGTTCCGTCACTGTATAAGCAGAATGGGAGATTGAGCAGATTAATTGTTTTCCTCGTCCTGGTTTTTTGGCAGCATTATAATTATTTAACTCTGCTAAAAATGTATCGACTTGAGTTTTAGCTGATGCTTCTTGATTCTGGTTTGGCAACATTACAACTCGTGAAACCCACAGCCTTAAATCATCCCAACCATCAGGCAGTTCATACTGTGCAATAATGGGTGAAATTAAACCAGTGAGATATTGAATAACTTGCTGACAAGTTGCACGCACACTTTCAATACCAGGATTATGTTCGAGATATTTGGTTGCTAGGTAATACCATTCATAAGGTACACCTCCCGTATTACCTTTTAATTTATGTTCTTTCAGACTTTCGTTGATGCGCTGAATTTCTCGAATTTGGGGGAAGTATACTGTCAAATTCCAAAATTCTGCAACTTTCTGTGTTAAATCTAAAGCTGGTACTTCTGGCAGCTTTTTATCCTTCTTGCGAATGTCTTCAATCCGATTTACCGTTTCATTCCAGATTTTGCGACTAACTAAATCACCAAACTCTGCTATTTGGTCAATACGGATATCATCATCAAATTTAAAGTCATAATCAGCAGATAAAACCCCTTGTAGCTGAAACTTAATTAAATTCTCACTACGACTTTTAGCAACTGAATCTTTATTAGGGTTTAAGATGCGTAAAGTTGCATCTAAAGCTACCTGCATCAAGCCAGGAGAATCAAAAAATAAGTTGTAATATTCAGCATATTTCATGCCTTTACCATCTCTACCAAAACCTGTTTGTCTCAGGCGTAATTGTCCTGCACAAAGTGATTTAATATTATCAACTACTCTGTCTGGTAAGTCTTGCGGTGAAATCGGCGGTGCATGACGCGCCGCTAAATAAATTACGCCTGTTGGCAGATATAACAAAGGCTCATAGTAGGTATGCTCATCTGTATTCAAACTGGTATGAGCTTGAATTAAAGCATTGTTAACTACATTAGTTAAAACACCTCTATTTTCAGCAATGCTGTGATAGGTAAGTTTTAATTGTCCATCGCTTAAAAAGTGCAGAACTTCTTTAAGTTTGGGGTGTTCTGCATCTTGAGGATGTTTAACAATTGAGGCGAGAGAGTCAGCTAATAAAGTTAAACCTGATAGTTGTCTCAGAGTGCGATCGCGCAATACTGGATTCAACCCAAACTCTGAAAAGTTCCAATTAGTATCCCAGCGACTTTGTGCATTATAAGCCATGCACAATAAATCATCAATATATTCTTGATAAGCCTCTGGATTATCTGGATTGATAAATTTATCCAGTCCTAATTGACGAACTTTGTTATCAATAATGGGGCGATGTTCAGCTAACGGTAATTTCCGGCAATCATTCGGCACATCAGGAAACTTTTCAAAGTCATGTAATATAAATCCAGCAATCACTAATCGCCGTTCTCTTTCTTTCACCACTCGCCGGACAGTTGTATCAAGTTGCTGTAAGCGTCTCTCAATTAAATTAGCAGGGAATAACCCATTTAATAAATGTGTATTTAATGATTGGTCAGCAGCATTATCTCGTCTAACTTTAGTTTTACCTTCCGCTTCCCGTTGCTGGTCAATTGCATCAAAATACTTACCACCCTTAGCAGTGACACCAATCGCTATTCGTAAGAGATTTGGTAACACATACTCAGCAAAATCTGCCATTACTGAATCATCAGGATTTTGTGCCTGAATTGCTTCGCGGAGTAGTTTCAGGCTGAGTAATTCACCTGGGGTTTCGATAGTTCGGCTACCATCACCATCAAATCCAAAATCACCTGATAACCAATCAATATCAGTCATTCTTTCATCTCCAAATTTTTACTCCACCCCTTCTAAAAGTTTTGCCACTTGCTCAGGAGCAGGAAGTTGATTTTTTAAGTCTTGAGGCAATGAAGAAAATACTTTGTAAGTTGCCACACCAATTGGTTTATTGGATTCTCTCAGTGCATATTCAACAATGGTTTTGTTCTTAGACTTACAAAGAATAATTCCGATTGATAAATTTTCATCTGGTAGTCGAGATAAATCATCCAAAGCTGCCAAATAAAACTGCATCTTCCCTACATACTCAGGTAAAAATTCTCCAGTTTTTAACTCAACAGCAACTAAACACTTTAATTGACGATGATAAAGCAATAAATCAATAAAAAATTCCTGATCACCAATTTCTAAGCGATACTGACTACCAACAAAAGTAAATCTTCCCCCCATTTCTTACAGGAATGGTTCAACTCTGGCTAAAATTGCTTGTTCTAGTTGCCGTTCACTGTGTTCATCTGCTAGTTCTAAAAAATCAAAAGTGTATTCATCTTTTACTGCTAGTTTTAATTGGTTACGAATCTCTGCGGGAACAGTTTGGTTAAAATTCGTTTGGTTTAGGAGAGTTTTTTCATAAGTTTGATTTTCGATTTGGTGAATCAAAACATTCTTTGTCCAACCAAATTTACGAGTCATTCTGATATAAAACTCTCGTTCTAGGTCATCTTTGCACTTCTCTAAAATGACTATATTGTGAGTCCATCCAATTTCTCGCACCAATGGTGCGAGTTTTTCATTTGCGGCGTAAGTTTCATAAAACAGTCTCATGCGCCAGAGATTAGCAGTAGAAAAGCCACTAATTCCAGCAAATTCTGCTTTTAAGTCTTTTGATAACTGCTCTACTACTGACTTACCCCAACTAGCTCCTTTTTGCTGGTTAACAACCATCTTTCCAATATCCCAGTAGAGAGCAATGAGTTCTTTATTGACTGCCTTCAGTGCTTCATACTGAGCAGAACGAATGCGTTGTTTGACTTCCATTAGTAAATTTATGTATTCGTCTGGAATTGGTTTACTCATGGCGGTAAATGTTCAACTTATTCATCACGAATTGACCGACTTGCATAAATTCAATTTTTCTCTAACTCGTAAAATTAATTGTCTGGAGTTGAGCGTTACTTTGACAGTAACGCACTCATAACTTAAGAAAACTTGTCGTAAAATCTATTTAGCTTCTTGCACGAAAGCTAAAAAGTCTAGAATTGCAGTCCTAGCTTCTACTGATTGAATTTCATTTCGAGCTAATGCAATCTGGAAATAAGTTACAGCTTCTTGCACTAAATCAAATCCCTTCCTATTTTTACCGCGCACTTTTTTATTCATATTTAAGAATGGCTGTCTGTACAGAGGTAGTGATAACTGTAAACAAGATGATGAATGTAAATTTGTCTGATTTTTGATTTTTGCCATTTTTGAATTTTCTCTACTAGAGCTTGATTTTGACAATTGGAGAAATTTCAACAGCACATAAGTCAACAAGAGTTACGAGACTAGGAAAATGAAAAATATTTCACCTTGTCAGCCTAGAATTTTTAATTATCTGGGTAAGGACTCGGATTACTTATCTCATGTATCCAATAGCGATTGCTACTCTAAAAACTTTGTAACTGAAAAAATTTCTCCTTGAGTTGGTGAATATTTGGTACTGTCATAAGGCATGAGACATAGGAGAGTACCAAATAATTGTGAATATAGATTAAGGATTGATATTGATGTACCAACCCTTTTTGCGATCACTCACTACAGGAACTGCTCCTGCTCGAAGTGCTTGTAGAACTTGGCGTACTGTACTAGGGTTTAACCCTTTTTCTCGATAATCAATGTTAGTTTCCATTAGATATTGGGCGATTTCGCAAGGTTTGTAAGCCGTACCGCTACCAATAATTTCTAGAATATCTATGGCAAGTCGAAATGGTGGTGCAAGATAATGATACCGTTGGCGAAATATTT
>JAGKSW010000088.1 GCA_018993265.1 Nostoc sp. TH1S01
AAAACGGGGGAGTGGCTCAAATAATGAGGATTTTAGCCTTATTTAAAAAATACCTTGATCTTTACTTGAATTCCATTTGATTATTGATGATTCAGTAATTAATGTAACCGTAAACTGTGAACCCTTACCGGGTAAACTATCGTATTTTAATACTCCGCCCAAACTTTCAACTTGATGCTTAGCCAGCCATACTCTCAAACCTGTATTTCCTTGATCACCTTTAGGAGTGAACCCAAGCAGAGAAATTTCGTCGAATTTTTCTAATGTAATACCAACTCCAGTATCACAAACTCGCACTTCGATCCCAAGTTTACCATCTGCTTCTACAGTTCTAGCATTGATAGACAAAGTACCTCCATTTGGCATTGCATCGACAGCATTTTGTATGAGGTGATAAAAAATGCCAATCAATTGCTGTTCTCCACTTAACACTTTAGGTAAGTTTTGTGCCACCTTGATATCGGTGCGAATAATAGAAGGAACAGTCACTTCATTCAAAGCATTTTTGATTATCGAGTGAATAAATAGAGGTTGAGGTTTTTCCTTATGCCCTATCTTCATACCTGTTAAAATTTGACTAACTTCATCTAGCAGAAGTAGAGCTGTATCTCCTTTGTCTTTACTAATCTCAATTTTGTTTTGATCTTGGTTGCTGAAAATCTCTTGTAAAAATGTTTTGGCTGTATTAACTTTATTATTTAATTGATGGAAAAATTTACCGGATACATCGCCAACTGTAGCGAATTTCTCTCTTTCAGCATTCTGTATATTCATAATAGCAATAACTGCCAAGCCCGCAAGTAATTCTAATCTCCGCAAGTCTCTTTGCTTAAATTTTGCTTTTTGACGGCTTTCTACATTCAGCACACCAAGTATACGACAATCTTTATCTAAAAGAGGTACACAGAGTTCTGAGCGGCTATTAGCAAAATAGTGTTTGTAGCGATGGTCTGTTTCAACATCATTGACTAATGCGGCTTTGCGTTGCATTGCAACCCAACCAGTGATTCCTTCACCCATCTTGAGATGTGTAGAAATAGCTTCAATTGGCTCATTAGCAGGATATTTAGTCAAAGCAACAAGTTCTTGACTAATAGGTTGAAGGATACTGATAACTCCTATATCAGCTCCTGTATTTTCCACTGCTTTGCGTACAATTAGCTCCAAAAGTTTTTCCTGATCTAAAGTTGTAATAATTTCCCGCTCAATACTATCTAATGTCTGCAACCATCGTTGATTTTTGATTGCACTTGCTGCTGAAGAGGCTATAGAGTTAATAATTTCTTGTTCTTCATTGGAAAAAATATGAGTTCGTCGGTAATTAATAAACATAATTCCGACAATATCTTTATCAATTTTTAACAAAATACCTGCTAGAGATTTAACTCTTTCTATTTGGGTAAAGCACGAATTTTGAAATATAGGCTCTTTTTCAATATCTGTAATATAGACATTTGTTTCACCATTAATTAATCTAAATGGTACAGTATCTCTATCAATATCTAATTCCATTGCCTCCTCTTGCATCAACTTTCCGGCAATAATTGACGGAGTAAGGAATTGCTTTTCTGTCTGAATATATTCGTAAATCGCAACAACATCTGCTGCTAGGACATTCAGTGTATTCCAAGCAATATGGCTTAACAAATTACTATCTATTTGATTAAGAGATTGTGTTACACACTGGAGTGTATATAGCTGACGTGCTTCATCACGCATTTTTTGATATGTCATTACACGCCAAATAGCATCAACAGCCCGATTAGCAAAGTACTGTCCTTGGCGTTCTAGCTCTTCAATGAATGGATGTTCATCTCCAAAGTGGACGTACAACACTCCTACGAAAACAAAATTTTGTTTTTGTTCTATATGTTGCTCCTTAATTAATAATGGAAAGGCTGCACATGTTTTGGAACCTCTTGCCAACATCCCCTGATTTAAATCTATTTCTAAATTTTCATTAATTTTAGATGAATATGTAGTGTATTTAGGTTTATTTTCAGAAATACTTTGCCATCCTAACCCATTCTTGCGAGGTGAAAATTTATCTAATGTTGCATTGCCGAGGTCTCCTGCAAAGACTTCATATATATAACGCTCTTGATGTGGTTCCCATAAAAAATGCAAGGTAGTTAAGTCAGCTTGAAAAATATGTTTAGCATTCTCTGCAATAGTTTCTAAAACATAACGTAACCTACCACGACGAATATCTAATGCCCGCCGTGCAATCAGTTGAGCTAGTAAGCTTGCTTGTTCATATGTTATTGGTTTTTCCGGATTTTCATATCCTGCTTCTAATGTGCCGATAACTTCAGGTAAAGAAGCAGTAGGTAGTGTCTGCATACGGATAACCCGATTGTTTCCTTTACCTTTAGCTGCTACAAAATTCTGATCCCATTCATAGTGTTCAAACCAGTCTTCTACTACTTTTCCTTGGTCGTCATAAACTAAGAAAATAGGCGTAAAAATACGATTCAATCGGGCATGATTAAATTTTTCATAAACCCAGCCATCAAACCGCTTGTCCCAACCAGAAATAATTTCAGTATCGCGAGTTTTAATAATATGTGCCTGTATATCTCTTAAATCTTGGTCTGCATTGACGTAATGCTTGGCTTGATCAACCCATCTACTTGCAATCCCAGTACCATATACTGATTCAATAGTATCCTGCTCTGGCATCACCAATGATATGCCAACAAAGTCAAAGCCTAGTAGGTCTTGAATTTCTTTACAAACATCATCTAAGATTTTTTCTAATCTAACCAAGTCTGAAGTTGCCTGGGCAATTTTTTCGTCAGTTTCCAAAAGTGGTTCAAATGCCTTTTGTTTTGGTTCTTTTCTCTTGATTGATTCTTGAATATCTGTAGATTTGTTAGTAATTATATTAATTATATCAGCAGCTTTGTTTAAACTAGTATCGCTGAGATGAGCATCAGTCAGATTTGCATTTTTCAGGATAGCATCAGTCAAGTCTGCTTTTCTGAGGTTAGCACCGTTGAGGTTGGCGTCAGTGAGGATAGCACCTTTAAGATCAACACCACTTAGGTTAGCATCGGTGAGATTTGCATCGCTTAAGTTAGCACCACTTAAGTTGGCATTTCTCAAGTTAGCACCGCTTAAGTTAGCACCGCTGAGGTTAGCACCGCTAAGGTTAGTACATCTGAGGTTAGTCTCGCTTAAATCGGCAAAACTCAAGTTTGCTTTGCTCAAATTATCTTCGCTTAGGTCTTCACCACTGAGGTCAATGCCTACAAAATCTTCAGTGAGATTCAGACCAGCGATCTGCACTATTTCAGAAAATTTGTTAGTTTGAGTTTGGACTAACTCTTGCAATAAATTTGGAAAAGATAGTTCGTTTTTCATACATAAAAGTCTGCCTGAAGTATGTAAGGATAAAATAGTTTTTTTACAAGTTTTTGAAGTGTTATTTCTAATTGTCTTTTCTTTTTTTTGTTTTTAAATAATCCTGCAACTTGCTCTTTTGATAAATTGGTTAATTCATCATCAATCTCAGTTATACGAACATCTGTATTGAAAACAAGTTCAAAACTTGCTTCCACAGAACAGATTCCGTTATTTTCCATATTTACATCCTGTGCGCTTAGTTGCTGTATACCTTTGGATACAGTTCCTAGCTTAGTTTTATTGAATGAACCTTTTAAAACTTGAGATTCTTTAGTTTTTAAATTAAAAACCCAACTTATATTATTCTCCGATCCTCCAGTTAAATCAACCTGAAAATTAACGAATTGAGACGTATCTATAGACTCAATAGGTATATTTCCATTTCGTAAACGCAGCCTTAGTTGTCCGCGTTTTAATCCAAACAGGATTGGAACACCATCTATACTTAGCCGCTGTTCACTAAAATTTCCAGTTATGTAAAGGTTAACCTGTTGTTTGTCAACAGGTTCTGTGTGAATTTTAATAAATAAAAATTCAATACCAGTATTTATCCCCTCCGAATCTTGAACATCGGTATTCAGAGGGGGTAATAAGGGTTTTCAGATTTCACAAAATTGGGTTGTAAAACAATTTCACCAGAAAGCAGTTGTGGTCGCGGCTTTATATGTTTTTCAATAAACTGCTTGACACTGAGATAGACTAAATCTTCTTTGGAACTGGGTTTGGCAATTTGATTATGGTCTTTGGCGATCGCTACTGGGTTAACATTTACAATGCTTGGGTTTGCACTATCCTCGTCTACAACCAAAATTCCGGCTGTCGGCTGGGTTTCATAAAATACCTTGGTATCAATTGCTAAACTCTGAACATTCTGCCGGTACCACTCGTTGAGGCTACGTAATGCTGGTACGTGCGCCTTCAATTCTTCAACGTTGACTGTAGGTCGCACCAACATGCTGAAATGATCAATTAATTTTGCTAAATGAGAACCTGTGTGTGGCGTGGATAAAAAAACAATTCCCTTAGTCTGCTCGATCAGAGTTTGCATTCGGAAATTTTGTGCGGTGCGAAGCATTTCTTTGATTAACAGCCCGCCCATACTATGAGTCACAAAAACTACTGGTCGATACCCGATTTCCCGTACTTGCAAAAATTCTAGTAAGTTGCTGGCTTGGTCAAACCTGGGCATTGCTGAACCGCTAAATTCAAAACGTGCAGCATCGTACCCAAAAGTCCAAACTCCCACATCAATTCCTTTGTGTGTTAAGTCGTCTTTGAGCCAAGTCAGCCAAAAATCACAATCGCTGCGATCGCGTCGGTCTTGGTAATGCCAAGTTCCCCATGCATCTCCTGCCAAACCATGAATAAAAATTACATCGCCGCTGCGTTGAGGATTCTCGCACCCTGAGACACAAAATAACTCGGACATAATACTTTATTTGAAATGACCAAGACTGTTAAGCACTAGTTTAAGTAGTTTTACTGTCACTACTGAATTATCAAATTCTACCAAAACATTTGTATTCTAGGTCTTCTACGCTGTATTTTCGCTGAAAAAAGCAGCAATGTTTATAAATCAAGCACTTTGCAATTGCTTGTGTAATTGATGTCTAGATTCAATGAAAAGGGTGTATGGAGTGTGGAGAACCTCATGCTTAAAAGTAGGGGTTTACCTCCAAAGACCTTTGTTTTTTTGGGCTACGCCACTCAAAACAAAGTAGTGCAATTGCAATTTTTAAAATTGTGAAATCTTCAACTATCGCTGTGCCTGTTCTTGCTTCGCCAAAATTCTTTTCAGGGAAGTTTGGTATTTAACTGCGTTTCATAAAACGGTGCGTTGCTTTGGTTCTCAAAGTTGTAGCAACTGCCACGCCCAAGTTCCACTGCGTTATACTTGGGGTCTTCTCGGAAAAGTTGATAAAAAGTAGTAGAGTGAAAAATGCATCTATTAGCGTTAGGAATTTGACTACATCACCTGTGCGGAAAATTGTTATTGCCGGTAACTGGAAAATGTTTAAAACCCAGGCAGAGACTCAAGATTTCTTGCGAGGGTTTCTGCCTCATTTAGACAAAACGCCCGAAGAGCGAGAAGTATTATTGTGTCCTCCTTTCACCGATTTAAGCATTTTGTCTCAAAGTTTGCATGGTAGCCGTGTACAACTCGGAGCGCAAAATGTTCATTGGGAAGACTCTGGAGCTTATACTGGTGAAATTGCCGCTCCTATGCTTACAGAAATTGGTGTTCGTTATGTAATTGTCGGTCATAGCGAACGACGGCAATATTTTGGTGAAACAGACGAGACAGTTAATCTACGTCTGAAAGCTGCTCAAAAACACGGTTTAACCCCAGTTTTATGTGTAGGGGAAACAAAACAACAACGCGATTTAGGGCAAACTGAATCACTAATTACTACTCAGCTAGAAAACGACCTAGTGAATGTAGATCAAGATAATTTAGTGATTGCTTATGAACCCATTTGGGCAATTGGTACTGGTGACACCTGTGAAGCTACAGAAGCTAATCGAGTTATTGGCTTAATTCGCAGTCAGTTAAAGAACCCCAATGTTCCGATTCAATATGGTGGCTCAGTCAAGCCAAACAATATTGATGAGATCATGGCTCAACCAGAAATTGACGGCGTGCTTGTGGGAGGAGCCAGTCTGGAACCTGAAAGTTTTGCCCGGATTGTAAACTATAACTATCAATAGTCTCATGTGCAACGCCTTTTCCCTGGCTCTGCCGGGGAATGGGTGTAACTAAGTTAAAAGTCAAAAGTCAAAAATCAAAAGAATCAGACTTTATCGCTTTGTATGCCCAGTAATTTAATTATTCGCGGGCGTTGTTTCGCTTGGGGACAGCGCACTTATTTAATGGGTGTGCTAAATGTAACTCCCGATAGTTTTAGTGATGGTGGCGATTTTAATAGCACATCTGCGGCGTTAGCCCAAGCCCAAGCAATGGTAGCTGCTGGTGCTGACATCATTGATGTTGGTGGACAATCAACTCGCCCAGGGGCAGAGCAAATTAATTTGGCGGAAGAATTAGAGCGAGTTATCCCCATCATCAAGGCAATACGCTCGGAAATGACAGTGCCGATTTCTGTAGATACAACTAGGGCATCTGTAGCAAAAGCAGCGATCGTATCTGGAGCAGATATTGTGAATGATATTTCTGGCGGGACATTTGATGATGAGATGTTGCCGACAGTGGCGAGTTTAGGTGTGCCGATAGTTTTGATGCACATTCGAGGAACACCACAGACAATGCAACAAATGACAGAGTATGAAGATTTGCTGGGAGAGATTGCGAGTTTTGTAACAGGACAAATTTTGGCCGCAACCAAGGCAGGCATTGACCAAGAAAAAATTATTATTGATCCTGGGATTGGTTTTGCTAAGAATTATGAGCAAAATTTAGAGATTTTGCGTAACTTGCGATCGCTCACACAACTAAACTGTCCTATTTTAGTAGGCGTATCGCGTAAAAGTTTTATTGGTCGCATTCTCAATCAACCAAATCCCAAGGCACGTGTCTGGGGAACAGCAGCGGCTTGTTGTGCTGCTATTGCTAACGGTGCGGATATTCTACGAGTTCACGATGTCAAGGAAATACGTGAAGTCTCGCTAGTGGCGGATACGTTGTTTCGGTAAAGGGGCTAGGGGCTAGAGGCTAGAGGTTAGTATTTTTGACTCAGCACTCACACTTCGACTTACCTCGACTTCGCTCGGTACAAGTCGCTCAGTGTACAGCACTCAGCACTCAGCACTTTTTTAAGCTTGACCATTCCCATTCCCTTCAGTACTAACCGTATCACCCAGCATTTGATCTAATGCACCTTCAGATACGCTGGGGTTGAGAAACACGATTTTGGCATTGTTGCTAGCGCCAAGTTTTTGACTAGCTTCTAACTGTTCTTGGGCTACTAAATACCGCAGAATTTCTTTGGTTTCTGGTTTAGCTGTGATAGCTTCCGAAAGGATGCGGATAGATTCTTTGGTGGCTTCGGCACGCTTAATAGCTGCTTGTCTATCACCTTCCGCTTCTAAAATCGCAGCTTGTTTTTTAATTTCCGCTGCTTGTTGTTCTGCCATTGATTTTTGAACACTTTCTGGGGGTGTAATGCTTTGAATATCTACCCGGATAATCTTGACTCCCCATTTTTTACTGGTTTCATTTACAATCTGCAACAGTGATTGGTTCATTTGATTTCTGGCAGAAGTAGTTTCTGCTAGCGTTCTATCGGCAATATGAGTGCGGAGTTCAACTGTTACTAAGTTGGCAAGGGCTACTTGCACATCTTCAACTTTATAAAAGCTGTCTTCCATACTGGTAATTTGCCAAGTGACAACACCATCCACTTCCAAATAAACGTTATCTTTAGTAATTACTTTCTGCGGCTTAATGTCTAAAATCTGCTCTCTGGTGGTATCTTCCATCACAACCTGATCCACAAAAGGCACAATAAAGTTTAAGCCTGGTCTGAGTGTGCGGTGTCTTTGTCCCAAGCGTTCAACTAAGGCTTCATTACCTTCATTAATAATTTTGGCTGACCCTAACGCATAGCCCACAAGGGCTAAGACTATAGCAATAATTGGCTCCATAGATGCTCCTATTTAGCAATTGGGAGAATTAACTGTTAAGGATATGGTATTTTTCCTACCTTTTAGTCTAATCTCTTGAGTTTGTGCTTTTTATACGCACTCAATCACAGATTCAGCATCTGTATATTTGCTTTGTGTTAAGCAGATAGGACAGATTGGCAGAATGCGATCGTTATTAAAGCATCTTGATAACATACTGGCAAGAAAATTACTGAAGAAGAATTCAGAATTCAAGAGCCAGAATTCAGTTTGGGGCTTCTATAGGCGTAGATTGAGAATCAAGGTTAAAAGACAGCGATTTTAAGCTTGGAGAAAAAATTCTTTCCTGACGGAAACCTTTGATTTCAGGCATATAGGACTAATATTTGATTTTTGAAAAAAATCAGTACCCCAGATTAGGCATCTTTCCTACTCCCTACTCCCTATTCCCTACTCCCTGCCTAAACAAGTAAATTCGGAAATCAAACCGGATTCCTATAGTGTCTTCTGAATTCTGTCTTCTGACTCCTTTGTACTCATTTCACTGCCAAATCCAACCAAGGTTTGACATTTGCAGGTAAATCGGAATTCAGACGTAGGGGTAATTCCGGTGTAGATAGAGACTGAGCATAAGCTGCTGTTAAAAATGGTTGGTAAGTCTTAGCTTCTGGTGTAAGTTGCTTAACGAAAGCTAAACTGACACCACGAATTAGCTGGCGTAAGGGTTGGATTTCTGCACCGCGCTTTTCTTGAACAATTGTGGAAGCTTCACCAGTTGAATATGTGGGGTCAAGAATACTTAAATGAGTTGCACCAATAGCAGTTAACAAATATTTATTACCTCGTAACTGGGTAAAAGGCCTGATTTGGTGAGTTAAGGCAGGTGTGAAAGCATCTTCAGTGGCAGTCAATATTAACACAGGCTTATTAATGCGAGAGAGTCCCTGTTTACCAAAAAGTTTACCTGTAACAGGGTTGAGAGCGATCGCACTTTTAACACGTTCATCCCGCAGTTGAACTTTGTTCTCTTTTAAAGATGCAGCGGCGCATTGTAACCAATCACCAAGGGGATCAACCAAGCTCAGAGACGTTTTACAGAATTGTCTTACTTCTTCTAAATTGATTTCTCCACCCACCAAAGCTAAAGCAGTATAGCCTCCCAAGGAGTGACCAATCACAGTCACTTTCTCAGTGTTGAGTTTTCCTTGGAGTTGTCCTGGTTGCCTGTTGAGAATTGCCAGTTCGTTGAGTAAAAAGCTAATATCCTTGGGTCGCTCAATAAATTCTGTAGCTGGGAGTAGCTTTGCTAAATCTCCTTGGTTGGCAGCGTTGTTAATTGCTACACCATTACTCCCCGGATGTTCAATAGCAGCAACACTAATGCCATAACTAGCTAGATGACGCGCTAAATAGCTAGCAAATTTCCGGTTGGCTCCAAAGCCGTGAGAAATCACCACCAGTGGTGCTGTTGTGTCAGTTTTTTGACTCCAGTAAATATCTACCGGAATACTGCGTTGACGTTGTTTGTCTTGTAAGGTGAGAGTCTGCTGTTGTACTGTTTCTAGGCCAGTGGCGGCGGGGTCAAAGCTGGGCTGAAAAGGTGTATTCGTTCTAACTGTTAAATTTCTGGCTAGGATACTACCTAGAGCTTGGCTTTGTAAGTTGTTAGGGTTAAATTCAGTAGCAATTTGTACTATCTGAGTAGCGTCTATATCAATATTTTCCGTTGGATAGGCTTTGAGGAAACTCACAACGCTCAAACCATTGACTTGACGCAACCCGATACTCATAGTTGCTTGTAAGCTTTCTACTGTACTGCCGGGAATAGCTGCTGCTAAGGATGTAATTAATTGTTTGCCTTGGGGTAGAATAACTAGTTCATCAACGAATTTATCGGCAAATTTGGGATCTACTTGCACTCGTCGATTGAGTAAGCCGCGTAATTCAGGAGTAAATAAAGATTCGTAAGCTTGCAGAGTTTTAGATAGTGTTCCAGTTTTAGCAAATTTTTCGATATCCGCGATCGCCACAGATTGCTGAAATGGGCCGAAACGAATAGTTACTGTTTCTGCCGCTAAAGTAGCAGGTATCGCTAAACCCCAACCCAACACAAGACTCATACTAAACAAGAATCCTTGCAAGTAATAACGCTTGCAAGGATTCTTGTTTGTTTGAAACTGCAAAGAAACTGCCATTTTCTTTGAACCAAAAGATTACTAGCTATGGGGACGAATAAATCGTGATTATTGTCCCCAATTTTTAGCTGTATCCTATACTAAAATCCTGTGAATAGCCGCAGCACGTTCAAAATTACGCCAAAGGGGCCAGAGATTGCGCCTAAAGTTTCACTAGTCTTAGTCAAACCATTACGGCCAACTATAATCACATCATTATTTCGCAGAATGGGATTAGTAGCCTCGTTAATACCATCAGCAAAATTGACTTTGACAACACGTTTGGTGACAGAACCATCAGGATTTAAGCGTATCAAATCTACAGCCGCTCTGCTGGCTCGGTTATCATTAAAACCACCAGCCGCCAATAGAGCTTGGTTTAAAGAACTATTTGGTCTAATTTCCGTAGCGCCTGGTCGTTTAACTTCACCGACAACACCAACTTGAATTGTATTCGGAGATAAAGTTGTGTTAGCTAGTTGAGTTGCTTCTGCGGGAGTGATTTCTGTAGCAGTTGGGACAACAATTGTATCTCCTTCTTGGACTACAATATCTTGATTGACATCACCACTCTGAAGTAGCTGCCAAAGATTAACATCGATAGTTTGTTCTCCACCAGTTCTTGTAGGTCGGCGGAGTTTGAGACCGCGAATATCAGCTTGTCCGGTAATTCCACCCGCTAATTGAATTGCTCTGGTTACGGTAGGTAAACCAGAACCTCCCGCGGCTTCTGCACCACCGCCACCTGTTGTAACTAAATAAGAGCCAGGACGGTTGACTTCGCCAATAATGGCTACAGTGCGGGGTGTGCTGGGATTAGCGGCAAAGTTAGATGCTGCTAAATTACGAGCTTCAGCTTTGTCGAAGTTAGACGCAGTAGGTACAAAGATAGTGTCACCATCCCGTAATGTAATATCTTGACCTATTTGACCTGTCTGCACAGCATCTTTTAAGTTGAGTGTAACGAGTTGCTCTCCACTCCTGCCAATTTTCCGTCGTACTTGTACTTGGGTGACATCTGCTGCTAAGGTAACGCCTTGAGCTGTAGTTAATGCAGCTAATACAGTTGGGTATTGAACACCAGGATTATTTCCGGCACCACTGCTTAAGCTGAGAGTATAAGCGCCAGGTCGGGTAACTTCTCCAGCAACAAATATGTTTATGGGACGGGGTGATAACAGGTTAACGGAGATTAAGGGACGTTTTAAATAGCGGGAGTATCTTCTAGCAATTTCGTCGGCTGCTTGTTCAGTTGTTAAACCCAGAACTGGAACACTGCCAATTAAAGGTAAGTTGATTGCTCCACCCGGAGGAACTTGATATTCTCCTGTGTATTCCGGTACTTCAAATACGTTGACCCGGATGAGATCGCCTCCACCTAACGTGTAATTTGTATCTAGTTGTTGTGCAGTT
Organism: Nostoc sp. TH1S01; assembly: GCA_018993265.1. GTDB lineage: Bacteria > Cyanobacteriota > Cyanobacteriia > Cyanobacteriales > Nostocaceae > Nostoc_B. The sequence continues at coordinate 11,577 of JAGKSW010000088.1, forward strand.
GCTGGTGATACCTGTTGTGGCGTTGGAATGATTGGTGTTGTATTAGGTGGTAATGTTGGTGAAGTTGGAATTACGGGTTTTGCAGTTGGTAATACTGGTTGTCCCTGAGCTAGGCTGACGGGCGACACAGCGAAATTGATAGCTGTACAAAAAGCCACACCCATAAATGGCTGGGTGAGGAATTTCCATAAACCTGTGTTAAACATATTTACCTTAGACTCTGAGACTACGATCGGCAAAGTACTGTCTAAACATTTTAATCTTGACTATACTTAAGTATCTCGTTTCCCGACAATCTTATTTTCTTTGAAGGATACTCTTTTCCGGAAGCATAATTATTGATGAGATTTGAATTTTTGATAAAGTTAGTTTAAAGCTCAACTTACTGAGCCACTAATTAAGCATTGATTTATAGGTGGATTCCGCAAATGCTGAATGCTGATACTAACATCATCATGTATCACTCTTCAGCAAAGCTAGAAAAGTAAAGTATGGAAGTTCAATTCATTGAGGAAAATCTATCATGCCAAAACCTCTGGTTCAACCCATGAGGAGCGAGCCAATTTACACTCGCTTCTGGAACCGATTCAAGCAGTTTCCTAAAGGACTCCATACTGGATCATCTACTCCACCCACTGTTTCAGGCCCAGCCGCCGCAGCCCTCATTAGCGGCGGAGTGGGAGCCGTTGCGATGATGGCAACTCACCACTTTGCCGAGCTTTCCAAAGTAAACAATCAGATTGTGATTCAGATGGGTAGCTGGATTCCAGGTGCGATGAACTCCGACCTAATGTGGGGCAACCTGGAAAACTACGCAGGTAAGGAAATGATGTTTTTTATTGGTTGGTGGGGCAGTTGGGCTTTGCTGCATCAGGTATTGAAGCATCGGCAGGTGAAGCCACGGACTTTATTAGTTTGGTTGTTTGGTTTGTTCACGCTGGCAACAGCTATGGCGTGGCACCCTTTATTCCCTTGGCTGTCGTTGATGTAGGAGTACTAAATTGTTATGCAAAATTCAACTACCAAGATGCACCGATACATCTTGGGCTGGATCGGATTGATGGTTGCTTTTGGAGTGACAGTACCAATCGCTATGCTGCGGGTAAGTGCTAACCCAAAGTTTGCCAATCAACCCTTCCACTCGCAAACATGTGATTCTCGTAACCCAAAAACCCACACAGTTACATCTTGGATTGAAACTTGCAGCCATATAAGCGTTGCGCCTCAAGATGTTATGCAGCACAAATCTGAACAAACAGGGCATAGACCATAGTAATACTCTCACTATGGCCAGAAAAAGCCAAAGAGTCGTCGCTCAAAGCTAGGTCTTCTTGACGGTATTAATTGTCTAAAATTTAGCTTGAGCGGCCGCCACATCTCCATCAGTGGTATAGCCACTATTTGACTGAACAGATGTATTTTGTTGTTGAATATTTTGAATAAAAAAGTCTTCTAGGGAATGTCGCGCTAAATCCAAAGAAATGATTTGACCTTCCATCAAGCGAAGACTATCAAGAAAATCATAATAATCTTCTTTTAAAGTTCCTTGCCAAGAGCCATCATGGCTAAATATAAGGTTAGGCATCCATTTGTGCAGAACATCTTTATCACCACCTTTACCTCTGATTTTGTAGATATTACTATTGCCTAATAATTCGTTCAGAGAACCAGCACAAATTAATTCACCTTGGGAGAGAATTGCAATGCGATCGCAAATTTGCTCAACTTCACTAAGAATATGACTATTAAAAAAGATTGTCTTACCTGCGGCTTTTAACCCTAAAATAATTTCGCGCATTTGATAGCGTCCTAGAGGGTCAAGACCAGACATAGGTTCATCAAGAAAGATAATTTCTGGGTCATTAATTAATGCCTGTGCCATACCCACACGCTGTAGCATTCCTTTAGAGTAACGCCGCATTTGTTTTTTGCGGGCATCAGCTAGAGGTAAACCGACTAATTCCAATAATTGAGGAATGCGCTGACGCTGTATACGACGAGGAATTTGAAAGATTCCCGCTGCTAACTCTAAAAATTCCCACCCCGTCAGATAATCATATAAATAAGGGTTTTCTGGCAGATAGCCGATACTTTGCTTGACTTGGCGATCGCCTAATGGTTTACCTAATAATAATCCCCGTCCCGCAGTTGGACGGACAATTCCCAGCAACAATTTTAATAAAGTAGTTTTACCCGCACCATTCGGCCCCAATAACCCAAAAGTTTCCCCCTGATAAACCGTCAAAGAACAGCTTTTGAGAGAGACAATTTTTTGATTCAACCAAAAACCACTGCGGTAAACTTTTCGCAAATCAAAAGTTGAAACAACTATCGGAACATTTGTCGGTTGCGGTTGAGATCCTGGAGTATCTACAACAGATTTCATATTAGTTTCAGTTACTACCTGGCAAAGTTATAGCCGACAGTGTAACTTCTAGCAAAGTGCTAAGTGCTGATACCAAGCAGATAATTAGGCTGCGTTCGGCTTTGCCGTTGCCGATAGGCTAGGCAGGCTTTGTTTGTATAGCCCCAGAGTTCCAGTCTGAGGGGCTTGTGTTTGAGACGCATAGCGCCAAAAAATACGATGTCCTTGTTAAATCCCCATTATTTATTTATCGGGATTTTCTTGTTGCCTGTTGCCCATTCCCTGTTCCCTTTTAAAAATAACAAATTTACAAAACACCTTTAGAACTAGGAATTGTCCCAGCACGACGAGGGTCAAATTCAGTTGCCATCCGCATCGCTCTAGCGAAGGCTTTAAATGTTGCTTCTATAATGTGATGGGAATTAATCCCATCTAATTGACGGATGTGCAGTGTCATTTGGCTATGATTTACCAATGCCACAAAAAATTCGCGCACTAGCTGAGTGTCATAAGTGCCAACTCTTTGGGTAGGAATTTGCAAGCCGTAACTTAGGTGAGGTCTTCCAGAAAAATCCAACGCTACCTGAATCAAAGCTTCATCTAATGGTGCTAAAAAATTACCAAAGCGGACAATACCTTTTCTGTCGCCTAATGCTTGATATAAAGCTTGGCCTAAAGTAATACCTACATCTTCGTTAGTGTGATGATCATCAATTTCCCAATCTCCTTTGGCTTGGATATCTAAATCAATCAAACCGTGGGAGGAAATTTGATGTAACATGTGGTCTAAAAATGGAATGCCAGTTGCAACTGAACATTTTCCTGTGCCATCTAAATTAACAGTTACCTGCACATCAGTTTCACCAGTAACACGGTGAACAGAGGCAATACGAGCAGTAGTCAGTGCAACTTGGTGCAGAACAGAGTCTTTTTTAGTAGTATCGCTAATTTGCATGGTTAATAAGGGAGTTGAGAGTTTGAAGTAGGGAGTAGGGGATAAAACAGTTGAATTCACCACTCCCTACTCACCACTCACTACTCCCCAAATCTTATTACATTCCCATAATTTCATATCCTGCATCCACGTACAGAACTTGCCCAGTAATACCACTGGCTAAGTCACTGCACAAAAAGGCCGCAGTATTACCTACTTCTTGTTGAGTTACTGTACGTCGCAAAGGTGCTACCTGTTCCACATGGTGAATCATATCTAGAATGCCGCCGACAGCTGAAGATGCCAAAGTCCGAATTGGCCCTGCGGAAATGGCATTGACACGAATGTTTTGCGGGCCGAGTTCTGCTGCAAGATAGCGCACACTCGCTTCTAAACCTGCCTTAGCAACTCCCATCACGTTGTAGTTTGGCACAGCTCGCACACCACCCAAATATGTCAAAGTAACAATGCTACCGCCTTCTGTCATCAATGGTTTAGCCGCACCACTTAACTGTACTAAGGAATAGGTACTAATTTCTAAAGCTGTATTGAAACCCGAACGGGAGGTTTGGCTAAAGCCTCCACTCAAATCATCTTTGTTAGCAAAAGCTAGACAGTGGATGAGGATATCTAACTTGCCCCACTTTTCTCGAACTGCCTCAAAGGTAGAGTGAATCTGTTCGTCGTTTTGAACATTACAGGGAACAAATAAGCTGGGATTGAGAGGTTCTACCAATTCCGCAACTTTTTTCTCCATCTTGCCACGTTCATCGGGGAGGTAAGTAATACCTAAATTAGCCCCGGCTGCGTGTAATTGTTGAGCGATACCCCAAGCAATAGAGCGATTATTGGCAATCCCTGTAACGAGGGCGTTTTTTCCTGTCAGATTCAGCATAGAAATTATTAACAAGATCAATCATGATAAGAATGTCCGAGCAGTATCAAATATTTTTATTCCCCTAGCACACTTTGGCATTCACAAAGCTATTTTGCAAAAAACTCAAAGCTTTTTGAAGGTTAGTTGCTTTAACGAAAGTCCGTTTCGCCAAGCAATGGCTGCTTTTGACCGCCATGTAACTGTGGTAGTTTTCCTTTTTCAGAGGGAAATTACAGATTGGAGTCTAAATTTTTTAGGGGAATGGAAGATACTTCAACTGCTGAGTGTATCACCTGGGACTTTTCAGACATCCTCTTAGGAGGATACTAGAAACTGAGGCCTGTTTTTCTGGGTTGACCACAGGATTTTTCTAAATCCTGTTTCACAGGAAAGAATCTAGGAGTCAGAAGCCAGAATTGAGAATTGAATTCTAAAAGACTGGCAGATGAATAAACAAAGAAACAATACACCGAATGGAAAATTTTATGTTGCTTCTAAGTGATGGGTCTTTTTCCTCATTGACTGATTCTGGCTCTTGAATTCTGAATGTTGAATTCTTCTTTAATTCAATAGGTGTGTTTGCTGCATAAAAAATTGTCTGGTATTCCTGAAGTTATTCTCAAGATATAATGAATTTTTTTGCAAAAAACCTGATGAATAGGAGTTTGTAAGTACTTATAACAACTACTAGCTAAAAAGGTGAAAAATTATGTATCATTATGAACAATTAACTCTGAAGTTTGGGATTTGAGTATAGGAAAGTACAGAAAGGTTGACGGTGATTTATTGATTTTTCAGGTGTATTCTTAGGTAATCAGTTTATTTGTTTTTCCGGCATTGGGTAGGGGAAGGGAGATGATCGTGACACAAGATAAAGCCCTAGCAAATGTTTTTCGTCAGATGGCAACTGGGGCGTTTCCGCCTGTTGTGGAAACGTTTGAACGCAACAAAACGATCTTTTTTCCGGGCGATCCTGCTGAACGAGTTTATTTTCTTCTTAAGGGTGCTGTAAAACTTTCCAGGGTATACGAAGCAGGAGAAGAAATAACGGTAGCACTGTTGCGGGAAAATAGTGTTTTTGGTGTTTTGTCTTTGCTGACGGGAAATAAGTCGGATCGGTTTTACCATGCTGTTGCATTTACACCTGTAGAATTGCTATCAGCACCAATCGAACAAGTAGAGCAAGCACTGAAGGAAAATCCAGAATTATCAATGTTAATGCTGCGGGGTCTATCTTCGCGGATTTTACAGACAGAGATGATGATTGAAACTCTAGCTCACCGAGATATGGGTTCAAGATTGGTGAGTTTTTTATTAATTCTTTGTCGTGATTTTGGTGTTCCATGTGCAGATGGAATCACAATTGATCTGAAGCTATCTCATCAAGCGATCGCCGAAGCAATTGGTTCAACTCGCGTGACAGTCACTAGATTACTTGGTGATTTACGTGAAAAGAAAATGATTTCTATTCATAAAAAGAAGATTACTGTGCATAAACCTGTTAGTTTAAGTAGGCAGTTCACTTAAAGAAGAATTCAGCGGTCAGAAGTCAGGAGTCAGAACAAAAACGTGATTCATTCTGAATTTGGGCTTCCTGACTCCTGCATTCTTTGTTGTTCAAAGCAATTGGAGGTAGTAGAGTTGGCAAGTATTGTGTTTTTGCAGCTAATACCCATAGCTGGAGGTAAATCATAAATTGATGAATCTTCGCTATTGCCAATTTCTCATCCTCCACAGACAATGGTCGAAAGTAGTAGGCTGTATCTGGAAGCATTTCGGTAGCTGAAGATGACCACTGGGTACATCCTCATAGCGGCAATTTTAATTTTGGGAGGCGTAATTGCCACTGTGGGCGATCGCATTGGCACACGGGTTGGCAAAGCCCGCCTCTCACTATTTAAGCTTCGACCAAAAAATACAGCGGTATTGGTAACGATTTTTACTGGAGGGTTAATTTCAGCATCAACTCTAGGAATTTTGTTTGCTGCTGATGAAGGATTGCGTAAGGGGGTTTTTGAATTAGAAGATATTCAAAAAGACCTGAGAAACAAACGGGAACAACTAAAAACCGCAGAAGCTCAAAAAAGCCAAGTAGAAAAAGAGTTAAGCCAAGCCAGAAAAGAACAAACTCAGGCGCAACAAGACTTACAAAGAATTAATAAATCTTTGCAAGCTGCTAATGCTAAACAACGGGAAACACAAGCACAACTCAACCAAACACTTGGTCGTCAAGCCCAAACTCAAGCGCAATTACAGCGCACTCAAGGGCGTTTAAATCAAGTAGCTACTCAGTATCAACAAGCGAGAGCAGAACTAGAAAACGTTTATAACCAAAGAAAAGCCCTACAAGTAGCGGTAGGACAATTAAAGGCAGAACAACAAAGATTGTACGCAGAAGCGAAAAAGGCGATTGATGAAGCGAAAACAGCCATTTCCAAACGAGATCGCGAACTCGCCAATCGTCAGGAAATTATTGAACAGCGCGATCGCAAAATCGCCCAATTAGATAAACTCATTCAAAATCGCAATTTAGAAATTACTGCCAGAGAACAGGTAATTGCAACCAGAGAATCTCGCCTCAAAGAATTAGAAAGACAACAGGATTATTTAGAGCAAGAAGTAGCCAGACTCGAAAAATATTATCAGTCTTATCAAGACCTGCGTTTAGGCAAATTGGCGTTAGTGCGTGGTCAAGTTTTGGCTGGTGCGGTAATTCAAGTTAATCAAGCGTCGGCGGCGCGTCAGGCGGTGTTGCAACTGTTAGGCGATGCTAACCAAAATGCCATCTTTCAGTTAACTGAACCAAGTGCAACACCAGAAAATACCCAAATATTGCGCGTCACTCCTGAAAGAGTTGAGCAGTTGATTAGACAAATTAGTGATGGTCGAGAATATGTCGTACGAATTTTCTCCGCAGGCAATTACGTCAGAGGCGAAAAACAGATAGAATTTTTTGCAGATGCGGCACGCAATATCTTAGTCTTTGCGGGAGGAGAGGTATTAGCTAGCACTAGTGCCGATCCTAGAACCATGACATCTTATCAGCTACGGCAAAGATTAGATTTGCTGATTTCTGCTTCTCAATTTCGTGCCAGAAATGCTGGCATTGTAGAAGGTGTACAAGTAGATGGAACATTTTTGCGTTTTATTAACCAACTCAGACAATACGATCAGCCTTTAGATATTAAAGCGATCGCCGCAGAAGATACATACACAGCCGGGCCTCTGCGAGTGAAATTATTAGCTATCCAAAACGGTAAAGTAATTTTTAGTACTTAAATAGAGGTTAGGGGCTAGAGGCTAGGGGCTAGGATTTACAGCAGAAGTCAGGAGAATCGCTATAAATAAATTACCCTTCTCCTGTGGGAGACACTAACGCGAACTACTGCGCTCAGGGTTCACTCACAAGAAGGCAATATTTCTTGTGCTTCGCATCTCGAAATAATATATTTCCATATTTTTCTGTTCCTTGTTCCCTACCTCCACGAATGAGTTTAATTTTGTACAACTACTTATGAATTTAAATGAATTCTCGCCAACTCAACCAGTGATACTTGGCTTTGATCCTGGTAAAGATAAGTGTGGTTTAGCTGTAATGGGATTAGATCGGCAGCTACATTATCATCAAGTTGTACCCGCATCAGAAGCGATCGCTAATATAGAAACACTTAGGAAAAAATATCCTGTTTCTTTATTAGTGATGGGCAATCAAACCACAGCCAAGCAGTGGAAACAAAAATTACAACAAGAATTAGCTCAATCATTAAATATCATGTTAGTAGACGAACGTTATTCTACCTTAGAGGCACGCGATCGCTACTGGCAGATGTATCCGCCCCAAGGACTAACAAAACTATTACCAAAAGGAATGCGCCAACCACCAAGACCGATAGATGACATTGTGGCTATCTTATTAATTGAAAGATATTTAAATCGTCTGACAGAATCAGCAGTCAATAGTCAATAGTCAACGGCCAATGGTTATTTACCAGACTTACTGGCTTTTTCATAACTCTGCTCTGATAGTAAAAGCATAGTCTCCTCCTGGTTCCAACTGATAATCTTGTTTTTCTAAAAAGCGACCAAGAGGTTCTTTAATTAAAGCGCGACCTTGGGAAGGTTTCACCGACAGTTCTCCACGGCGGAAATGCCATTGGAAATGCCACTCAAAATCTCCCGCGCTGACTTCACCCTCAAGAAACCCATGTTGCCAGGATTGGCGTGTAATTCTGACATGGGCAGTAGTTTCTGGCAAACGTTTTGCACTCACAATGCTTTAGATAAAGTGTGGGATAACAGCAAACAATGCAGTCTATTTCTTTTATTTACCAAACTTCGCTGCGATCGACAAACTAACAAAAGGTAGCTTTAACACTTTTTTGAATAGCCAAATGGATGACATCATAAATGAACCTTGTCAACACTTTGCAGTAAGAGTCTCAAAAAATCAAATAATTAATAACATTATGATGACTTGGCTGAGCCAAGAAGTATAGTGATGACAAATGTTACAAATGAAGACTATAAAACTATAAATTGATGAATTTATGCTCTCAATCTAAGTTAAGCAGTGATTGCTATGGTGACAACAGTTCCACTTGCAGAAACAAGATTGCTAAACAACATTAGCTGGCGGACATTCAAAGCCATGCTGGCAGATATGAACAAAGAACGAAACTCTCGACTTGCCTATGACAATGGAAGAGTAGAAATTATGACTCCACTAATGCCCCATGAGAACTCGAACCGCCTAATTGAAGGCTTGATTCTCGTTCTTAGTGAGGAATTTGGCTTGGAAGTCAAAACAACAGGCTCACTAACATTGACACGGGACGACTTAGAAAAAGGAGGGGAGCCAGATAGTAGTTATTATATTCAGCATGAATTTTTAGTCAGGGATAAAGAAAGTATTGATTTAAATCAATATCCTCCGCCAGAGTTAATGCTGGAAGTCCATTACTCCAAACCTAAAATAGAAAAATTATCTCTCTATGCCTCAATGGGTATCCCTGAATTTTGGAGATATAACGGTATTATTTTGCGAATTTATACTCTTTTAGATAATAAATATTCAAAAGTCGAACTGAGTCCTACTTTTGTACCAGTTGCACTTCGAGACATTCCACGATATAATTACATCTAATAAAAATAAACTTGTTAAATTAGCATTAATGTTGTAAATATTATTGTGATTTACATTGTTCATACAGAAACTCTTTAGCGACTATTTTGCAAGTCAAAATTACTGAATTAATTCATTTGATTTGATGAATTTATACTACAGTATAGTACAAAATATTACTAGTACATAATTACTTGAAAAAAAGCCTGCGTCAGCAGGCTTTTTTGGTGTTATTAATTATTTAGGTACGGCTAATCCACCACTACAAATTACCGTTTCGCCAACTTCTTCGCCATCTTCCGCAAGCGAATGGATTGAGGTGTTACTTCCACCAACTCATCGGGGCCGATGTATTCTAACGCCCGTTCGAGGCTCATTTCTACTGGTGCTTGCAACTGTACCAACTCATCACCACCGGAGGCGCGGTGGTTGGTTAACTGCTTGGTTTTGCAGACATTCAATTCTAAGTCTTGGGGACGGTTGTGTTCACCGACAATCATGCCCTTGTAGACTTTAGTACCAGGAGTAATGAAGAATACGCCTCTATCTTCAGCGTTCTTCATGGCGTAGAAGGTAGAAACACCTTCTTCAAAGGCAATCAACACGCCTTTGTTCCGGGCTTCAATTTCGCCACAAATAGGACGATAATCTAAGAAGCTGTGGTTCATGATGCCTTCACCACGGGTCATTCGCATGAATTCACCACGGAAACCAATCAAACCACGAGCGGGAATGACAAATTCTAGCTGGGTACGGTTGCTAACTCCAGGCTGCATATCTTGCATTTCACCTTTGCGTTGTCCTAAACGTTCAATACAGCTACCTACTGCATCTGAAGGCACGTCTAACACCAACAGTTCGTAAGGTTCGCAAGGTTGACCGTTGACTTCGCGGTAAATTACCTGTGGCTGAGATACTTGGAACTCGTAACCTTCGCGGCGCATTGTTTCGATTAAGATACCCAAGTGCAATTCACCACGACCGGAAACTAGGAATTTATCGGGAGAATCGGTTTCTTCCACACGTAATGCAACGTTGGTTTCTAGTTCGCGGAATAGGCGATCGCGTACTTGTCTAGATGTTACCAGCTTACCTTCTTGACCAGCAAAAGGTGAATCGTTCACCCAGAAGGTCATTTGCAAGGTGGGTTCATCCACTTTAATTAGTGGTAATGCTTGGGGTTCGTTGGGGTCGGTAATTGTTTCACCGATGTTTGCATCAGCGAAACCAGCAACCGCCACAATATGGCCTGCGGTTGCTTCTTCTAATTCCACCCGTTTCAAACCTTCAAAGCCAAGCAACTTACTAATTTTTGCCTTAACAATTGCGCCTGTTTCTGTCACTAAGGCTGCTTGCTGTCCGCCACGGATAGTGCCATTGTGGATTCTGCCAATGACAATCCGTCCCAGATATTCAGAATAATCTAGGGTTGTAACTTGCAATTGCAGAGGTTTAGTAGCATCACCAACTGGTGGTGGAACATGACGCAAAATTGCTTCAAATAATGGTTGCATATCCTTGGGTTCTTCTTCCAAGGTTTCTTTTGCATAACCAGACAAACCAGAAGCGAACAGATAAGGGAAGTCGCACTGGTCATCATCTGCGCCTAATTCTAAGAACAGATCCAGCACCTTATCTATTGCACCGTGGGGTTCGGCTTGGGGGCGATCAATTTTGTTAACTACAACAATTGGGCGTAGTCCTTTTTCCAATGCCTTTTTCAACACAAAGCGTGTTTGAGGCATAGGGCCTTCGTTAGCATCAACAATCAGGATACAGCCATCAACCATGCCGAGTACCCGTTCAACTTCGCCACCGAAGTCAGCGTGTCCGGGAGTATCAATAATATTGGTGAGTGTATCTTTGTAGCGAACGGCTGTATTCTTAGCCAGAATCGTAATTCCACGTTCCCGTTCTAGGTCGTTGGAGTCCATGACGCAATCCGGAACGTCTTCACCTTCTCGGAAAATGCCGGACTGTCTCAGGAGTGCATCAACCAAGGTGGTTTTGCCGTGGTCTACGTGGGCGATAATGGCGACGTTACGAATTGGGAGCGTCATAGAGGCTTTTAGTGAATCTAGAGGGAATTTTACAATTTACATTTAGGTCTAGGCTGTTGTAACAGAATTGGGGATGTTAAGCAAATTCTGTAAAGAACCTTTAACAATTCTAGCGTAATTGACACAATTCTAGGGTGACTTTGTAAATGTGTCAGCAAGAGAAAAATCAGGCGGCCTCTAAAACTCAGTAGCTTCCTGGTTTACACAGAATAGATCGTTAATTTCTCTAGAGATATTTATGTATTGATAGTGCCAAAATCAACACTAATTTTATTGTCACAACAACAATGGTTTGGGCTTCAGGAAAGCATTTATAGGGCGACAAATATGCTGTTGAGCAAGAATTAGGCGAAGGTGGTTTTGGTATAACTTATCGTGCTAGAGATCATAACGGGTATTACGTTGTTATCAAAACACTGAATGATCAAGTACAACGCCGTCCTGATTTTGTTAAATTTCAGCAAGACTTTATTAACGAAGCAATCAAATTAGCTAAATGTAGACATCCTCATATTGTGCAAATTCATGAGGTTATTCATGAGGATGAATTGTGGTGCATGGTAATGGAATATATTGATGGAATAACCCTAGCTAGTCAAGTTGAAAATCAAGGTGTTTTGTCAGAGGCGGAAGCATTACGTTACATATTAATTCTTCGTCAGTAACAGTGTACCAAGACTGCACTGTGACTTTTTCGCTTTTCATAAAGATGCTACGCCAAGCTCGGTTAACACTTCAATTTTAAGCTCTCTTTCCTCTGTGACGCGCCAGTGAGGGAGTCTGGCGACCGAACGCACTGGCTTCTCTGTGCCTGGAGCGGTTCGTAAAATGCCCTAAAAATAAAAATTGAAGCACGAAGGAAAATCACTTTCTGACTTCATACTTCAAAATTTAATGTTTATTTAGACCAGACTGTAACTTGAATAACAGTCTTTTTTTAGCTAACGGAACATACTACTTACAGAGGTATCTTCGTGAATCCGCCAGATGGTTTCTCCTAAAAGATTTGCCACGGAAAGCACTACTAATTGCGGAAAGCGTTTGTCTTCTGGTAGGGGTATCGTGTTTGTGACGATGACTTCTTCAAACAAGCCGCTGGATAACCGTTCAATTGCTGGGGGGGAGAAAACTGCATGAGTTGCACAAGCATATACCTGACGCGCTCCTTCTTCACGCAGCAACCTCGCGCCTTCGGCAATGGTGCCGCCTGTGTCGATCATGTCGTCTACCAACACGGCTGTTTTGCCTTTGACATCGCCGATGACGTTCAAGACTTCCGCTACATTATGAGCTTGACGGCGTTTATCAATAATGGCAAGAGGAGCATCATTGAGTTTTTTAGCAAATGCTCTGGCTCGTGCTACACCACCGACATCAGGAGAAACAACGACAATATCATGCAGTTGTTTGCTAGTAAGATAATCGAGTATCACTGGCGAACCGTAAACATGATCGAAGGGTATATCGAAGTAGCCTTGAATCTGAGCGGCGTGCAAATCCATTGCCAGGACGCGGTCTGCGCCTGCTTGGGTAATGAGATTAGCAACCAGCTTGGCGGTGATTGATTCTCGCCCAGCGGTTTTGCGATCGGCACGAGCATAACCATAATATGGAATCACTGCTGTTACCTGTCTGGCCGAAGCTCGGCGACAGGCATCAATCATAATCAGTAATTCCATTAAGTGATCGTTAACTGGTTGACAAGATGGCTGAATTAAATAGACATCGCAACCTCGGATGGATTCTTGGATTTGAACATAAAGTTCTCCATCCGCAAATCTTTTGCGAATCATCGGCCCCAAGTCCATCCCCAAGTAACGAGCGACTTCTTGAGACAGTTGTATATTGGCAGAGCCAGAAAATAGCCGCAGGCGATGGTTTTCCGTTAGTCCTGTTGCAGCTGGCTGCACCTTAAAAGCGGCAGAACTGAGCACAGCAGATCCTCGAAGTGCATTCATGGCGAGATTATCATTTAGATATTTACCAGATTTAACCGGAATAGGCTAAATAAACATCTGTGAGCTTTATTTAAGCTTTCATAAAAACTTTCAACATTTCTCAATAGAGCTACCATCAGTCCATTTTTCAGTTTTTAGTGGTAAACAAACCATCGAATTCGTAACTGACATATAGTGTGTTAGCTAGCCCCTTTGTTGAGTTGTTCTCAACAACTCAAATTTCCTCTAGATTAGTCTGGTAGCGTAATAATTCTACCAACTGTATGGATTACTGAGACCAACTCTTTTCAGCTTAAGTGAAGTAGAACTGGAACTCAGACAGTAGAAATACCCAAAATTAAATTCTTCTGGGGTAGAAGAATATTTTATGATACCAGCTACAAAATTATAAACTGACAAACTCAATTTTTGGATTATAAATTGGACAAAAATTTTCAAATATGGAAAATGAGCCGGGAAACTCAAAAGCCGCGATTTTGCTTTTAGGGTGTTAATCAGCAGCAGCATAAAGAGGAGTTGATGATTTCTCTGTTGCTAGCTGGGCAAGCTTTCCTATAGTTTTAGTAATCAATTGGAAATCTGAATAGGATTATTGCTTTTCTTAGGGTAGAATATCGCCGCAGGTATTTGTCGTGTAACTGACGTATGAAAATGAAAAATCCAAGGTGGGAGTGATGGGTTCACAAGTTTATCAGGATGAGGGTAAAAAAATTTAGGGGTGAAAGGTGCAAAATCCTCAAATCCTGACACTATCCCTCAAAGCAGAATTTTTGAGTCAATTTTATGTGTTGTGTCCTCCAGACTCAGCTTTGTGAGGGCGGTCTTATTAGTTATGATTAAATTTGAATTTATTTATGCAACCCCCAATTTCAATTGGTACTGTCTTACAAAACCGTTATCGAATCATTCAAATCCTGGGACAAGGAGGATTTGGTAGAACTTATTTAGCCGAAGATCAGCGCCGCTTTAATGAATTGTGTGCGATTAAAGAATTAATTCCGATCGCAGCTGGGATTGGTGCTTGGGAAAAAGCCCAAGAACTTTTTCAACGGGAAGCAACGATTTTATATCAGATTGAACACCCGCAAGTTCCGAAATTTCGGGAAAGATTTGAGCAAGACCACCGTTTATTTTTGGTGGAAGATTATGTGGCGGGGAAAACTTATCGAGCTTTATTAGCTGAGAAACAATCTATAGGTCAAACTTTCAGCGAAGCAGATGTATTACAGTTGATGCGATCGCTCTTACCGGTATTAGACCACATCCACAGTCGCGGCATTATCCACCGTGATATTTCTCCTGAAAATATTATTTTCCGAGATAGCGATCGCTTGCCAGTATTAATTGATTTTGGTGTCGTCAAAGAAATCGCCACGCGTTTGCAAACTGCTGATACTAATATCAATGTTACTAGTGTGGGTAAATTGGGTTATTCGCCTAGCGAACAAATGCAAACTGGACGCGCTTACCCCAGCAGTGATTTATATGCGTTAGCGGTGACAGCGATAGTTTTACTAACAGGTAAAGAACCATCTGAATTGTTTGATGAAACACAACTTACCTGGACTTGGCAAAGGTGGGTGAGAGTCAGTCCGCAATTTGCTCAGGTAATTAATCGGATGTTACACCCTTTACCGAGCGATCGCTATCAAAGTGCGGCTGAGGTTATCCAAGCGTTACAATTTGTTGAGCAACCTGGGATAGCAACACCGCCAGAGGTATCAAATTTCCAAACAATCGCAGTCGGTCGTCGCCCCGATGCAATTCCACCACAACCATCTAACCGACCTGACCCAGTAATTCCCCCTAGCCGTGCTAACTCTGTATTAGATAATCCTTTAGCTTTGGGTGCAATTGGTAGTGCGGTAGTGATTTTAGCGGGTGTGGGTTCTTGGGCGTTGGTGAGTTCGATTCGCAGTCAGTCTAATACACAACCAGAAACAACACCACCTGCACCTCAGACTTTTCCTTCACCTGTCATTTCGGGCGGTACAACATTCGGGACACCCACCAACACAGAACCAACTATTACTAGTAAGCGCCTGAGATTGGGAGCGTCGAACACGGCTACAGTCGAAAATTCGCTCAAAGCTGGACAAATTATGGAATATACATTTTTTGGTCAAGCTGGAGCTAATTTAACTACGGTGCTGGAACAAGGAACAGGCATTACTTTGACTGTTTTAGCTCCGAATCGCCAAGTTCTAGATAGTAGCGCCCAACAAGTAAGCTCCTATACAGGGATATTACCAACTAACGGTAGATATACTATTCAGTTAACACTGGAGTCTGGAGTTAGTGAAAGTGATTATAATCTTAGGGTGGCGTTAGAGAACCCACTCCAACCATCACCAACACCCACAGCAGCACCAACGCTAACACCAACATTTCCGCCAGCGTTTACACCAACACCCACAATTCCTACAGACAGTAACAATAATCCGCCTGTGGATAACACACCTCAACCAACGCCTAGCTTACAAAATACTCCTTAGTACAACGCAGAGAGGCGCTGAGGTAAACGCAAAGTTAGTAGGGAGTAGGGAATGGGGAGTAGGAATACTATTTCTGAAAGCAACTTAGTATGAGTTTTTGTGATTTGTCATTGGTCAGGATTTCCGTTATATTTACGTCTCGTAACGTGGGCTGTTAACTATTACTTATTTTTAGAGCAGATTGTTGAATACATTACTAATTACTGGAACTGACACTGAAGCTGGTAAAACTGTTTTAACGACAGCATTAGCAGCTTATTGGCAAAAATATTATCCGCAGCGTCACTGGGGAATTATGAAGCCAATACAATCGGGAATTGGCGATCGCGAGTGGTATCAAAATCTGTTTAACCTAGAACAATCGCCAGAAGAAATTACACCTTTGTATTTTCAAGCGCCTCTTGCACCACCAATCGCCGCTGCGAGGGAAAATCGCCCAGTTGATTTAGCTGTGGTGTGGAAAACATTGTGTGAGTTGCGATCGCGCTATGAATTTTTGTTGGTAGAATCTGCTGGTGGGTTAGGTTCACCAGTCACTAACGAGTTGACGGTGGCTGATATTGCTGGCGAATGGCGTTTACCCACTGTGTTGGTAGTCCCTGTTAGGTTAGGCGCAATATCTCAAGCTGTGGCGAATGTGGCTTTAGCCAGACAGTCACGGGTGAATCTCATAGGTATTGTACTGAACTGCATTCAACCGCGTACTGATGCAGAGATTACCGACTGGACACCAAAAGAAGTCATTGAATCATTTACACACATCCCCGTTTTAGGTTGCTTACCTTATTTTGAGAACCCAACAGATTTAGATCAACTTGCCCAAGCTGCATCTAATTTAGATTTAGAGGCGCTAAATCTTTAAGGAAATATTAAACTGAGAACATAGCCCAATCTCAGCCGTCTTCTAGCAGTTTGTTGTCACAATGGTTTCCACATTCCCCAATTCCTATTCTGTTGATTTATCCCGTGTGCGACTCTCAATTCGCACATTGCAACCACAATTAGTAGAGTGGCGGCGGCGACTACATCAACAACCAGAATTAGGCTTTCAAGAAAAACTAACGGCTGAGTTTGTCGCTAGTAAGTTGCAAGCCTGGGGAATTGAACATCAAACTGGTATTGCAAAAACTGGTATTGTTGCCACTATTAAGGGTACTAAACTCAGCACTGACACTTCGACTACTTCGGCTGCGCTCAGTACAAGTCCGCTCAGTGTACACAACTCAGCACTCAGCACTCAGCACTCAGCACTCAGCACTGAAAAAGTCTTAGCAATTCGGGCAGATATGGATGCTTTGCCCATTCAAGAATTGAACGAAGTACCCTATAAATCGCAGCATGATGGCATTATGCACGCTTGTGGACATGATGGACATACAGCGATCGCACTAGGTACAGCATACTATCTCCAGCAGCATAGAGAAGACTTTGCGGGGACTGTGAAAATTATCTTCCAGCCAGCCGAAGAAGGGCCGGGAGGTGCAGAACCAATGATTGCGGCTGGAGTACTAAAAAACCCTGATGTCGATGCCATTATTGGTTTACACCTGTGGAATAACCTCCCCTTGGGGACTGTCGGTGTTCGTGCTGGTGCGTTGATGGCGGCGGTAGAATTATTCAACTGCACAATTTTAGGCAAAGGCGGACATGGTGCAATTCCCCATCAAACCGTTGATTCGATTGTAGTTGCAGCGCAGATTGTCAACGCCCTACAAACCATTGTCGCCCGAAATGTTAACCCCATCGATTCCGCAGTGGTGACTGTCGGCGCACTTCACGCAGGTACAGCACATAATGTCATTGCTGATACTGCTAATATGAAAGGCACAGTCCGCTATTTTAACCCCGCATTTGCAGGCTTTTTTAAACAACGCATTGAGCAAATCATAGCCGGAATTTGTCAGAGTCATGGCGCAAACTATGACTTAGAATATTGGAGTTTGTATCCCCCAGTAATTAACGATGCGGGAATTGCAGAATTAGTGCGATCGATTGCCGAACAAGTGGTAGAAACGCCTGTAGGAATTGTGCCAGAATGCCAAACAATGGGCGGCGAAGATATGTCTTTCTTCTTACAAGAAGTTCCGGGCTGTTACTTCTTTCTTGGTTCTGCCAATCCAGAAAAAGATTTAGCTTATCCTCATCATCATCCACGATTTGATTTTGATGAAACTGTGCTACCAATGGGTGTGGAAATATTCATCCGTTGCGTGGAGAAGTTTTTTAGTTGAGTTGGTCTACGAGATTTATTTAGACTCATTTACAATCAAAGATAAAAAGCATCAAAAATTATGGTGAACTCCTTTTCCTCAGCTAAATCTCCAAGTAGCCAAAATAATCACGAAATTTCAGTCAATGTGATTGTTAAGCAACAAGCAGATGGTAGAACTATTGCCACCGTTCCAGGATTGCCAGAACTACAAGTAGAAGCAAGCGATCGCACTACTGCATTAACTGAACTTCAGCAACGTTTAGAAACTCATCTAGCTGATGCAGAAATAGTTTCTTTATCTGTAAAATTGCCCTCTAATCAGCCGCAAAACCCTTGGTTAGCAATGGCTGGAGTCTTTAAAGATGACCCACAATTTGAGCAAGTACTTGAAGCTATAGAGAAGTATCGACATGAATTAGATGAAAATACAGAAAGTTATTTTGTGCAAGAGTAGGAGTGTAATTTTCTAGGTAAAAAGCCGATGATAAAATGGGTGCTTGATACTGATCATGTTTCACTACTCCAACGAGGTCATCCAGTAGTAATTAATAAAGTAGCTACTGTGAATCCTGCGGAAATTGCAATCACAGTAATAACTGTTGTTGAGCAAATGTACGGTCGATTAGACGTAATTAAACGCGGGAAATCAAAACAAGAATTAGTTACAGCTTACGCTTTATTACGAGCAACATTTAATCGGTTATGTCAAGCTAATATTCTTGATTTTAATGAAGCTGCGTTTGATATATATAACGAACTACTAAAACATAAAATTCGCGTTGGTACACAAGATTTAAGAATTGCTTCCGTTGCGCTTTCTTTGAATGCTACAGTTGTGACACGCAACTTTAAAGATTTTCAGAAAGTCCCTAATTTGAAAATTGCGGATTGGTCAATTCCTGAAGGTCAGTAAAATATTGCTTTGCGGCTTTGCGCCTTTGCGTGAGCTTTTGATAATATCATCAGCAGCGCCAAAATATTGAATTATCTATGTCTGAAAATAATACAGACGCTTTGAGAAGTTGGTTAATAATCTTACCAATTATATTTATTCTGGTTTTAGCTGCCGTTTTTTTAGCCTTTGTTAACGTTGAAGGTTTAACAACAGAACAGAGGTTAGATTATGGTACTAAAGCCATAACAACAACCGGAACAATTTTTGCCGGAATCGCTGTATTTGTTAACGCTTTTTATGCAGCCAAGCGTGCGGAAGCTATGGACAAAAGTGCTATGGCTGCAAATGAAAGTGCCAAAGCTGCCTTAAAAAATGCTGAAGCTGCACTCAAAAATGCCGTAATAGCCGAAGATAAACAAATCACAGAACGTTTTGCGAAAGCCATTGAACAGCTTGGAAGCGAAAAGATTGAAGTACGGTTAGGTGCAATTTATACGTTAGAGAGAATTGCTAAAGATTCCGCAAAAGACCACTGGACAATCATGGAAGTTCTCACGGCTTTTGTGCGAGAGAATGCGCCTAAAAAACTGGAACAGGAGAATACAGAGAATGCAAAGCAGTTAGTAAATTATTGGATGAATAATCAAAACACTGAAAATACACAGCAAATACCAAAAATTCGCACGGATATTCAAGCAGCACTCACTGTGATTGGACGGCGTAATTGTGACAATGAGCAAGAAAATCAAAGACTTGATTTAAGTAATATCGATATTCGAGGAGCCGACCTCCGTAATAGCAACTTGCAAAAAGCAAACTTCGCTATAGCCAACTTAGAAGGTGCATTCCTTATTAAAGCAGACCTGCAAGAAGCAGACCTCTACAAAGCCAAATTACAAGAAGCAAATCTCAGTAAAGCCAACTTGTACAGGGCAGACCTCCAAGAAGCTAACCTGCAAGGGGCAGACCTCCAAGAAGCTAACCTGCAAGAGGCAAACCTCGGTGCAGTTCTACAAGTTCTACAAGAACTCTTTATTGAAGCTAACCGGCAAGAGGAAGACTTTCCAGGAGCTAATCTGCAAGCAGCATACCTCGATGAAGCTAACCTGCAAGGAGCCAACTGAAAAGGAGTTAAAAATCTAGAACAAGAGCAGATTGAATTAGCTAGGGGCGATCGCACCACCAAATTACCAGATCATCTCGAATATCCCGAACATTGGCAATAACTTTCAGAAAATTTAAAATCTTAATAGGAATCTAATATTTGAAACCTGGAAAAATATTAACATACTTAATAGTTAGTAAAAATTACAATGGTTCAATTTGCACCAAAACTTTTAACTGTTGAAGAATTTATTACTCACTATGGGGATAGTGAGGGTTATGAACTAATTGATGGTGAATTAATCGATATGAAACCAACAGGGAGGCAGGAGCAAGTATCTGCTTTTATTGGACGAAAACTGAACGTAGAAATTGACCATCAAGAATTACTCTATTTTATTCCCCATCGCTGTTTAATCAAACTGTTAGGAACAAATACAGCTTTCCGCCCTGATGTGATTGTATTGGATCAAACTCAACTAATTAATGAGCCACTATGGCAAAAAGAACCTATAGTTACGTCAGGAAATGCTATTAAATTAATTGCTGAAGTCGTTAGCCAAAACTGGCAAAATGACTATGCGCGGAAAGTTGAAGATTATGCACTCTTAGGAGTACCAGAGTATTGGATTGTTGATTATCTCGGTATTGGTGGTAGAGAATATATTGGCAAGCCCAAACACCCTAATATCACGATTTGTACATTGCTAAAAGATGAGTATCGCAAACAACTATTTCAAAATAATGATCAACTTGTTTCTTCTATTTTTCCCAATTTACCAATAACAGCGCAACAAATTTTTTTAGCGGCACAAGTTACAAGCTAAAAATATAGGCTTTGCTGAATCAAGGGATGAATTTTGATGTATTGGAAATTTTTAACTCCTTATTCTCTCTGCGTCTCTGCGCCTCTGCGTGAGATAAATCATCCCGCATTTATGCAACGCCAAAATATAAAATAACATCTACATACAGCGTATTCCGGGTAAATGACATACAAACGTCAAACCCAAAAAAATGTAGAGACGTTACACATAACATCTCTACAGTATTCTACTAATTACCGTTGAGTTGTAAAAACTTCTGTAAGGCATTGTGTATTGATTTCTGCTGAAGATACCCATTGGCGGCGTTGACTAAATTCTCCAGATTTTCAGCACTCACATCATCAATGTCATCACTCAATGGCTTACCAGTTAGTTCTCGGTCTAGTTTAAACTGCAAGCGTAAAATTTGGTTATCTGGTACTACCTGTTCTGTAATGTACTGGTGAACACTAGATGAAGCATCAAATAATATACCAATGATTGGCTGCGCCCATTGTAACAAACCCCAGCCTTCAGCTTTTTCAAATGGGATGATGCGTGTGCGATCGCCTGTACCTATCGAAAGAATGGTAATATCTTCTAGTTTATTGCCTAATCTTAAAGCTTCAGCCACAGCACAAGCTGATGGGTTATTAGCTGCAACCCCACCATCAACCGCAGAGTAGATACATTTAATAGAATAGCTAGCCGTCTCATCTGGTACGGTTTCCCAAGGAGAATCTAACAAGGCTTCTCTTGTATAACCTTTATATTTTGTGATGGTGCGAGTTTGACCTTTGCCTACACCATCCGTAATGGTAATTTGGGTATTGTTATAAATATTTTCTGTATGGGCAGCACCACCATCTAGAAGAACACTAGTTGCAGTAGCTTGTACCACTGGGCCTCTGATTATTCTATCTAATTTATGGGCAGGAAAATAAGTAGGAGCAGAGGCAGAACAAACGCAGAGTTCCCATAAAGGCACATTATCATAATCCTTATCTTGTCGCCAACTTTTAAATATTATTGGCTCTCTAGAAATGGTGTCATAAGAAGTAATTAATAACTTTGGTTCGGTAACATCAAATAATTTTGTTTCACCTAAGCTTTCTTTAAGAACTTGAATTAAACCGCTATCAGAAAACTTAGGTGCAGATAAACCATATTTCAGGATAAGTGGAATCCTCTGGGAAGAAAAACGACTTGTGTAAGGGAAGATTCTTGAGCTTTTTTGTGTATATAAATCAATGATATTTTGACTTTTTTTACCTGTGGCGATCGCAGATGCTAAAATTGATCCTGTAGAAGTGCCTGCGATTAAGTTGAAATATTCGTTTAAAGGTTTATTAATTTGCTGCTCAATTGCCTTCAACATAGTTGCAGCCATAATTCCCCTAATGCCACCACCATCCAAGCTTAAAATCCGAAAAGGCATATTCCTCCGAATTCTTTTTAGTATTTTTGCTCAGTTTAGTAAGTTTAGACAAATTTCATATTAAAA
The DNA here is from genome assembly GCA_018993265.1 of Nostoc sp. TH1S01. Taxonomy (GTDB): domain Bacteria; phylum Cyanobacteriota; class Cyanobacteriia; order Cyanobacteriales; family Nostocaceae; genus Nostoc_B. The sequence continues at coordinate 33,909 of JAGKSW010000088.1, forward strand.
ATATAAATTATAAATATTTCAAAACTTATTAACTTAACATTTAAATTCAAAAATTAGTTTAATTTAATTTAGAAAATATCAATTCTTAATTTATTTCATTAAATAAAAATCTATGGAAAAAACAGAAAAGCAAAAAATGTTAGCTGGCGAGTTATATCTAGCAGAAGATCCAGAATTAGTTGCTGAAAGTCAGCGTACTAACCGTCTTTTGCAAAAATATAACAGCACCATTGCTGAACAACAAGAACAAAGACAAAAAATACTACAAGAATTATTCGGCAAGGTAGGAGAAAAAACTATTATTGTGCCACCATTTCACTGTGACTACGGCAGTAATATTTATGCTGGACATAAATTATATATGAACTACGGCTGCGTAATCTTAGACTGCAATATAGTTGAAATTGGTAACAACGTTTTGTGTGCGCCTTACGTGCAGATTTACGCGGCTTATCATCCCGTAGAACCCGAAATTCGTCTGACGGGTAGAGAATTAGCGGCACCAGTTAAAATCGGTAACAATGTTTGGATAGGTGGGAATGCAGTTATTTGTCCAGGGGTCACAATTGGCGATAACACAACAATTGGTGCTGGTAGTGTGGTAGTGAAAGATATACCTGCAAACGTCGTTGCGGCTGGAAACCCCTGTCGAATTATTCGCTATTTATCAGATAATTGAGGAACTAAATGGCCATATTCTAGAATTTGTAACCTCTAGCAAGCCAATAGTGCCAATCTGCGATCGCTTGTTCAGTGTCACCATCTGCATCAATAGGTTTGATATCTGATAATTTTGCCGAATAGACATCATCATCCTTACCATTGATGTCAGCTACTTCCACATACATATCTTTTAAGCATTCATCATCAGGGGCCATTCCTAGCACCTCGACAGTTTTCTCCTCTATTGTCGAGGTTTTGCGAGATTTTTTCGCCCACTTAGCCATAAACGGACAATTCAAGGCTTCTTCTAAGTAATAGTACCAACCCATTGCCCGATCTTCTTTATCTTCCGCATCAGCAATAATTTCTGTGGCGATGCGATTTTCTCTGGTTTCGTCGCGTTCAACACTAGACATAAGAATAAAGAACTTGCGTATATTGCACCTTGATATGGTATATCGCTTTAGCTATGGACTGTCAATTTTTTTGCCGTTGTCTTACCCAAGCAATAAATAAGTGATACCCAATGGCTCTCAAAAAGAGTAATTTGAGATAGGAGTTGATAATAGGCAAGTTGTGAGATAAAAAGCAGAATATGATGTTTGAACGCAAATTAGTATAAGTATGAAGATTTTTCTCTTGTCCTCGCTTACTAGCAAATAACAGAGAACTTGTGTAGCTAAGGAAAGATGAGCAAAACTTCGTGCTAAGTAGAAATATAGGAACAAATCAAACTATGTAAATAAAAATAACCTATATTTAAATCCTCTTAACTTTTAGCGTCTTTCTCTGTGCTTTCAGGCTTGTCTTAACAAGAAATAATCGCATCGAATGACTTATATCATCAGCAACATATATACCCTTCTGTAAACGATCAATTTGCCTTTCTGATTCTATCTAGAGGCAGGTATCTTGTGTGAAGATAGATGGCTAATTTTAAATGAGTTAATATGGTTAATTAGCTGGCATTGTCATAATTTTATCATTTTCCTCTATAAAATATGAAATCGGTGCTAGTCAGCTTTTTGTTGAGGTTAGTATTCATAACTTTCTCTACGGAATTAACATTATGACTAACAAATTATATTTAGTAGCGATCGCTGGACTTAACAAACACTCAAAACGGTATGAATTAACCGTTTGTACTGCGGAAGTTGAACCAGGGAACGAAGATAAATTAGAGGAAAAAGTTAGTAACCTGGCATTAACTCTCTACCCATTAAACAAGTATTCTCAACGCCAAATAGAAACACAACTTGTTGATCAAGCAACTATCTTAAGGTGCGTTTAGTTTTATTTGCTATAGATACTGCTGAAAGGTGTAAAAAAATTCATATTGGTAGCTTATGAAGTATCCGCGCCTAGAAATTTAAATTTAAAGTTGATCAACATACAGTATCTTGCTGAAGAGATTTATCTGAAATCATTCCTATATGAAGATATTTAAACGCTTCAAAACTTCTAAGAGGATGTCTGAAAACTTTTTGGTGTTGCATTTAAGAGTTGTAGATCCCCCTAAATCCCCCTTTTTAAGGGGGACTTTAACTCTGGTTTCCCCCTTAAAAAGGGCAGGGCTGTTTCATTCGCTCAGATTAGGATTTTGTCAAGAGTATCAGCCAGAAATTGTAGTGAATTGGCAATCGAAAAATTACTGTTTCAAGCAGTAAATTTAAGTACGATCGCTCTGTTCTGATGCAGATAAAATTTTTGAACTATCTGATTTTTTTGGTTGATACGCTTGTAAATTAGAGCCTTTTAGGGAATGAAAAGTCCCTGCTTTTTAAGGAGGGCTAGAGGGGATCTGCTCATCTCAATTTATTGTGGTGGAACTTTCAGGTTTTCTGCGCCTTGAGTAACTTTAGCAGAATCAATGCGATCGCCCTGCTGAATTTTGTTCACCACATCAAAGCCTTGAGTAACATAGCCAAATACAGCGTAGTTACCATCTAAAAAACCCAAATCAGCTAATGCAAAATAAAACTGTGAAGAAGCTGAATCTGGCATTTGCGATCGCGCCATTGCTACCGCACCTTGTTTATGGGTTAATTCTGGTGGTTTAGTGACCCCAGCCATTTCAAATGTTTTACTGTAAATTGGTGCAGCTTCACCTTTGGGTTTAATTTCTAAAGGTATATAGCGTTCATTACCAGTTTTGGGGTCAATATAACCACCTGTACCCAATCTATCTACTGGAAATTTTGGGTCTTTGCCTTGAGGATCACCGCCTTGTACAACAAACGGTTGCGGTTCACGCACTACTCGATGGAATACTAACCCATCGTAAACACCTTTTTGGACTAAATCGATAAAGTTACCAGCAGTAATTGGCGCATTTGTACCATCTACTTCGATAGTGATGGGTGAACCTTTCACAGTCATCACTACAGTAGCTTTACCTTCAAGCCGTGGTAAATTGTTCATTCCTGGAATACTCTCACTTGTTGTTGCAGATACAGACGTTGCTTCAGTAGTTGCTGCTGTAGTACTAGTTTGGGTAGCTGTCTCTGTCGGCGAGGAGGAGTTGGAGCTAACTTGCTGTGTAGAACATCCTCCCAACATTAAAGCAGCGACCATCAAAAACGTAACTAAAAATTTTGTAACTTTTAACCGCATTTCTCAGGTACTGACTCAACCAGAGTATCTTATCCTCTCAAGCGAGTTAGGAACCAAGAATTTTTGAAGTGTGAAGTCTAAAATTTTCATACTTCACACTTCATACTTCATACTTCACAGTCCTTCCAAAGGGACTTGCAAAAACCGGGCTAATTCTGCACCTTTTGTTTCTATTTCTGTCAAAGACAGTGGTTGACCCACCCTAGTTAAAGGAACATCTCGCCGTCCCTTAATTCTGAGGTAAACTGCACGCTTAGGATTCAAACCTTCTTTAATTTCTAATCGCACAGATTGTACATCGCGGGTGCGAGCATCAATTTCAATACGGCGATTTTTGCCAGGAAAACCCCAGCGAAAAATTTTGACAGTGCCAGTTTCGTGGTTAAATTCGTTGTAACCGCCGCCCACATCCCAGAGAATCATGAGCCACAGATACAAAGCTAAAAGTACACCAGCAGTGCCATACAAGCCCATAACTAACCCTTGGGGTACAAACACTAATTGAGTTGGATCGGTGACTAATAGCAAATTGACTTTCAAATAACTAGATATGCCAGCTAACAAAAAGCCTGTGGCTCCTAGAGTTACAACAGTTGCCCACCAGTAGTTACTCAACCGACGAGAACCGAGAACTTTTTGATGTAAAACGCCAGAAGAAGCGCGATCGCCATTAGAATCGCCTTTGTTAATTGTTGTTGATACGGTCATGGAACTACTTTGTGAATGGTCAAGGGTCAAGGGTCAAGGGTGATTTTTCCCTTGCCATTAGTTATTCTCTCTTATTTCCACCGCTTCCTTGTCTCCCCACTCCCGACTCCCAACTCCCCACTCCCTTTAACTAATTGTGATATTTCTGAGAAAAGTTGTGTCAGATTGTAAAAATTCTGATATTCATATTATTTAATAGGTTTGTGATCAATACCAGATTTCCCTGCGTAGTTCAGGCAAAAACCCGAACTAATGTGATAAGTTAAGGATCATTAAGTTACCACAAGCTAGGTTACTAGCCAATGGTACGTGTAATGGCATAACCCTGAGAAATGTCAACTTACTTAGAAGGCAAGCTCTCAGAAACTCAGCCGCCTCAAAGCAGCTGAGGTTGTCAAAAAAACGTTTATTCCTCAAAAGCGTTGAAATTTTTAGTAAAAAGAGGATTTTAGTCCGATGACCATCGCAGTTGGACGCG
>JAGKSW010000089.1 GCA_018993265.1 Nostoc sp. TH1S01
AAGTGCGGAATGTGGGTTATAAACATCTGGTGCAATCGTCCGCAACCATTGTGAAGGTTTAACTATTATTCCTTCTGGTAAACGTAATCTAGGATCTGCGGCGTTTTGTAGACTAGTCCCAATATAAACTTCGGGGTCAATATTAAGACTTTTAGCGATTAACTCAGCAGATGCTAGTATATTGATTTCCGAAGAGTGAACACTATTGTTCAGCCCACTTAGTCCAGCAAAAGGGCCAAAAGCCGACTCACCAGAAAAGCCATAAGGCTGACTCCCAAATGTGAAAACGTTAGGAATTTGGGTGGTATTTTTAATACCGTCGGTAGAACTTTCAAAATTACCAAAAGGTAAATCAAGTAATATATCGTCAAAGGCTTTCTCAAATTTCTCTGGGTCTGGCAACTTCACTTGATTTCCTTGACTATCAATAATGGTTTTACCATTACCTTGATATTGAGGGTCGAGAGGATTAAGTTTGGTACGTGAAAAACCGGCAGCTGAATTTGGTGCTAAAGCCAAAATTATCGGAAAAGCAATTTCACTGTTTGCTACTCCTGGAATCACTTTACCTTCTGGGGAAATACCAGCATGACACAATGCACAGGTAAATAGACCATTAGAAGTAGTTCCTAAAATACTAAATGCTCCTTTTGCAACCTTTAAACCTGTGTTAACTACAGTTCCTTTGCGTAAAATCTGGCTACCCAAGGGTATATCTTTCTGTAGTGTAATTTTTAAGTTGTTGGTTGGTTGACCCTGTAAACTACCAATTGCAGCTGTAAGTTCATCTACGATAATAGACGTACCTTGCCCAAAACCAAATATTCCTTGTAACCCAAAACTATCGCCTATTGGACGGTTAAAGAATATATCTTCGCCCTGACTAATCAATTCTTTAGTAATATGAACCATCCCTATCCGCTGATAAGAGATTGGGTCATTTGGATCTAGCCCTTTACTAATAACTAATATTGATGCTTCTTGAGGGCTAAGAAGTTTACCAAAATAATCGTAATAGCCAATTGGTTGAGTTGGTGCTGGTTGCAGTATTTCACTTTTAGCAGATGCTGTATTGCTTGTCATTAACCAATTTGACAGTAGAATTCCAAAAAAACTACTAATGAAAATGCAAATTAGCAACACAAACTTGATTTTAATGCCTAAGATTCTCTTAACCAATTTATGGATAAAGTTATTTTTTTGTGAGTTCATCGGTTCAATTGTCTAGAAATTCTCAGTAAATACACTTCTAGAAAGTTCTAATGATATTAGTAATCTTTCTAATACTTGCTAGTAACATCAAAAAATCAAAAAATCAGGAAAATCATTTAAAAATTGATAATATTTTTTTACTCTGGACATAAATAATTTCCTGTATTAGCTGCTGATGCGCTAATACATGTACGTACAAGTTGATTTAACTAGCGGCAATTAATGTTTTTCAGCATTGCAAAGCACCACAAAAATAGCACCCTCTTTGTCATGGCAACTTCTGCTACATTTTTTGCACAATCCACAAAATACCAGTACCAAAAATATTTGCTCTGCCAAATTGCCAAAATCTGGTTTTTCTGTTTGTGCTGTACAGTATTAAGATTTATTTTATGCGGCGATAGGAAAATAAATGGTTGATGCGAATTCTATAAAAGGCTGCATATAAAACCAAGAGACTGAAAGTCTGGGGCTATACAAACAAAGCCTGCCTAGCCTCTCGGCAACAGCAAAGCCGAACGCAGGCTAACTATTTAAAGTATGTCTGCAAGCTCTAAGTATTTTAGGATAAGGACATGGTAAGAGATTAGGATCGGGTCAATTCATCTATGTATCTCAGCAACAACCCAAAAGATTGGTTATGGCCGTTCTGGCCTGTTGTTCCCCTTTATCCCTACAACAGACGGCGAACACTTTGCCAAGAAATTGTTAAAGATACAATTTGGACATTCGACCAAGTGCATGGCATTCTCTATACTATTGTGCCGATTCGGATGACTGTAATTAAGCTGACAGCAGGTGGTTTGCTGGTTTATGCACCCATAGCACCAACTATTGAGTGTGTCCGTATGGTGAAGGAGTTGGTAGCAAAGCATGGTGAGGTGAAGTACATCATTCTACCAACCAGTTCTGGACTCGAACACAAGGTTTTCGTCGGCCCCTTTGCGAGAAACTTTCCGCAAGCACAGGTGTTTGTTGCGCCTCATCAATGGAGTTTTCCGTTTAACTTACCACTGAGTTGGTTAGGTTTTCCCCGGAAACGGACTCAAGAACTACCAGAAAATGCTAATCTCGCCCCATTTGCTGATGATTTTGAGTATGAAGTGTTGGATATTAACTTGGGGCGAGGTTCTTTTGTAGAAGTGGCATTTTTTCACAAGCGATCGCACACCCTACTGTTAACCGATACAATCATCTCTATATCTGAAAACCCTCCAGCTATCTTGCAATTAGACCCATACCCCTTGCTATTTCACGCCAGAGAAAACGCCCTCCAAACTATTGAAGATAGCGAAGCTAACCGCCGTCGAGGATGGCAGCGTATTGCCTTATTTGCGATTTATTTCCGTCCTAGTGCATTAGATATCACAGGACTAGGTGAAAGTTTCCGCGAAGCTTTGCAAGCACCAAACCATTCTCGCAAAGCATATTTCGGTTTATATCCATTTCGTTGGCAACCAACTTGGCAACAGTCATTTTACGCCCTGAGTGGTCATGGTCGCCCATTTGTCGCCCCAATTCTGCAAACTCTCATTCTGCCCCAAACACCACAACAAGTCATCGACTGGGCCAACAAAGTTGCAAAATGGGATTTTCACCAGATTATTTCTTGTCATTTTGATGCGCCTATTGCTACCAGTCCCCAGCAATTCCGCCAAGCATTTAGTTTCTTAGAAAAGCAGCCATCAGTAAGTGCAGAAAGTCAACCTTGGTTAGAAAAAGACTGTCAATTTATCAAAGAACTAGAAGCAAATTTACTCAAGCGTGGTATCGCTACGCCACCTAAAGATAAAGTGTAAATCACCTGAATTTGAAATAAAACGGAGAAATTCAGATTTAAGCAGCTAAAGGTAATGTCAGACAAACGGTTGTTGCTTGGTGGTAAGAGCTAGAAATGGAAAAAACACCGCCATAATTTTCTGTGATGGTCTGGACAATTTTCAAACCTAAGCCAACACCTCCTTGCTGTTCGTAAGCCTTACGTTCAAATTGCATAAAAGCTCCAACATTAGCAATTTGCTCCTCAGTCATACCACGACCATGATCAGAGATTGATAACTGGAGCATATTATCGATTAATGTAGAGGAGATTTCGATAGATGTTCCTGTTGAAGAAAATTGCAAGGCGTTTTCTAATAACTCTTCAATAATGCACTGTAAATGTTGAGGATTGACAGCTATATGACAATTGAGCAAATTGAAAACTAAATCGTCAATGCGATGGAACTTTTGAGCTTGCTTTTGAGCAGACTTAAAAATTACAGATTGATCAGAAATCTGCTGATCGCTAATTATATTTGAGGCAGCGATATTTGCGTTATGACCTACTACCTCTAATGTATAATTTAAAAATTTCCGAGTTAAGTTTTCTAATCTTTGTGAGGATTCTTGAGCTATTTCTAAAAGTTCTTGAACTTCTTCATGACTCATGTTTGTATGGTCAAGAAGCAACATATCGATGATACCGGATATCCCATTTAAAGGAGTATTAAATTCATGGGGGAGGCTAGAAAATAAATTTCCACGTAATTCATTGAGATTTTTCTGTAAAATATCAATTGTGTTGATTTGAAGTTGAGACAGAGTTTTAATCTGGTCATATTGCTGTTTAATTCGCAGCATTGAATTAACTCTGGCGCAAAGTTCTATACCATTTACAGGTTTACTGATAAAATCATTGGCACCAGCCTGGAGACATCGAGATAAATCTTCTTTAGCTGTTAAAGCCGTGATCATAATAATGGGGATAAATTGGTACTCTGGCATAGATTTAATCAGTCTGCACACTTCCATACCATCCATACCCGGCATCATTACATCTAGCAAAATCACATCAGGTTGTAAGATGCTGAGAGAATTGATTGCGTTTTGACCATCAAAAGCGTAGTGTAAATCATATTCTTGATTAGATAGCAAAGCTTCTATTATGTCAAAATTATTAACTTCATCGTCAATAACCAAAATAGAAGGAAAATTCATATTTTTATATCCTTTATTTCTAAAATTTGTTGAATATTAGCTGCTAATTGTTGAAGTTTCAAAGGTTTTGTAATATGCTCATTAGCACCTACTGCTAAAAATTTTTCTCTCTCACCTGACAAAGATGAAGCCGACAAAACAATAACAGGAAGATTTGCGAAGTCTTGGTTTAATCGAAGCTGCTTGATAAAATCTAAGGCATCCAAATTAGGCATTTGAGTATCTATTAAGATTAAATCTGTAATTTGCGTTTTCAGAGCAGCAAGAATTTCTGGTTCATTTGTAGCTAAAATAATCTGATATCCTTGTTTTTCTAAATAGCTAGAGATGGTAAAAATAATAGCTTTGTTATTTTCTATTAGTAAAATAAGATTTGAACGCTGTATTGTTCTGTTACCGCTCAAATTCAGCTCAGGTAAGACTGGATGTATCGGTTCAAGCGGAAGTTTAGAAATATTCTCACAGGGTAAATAAATCGAAAAACAACTTCCTACATCTAATTTACTAGTAACTTCTATATATCCACCATGCATTTCCACAAGCCGCTTGACGAGTGTTAGTCCTAGACCAGTGCCAGCATATTGACGATTTAAGGCACTATCAATTTGAACAAAAGGTTGAAAAAGTTTTTGCAGATTTTCCTCAGCAATACCAATACCTGTATCAATCACGGCAATGCGAATAAAATCGGTTGCAGATGTTATTTGTGCTGGAGAAGCAAGTGATTGATGGGTAGCTTCTAAGGTGATTCGCCCACCTTTTGGGGTAAACTTTACAGCATTATTAAGTAGGTTAATCAAAGCTTGGCAAATGCGTCTTTCATCTATTAATAGCTTTGGTAATTGTGGTTGAATTTTCATCTCCACGTGGATATTTTTTTGGAAAGCTTGGTGTTTAATAAATACCAAACTAGATTGACAAAGCTCGTTGATAGCTATCTGAGTGTAATTTAAATTTAGCTGCCCTGCTTCAATTTTAGATAAGTCCAGGATGTCGTTAATTAATTCCAACAGATGGCTACCACTGCTCTCAATGGTTTGCAAACTGTGCTTTTGTTTCTCATTGAGAATTCCAAATATTCCTTCTTGCAATGCTTCTGACATCCCCAAAATGGCATTGAGGGGTGTGCGTAGTTCATGACTCATATTGGCCAGAAATTCGTCCTTAAGGCGGGTAGCACGAGTGAGTTCAGCATTGGACTTAATCAGTTGCTCATTTGTCTGTTGCAGTTGAGTTTCTGCTAGTTTGCGTTCAGTAACGTCATAGTTAATCCCTACCATCCTTTGGGGTTCTCCTTGATGATTGCGTTGTACTATAGCAGCAGTTCTAATAAAGTGAATGCTGCCATCTGGATGGAGAATACGGAATTCTCTATTAAAGTCTTTCTCTCCACTGATAGCTGCCTGAAAGTCAGCTTCCGTTTCCGCAAGGTCATCTGGATAAACTGCATTCCGCCAATCTTCATAAGTAATAGGAATTTCCGAGCGTTGCATACCGTATAGTTCATACATTCGGTCATCCCATTCTGCTTCATAAAGCATATCCCAATCCCAAATGCCGATTTCTCCTACTTGGAGAGCCAATTTTAAACGATCAGAAATATTCCGTAATTGTTGTTCACTTTGCTTTAAAGATGCCGTGCGTTTTTCAACTCTAGCTTCTAATTCCTGATTGAGTTGTTGTAAGGCCTTTTGTACTTGAATGCGCTCGGTAATATCAACAGCTACGCCACCAACCAAGCATGTCGCAGAGTTTTGTGCTAAGGGAAATTTATAAACTAGAAAATATCCCTGGGTTCCATCACGCTTAGGAGCCTGCTCAATCACTTCAAGAACTTTTTTGATTTGTGTAACTTGGCGAATATTATCGACAAACTGTTGAGCTATTTGTTGAGGATATATATCAAATAGTGTTCTCCCAATCAAATCTTCTATAGTTTCAGCTTTAACTTGAAAAGTGTGGAGATAAGTTTGACTGACATAAACTATCCGACCATCTGCATCAGTAATCCATGAAGCAGAGGGACTATTATTCATAAATGCCTGAAACCTGGATTCACTTTCCTGAAGGTCAATTTCGGCTTGTTTTTGCTGACTGATATCCTCAATCACACTGATAAAGTATTGTGGATGAGAAAAATGGTCACAAACTAAAGAAACTGTGAGCTTAATCCAGATAATCTCGCTATCTTTGCGAAGATAGCGTTTTTCCATTGAATAGTTTTTTATCTGACCTGCTAGCAGCATTTGGGCTTGCTGCAAATTATCTGCTAAATCATCTGGATGAGTAATTTCTTGAAAGGTCAAGCTCAGAAGTTCAGGTTGGGAATAGCCGGTAATATCAGCAAACCGTTGGTTAACACGTATGAACTGCCCATTCAACGACACATGGCCGATGCCCACAGCTGCTTGCTCAAAGGTATTACGAAATCGCTCTTCGCTGTCTCGAAGATTTTTTTCAGTGCGTCGGCGTTCTTTGATTTCTTTTTGTGCTATTTCATAAGTATTTGCTTGTTGAATTGCGATCGCTATTTGTACTGCCAGTTGATCTAAAAATTCCAGTTCTTCTGCTTGCCAATAACGAGGCGCAGTACATTGATGAGCAATTAATAATCCCCATAAGCATTTGCTGACCAAAATTGGCACGACTAGATAAGCTTTAACTTCAAATTTCTCTAACAGTTGTATATGACAATCTGTTAAACCAGCATCATAGATGTTATTGATTGCCCGTGTTTTCCCTTGACGATATTCGACTCCCGCACCCTGTTGAAAGCAAGTATCTTGAATCTGTTTTTCCAAACTGACTGACCAACCTGGTAGCACTGACTCTGAGATTACAGTCCCGCTCATATCTGGATGAAATTGATAGACTAATACTCGGTCTGTCTGTAAATATTGCTGTATTTCTTTGACGGTGACAGCTAAAATTTCTTTGAGATCAAGAGATTGACGAATTAGTAAAGCGGTTGCAGTAATTAATCGTTTTCGTTCTCGACGTTGTTCTAATTGCCAGTATTGTTGTCTGTGTTCCACAACGTCATGAATTGCTGCTTGCAGAGTTGCAGGGGTGAGATGGTTTTTGACTAAGTAATCTTGGGCCCCGTTTTTCATCGCCAGAACAGCAATCTCGGCATCATCACGTTCTGTTACCAGAATGATTGCAGATTTTGTATTGTGGAGAATTTGCCTCAATTCTCTCAGTAACTTCAGTTCACTGCCATCAGGCCAAGAGAAGTTCAGCAAAATTACATCTGGTAATATCTTCTGTTGACACCATGTTACGAGTTGGGCTGCGCTCTCAAACTCCAGAAGTTGATAATTATATAGACTATAGTGCTGCAAATACTGACGAAAATATATCTGCTCTTCAGTACAGTCACTAAGTAGCACGATTGTGAGATAAGGATGTTGAAACATAAACAATTGAAATATCTAGCAGATAAAATAGTATATAAATTTATACTTTTATATACTGTAAAAAATTTACTGTCAAACTTGAGGTTTGAGTGGTAGATAATTCAGATAAAAGTCGAAAATTTCAAATAAAATTTGAACATTCGGTCATTGTATTTACACAAAAATAGCTAAAATTAATACGTTAAAATCAGTAAATTTACTTTTGTAGAAAAACTTGGAAAGCGTAATTGAGCAATTAGGTGTAAAGTTGCCAGATTCAGGGATTGATATCTTTCTGAGGCTATAGCAGTCCTAAATCATTAGTTAACAACAATATCCCCGACTTCTTTGCAAAGCAGGGGATGTGAAGCTCCGGATTTTTACAATTCACAAGTCTGAGATTTGGGGGTTTGCATAGAACATCAACGCCATCCAAGTCTATCCACGCAATAATTGACAGCAGCAATGTCTGATATTAAGTCGGATTAAACACTTGTCATTACGTAGGCGTAAGCCTTCCCGTAGGGTACGGAGCGATAACTTAGAGTAGACACGGAGCGGCTTCCCGCAGTTTAACTAGATTTTTTACTCTCAGAAATCATCTGTACAAGTAGAGAACCCATAAAATCTAAAAATTGATCCAGCAAAGTGCCGATAATACCAATGTAGAGTAACACCTGAAGGATGCTATTAGTGTCGCCAGCTTTGTAAGCTTCCCAGAGAATAAAGCCTAATCCTCTAGGGCCAATTAACATTTCTATGGCTATAACTGTAAACCACGCTACCCAGATACCAACTTTCAATGAATGAAATACATGAAATATGGCAGCGCGAAAGTTATTATTTTGCCGTCGAAAATGTTGTAACCCTATTGCCACATTAATGATAATTGTCCAAAGAGTGGCAATAAATATCACAATTATTGATGCAGATTCACTATTTTGAAATAAGATGAGAGCAAGAGGGAGTAGGGCTAAAGGCGGAATGCTGTGTGGTATCTGAAATATCCTTCTAAAAATTTGATAAACTGTAACATTGATGCCAATAAAATATCCAATGAAACTGCCGAAAACAGCAGCCGGAATGTAACCTACAAACAGTTTTTGTAAGCTAGCTAAAAAATCTAAAAATATAGTCTGTTCCATGCCTCAGTTTTTATTTGGAACGTCTACATATTACTGTGGCAATTAACAAAAAACAGTCAATAGATAACTCAGGGGAATGTATGATAGTATATTAGAGTTTAATTTATCAAAAAATAAAAGCTTATATCAAAAAATAAAGATAATGTTAATAATCCCTGCTTGTATATTGCGGCAGAGACCTCAATAATATCTAAGGTTTTCCAGCAAGTTCTCCAATTGTACTGATACAAAACCAAATGGAAGCTAATCCACCGAGTGTCATTGCCACTAAACCTTCATTGCTGACGAGTTTCTGAAGTGTATCATAATGTAACCATGTTTGAGATATTAAATAGACACCCGAAATCCCTCCAAAAACAGCAAGTGATACGTTAAACACTTCGTCAAGTTTAATATTCCATTTAGAAGTTCGACGATGGCGTATAAACAAAATGACCAGAACAGCAAGAATACTAAAAATAAACCAAGCCGCGTATAAAATCTTCTGAGTCATTTAAGCATTACCATCAGATTCAGTTTTTGGAGTAGTAAACCAAGCATAGATAGCCGCAAGCAGTCCACCAATAATAGCACCAGGAATTTGAGCTAATAAAACTCCTAGAAATGCACCTCCGCTTGCTAAAGCAATAATGCGATCACCCCGTTTCCAAAAATCGGTTTGCTTATAATCATCTGCTAGTTGAGAATCTAAGCGAAACAAGAATTTCTGTGCTGCTCGTGGTATATCATCTGCGTTCAAAATTTGAGCAATCTGATTTTCAAAATCAAAGGAAGTTGATCCATTTGCTGCAATTGCTAAACTTTTTGTTCGTTCCTGAGCTTGATACTGCTTTTGCAAGCTCCTGTAAGCAAAATTATATTGCTCATTGAGATCAATATCTCGTTTCACTAAGTTTGGTATCTCTCCAATAATATGATTTTCATGGTTTTCTAAAGCACGACCTACTCTACGAATTTCGTGGTCTAAATCCTGTGAAAGCGGTTTCTCCATTTGAGAAATCGCCCTAAGAAAAGCCTCAAGTGTTCTAGCTTGCAAGGAATTCATACAATACCTCTTCCAGTGAGGGTAAAAGCTGCCCAGTAGTAGGGATTAGCAAATGGGTAATACGATAGTTCAATTGTACTATATTCATCAAAAATCCTTTCTGCTTGCTGCTCTAACTCTTGTTTTATTAATGGATCTAAGCTCTGTAGAGTATTAAGAGTGCGGAGCCAATTTGCTAGTTCAGCATTTGTAACTGTGCGGAGCCATTTCTGTGCTTGATTCAGTGCCTTTGCTGGAGCCATACCTTCATGAATAAATTGATAAAAGCGAACTATAATATAAGCTGTAGAAATTTCTTCAACAGTCCATAAAGAGCTAAGAACACAGGTAACTTTAGCCCGTAGAAAAGCACTAACCAAACCGACATATTCAGTCGTAATAGATTGGTTTCCTGTCAAAGCAGTTTCACACGCAGCTATTGTGACTAAATCATAGGACTCCAGATTGAGATTGCTAATCTCTTTTGCCGTTAGGTAATCATCATGTGCCAAGCCAAGTCGAGAGTTTTCTGGCTGATCGCTATTGTACTCTCCGTGTCCAGTAAAATGAAATACACGATAATTATTATTATCTAAGTTTTCAATCAGATTAATTTTTGTAGCTTCGTCTCGAACAATAGGAGTAGAGTTAGTAAATAGCTGCCTAACTATTGCTGATTCTAGTTGGGCATAGGGCATTTGATCAATCCCGTCAGTTGCAGGATCATCCACATTTAATAGGGGTTTTGTATGCCATTCACCCATCAAATTTTGATTTGATATATTAAGTCCAATCTGTGCGCTAGGCAGATAGGCAATGGTGAAACGCTCATCAAACAGAGTATGAAGGGGAAAACGGTGCAAGTCTCGGTGAGGAATTAAAACCAGATTATCGACACCTTCGAGTTCAGCTTCAATCGCAGGAATATCCAGAATGCGTTTTAGTTCCTCCAATGTGCTTATCATACTATCGCGCCAAGGATGCTTTCGCTTATTTCCAATCTGGGCTTTGTTCTTGTCTCGATAGCTTGCATATAGTTGATCCCAATTGCTAACCCATGTTTCAAATTTCAGTAAGCGTTTTAAAGACGCTGGTATTTTGCTGTCGTTGGTAGATGGATTTGAGTTAATTAAGATAGGAGTTGGGTTATGAGATTTGAGAACAAAAATGGTAAGTCCAGCAGGACTGAGATGCCAATAAATTGCTGCTGTTGATGTATTGAAAAGTTCCTGAGTTTTTTCATAACTAGGAGTCAACAAATCATTTTCCCATAACAACCACTTCAAACAAATATTTTTTCCTTCTTCTGCTGTTTCCCAAGCTTTTAGAATTTCTCTATTTCTCACTAAAATATCTACCGTTAGCTGCTTGAAACCTTTGAGCCACTCCCCCGTTTTCAAAACGGGGGATTCAGGCATCAGACAGAGATTGCAGTCTGGGACTGTCTAA
>JAGKSW010000013.1 GCA_018993265.1 Nostoc sp. TH1S01
TACGCATCACGACTCGTAAGGCTTGAAAAGCCCAATCAGTTGGTTGCACATCAGATAATTGTGATACAGATGTTACTTGAGCGCTGTCGTTATTGTCTGATGTCTGCGACTCATTAGACGCTGATGAATCTTGTACCTCTGGCTCACCTTTAATAGCTGGTGCTTCTGGTTGGCTACCATCGGCTAAAATCAACTTAGTTTCTGCTGCTGAAACTTTGCTGTTGATAATTACTGATGTTTGTGGAACATTTACCAATGAATTATTATCTATTGGTACGGAGTTAGCAAGTGCTTGTACAGGTAACAATCCGTTAATTAAACATAAAAAACTAGCTCCACTAGCAGAAGCTAGGAGATACTTAGCCATGACCACTCCTCACAGATATAAAAGATTAAAAAAATTTATCTACGATATTTCACAGTTACGAAGCACTGTCAAATGAATTGCACAAAACAACTTGGCTTCCTATAAAAAATTACCGTAGATCATAGAATTTAGTAAATACTATTTAGGGAAAAAATTATCATTAACAATGATTAATAATTTTAATTCTTTTGATAACCCGGTTTTAATCATAGATAATTTTCTATATTAATCATAGATAAACTCTGAAAATAAAGAACCCCGGCTTCTCAAAGAAGTCGGGGTTCTTAGCCTTTCAATTTTTACAACTTATGCAGGATTGCTATATAGGAATCCGATTTGATTAATGAAGATATTTGCGTAGGGAGGGAACAAGGAACAGGGAACGGGGAACAGTAAAAAAGGGATTTAGGAGTATACTGAGTTTTTTCAGAAATCAAATATGAGTCCTATATATTAGTTAGATATTTTTACTAATTCCTGATAATTCGCCTGATAATTCAATAATGTATCTTTAGCTTGTTGATAAACAAATGTATTTGCAGGAATTTGTTTTAAAATATTAATTGCTTGTTGCCATTTATCTTTTGCTTGCTGGCGAACTGAAAGAGAGTGAGGCGAACTTTGAATAAAAAAGTTTGCTTCTATAGCTAATTTATGGGCTGTTTCTAAATTATTTAAAGCTTTTTTTTCAGCAGTTACTCTTTGAGTAATGGCTTTATGATAAAAACGATAACGAACTAACTTATCTTTAGCTTTAATAAAAACTGATGTGTTATCTGGAATGTTCTCTAGTAATTTAATTGCTTCTTGCCATTTAGATTCAGCTTGTTGCCAAATAATTAAAGGACGGGGTGGCGATTGTACTAAACTAGATGCTTCTAAACCCAGAGTTTGAGCAGCTTTAAAATTAGCGATCGCAGTTTCTTCTTGATTAAAGTTTAAACGAATTTGTTGCAGTTGGGGAATTTCAGCTTTAATCATCCAACTACCAAAGCCTAAAGCTAATAAACTAACAGCAATTATCCCACCATAGTGAGTTAATCTTTGTTGTTTAAACTTTTTTAGCGGGTTAAAATCCGCTAGTCTCCATTGTTTAGATTTAGATATTGGTAACTTTTTTTCCGATTTAACTCTCAAAGTACTAATCTGCAAAATCAAAGAGTCAATTCTATTTTGGTAAAACTCACAGTCATTGATAATATCTGTTAATTCTTGTAACCTGCCATCACCAGATATAATTAATTCTTGATCATCATCAAGCCATTCTATGGTAAACCCAGATTTATCGCAAAAAGATGAGACTCCCAGTAAAATACTTAATAAGTTATGGCTCTGCTTAATATTAGTAAAAATAAATTCTAATCTTTCTTTAATCTTTAAGGAATTTTCTTGCGCTTGAATAATCTGCTGAATTTGCTGTTGTAAGATTTTTGGTTTATCTAAATCTAGTTGGATTTTTAAAACTTCTTCTACTGCTTGAAATGTTGCAGGAATACTATCATGACCAGCATCAATATTTAGTTGTTTTACTAAGTGAATATTACTTAAAATATCGGCTGCTATAGCCTGAAGCAAATCGCCCCAATCAATCCAAACTTCTATTTTAGCTTGAATTTCTTTGAGGGAAATATCCACTGGTAATTTGCCAAACTTTGCTGTGAGTAAACCAGGATAATCATATTTATAAATGTAAACCGTGTAATCTCCATTGATTACTGGTTTCTGCACTACATCTAAACAAGCAACTGTAGTTTTAGGTGATGTTTCTAGCTGGATAAACTTAATTTTTTCTTGAATATTACGTAGTTTATCCTGAGCATGATTAATCATGACAATTTGTTGCATGATGTCATGAGAATGTCCAATATTCAGCCTCAGACTATGAACAATTTTTGGTACTTCATTTACCAGCGTTTCTAAATCAGCCATAAATATCCCTTGGGGATTTGCCGAAAGTTGATTTAAAGGGAACAGGAAATAGGGAACAGTGGATGATGCTTTACACTCCGTCCAAGGCTATCGTCTTAAAAAGCCGAGGCTTCAGACAGACTTTTGGTCGAGGAAACAGGCAAAAACTGAAGCCAACTGTTGCCTGTTGCCCGCTCCCCGTTCCCTCGACCGAAGGTCGGTGAAACAATTAAAATGACTATGCAGCAAGGTGGTAGCTTAAAGACAAGCTTCATCCTATGGGTGGTAGATTAGCGTCCTGATAGATGGAGAATCTGAGGCGCTATGGATTCATACTTCCCGAAACTACTGCGAAAGTAACAAACTCAATTGAAAAATTTTCGATACACTCACAATCTCTAAATAAAGTCAAGTAATTTTAGATTTGAGATGGACTGCGCCACACCCCTCAAGTCGCCAGATTCGCCCACAAAGCTTCTCTACTAGGGGATAGAGACTCAATCCAAAATTTAAAATCTCAAACTCGGAGGGTCAAAGATGAATGAAATTGATTTAGCGTTTACTCCAGCGGTAGAGTTAGCGCGATTAATCCGCCATCGGGAAGTGTCGCCACTGGAGTTAGTGGAAATATATTTACAAAGAATTGAGCGGTTGAACCCCCAATTGGGTAGTTATTTTACGGTAACGGCAGAACTCGCGATCGCTGATGCTCAAGCAAAAACTGAAATGCTGGCAACAGCCGCTGAACTGCCGCCTTTTTTTGGTGTGCCAATTTCCATTAAAGACCTGAATAGCGTGGCTGGTGTGCCTTGTACCTACGGCAATCCGGCATTGTTAAATAACGTTCCTAATTATGATGACGGGGTGGTAACGCGGATTAAACAAGCAGGTTTCATTATTCTTGGTAAAACTGCTACTTCCGAAATCGGTTCCTTTCCTTACACCGAACCCACAGGCTTTCCCCCGTCCAGAAATCCTTGGAATTTAGAATATACTCCCGGCGGTTCTAGTGGTGGTGCAGCCGCCGCCGTCGCCGCCGGATTATGTGCGATCGCTCAAGGTTCTGATGGTGGTGGTTCCATTCGTGGCCCAGCGGCTTGTTGTGGTTTGGTCGGGATTAAACCATCACGCGGTAGAGTCACCAAAGCCCCTGTCGGCGATCGCTTGGGGGGAATTGCTGTCAACGGCCCCATTGCCCGGACTGTGGCTGATGCAGCCGCGATGTTAGACGCAATCTCTGGTTACTTCACTGGTGATCCTTACTGGCTACCTGATCCTGAACCATCTTTTCTGGCTGCTACCCAAGCCAAAGTGTCTGGCTTACGCATTGCCTTCTCTACGAAAATCCTGCCTTTGGGAACGGCTGACGCGAACTGTCAGCAAGGTGTGTTGCAAACAGTCCAGTTATTAGAACAATTGGGTAACACCGTGACCGAAACTTGCCCAGATTTTAGTGGCTTAGTCGAACCATTCCAAATTGTTTGGCAAGCGGGAGTCGCCGCTTCTGGATTGCCTGTGGAGGCGTTGCAGCCTGTGAACCGTTGGCTATTGGCGCGTACTGGTTCTGTGGCTGAATATCTCCGGGCTTTATCCCAATTGCAAATTGTCTCCCGGCAAATTGTGGCATTTTTCGAGCATATTGATGTGTTGGTATTGCCAGTTTATTTACATTCACCAATTCGCGTCGGAGAATGGGCGGCGTTGAGTCCAGAAGAAGCATTTCAGAATATTATGCGTTGGGTTGCCCCTTGTCCGCCTGCCAACGCCACCGGACAACCAGCGATCGCATTACCTGTGGGTTTTGATAGTCATGGTCTACCTATGAGTGTGCAACTGGTGGGTAAACCTGCGGCGGAAGCCACTTTAATTAGTCTCGCCGCCCAAATTGAAGCCGCAAAACCTTGGATTCAGCATCGTCCAGCCCTATAAAATGTTAAGTTATTTTACGATTACATAGCACGGAGTATTGAAATTACCGAACAAGGATGTAGACAACCTATTCAAAAGCGAAAATCGGTGATGATTTACAATCGGGCTAATAGGCTTACATCCTTAATCCAGAGAAATTTCCAGCGATCGCTTCTAGCCGAATCATACTTGGCGAAGTTGGCGAAATTAAGCAGCAAACAGACATCTACACAGATTTTTCTCTAGCTCAATAATTTAATTGTTGCGCTCACAACAGGGGTTTTTACTAAGTATTTATTCCTACTTTAAGGGTGGTTTTGAGTGCAACACACCCCCAAAAAACCCAAAAAATCCTGAAATCCATATAAATTAACGGTTTCATATATCCACTTCTGGCTACTACACCTTAGAATGATTCATTGAAAAGTCGAGCCGAAGGGATGTGTAGCCATTTTGAGTAGAAATACTCCCAAATCACGACTTTTGTAGTTCTGCAAACAGAGGTTTCAGTAAAGATGCTACATGGTGCATCTCGAAGAAATCTCAAGTAAACCTGAAGGAGTTTATATGAACAAAGGCGAATTGGTTGATGCAGTCGCAGAAAAAGCCAGCGTTACCAAAAAACAAGCAGATGCCGTCTTAACCGCTGCTTTAGAAACCATTATTGAAGCAGTTTCCTCTGGCGATAAGGTAACACTAGTGGGGTTTGGTTCCTTTGAATCACGGGAACGCAAAGCCCGTGAAGGTCGTAACCCCAAAACAAACGAAAAAATGGAAATTCCCGCAACTAAAGTACCTGCTTTTTCTGCTGGTAAACTCTTTAGAGAAAGAGTTGCACCCCCAAAATCTTAGGTTTAATTTGGGGAATTTTGATTTTGATGCAGCAACCAGCACACGGGGGAAATTTAGCCTGGGCAGCAGCACTGGCTGGCTGTCCCCGTGATGCTATTCTTGATTTTTCTGCGAGCATCAGCCCTTTAGGGCCACCGGATAGTGCGATCGCTGCGATTCAATCTCAAATTGGTAGTCTGAGGCACTATCCCGAACCAGAATACAGTGAACTGAGACTCGCTCTCAGTCACTTCCATCAATTACCGCCAGAGTGGATTTTGCCGGGTAACGGTTCCGCAGAATTATTAACTTTGGTAGGTAGAGAATTAGCAGAACTATCTGCAACAATCTTGCTAACTCCAGCCTTTGGTGATTACTACCGCACCTTGACGGCTTACAACGCTAAAGTTCTGGAGTTCCCAATTGATTTCAGTCATTTGTCAATAGTCAATAGTCATTTGTTAATTAACAATGACACAAGTCTGAGTGTTGGCAGCCAACGTTTAGAAATTCAAGGACAAAGGACAAGTGACAAAGGACTACTTTTAAACAATCCCCACAACCCCACAGGCAAAATGTTTTCGCAGCTGGAGATTTTACCGCTGTTAGAAGAGTTTGCCTTAGTGGTAGTGGATGAAGCGTTTATGGATTTTGTGCCACCAGAAGCAGAACAAAGCCTGATTTCGGTGGTGCAAGAACATAAGAATTTAGTCGTGTTGCGATCGCTTACCAAATTTTACAGTCTGCCGGGGCTAAGACTGGGGTATGCGATCGCCCACCCGGATCGCTTGTCACGGTGGCAGACGTGGCGCGATCCTTGGCCTGTCAACAATCTCGCTGCGGCCGCCGCTATTGCTGTCATCGGCGACCAAAATTTTCAACAGCAAACTTGGCAATGGCTACCACCTACCCGAAACCAACTGTTTCAAGGTTTAGCCGCCATTCCTGGACTGCAACCTCACACCAGTGCTGCGAACTTTTTACTTGTGCAATCACAAAAATCTAGTTCACAGTTACAGCAACAATTACTCCAACACCATCAGATTTTAATTCGAGATTGCCTGAGCTTTAAAGAATTAGGCGATCGCTTCTTCCGCGTCGCTGTGCGTTCTGTGTCCGATAACCAGCGTTTATTAACAGCCCTGCAAGCATTACTGAACAATTAGTAAGTAATTCGTCACCTGACCATTGTAGAGACGAAATGATTAGCGTCTCTACAATTAACTAACTAGGACTTACGCAGTGATACAAAAAACCAAAGGTTATGGGAAGGGTGAAAGGGTTTAAGGGTGTAGGGTGTACTTATTCAAAACCCTTACACCCCATACCCTTACACCCCCACACCCTGTCTCAACAGACAATCTTTGTGCGTAAGTCCTGCTAATGACAAATGACAAATGACCATTGACTAATAACTAATGACCATTGATTATGATGTCGTGATTATTGGCGGTAGCCTCGCCGGACGCTATGCGGCTTTAGCTGCAACCAAATGGCACGCTAAAGTTGCCCTAGTAGAACCACAAATAAATTACGGATTTATTTATCATCACTCCCTCAGCGAAATTGCCAACCGTTTGCACTCTCTCAATCAAGCCGACGGCTTTGGTATTCGTACCAATCATGCGGACATCGCAGAAAAATGCCATATATCCCTCGCATGGCAAGAGGCAATGCTATATGCAGACGGAGTTGCAGCCAACATCCAAGAAATTAATTCTCCAGCCACATTAGCCACACAGGGAGTTGATGTGATTTTTGGCAAAGGTGAATTTCAATCTTCACCACACTTGGCATTTGCCGTTTATGAAAATGATGAAAAATCAACCCACTCTGCACATCATCAAATTCTTCGCTTGCTAAGGGGACGCACCTATTTACTAGCGAGTGGTTCCCGCCCTAAAATTCCCAATATTGAAGGTTTACAAAATACTGGTTACATTACCTTAAATAATATTTGGCAATCTCTGAAAAAAAGAACACTACCTCAAAATTGGGTAATTCTTGGTGGCGTTACTCAAAGTATTGAAATTGCCCAAACTTTAGCCCGTTTGGGTTGTAATGTCACATTAGTCATTAAACATTCTCATATTCTACGAAATATTGACCCAGAAATTGCTCAACTTCTGCAAGCACAATTAGAAGTTGATGGGGTGCGAGTGCTGACTCAAACAGCCGTCACCCAAGTCAGACAAATTGATGATAAAAAATGGGTGCAAGCCGGAGATAAAGCAATTGAAACTGATGAAATTTTAGTAGCAACAGCACAACAACCAAATTTTGCATCATTTAACTTAGCAGCCGTCGGCGTGAAATGGTATCAGCATCGTTTAGTAGTCAATAGTAAACTACAAACTACCAACAAACGTATTTACGCTTGCGGTGATGTAATTGGTGGTTATGACGTTATAAACGTTGCTAATTATGAAGCGAGAATTGCCCTCAATAATGCGCTATTTTTCCCTAGATTGGCTGTCAATTATCAACACATACCTTGGGGAATATTTACCCATCCAATGTTAGCTCAAGTGGGTTTAACCGAAACTCAAGCAATCAGACAATTCCGCCCTGATGAATTTTTAGTTTTACGACAATATTTTAAATCTTTAACAGCAGCCCAAATCAAGAGCGAAACCACAGGTATTTGTAAATTAATTGTCCTACGTAACGGCGAAATTTTAGGCGCAACTATCTTAGGTAAAAGCGCAGGAGAAATGATTAATTTAATAGCATTAGCGATCAGCCAAAGAATTAAAGTCAAAGATTTAGCTAATTTAGCGCCTATATATCCCCATTTTTCCGAAATTATCACCCAAACTGCCCAAGAATATCAGCAAAGATTAAATAATCATCCAGATGTGCAAGATAGATTAGAAGGCTTGTTTCATTTTCGCCGCAATTGGAATTTTTGACATACTCCCCCGAATCCGCTTCGCTAAATTCGGGGGATTCTAGGCTCAAACAGCGATTGCAGGCATAGCCAGTCTGACATCACCTAACCCAACAGTCGATGCCCCGACTGCACAAATTACCTTAGAGGCATTTTCGTCCCTTCCGTTTACTGATTGGCAGGAGGGACAACGCCATTCTCTGACAGACAAATCAATACTCTCTAAGACATGACCACAGTGAGAACAGGTCTTAGTGCTGGGATACCACTGGTCAATATAGACAATCAGTTTATTTTTCTTTTTAGCTACCCATTCTAAGATTTTCAAAAACTCACTAAACGCCAAGTCTGATATTTTCCTTCCCCAAAGTCGTTGCATTCCTGTGAGGTTTAGGGTTTCAAAGCAGAGAATATCAAACTTATCTGTTAATTCGTGAGCTAGTTTCCAAAACCAGTCACGACGACGATTAGAAATGTCTTCATACTTGCGTACCAAATTCTTTCTAGCCCGTTCACGATTAGAGGATAGCGAAGCGTTAGCGACGTTAGGAGCGTCACCTTTTAATTTCTTAGAGTGCTGTCTACTAGCTTTGGTGATAGCGTTTAGAGATTGTTTGAAAAACTGGGGAGACTCAATTTTTATGCCGTCTGAGCAAGTGAGAAATGTCTTCAATCCAAAGTCAAAACCAGCAATTTTACCCGTCTTAATCTCGACTTCTGATTTACTGCCTTCATCAACCACAACAACCATAAACAACTCACCCAATGGTGTGCGTTTTATAGTTAGAGTCTTGACTGTTCCCTCTATTTCTCTAGACTTCCAAAATTGATAGACTTTGTTCCCAATTTTTACCCTATTACCACCTAAAAATTTATAACCTGCTTGTTTTAGGGTGAATGATTTGTATTTTTTAACCTTTTTAAATCCTGGCGGTCTAACTCCTTTCTTGTTATGTTTAAAAAACAATTGGTAGGCTTTCTCAATGCGTTGACAGATATCTTGCACTGCTTGAGAACCTACTGATTGCCAAAATGGATTACGCTTTCGCAGTTTGGCAATATGAGCTTGAAGTTTCGCACAATTTAAGTGCTTGCCCCACATCCGGTAGTAGCGTTTGTGCAGAGCAATAGCATGGTTGTAGATTACCCCACTCGCATTAATCATGCGCTTGAGAAATCTATTTCTTTTGTGTTGGTACAGTTTGAACTTCAAGGTTTTCATGTGGTTATGATATCATCAGTGGTGTAGATAATCAATACTCATCTACAATGAAAACTACGTATAATCATTACAACCATTCAATAGGTTTAGCTACTGTTCACTTGGTCTGGATACCTTGTAGGCGCAGGAGAGTTTTCAATAACAACGAAAAATTAAAACTACGATGTGTTGAGATATTTCAGTCAGTTGCTAATGATAAAAAATGGATTATTAAAGCACTAGAAATTGCTCCTGACCACATTCATTTGTTGGTAGAGTATGACCCGCACCACTCAATATCTCAAGTAGTGAAAGCGTTTAAAGGTAGGTCATCAAGATATTTAAGGCAAGAGTTTCCAGAATTAATGAAGCTTCCTAGTTTGTGGACTCACTCTTTCATGTTTGACACAACGGGCAAAGTCAGTACTCAGAAAGTCTTGGAGTACATAAATGACCCAGATCACGGATGAATAAATTCAACAATCCGCTTATATCCCCCGCATGAATGACGGGGGCTTTACGCTTCACGACTCGTAAATTACAGCAAAGTACTGAGTGCTGAGTAGGAACTCAGTATTTTTAACGTGAATTCGACAGACCTCTCCCTAAGAGCCTCTCTCTCCTAAAAGGCGAGGGCAGGATGGGTTTTTTTGATAAATGATGGTAAAGGGGTATAGGGAAATGCCACTAAGTTAAGCGTAAACCCTTGATATGGTTGGCTTGGAGGGTGTGGGGTGTGGGGTGTAGGTATTGGGGAATTAAGAATATGTGAACTCCCAAGCGCAATTAAAATTTAATTGTCTTAAACACTACACCCTACACCCTACCCCCTACACCCTGCCCTGACGACGTTTCACGTTTTCTTAGTGCCATTCGGGTATAGGGGTTTAGGTGTTCAAAACCCTTACACCCCGACACCCTTATACCCGTTCTCAACAGACCACTTTGTGCGTAAGTCTTGCCAGTAATCTCAAGGAGTTACGCTGATTTGAGTCCCATTCGATTCAGTGGCTGTAGTTGCACCGACTGCCATGACTGAAGACCATTCACTGACGCGGTTGTTATCTAAAACGGCTCGTACTCGATAACCAAGCTGAATTTTGTGCATTAATAAGATTAGTTCACGATTGAGTAATCCTTGTGATTTTTGATTCTCATTAGATGCAGCTTGTAAACGAAAACAGCGATCGCTTTGACGTTTCAACTTGGGAGACTTACCTTCTACAAGCACCGTTTGTAATTCATATTCTTTCGCATCAGGATACGCTTCCCAGCACATTTGCCAGTAAGTTGACCAGCGAATTAAATCTGCTGGTAATTCCTCAACCTCATCCGACAATGTAGTTACAAGCCCTGTCACTGGAGGCTGCACCACCTGAAGCTGATTGGAGGATATGTCCGTTTGTGCAGCTATAGATGAACTGTCATCAAAACTTAGTATCAGTCCAAATATTAAAGTGAGCAGCAGAATCAATTGTAGGCATTTTAATTGCACTACTGGCACGATTTTCAAATTCATAATTATGCAAAATTGATTACCATTCCACACGTGAAATCAAGCTGCCATTGTCGGCATAAATCACTCTAGAACGAACATAAGTTCTCGAAGGTAGTGTAGAGTTGAAGACTGCGCTTTTTTGCCCAACAGCTGATTTACTGCCAATAGCTGAACGGAATATAACAGAGTTTGGCCCTAGTCCGACAAAATCACCGATGCTGGTTTCAGGGCCATTAGCAAAACCATTCACAACCTGCCGACCACCATGAACTAACGCACGAGGCCCATAGCCAACATAATCACCAACAGTCAAGCTAGTGTTTTCTAAAGCGTGAAAGACAACATCATTTGCCATCCCAGCAATTTGCCCGACATTAAAAGGCTGACCCTCATCAGCACGCAGAGAAATTCTATTGCCTGTTTTGAAATTGATACCTGCTAAAGAATCCTCTAAAACAATATTGCCAATAATGCGATTACGGAAGTTAGGATCGCGAGTCGTAGTTCCACCTATGTGTGGCAGACCTCCAGGGTTAAAAGAGGTAGTTGGGGCGTAATTTATACCTGTTACGTTTGTGGAGTCTTGTCTGGCTAAGTTGGTGTAACCTTCAGCAAATGCTTCATTAACTTCAATAATGCCTTCCATTAATGCAACGTCGGCTTGTGTTAAGTTTGCGACTTTGCCCAAAGCACCGCTAGTAGCTTGTAGGTTAGTAGT
This sequence comes from Nostoc sp. TH1S01, assembly GCA_018993265.1. Taxonomy (GTDB): domain Bacteria; phylum Cyanobacteriota; class Cyanobacteriia; order Cyanobacteriales; family Nostocaceae; genus Nostoc_B. The sequence goes on from JAGKSW010000013.1 coordinate 11,322, forward strand.
AACGTTTTTACCAGGCAAAACAACTTTACCAGCAGGTAATGTAACACCAGGGCCAACCCGCGCGAGAAAGTTGACTACGGTGTTTTTTTCTACAGTTGCACCGTCAATTTCACAGTTGAATGCGAGAAATACCTCTGGAATATCGTTGCTGAACTGAGTATTGGTATTTGGGTCGGTAAAAGGCCCGGTTGAGCCTTGAGTACCGATTTTGGCTGCACCTTTGATAGTGGCCATGTGAGCCATAATTACGCGCGGCCCTATATCCACTCCCGTTCCCGAAGCTGTAATATTCACTTGGTCTTGAACGTTGGAATCTGCTGCAATGCTAATAGGTGCATTAGTCGCGTTTAACTTAGCAAATGGAGCGATGTAAACTTTTTCGCCCAAGGTAATATTTGTAGGATTGGTAACTGTTGCAGTTGGGTCAATAAAACTAGCTGATGCTGAAGGTGCTGTACTAGGACATACAGGTAGGTTAGCCACTGTTGGATTACAAGTCCCGCCAGTAGCAAATGCTGGTTGTGTATAGATTTGAGTAACTATGAGAACAGCTAGGACAATCGCATTTAAGGCACGAAAAAGTGCGCGAGGTTTGAACATAGAAAACTCCTCACGTTTGGAGATATTTGGTTACAAAAAATTTGCGTTGATGAGTTGTACCATTTCACCTAAACGCTGATACTCCAAGTTGAATTGCAGGTACGCACATCTATGCGCCCTGACTAAAGTATGTATAGCGTTGTGAAAAATGGTATTGAAGATATACTGAGGCAATTTCTGGCGACAAGACGCAGGCTAAGAAATTACCAAAATTAACACTGCAAAAGCCCCTATTTTTGACTCTTTAATAGAAATGGACTTAACCAGCCCAAAAACCTGCCAAGCCGTAGACTATTTGTAAGATCAGGGATAATAAAGGGCCTAATAGTGGAACATCAATTATTGTGGTTGCTCCTGCAACAGCATCATCGTAGACTGTCTGCCAAGCGTCTGGGCCGCTAACAGATTGTCCATAAACTTTTGTACTAACGGCCAAAGTGAAGCCGAGCGCAGCTAGACCAGCTAATATCGTGCGACGTTTAAACATTATTTTTTGATACCTAATAGTTCGCCACGTTTGTTTGGCAAGGTAAACCGAAAAGTTATAGGAAAGGCTGAAACTTTTCGGTTTACCTCACCTAATAACCGCCATATTTAAGTTAATGAAGTACTATTCGCTACAAGCGGCTGTTAACATTTCATTGTATTATTATTTGCTGTTTTATACTAGAGGTTTTTCTATTGTTAAAAATTATGTGGTAGATAAAAACTTTAGTAAACTTACAATTTTTTAATAAAAATTATCTATATTAAGGAGGATGTTTCTTTGTTTTTGATTGCAAGTATCAACCTTTAAAAGCTGTAAAAGCTAGTGTTTTCACCACAATATATGGTTGAGAAAGTAACGCAAAATTTTTATTCCTTTTGGTTCTTGATAATTCGATGGCAGTAGAGCTATCATTGCTTTTTCCAAAATTTCTAAAGCAGTTTCTACTTCCTGTCGAGTAGTTTTCGCATTTGGGGAAAAATTTAACGGTTCCCCAAAGCGAATAGTTAACCGTTTGCGAAGATACAGGTCATGAGTGCCAATTAATGCGACTGGTACTATTGGTACACCAGCACGTAATGCATATATCACTGTTCCTCGCTTTAGGGGAAGATGCAATTTACCCTCGGTACTTCCTAGCCTTCCTTCAGGAAACAAAATCATTCCATCTCCGTGAGCTAAAATTCCCAGTACAATGCGGTCTATCTGGCGTAATGTCTGTATATCGCCGCCAGTAGGCACATTATGTTCAATAGCGGTGGCTAGTTCGGCTAAATCTTGTCTTCCGGCTTTGGCGGCTTCCATAACAGCAACTTCTTCTTTCCACAACCGCGCTAGAGGAATGACACCGCCAGCAAAATTCAAAATGAAGCGTTTCCACCACTTGTTATAAAGGGTACGGGCATCACCCAAAATATAGTAATAGGGTTGGCTGGGTAGTTCTGCCAACAACAGCAAGGGGTCAATGTGGTGAAGATGGTTGACCGCGAGAATAGCGGGTGTCTGCGGTAAGTTTTCGAGATTTTCTACCCGGACGCGGAATAAAGTATGAATGAGCGATCGCAACACAAACCTGCGTACACTACCATTAACTTGGTGTTCTGTCTGTCCTTCGTTAATTGCTTCTAGGCGATTTAGTGCTTGTTCGATTGTATAACGCACCGCGCGATCGCTTGCCGCTGCTACTCCTTCTTCTACCCGCTTAATACTAGCAGCATCCAAAGATGGCACACTATCTGACTGATGATTGGCGGAATTGTTAATCACACCCTTATTGAGTTCATGTACTCATCATAAATATTCGTCTATTGTCTATTTTGCTGTAGTTAGACTCATAGCGATCGCTTTTTCTTTGATGTTATGACAATTGAAACGCTTGCAGCATAATAGTATTTAGTTGTTGAATTTGGTTAACTCCCAATTTTCTGATGCGTCTTTTAATTAATCTACGCTCAATTGTAACAATCCTAGTTACTCTTACTTTAGAAATAACTTATCTCCTTTTTGTAGAGACATTAAACAGGCTCCCCATCTTCTATAGTATATAAATCTAGTTCATCATATAAAAAGTCAAATGCTTTACTTCTGTGTGCTAACTCCATAATCTCTGGTGTTGATGGATATAAAGAATTAAAGAATAGCTTTTCTTCTAGAAGGTAGCGTTCTTCTTCAGAGAGCGATAATATTACTTGAACTAATGATTCAATCAGCTTAGTATTCATAGGCGATCGCTTTTTTCTTGCTTTTGCTACTTTACATAGTAGTCTAATCACAATCAGCATTGATTGAAAAGTTATTAAACGATGGCTAATGTCAATGAATACTTTTTCTATAAAGAGAATAATTTTTAAAGCACCTTTTTATTCATAATACTCTAGCAATTGGTTTTTTCATAATGCAGGCAACCTCACCATAACCAGGATTGCCAATTAAACCTTGTAAATTATTATGTTCTATATCTTCCCATGAACCAAGCTTGCTTGTCCATTTGCCATTAGGTAATTGTCTAGCGACATGGGTTGGTGTGTTACTGGAATTAACATATATGGCAATTTTTTGAAATCCTGCTTCTAATACATCACTTTCACAAAATTCATAACCAAGTATTTGAAATGCCTGGTGAAAAGCTTGAAGAGTCTCTTCTCTGGGAATATCTGGTGGCCAATAGTATTGATATTGAGAATCTGGCCACCACCATGTTTCATTATCTTGGGCAGCCCAGGCAACGCAATTATAATCTATAGTGTCCTGACTTGTGATCTTGTATCCATTAGTAACTAGATTTGGATAATTAGACTCTATTCTGGGAATTACAACAGACTTAATCCAAGCATTATTACTTACCACCGATAGCCCCTATCCCTACCCCAATCAAGCCAAGCTTTAATCATCTTGTTGACTTTTCCTCTATGCTCTGGAGGTACCGGATCTTCTCTAGTAATAGATTTTAATGCCCAAAACCAGTGTCCAGATTTCCTCTCAAGTTCTCTTAAAAGTAGTGGGATTACTACTTCCCCCATGCCAATAATTTGCTGATAAGCAGGGTGCATTGACATTTGATTAATAGATGATATGCCACGTATTTCCTCTAGCCATTGATTAACAAGTGCTGTAAAGGTGCCTTCTATATCTACTTGTCTCGATACAGAGCGATGTTTAGAACGAGCAGTTTGTTCATATTTGAAAGTTTTAGTGCTTCTCAAAAAAATTAAATTTTCACTGTTATTTTCGCTACGTAATTTTCTTTTTTCATCTAAACAATTCCAATCTGAGCCAGCATTTAGATTTATTTTGCTTTTCTTACTAAATCTTCGTAAATAAAGAAACTCATATTGCTTTAAATTTTCTTCATCTTTTGTAAGCCAAGGAGCGAATTTTTCAGTTACTACCATTTTTAAAACCTCTACTCTATGTCCTTATAATTCAAATACGGAATACTTGTTCTTTCGAGCATCAACTCAATAGATTTTGCTTTTCTTTCTGCTCTATCTAATTGTTCACGTAGTTGCCCTAAATCTATTGAATCTAAAGCTACAAAAAACTCGTGTGTACCATTTAAATCAGCATATTCAATTTTCAGCATATGAATTATTGCGATCCCTGCTGGGCCTTTATTTATATCTGGTTCAAAAACAGGGCGCATATCAGTTAAAACACGAGAGCGAGTGAATAAACGTTCATGATCACGCATTACATTGATTGCTTTAGACGTAACGCTAAGTACACCGTTAAACTCTAAAAAAGTAGTTAATCTTTTCTCGAATTCGTGTTTTTCTTCTTCAGTAAGGTTTGGAAGTTCCTCATCATCTTGAACAGCCTGACTAATTTTTTTTACGATTTTATTTATCGGTGCATCAAAATAGTCTCGAAGATTATAGAGGGACATTAATGCTTCTATCAAATCTTCAACTTCTTCTACCGAAAGAGCCTGTACTTGTGCAGCTATTGTTGATGTCAAATCTTCCAACAGAAGTGCTGGTGGTGCTTGCCTTAAAGCGTTTATTAATTCATTTACAGTTTCAGAATCAATGTTTACCAGTTGCTCAAAGCCAGGCTTGTACTTTTCTGGAATTTCCAGTTCTGACATATTTTTGTTACCAAATGTATAAACACGTAAAACTTTAAATTGATAGAAAAATAGTTTGCAAACAAAATCAATCTTTATAAAAACTTCATGAGATTAGCCAATGGTAAAGACAGAACTGACAAAATTATGTGTAACAAAACTTTATTATCGTTAACTACTGCCATTTTATCAAATCTATTAGTTTCCTTTCTAAAGATTATTGACAAGTAACAATGGGCAATTATGCAAAAAATCCCCCACCTCGCGGCAGGGGATTTTTATTACTTACCTACAAAACTAGTAGCCAGATTAACCGAACTTACCAGCAGTAGAAGCAATCAAGAATGCTGCGTAGGTGAGGACATAGCCAACGGTGAAGTGAGCTAGACCAACCAAACGAGCTTGAACGATGGAGAGTGCAACGGGCTTGTCTTTCCAGCGAACTAGGTTAGCTAGAGGAGTACGCTCGTGCGCCCAAACCAAGGTTTCGATCAACTCTTGCCAGTAACCTCTCCAGGAGATGAGGAACATGAAGCCAGTTGCCCAAACTAGGTGTCCGAAGAGGAACATCCAAGCCCAAACAGACAGGTTGTTCATACCGTAGGGGTTGTAACCGTTGATCAACTGTGCAGAGTTAGCCCACAGGTAATCACGGAACCAGCCCATTAGGTAGGTAGAGTTTTCGTTGAACTGAGCAACGTTACCTTGCCAGATACCTAGGTGTTTCCAGTGCCAGTAGAAGGTTAACCAACCTACTGTGTTTAATGCCCAGAACAGAGCTAAGTAGAAAGCGTCCCATGCGGAAATATCGCAAGTACCGCCACGACCAGGGCCATCGCAAGGGAATGCGTAACCGAAGTCTTTTTTGTCTGGCATTAATTTAGAACCACGAGCATCCAAAGCACCTTTGACTAGGATGAGGGTGGTGGTGTGTAGACCTAGTGCGATCGCATGGTGTACCAAGAAGTCGCCAGGGCCAATTGTTAAGAACAGGGAGTTGGTGCCAGAGTTAATGGCATCTAACCAACCAGGCAACCATACGTTTGCATAGTTGGGGTAAGCTGTGTAGGCTACGCTGTCAGGGTTAGACAACAAGGTGTCTAAGCCGTAGAGAACTTTACCGTGAGCAGCTTGAATGAATTGAGCAAATACTGGCTCAATCAAGATTTGCTTTTCAGGAGTACCGAAAGCAACTACTACGTCGTTGTGAACGTACAAGCCTAGAGTGTGGAAGCCTAAGAAGAGAGATACCCAGCTGAGGTGAGAGATAATCGCTTCTTTGTGCTTCAGTACACGATCTAATACGTTGTCTTTGTTTTGTTCGGGGTCGTAGTCACGTACCCAGAAAATTGCACCGTGGGCAAACGCACCAACCATCAGGAAAATCGCAATGTACTGGTGGTGGGTGTAAAGTGCTGCTTGGGTGGTGTAATCCTTAGCGATGAACGCGTAGGAAGGCAGGGAGTACATGTGTTGCGCTACCAAGGAGGTAACAACGCCTAAACAAGCCAAGTGCCAACCTAATTGGAAGTGCAGAGAGTTGTTGTAGGTGTCATAAATGCCTTGGTGAGGCATGTTGAAGGGGCCTTCAACTTTTTGGCCAAAGAAAGTTTTGGCATTCATCATCTCTTTGATACTGTGACCAATACCGAAGTTGGTACGGTACATGTGACCAGCGACGATGAATAATACTGCGATCGCTAAGTGGTGGTGAGCAATGTCTGTCAACCACAGAGACTCTGTTTGGGGATGGAAACCACCCAAGAAGGTCAGAATCGCGGTACCAGCACCAGTGGATGTGCCAAAGACGTGGCCTGCTGTATCTGGGTTTTGAGCGTAAACGCTCCAGTTACCTGTAAAGAAAGGCTGTAAACCTGCTGGGTGGGGAGCAGTGGTTAAGAAGTTATCCCAACCTACATGCTGTCCACGAGCTTCGGGGATAGCAACGTGAATCAAGTGACCAGCCCAAGCCAGAGAGCTAACGCCGAACAAACCAGCGAGGTGGTGGTTGAGGCGAGATTCAGCACTCTTGAACCAAGCGAGGCTGGGGCGGAACTTGGGTTGCAAGTGCAACCAACCAGCGAACAGTAACAGAGCAGCAAATAGGAGTAGACCTAATGAGCCGATGTACAGTTCTTGGTTTGTCCGCATACCGATGGTGTACCACCAGTGGTAGACACCAGAGTAAGCAATATTTACAGGGTTACTAGCACCAGCTTGGGTAAAAGCTTCAATTGCTGGTTTACCGAAGTGGGGATCCCAAATCGCATGGGCGATGGGGCGGACGTGGAGAGGATCTTTAATCCACTGTTCAAAGTTACCTTGCCAGGCTACATGGAACAGGAGGCTAGAAGCCCAAAGGAAGATGATTGCCAGATGTCCGAAGTGGGTAGCGAAAATCTTTTGGTAAAGATTTTCTTCAGTCATGCCATCGTGGCTCTCAAAGTCGTTGCCCATTGCGATCGCATACCAAATGCGCCGCGTGGTTGGGTCCTGTGCGAGATCCTGGCTAAATTTTGGAAATTTTGTTGCCATAGGTTTGATATTTCCTCTGACCTTTAGCCATCAGGTTTCAGCTTTTGGAGTTCTGAGTTTTGAGTTCTAAGCCTTAAGTTTTTTTCTTAGCACTCAGCACTCAGCACTCAGCACTCCGTAAACTGATTGCTATCCTACTGAAAGAATGTGTGCGTGGAAGAATGCCCAGGTGGTAGCAATTCCTCCTAGGAGGTAGTGAGCTACACCCACAGCACGGCCTTGAGTGATGCTCAGAGCGCGAGGCTGAATGGATGGTGCTACCTTCAGTTTATTATGAGCCCAAACGATGGACTCAATTAGTTCTTGCCAGTAGCCGCGACCACTGAACAGGAACATTAAGCTGAACGCCCAAACGAAGTGAGCGCCTAAGAACATTAAACCGTAAGCAGACAAAGCACTGCCGTAGGAGTTGATTACTTGTGAAGCTTGCGCCCACAAGAAGTCACGCAACCAGCCGTTGATAGTGATGGCACTTTGGGCAAAGTTACCACCAGTAATATGAGACACATTACCAGCTGCGTCTACAGTTCCCCAAACATCAGATTGCATCTTCCAGCTGAAGTGGAAAATCACAATTGACAGGGAGTTATACATCCAGAACAATCCGAGGAACACGTGATCCCAACCGGAAACTTGGCAGGTACCGCCACGGCCAGGGCCGTCGCAAGGGAAGCGGAAACCTAAGTTCGCTTTATCGGGGATCAAGCGAGAGCTGCGAGCGAATAGTACGCCCTTCAGCAGAATCAGAACAGTTACGTGGATGGTGAAAGCATGGATATGGTGAACCATGAAGTCAGCAGTACCCAAAGCGATGGGCATCATTGCGACTTTGCCACCGATAGCCAAGATACCGCCGCCAAAGGCATAGCTAACAGGCTCTAAGGCGTTGGGAGCTGTGCCACCAGGAGCTAAGGTGTGCAGGTTTTGCACCCACTGAGCAAACACTGGTTGCAACTGAATTGCATTGTCGGAGAACATGTCTTGGGGACGGCCCAAGGCACGCATTGTGTCGTTGTGGATGTACAGACCAAAGCTGTGGAAGCCTAGGAAAATACAAACCCAGTTGAGGTGGGAAATAATTGCATCCCGGTGACGAATCACCCGATCCAGAACGTTGTTTTGATTCACAACAGGATCGTAATCCCGCACCATGAAGATGGCAGCGTGAGCCGCACCACCCACAATTAAGAATCCGCCGATCCAAATGTGGTGGGTGAAGATACACAACTGAGTTGCGTAGTCAGTTGCCAAGTATGGATAGGGGGGCATCGCGTACATGTGATGCGCGATGATGATGGTTAGCGAACCCAAGAAGGCAAGGTTGGTTGCCAATTGAGCGTGCCAAGAGGTGGTCATGTTTTCATAAAGACCCTTGTGACCTTCCCCGGTGAAGGGGCCTTTGTGGTTTTCGAGGATCTCTTTGATGCTGTGACCAATGCCCCAGTTAGTGCGGTATTGATGACCAGCGATGATGAAGAGTACAGCGATCGCTAAGTGGTGGTGAGCAATATCAGTCATCCACAGACCACCGGTCACAGGGTTTAAACCGCCCTTGAAGGTTAAGAAGTCAGCATACTGACCCCAGTTCAAGGTGAAGAAAGGTGTTAAACCAGCAGCAAAGCCGGGGAATAGGTCGATCAACAAACTCTTGTTCAGAATGAACTCATGGGGCAAGGGGATATCTTTAACTGCTACCCCTGCATCCAAAAGCTTGTTGATTGGAGCGGATACGTGAATGATGTGTCCAGCCCATCCCAAAGAACCGCAGCCTAACAGGACTTGCAGGTGGTGGTTCAGCATCGACTCCACATTCTGGAACCATTCCAGTTTAGGAGCGCGTTTGTGGTAGTGGAACCAGCCAGCAAATAAGAACAAGCCTGCTAATACTAAGCCGCCAATGGCTGTGCAGTAAAGCTGGAAGGAGTTGGTGATACCCCAGCCACGCCATACCTGGAACAAGCCTGAAGTGATCTGGATGCCGTGGAATCCACCACCAACATCACCATTCAAAATGTCTTGTCCCACAATGGGCCAAACGACTTGAGCACTGGGCTTCACGTTCAACGGGTCGCTTAACCAGGCTTCGTAGTTAGAGAACTTCGCGCCGTGGAATATCATCCCGCTTAACCAGATTGTCACAACGGCCAGGTGTCCGAAGTGAGCCGCAAATATTTTGCGGGAGATGTCTTCTAAATCGCTTGTATGTGTATCAAAATCGTGGGCGAGGGCGTGGAGGTTCCAAATCCAGGTGGTGGTTTTGGGGCCTCTAGCTAGAGTTCTGTCGAAGTGTCCTGGTTGCGCCCATTTTTCAAATGAGGTTGGTACCGGGTCGTTATCGACTATTACTCTTGCTTTCTTTTCCTCTCGCTCCGGAGGACTAATCGTCATTCGACCTCCTCTCGTGATAAGGAATGAGGAATCATGAAACCACAAAGTGATCCTTAGTCGCCTCCTCCAGAGTAGTGGCTGGAGCAGCGATGAAGACGCTATGTGGAAATTTGTTTCTGTTGAATTATAAAGTCTTTACTTGTACATTGTTGGAGAGATTTTAACAATAATTCAAAATCGTCAGATTAATTGTCTGATCTAGCTTTTAACTTTAAACTCCTGAGCAAAAAGTCAATACTTTCTTCATTTAATTTACAAAGAATAATAATTCGTTAAACTTATGATTAATGGGTATAATGTCCGCCAACTCAGTATTCTCGACTTTCGTTAGAGATATTTTTGGCACGAGAGTAAGACATCTATTTGCAAAAATTGTAAAAAAGATTACTGTTTTCCTAGCGTTTTTAAAAAATACATAGTAACTGAGCAAAATTTCACCTTTTAGGCTATGGTGTCCAATGCTCAGTTTAGGGCAAAATAATTTTGCAGTTTTGCAGACTATAACTGGGTGTTAGGCATGAATTTGTGGTGTATGAAGTCTTTAAAACAGATCCTCCCCAGGAGTCTGACTATTTTTAAGTGGCTACTCATACTAGTATTGGTCTTGAATCTGAACAGTTGTGCAGAGAAAGCTGTCAGTCAAGATGTATCTGTTAGCCCTACCGAAAAATATCAACCAACTTCGCACCAATTTACTGAAGTTGCGCCACCAGAGGTAATTCAAGAGCTGCGCTCAACTTTAGAATTGTACCGTCCCCAGGTAACTATAGTCACCCCTCAATTTGATCAAATCATTCCAGATACTAAAGTTAAAGTTCAGTTTCAGGTAAAAGATTTACCCGTATTTAAAGATCCAAAATTTGAATTAGGCCCCCATCTCCACGTAATTTTAGATAATCAGCCTGACATCGAGGTGTATGACTTAAGCCAGCCGTTGGTTTTGTCTGATTTATCTCCAGGTACACATACCTTACGTGTGTTTGCTTCTCGTCCTTGGGGTGAAAGCTTTAAGAATCAAGGCGCTTATGCTCAGACATTGTTTCATGTTTTTACAAAAACAGATGATAACAGCCCAGAGCCTAGCGTTCCCTTACTCACTTACAACACTCCCCAAGGTAGTTATGGGGCTGAACCAATTTTACTGGATTTTTACTTAACTAACGCTCCATTACACTTAGGCGCAACCGATAATCCCAATGACTTGTTCAGTGATTGGCGTATTCGTTGCACTATTAATGGTGAAAGCTTTGTTTTCGATCGCTGGCAAGCAGTTTACCTTAAAGGCTTCCAACCTGGGAATAATTGGGTGAAGCTGGAATTTTTAGATAATCAAGGTAATGCAGTCAAAAATGCCTTCAATACTACTGTTCGATTAATTAACTACCAACCTAAAGGTAAAGATACACTTTCTCGCATTGTCAGAGGCGAACTTAAAGCTGATGAAGTACTCAGCATAGTAGATCAAAGTTACATTCCTCAGCCACCAGTTACTGAACCAACACCAGAACCAGAAACACAGCCAATTCCTATACCTGAAGTTCCAGAGGTAGTTCAACCGCAACCAACTGAGTCACCAAAACTAGAACCAGAAGTCATACCGACACCCCAAGCTACTGAGTTACCCAAGCCAGAACCAGAAGTCATACCGACACCCCAAGCTACTGAGTTACCCAAGCCAGAACCGGAAGTCATAC
>JAGKSW010000014.1 GCA_018993265.1 Nostoc sp. TH1S01
GTCATACCTACACCACAAGTTATTGAGCCACCAACGCCAGAACCGGAAGTGACTCCCACACCTCCAACTACAGAATCAGAATCACCAGAACCAACAGTTATCCAGTCACCTGTACCAGAAGATGAACCAGAATTAACACCTGTAACGCAAGCAACCGAGTCTTTAAAATCTAGATTTGGTAAATATTTTCAGCGTCGTCCAATTCCAGCACCTCAAGGGGAAGGATAAGAGATGGAAATTTTAAACGCAAAGGGGCGCTGAGGTAAACGCAGCGAAAAGTTGAGCCAGTGCGTTGGGCGGGTTCCCCGACTTGAAGCAACTGGCGTTGCGTGCGGGGGTTCCCCCCGTTGAGCAAACTTTTCAAGACAAAGTTACGCGGAGTTTTTTTAAAAGATACTCAATTCTAATTTTTGGGCTAAAGCTTCAATAAAAGCGATCGCACCTACGGAATTTCCGACTATATTTAATGCTGGACTGTAGCAAGCGATCGCTCCTGTGTTTGGTACTATGGCTAACATGCCACCGCTAATGCCTGATTTCATCGGTAAACCAATTTTGAGAGCGAATTTAGCCGAGTCTTGGTAAAGTCCACACATCAACATCACAGCGTTAACTATCCGGTGATGCTGTAAATTATCGGCACCAGCTAAGGCTTTTCCTAATAAGGCTAAATCTTCCACTCTGCCTGAAATACAGCATATTTGCTCATAAGTGTCAAGAGCTATTTCAGGATTTTTCAGGCGATTTTTTTCAGCGAGATAGTGGGTGAGTGCTTGGTTAACTGGGGAACGTGAAGCGCGTACCGAAGCCAGCATAACTTTATCTAAAAATAGTTGGGAACCGGCTAACTGATTTAACCATTGACAGAGATTGTGAGTGCGATCGCTTGCCGTTTTTCCTGGTAATTTATCAGCTAGAGTAATTGCACCACTATTAATCATCGGGTTGCGGGGATGTCCGCCATCAGCAATTAATTGGTCTAAAGAATTAAAAGCCGCATCTGAGGGTTCAACGCCAACCCATTGAAAAACTGTATCTGTTCCCATCACTTCTAGCAGATACAAAAATGAAAACACTTTAACTACACTCATTAAAGGAAATACACAACCTGTATCTCCCGAACTGTAAGTTTTTCCTGATAAACAGCAGATATGAACAGCAAACCAGTTAGGATGAGCAACAGATAATTGTGGGATGCGATCGCACACCTTACCCTGTAAAGTCTGAATTTTAGCTTGTTGCACCCAAGTAGTTAAATCCGTGGTAGTCAGTTTATCCAGTTTGATCAAAAGCGATATAGCCTCAAGATGATTCTCAGTTAGGTATAGCAGTAAACAGTCAACAGGCTTAAAACTTTCTTTTTGTCTAGGTTATGCAGGTATTTCACACGTCATTATTAATTAAGTTATCTTCCCTACACCCTTATACCCTTAAACCCCTACACCCATTTCAAAGGATATCTCATGACTCCCCGCGTCAGAGCGCCAGAATTTCCCCAAAATTACACTTGGCTGAACACTGACAAACCTTTGTCCTTAAAACAACTTAGGGGTAGAGTTGTCATCTTAGACTTTTGGACATACTGCTGTATTAATTGCCTGCACATCCTACCAGATTTGAAATATTTAGAAAATAAATACAAAGATAGCCTGACAGTGATTGGTATTCACTCCGCCAAGTTTGACAACGAACAGGAAACAGAAAATATCCGCCAAGCTATTTTGCGCTATGACATTGAACACCCAGTTTTAGTAGATCAGAATTTTCGCGTATGGCAAGAATATACCGTGCGTGCTTGGCCGACGTTCATGATTATCGATCCTGAAGGTTATGTATTTGGTTACGTTTCTGGCGAAGGTAAACCAGAGGTTTTAGATCAGTTAATAGCCAAAATTATTGCCGAGCATCAGCAAAAAGGTACAATCAACTTTCACGAAATCAACCATATTTTAGAAAAGCGACAACAACCAATAATTTCACCCTTAGCTTTTCCTGGTAAAGTCTTAGCCACGCCATTAGGTTTATTCATCGCTGACTCTGGACATCACCGCTTAGTTATGAGTAACTTTGATGGCGAAGTTCTTCACATTATTGGTACAGGAAAATCTGGTTTAATTGACGGTAGTTTTAGCGAAGCACAATTTTCTGCACCACAGGGAATGGTATTTGATAGCGAAAATCAAATCCTGTTTGTTGCTGATACCGAAAATCATGCTTTGCGGCGAATTGATTTGCAACGCCAAATAGTCGAAACAATTGCAGGAACTGGAGAACAAAGCCGTAACATTTATCCTCATGGTGGTGTTGGTTTAGAAACTGCACTCAATTCTCCTTGGGATTTAGTCAAAGTTGGGAATATTTTATTTATTGCAATGGCGGGTTCACATCAAATTTGGCAAATGAACTTAGCCACTAACATGATCAAAACTTATGCTGGTACAGGTGCAGAAGGTTGTGTTGATGGTTCACTAACAGAATCGGCTTTTGCTCAACCTAGTGGTATAACTACAGATGGACAACAACTATATATTGCTGATAGCGAAATTAGTACCATTCGGAGTGTAGAAATTTTTGAGCCATACCAAGTAAGAACTGTTTGCGGTAGTCAGCAGTTATTCGGTTTTGGCGACGTAGATGGACAAAGTACAGATGTAAGGTTACAACACTGTATGGGAGTAGAATATGCGGGAAATTTTTTGTGGGTAGCAGATACATACAATCACAAAATTAAATTAGTTAGTCCCAGCACAAGTAATTGTCAAACTATTTTGGGCGATGGTTCTGCTGGTTTACAAGATGGACAAGGTAAAAATAGCCGATTTTTTGAACCATCTGGATTGAGTGTTATGGGTTCATATCTATATATTAGTGATACCAATAATCATGCTATTCGCTGTGTTGATTTAAATAACTTTGCAGTGACAACAATGCAGTTTTCTGGTTTATGTGCGCCAGATATATGTATTCCTCAGAATCAAGAAAATCTGCTATGGCATTCTTAAATCATTTGTGAAATTCTCTTTCTTTTCCTTCCTCTCATTCTTTGTGTCCTTTGCGTCCTTTGCGGTTCGTTAAAAAGAATATTTTTTCACAACTCAGATAGGATTGCTATATGAACTTAGTAATTTTTGATATTGATGGTACACTCACCAATACAAACCAGATTGATGAAACCTGCTTTGTAAATACTTTTACTTCAGAATTTGGGTTTGTTAATATTAATTCAAACTGGGCGGAATACAAAAATATTACAGACTCTGGCATTACTCAGCAAATTTTTCAGGAAAAATTACAACGTCCACCTTCAGAATTAGAAATCAAAAGATTTAAACTTGCTTTTGTTGCCAAACTCCAGCAGGAGATTAGCACATATAAACATCTAGTTAAAATTATTCCTGGTGCAAACAAAGTATTAGCTGAATTACAAAATTCAGCTACATGGGGTGTAGCGATCGCAACTGGTGGATGGTATGATTCTGCTATATTAAAACTGCAAGCAGCAGACTTAGCAATACATAATATTCCCTTATCTTCATCTGATGATGGCATTTCTAGAGAAGATATTATTAATGCGTCTATTATCAAAGCTAAGAATAACTACAACGTAGAAGAATTTGCCAAAATTGTCTTTGTAGGTGATGGCATTTGGGATCTTAAAGCTGCGCGTAATTTAAATATTAGTTTTATTGGGATAGCCAATCGCCAAGCACCAGAAAAATTATTAGATGCTGGTGCTAAAACGGTGCTTCAAGATTTCGATAACTGTGATTTTACTAAAATACTCTATACAGCAGAAGTCTCAAAATCTAACATTCCATTTCTTCTGCACATTACACAGCGACTACAATGGGAACAAGCCCAGGCTCAAAATATCTATGTTGCAGAATCTCTTGCCAACGAAGGTTTTATTCACTGCTCAAAAGTAGCACAGATTATCCCAGTCGCTAACAGATTTTTTTATAACCAACAAGAATTAGTTATCCTATTAATTGATACCCAGAAAGTAAAAGCAGAAATTCGCTACGAAGCGGCTGAAACCGGAGAAATATTTCCGCATATCTATGGAAGTTTAAATATAGATGCGGTGACTCAAGTGATAGATTTTGCATCAGGAGTTAATGGTTACTTCAATTTACCCCAACAACTCAAAGATTTACTCTCAGAAACCGAATAATGTGAAAATATTTAAGCTGACAAGTATATTTAGCAATATCGATTGTTTATTTAGTTACCATTGCTAACAGATAGCTAGAGCCGTATTTGTATTGACAAGACGCAAAATCCTAATTTCAACTATAATTTAATCTAATGATAATGATAGAGTCTTGGGTGGTAGTTAGCTGTTACGCTTCTTTTTAGCTAATTTTACTCAAGAATCAGTCTATGCTTAAGACAGAAAGGTAAATGCAACTTTGGTAATGAACAATAGATAAAATGAACAAAGTTAGCCTTAATGTCTAATCGCCAAACCCGATAAATCTCATGGATTTTGCTAATCTTGCATCCCAGTTAAATGCTGGAACGATTCTACCAGAGGGGATTGTAATTGTTACCCTCTTGGGGGTTTTGATTGTTGATTTGATTTTGGGGCGTACATCTTCACGCTGGATTGGATATCTAGCGATCGCGGGTTTACTAGCCGCAGTTGTCGCCCTATATTTTCAATGGGATAATGCCAATCCCATCTCCTTTACTGGCGGCTTCACTGGTGATGACCTCAGTATTGTGTTTCGCGGTATTATCGCTTTGTCTGCCGTTGTGACGATATTGATGTCAATTCGCTATGTCGAGCAGAGTGGTACCGCCTTAGCAGAATTCATCGCAATTTTGCTGACTGCTACGTTAGGAGGAATGTTCTTATCTGGTGCTAGTGAGTTAGTGATGATTTTCATCTCACTAGAATCTTTAAGTATCTCCTCTTATTTATTGACAGGGTATACCAAGCGCGACCCCCGTTCTAACGAAGCGGCGCTGAAATACCTGTTAATTGGTGCTGCTAGCACAGCAGTATTTTTATACGGCGTTTCGTTGCTGTATGGTCTATCGGGTGGTCAAACAGAATTAAGTGCGATCGCAGATGGTATCATCACAGCCAACGTCAGCCAATCACTCGGTTTGGTGATTTCACTCGTTTTCATCATTGCAGGTATTGGCTTCAAAATTTCGGCTGCACCCTTTCACCAATGGACACCAGACGTTTACGAAGGCGCACCCACCCCGGTAATTGCCTTTTTATCCGTTGGTTCCAAAGCAGCCGGCTTTGCTTTAGCCATTCGCCTATTAACTACAGTCTTCCCAATGGTGGCTGACGAGTGGCGATTTGTGTTTACCGCCCTCGCTATTCTCAGCATGATTTTGGGTAACGTAGTGGCTCTGGCACAAACTAGCATGAAACGGATGCTGGCTTACTCATCCATCGCTCAAGCTGGATTTGTGATGATTGGCTTAATTGCTGGTACAGAAGCTGGATACGCCAGTATGGTATTTTACCTGCTGGTTTATTTGTTTATGAACCTGTGCGGCTTTACCTGCGTAATTCTCTTCTCCCTCCGGACAGGAACCGACCAAATTGCCGAATACTCAGGTTTGTATCAAAAAGATCCACTGTTGACCTTAGCGTTGAGTATTTCCCTGCTGTCCTTGGGTGGTATTCCGCCACTGGCTGGGTTTTTTGGAAAAATCTACTTGTTCTGGGCTGGTTGGCAAGCTGGTCTTTATGGATTAGTGTTGCTAGGTTTGGTAACTAGTGTGGTTTCCATCTATTACTACATTCGCGTAGTCAAAATGATGGTAGTGAAAGAACCCCAAGAAATGTCCGACGTAGTGAGAAACTACCCTGAAGTGCGTTGGAATTTACCAGGATACAGACCTTTACAAGTAGGGCTAGTGGTCAGCTTAATTGCAACTTCCATCGCGGGAATTTTGTCAAACCCACTGTTCACCCTAGCCAACAATTCCATTGCTCACACACAAATCTTACAAGCAACAATTACTAAAGTAAGTACAGTTCCTCTAGAAGAACCAGAAAAGCTGTAACTTACTTTTACTTTTACTTTTGGATATGGCTAATAGCTGATCATTTATCGTGAACCGCTATTAGCCATTTTTGTTTGATAAACACCATTTATGAGAGACATACCCCTGCTATGTCTCTAAAATATACAGCGTGTTTAGGGTAAATGAGGTACAAGCGTACAACCCTAGTAGAGACGTTACATGTAACGTCTCTACAGTATTCCACGAATATACAACCTACTTGAAATCTGCTGTATCTAAATTAAAGTTTGGAGATGTTGGACTAACTGGGGTGCTTGTAACACTCCCTCAATTTTATCCACAGGCTGGCCTTGCTTAAATAACATGAGTGTTGGCAAGGCTTCAATACGATATTGACTAGCCAATTCGGTGTATTTTTCTGTGTCAATTTTGACAACACGTATACGGCCATTTAATTGGGCATTTACTTGTTCTAAAATCTGACCCATCATTTTACAAGGGCCACACCATTCAGCGTAAAAATCTACTAATACAGGTACATCAGAACCAGAAAGCATTTCTTCAAAACTGTTGAAATGTTTTTTAGTGGCCATACGATACACACCGAATTTTTATGGATTGCTTTTAATATTAATGCGTGCTTTCAGGAATGGCTGTAACATTATTTTATTTTTAGAGTCAATGGACAATAGTCAATAATCCAAAGTGTTATCTTCACCCTAAAAATATTGTCCTTAAGTGAATTAACAAGCACAAATCACCATAAGATAATTAGCGCGGTAATTCAAAAGCTTAAGGAATAATTCATGGAAGTTTTGCCAGAAAACTTGCAAAGTCTCAAAAATAAAGTAGCAATTGTCACTGGTGGTTCGCGGGGTATTGGAAAAGCGATCGCACTGGAATTAGCGAAATATGGGGCTAGTGTGGTGGTAAATTATGCTAGTTCTAGTACAGCAGCAGATAGCGTAGTGACAGAAATTACCTCTGTGGGTGGACAGGCGATCGCACTACAAGCTGATGTTTCCCAAGCAGATCAAGTAGAAGCACTCATCAATGCCACTACAGAAAAATTTGGTCGAATTGATATCTTAGTTAACAATGCCGGAATTACCCGCGACACATTACTTTTGCGGATGAAGCCTGAAGAATGGCAAGCCGTGATTGACCTTAACTTAACTGGCGTTTTCTTGTGTACCCGCGCCGTTAGTAAACTCATGCTCAAGCAACGTTCTGGGCGAATTATTAATATTACCTCCGTAGCGGGACTGATGGGCAACCCTGGTCAAGCGAACTACAGCGCCGCCAAAGCCGGAGTGATTGGTTTTACTAAAACAGTCGCCAAAGAATTTGCGACTCGCGGCATCACCGTGAACGCTGTCGCCCCTGGTTTTATCAGCACCGATATGACCAGCAATCTCAGCAACACCGAAGAAATTTTGAAATTTATCCCCCTTGGTCGCTATGGGCAACCAGAAGAAGTGGCTGGTATGGTGCGCTTTCTGGCTGCTGATCCCGCCGCAACTTACATTACTGGCCAAGTCTTTAATGTTGATGGTGGCATGGTAATGTAATTACGAATTATTTAATATTCTTTGCCAAACGGTAAAACCTAGCAAAATAATAATGCCAGCACAAGTGGCGACTATTACAGGTAAAGGCATACCGCGAATAGTCATTGCCAGCAAGTTGCCAATTAAGGTAATTGTCCAAAGAGTGAAAGCTGCGTGACTTTGTGAGAACCCCCAAGCTAATAAACGGTGGTGTAGGTGATCCTTACCAGGAGTACTGAGGGGGTTTTTTCCTGCTAATAGTCGCCGTAAGAACACTTGGGTGGTATCTAAGACTGGTAATAGCAAAAATAAAACCGTCGGCACTAAAGAAAATACGGTAGTCACCTGCAAGTCACCCAAAATACTGGTAGCTGCTAAAACATAACCAAAAAAGTATGCTCCAGCATCACCCATAATGATACGTGAGGGGTGGAAGTTATGGCGCAAGAAACCCAACGCCCCACCTCCCAAGGCTGCCAACACTAAGGTCGCGGCCGCTTTATTGGGAAATTGGGCTGAAACTGCTAACAAACTCATAGCAGTAATAAAACTGATCCCCCCTGCCAAGCCATCCATACCATCCATCAAATTAATGGCGTTGGTAATCCCGACCACCCACAAGACTGTAATCAACATTGATAAAAATGAGTCTACGGGTGTGCCGAAGGCAACTTTGATGCTAATGCCATTGGCAACCAGCAACAAGGCTGTGATGATTTGTGTCCACAAGCGCACAGAAGGGGGTAAACCAAACTGATCATCAATAAAACCGACTAATACTAAGATTGAGCCTCCTAGTAGGACAGTCAAAACCTGCGCCAGAACACTTTGTAATTCAATCGGTCGCAATAAACTAGCAAGAACTAACGCGGCGATTACTCCGGCATAAATAGCCAAACCCCCGGCATTCGGTAAAGGTTCCCGATTAAGCCGTCGCGCATTTGGTTGGTCAGCCCAACCAACTCGCAGGGCGAACTTGCGGACTGTCGGTATTAAACGCCATGTTACTAGCCAAGCTAAGAGAAACGTAAAGACTACTGCCAACCAGCCGATGCCGCTTGGGTCAGCAATACCCAGAGACCTAAGGGAGTTGTATAGATTCATCTCCCAATTCAACCATTACTGCCTGTATCCTACATGAGCATCAAATGTATATTAATCAATTTTTTAAGAAAAGGTACTGGTATTTACTCAAGTCTGAAGATGCCAACGCAGAACTTCACACTTCATACTTCACACTTCACACTTCATACCAGTACCAATCCTGATCAATTCCATTTATAATCTGACCAGCTTTGGTTATTAGCACTCTGAGTCTGTGAGTGCTAAATTGTCTAATGGAAGCGCTAGAAAAGTGAAACATGGCTAAAATTATTTCCTTTGATGAAGAATCACGGCGGGCGCTAGAAAGAGGTGTCAATGCCCTAGCTGATGCAGTGAAAATCACCTTAGGCCCAAAAGGTCGTAACGTCCTTTTAGAAAAGAAATTTGGCACACCCCAAATTGTCAACGATGGGATCACTGTCGCTAAAGAAATTGAATTAGAAGACCCACTAGAAAATACTGGTGCGAGACTTATCCAAGAAGTAGCATCTAAAACCAAGGATATTGCTGGGGATGGCACCACTACCGCCACAGTTTTAGCACAGGCATTAATCAAAGAAGGTCTGAAAAACGTTGCGGCTGGTACTAACCCCATTGCTTTAAAACGTGGTATCGACAAAACCATTGAAGCACTGGTAGAAGAAATTGCCAGAGTCGCTAAGCCCATCGAAGGTGCGGCGATCGCCCAAGTTGCCACAGTCTCCGCCGGTAACGATGAAGAAGTCGGCGCTATGCTGGCAGAAGCAATGGAGAAAGTCACCAAAGATGGTGTCATTACCGTTGAAGAATCTAAATCCTTGACTACTGAATTAGAAGTAGTGGAAGGGATGCAAATCGACAGAGGTTATATTTCTCCTTACTTCATCACCAACAACGAACGGCAGATAGTTGAGTTTGAAAATGCTCGCATTCTGATTACCGACAAAAAAATCAATAGTATTCAAGAATTAGTCCCCGTACTTGAAAAAGTTGCCCGTTTGGGTCAAGCACTGTTGATTATTGCGGAAGATGTCGAAGGAGATGCTTTGGCAACTTTAGTAGTTAACAAAGCGCGGGGTGTGCTGAATGTGGCTGCAATCAAAGCACCTGGATTTGGCGATCGCCGCAAAGCTATGCTACAAGACATTGCCATCCTCACCGATGGTCAGTTAATTTCTGAAGAAATCGGCCTGAGCTTAGATACTGCTTCTTTAGAAATGCTGGGAACTGCCCGCAAAATTACAATTGATAAAGAAAACACCACAATTGTTGCTGGTAGCGCCACCAAGCCAGAAATTCAAAAGCGGATTGGTCAAATTCGCAAGCAGTTAGAAGAAACTGATTCCGAATACGACAAAGAAAAACTGCAAGAACGCATTGCCAAATTAGCTGGCGGTGTGGCAGTGATTAAAGTCGGTGCAGCCACAGAAACCGAACTCAAAGACCGCAAACTGCGGATTGAAGACGCACTCAACGCTACCAAAGCTGCCGTCGAAGAAGGAATTGTTCCTGGTGGCGGTACAACCTTAATTCACTTGTCTACCAAAATCGACGAAATTAAGAACAGCCTTAATGACGAAGAAAAAATTGGGGCAGACATTATCAAACGTGCTTTAGAAGCACCTTTGCGTCAAATTGCCGAAAATGCTGGCGATGAAGGTTCTGTAATTGTTTCTAAAGTTAGAGAAACCGAATTTAACGTTGGCTACAACGCTGCTACCGGAGAATTCCAAGACTTGATTGCGGCTGGAATTATTGACCCAGCCAAAGTTGTGCGTTCTGCTGTGCAGAATGCTGCTTCTATTGCTGGTATGGTTCTAACTACTGAAGCGATCGTAGCCGAAAAACCAGAGAAAAAACCTGCTGTCCCTGACATGGGCGGTATGGGTGGCATGGGCGGCATGGGCGGCATGGGTGGTATGGGCGGTATGGGCATGATGTAATGCCCATAGAGGCTAGGTACTTGAGACTAGAGGCTAGAGAAGAAAAATTTTTCTTGCATGGGTTTCTAGCTGGAAAATACTAGCCCCTAGCCTCTAACCTCTTGCCCCTCTTTCATCGAGTTTGCCTTCCCATATAAATATCTTTATCTTTGTCAACAGTTTGCCTTGCCAAGGCAAGCTGTTTTTTTATACACTGGCTGATTCATTAGCGATCCAGCTATACAATTTGGCCTAATACCAATTGATATAGTGAAGTGCTGAGTGCTGAGTGCTGAGTGCTGAGCAGGAACTAAGTATTTTCATGAGTTTGAGCCACCAACATAGTCCTAACCTATGCTTCGACTGCTATATCTGTTGACTAAGACCAATGAGAACTGACAATTAACCAATGATTAGCAAAATTCGCCGTCTCACTAAAAAAGTTCGTAAGCCAAACTTCAAGGATTTTTATCATCAACCAGGAACCATACCAGGAACTCTGATTATTGATGAAGATGCAGCAGCCCCCACAATTATTTTGTTTGATTACAATCAAACAAACTTTATCCGTAAACAAATAGCAACTCCAGAAGAGTGTCTGAGTTACTTAGATACAGAATCTGTTTCTTGGGTAGATGTCCAAGGTTTAGGTAATCAAGATATATTACAGCGATTAGGTAAAGTCTTTGAGCTACATCCTTTGGTATTAGAAGATGTAGTCAACATGGGAGAACGCCCTAAAATTGAAGATTATGAAGACCAATTACTAATAATTGCGCGGATGGTCGTTCCGAAAGAAAAAACCTGCGGATTTTATAGTGAACAGGTAAGTTTTGTGTTAGGAAAACATTACTTGCTCACAGTCCAAGAAGAACCAGAACATGATTGTTTTGATAGTGTCAGAATGCGAATTGATAAAGGTAAAGGTATTATTCGCAAACAAGGTGCTGATTATTTAGCTTATGCGCTTTTAGATGCAATTATTGATGGCTTTTTTCCGGTATTGGAATTGTATGGAGAACGCATCGAAGAATTAGAAGAAGAAGTGATCCTGAAACCTACTCCACAAACACTCCAACAAATTTATCAAATTCGCCGAGAACTTTTACAATTGCGTCGGTTTATCTGGCCGCAACGAGATGCTATTAATACTTTGATTCGAGATGGTAGCGATTTAATTAGTGAAGATGTCAGAATTTATCTGCGAGATTGCTATGACCATACAGTGCAAGTTATGGATATGGTAGAAACTTACCGAGAATTAGCATCGGGATTAATGGATGTCTATTTATCGGCAGTCAGTAATAAGATGAACGAAATTATGAAACTACTAACGGTAGTTTCGGCGATTTTTATTCCTTTAACTTTTGTTGCAGGTATTTATGGGATGAACTTCAATACAGATAAATCACCATACAATATGCCTGAACTAAATTGGTATTGGGGTTATCCAGCTTGCTTGGCTTTAATGGTAGCGATCGCAGTTAGTCTACTTATACTATTTTGGCGCAGAGGATGGCTCGCTAATTTTTCCAGTATCAAACGTGATTAACAGTAAAATAATTCAACCTCAACCAGGGAGTTATAATTATAAATGATTAGAGGTAGCGGCGATCAAAATTTAGTTGTATTGACACTTTATATTATTGGTGTATCGTACACCTTTAATCGAATGATTGAATCTATTGATGATAAAATCAAATATGAATATAAAGGTGGCGCAGTCAACGAACAGCTAACAGCACAAGAACTCAAAGACCAAATAGCAATTAATGTTAAGTTCAATTCTTCTTATTCATTAGAAGAATTAAAAGAACTGCAACTTAGTATTGAAAATAAATCAGATAATCTGGCAGTTTATGTTGACTGGGAAAACAGCACTTTGGTCGTTGAACATAGCAAGCAATCGCGTCGTGTTATTCGGATTTCTCCATATTTAACGCGTGACTTAGCAATACCACAAACTCCTAGTTTAATCACACCTAAAAAAAGTCTTTCAGAAAAAATAACGGCTGAAGATGTTCTGGAGTTAGATGTTACGTCCGGAACTTATTCTGCAAAAAAACCGTTAATAAATATTAGTGGATTAGCAAAAGGGCCGCAAAAAAAGCTCTACAACGATTTTATGAATCGGGGCAAAGAGTTAGAATTTTCTTTACAGCTAGTGCTGAGAATATCTGATGTTCGAGTTGGGATAGCACCAGGTATAAATATTCCGCCAATGTATTTGATCACCTGTCCTTTCACCATCAAGAAATTACCTTGGACTTACGCTCTACCTTGGAATAAAAAGAAGAAATAATCCAAATCGGACACATGATGCCATCCAGGATTACACTGTAAGTAGGGAGAGAGTAGGCGCTGGCAGTTGCAGAACTGTCATTATGATAGTTTTGAGGAAAGTCCGGGCTCCCAAAAGACCAAACTTGCTGGATAACGTCCAGTGCGAGCGATCGTGAGGATAGTGCCACAGAAAGATACCGCCAAAATCAGTGAACAGTGAACAGTAAACAGTAACCAGTGAAAACCTGATAACTGATAACTGATAACTGATAACTGAAAATGGTAAGGGTGCAAAGGTGCGGTAAGAGCGCACCAGCAGCGTCGAGAGGCGCTGGCTCGGTAAACCCCGGTTGGGAGCAAGGTCAAAGGAACTAAGGTTGGTCTTTTACCAGTTCCGTGTATCAGAGCCGCTAGAGGCGTTTGGTAACAAGCGTCCCAGATAGATAACTGCCATCATGTAAAATTTTTTACATAGATAACAGAACCCGGCTTACTACCAACTCTCTCTCCTATTCTGATCATTAGTCATGCATCCTGTGTCCTTTGTTGAGGACTGTTGACTACTGACTATTGACTACTGACTATTGACTAATGACAATTGTTTATCCCCGCCGTCAAAGACAGCTTGAAAGTTTAGTAAGAAAGTTAGGTTTGCCATTGGATGCACCCATTAAATGGCAACTGTTGGATTTGGCGCTGACTCATCCAACAGTATCTGATTCTGCGAATTATGAACAATTAGAGTTTGTTGGCGATGCAGTAGTACGACTGGCGGCGGCTGTGATTTTATGGGAAAAATATCCAGACTGCCAAGTCGGAGATTTTGCAGCAATTCGTTCGGTATTAGTGAGCGATCGCATTCTCGCTCAGTTAGCGAGAGAATATGGTTTAGAACTGTATTTATTAGTTGCTGGTAGTGCCACCAGCGATAAAGTTGGTCAAGAGTCTCGGCTGGCTGATGCTTTTGAAGCTGTGTTGGGTGCGCTTTACCTCAGCACCAATAATTTAGACCTCATCCGTCCTTGGTTAGATCCTCACTTTGAACAACTAGCAGCAGAAATTAGGCTTGATCCGGCTCGACTCAACTATAAAGCAGCTTTGCAAGAATGGACGCAAGCTCAATTTAAAGTTTTACCAGAATATCGTGTCGAGGAAATTAATCAACCTAACCGCAATCAAGAGCGATTTGCAGCTGAAGTTTGGCTGCATGGCAAAAAACTCGGTGAAGGTAGAGGACGTTCCATTAAAGCTGCTGAACAAGCCGCAGCTAAAGTTGCTTTTTTAGCAGTAAATAATCCTGAAAATACTTGAGAAGTTTCTAAATTCTCTCGTTGTTTTTGCAAAAGCTGGTGTAAATGCCGACTATATCTTTGAAACACAAGCAATAACAAAAACTGTTATCATAATACCTATTCTAGTTATAAAGCGAGGCACAAATGAATATTTCCCTGACTCCTGAGCTAGAAGCATTCGTCCAAAAACAGGTTGAGTCTGGCTTATACCATTCTCAAAGTGAAGTGATTCGGGAAGGTTTGCGTCTGTTAAAACGTTTTAACGACCATTCGGAAGAATATAAATTGTGGCTCAACGAACAAATCGCCATTGGTCTTTCTGAGCTTGATAATGCTCAAAGTCTCCCGGCGGAAGGAGTACGGGAGCGCGTTCGTAGCAAAGCGCAAAAATTGATGAAAAAACGTGTTTAATGAACCCAAAACCTTATATTCTCTCTGAGCATTTAAAACTATTATTAATACCGTGACTGGAATAATCTATTCAGCACCTAATTTGCGGGCAAAAAATAATTTGTGGAATATTATTTTATACAACCGAATCTAAGATATTTACTAATTCTAAATTTTTAATTTTATCAATAGGCTTGTGGAAAAAGCTGTCTTGCATCACTTATCCTAATAAGCTGGAATTACATCTGATTTTTTTGGGTTGAGCTTGTGCTTTATTGATTTTGACATAATACTTGTAATTTTTATTTTGACTAGTAGAAATATTTCATCCCTCTAATCTTACTAAGTAAAATCACTTGAGATTTACGCTTGTCTTCATACCTTGAAATGACATCATCGTCTAAAAAACGGGAAAACTATGGTTAACCCCTAATTGGGGAAATTTCCATGTAAGTCCCAAATATAAAAATGCTAAAACAATCTTTGATGAATGGTGTAATTTTGTCTTTTTCTCTAGTTCCCTGGCTATGCGTGGGAATGATTTTTGATTCTCAAGCTAATGCTTTACCAGGGCAAACTACAGAAGAAGTGGGTACTTGGATAAAAGCTCATCCTACACTGCGTCCTGGAAACGGCGAACAATTGTATGTGCAGAAAAGTGACACAGCCGCCCAACGCTTCACTTTTCAAGCTTCTGTTTTACCTCCGGGTAAGGTGGAGTTTGCCAAAGACCGCAACCGGATTCGTTACGAACGCTTGGCGATGTACGATGCGATTAATGGAATGAGTTTTCAACGTTTGCAAGAATCTTTGCGGGTGATTTATGGCTACGATATCTATCAAGATTTTAATCAAGGGCAGGTAGTGTATGACTACCCAAGCGAAGGTCAAGTAAACTCGGCGCGGTTTGCCAAAACTCCGATTAAAGAAGCTTTACAAGGACAATTACGTGTAGGCGATCGCTATGCTTATTGGATAGAAATCGCTAAACCTCGCAATGGTAAAGCTTTCACTGGGCAAATGACCGTTTTACTTAAAACAGATGTCGAAAAATTGCTGAAAGAATTGCAAACTCGTTGAACCTCAAGCCCCACCAAGCCCCGCAGAGGGTGGGGTTTGCCATACACCAGAAAAGATACTTTCCACAGCCAGAGAAATTCTAATTAAATCTTCTTTGAGTAAGGGTGGCCAGTCTACCCCTACTTTGCGTCCAGCTACATATAACTGTTGTGTCTTGACACCTAATTGATAAAGGGCAAAAGTTAATTCTCGGTCTAGACTTGGTACATCTTTGATGGCTTCAAACACGACTTTTAACGCCAACAAAATCGAGGTAATCTGACCTGGAACTGGTGGTTTTCCCTGCTTCATCCGCATCAACAAAGCATCAGGGTTTTCTTCAGTTGTGATTGTTTGAGATATCAGCAGTTTGCGGGCTGTGTCGTAATTCATTAGCTAAACACAGATAGACACTGCTAATTTATCAGTGTTTACCTGTGGTTTCAAATACTTTGGCTTGAAGATGGGGGCTAGAGGTTAGAGGCTAGAGGTTAGAGGCTAGAGGTTAGAGGCTAGAGGCTAGAGGCTAGAGGTTAGAGGCTAGAGGCTAGAGGCTAGAGGTTAGAGGTTAGAGGCTAGAGGCTAGAGACTAGAGGTTACATTCTGCCTCAATTTGTCTAACTACTGTTAGTGCTGAGTAACTCACGCCAGCAGTTCCTTCGCCTGGGTGGGTAGAATCACCAACTAACCATAGGGAATTGATGGGTGTGCGGTTAGCGAAACCAAAGGGGCCAAAGGTGGGTATTCGTTGACCAATACCCCCAACTATACCGCGATCGCGCCCGGTGTAATGAGCAAAGGTGCGGGGTGTGGCAGCTTCTTGATAGATGATGGTTTCGGGTTTCAGGTAAAAATATTTGTTGAGACGAGCGATCGCTTCTTCGGTATATTTTTGTTTCAATGCTTGATAATCTGGAGTCTGCCACCATTGCTGATAATCAACAAAGGATGAAGCAATAATTGTGGCTTTCCCTTCTGGTGCGCGACCGTCACCAGGATGACTAACGGAAACAAACAAAGAATTATTCTCGCCAATGGGGCCTTTTGCATCGTACATAAATTGTAAATGGGGTGGGCAATCTAAAGGAATAGCACTGGCATCTACGCCTAAATACACCACAAATGCCCCTGATGGTGGTGGGAGTTTTTCTACCCGTTTTTTGTAGCCTGATGGAACTTTGTCTCCTAAGAGTTGCACTAAATTTTGGACGGTAACGTTAGCTACTACATGGTCGGCTGATTCTGTCCAGACTTCGCCAGTCTTTTGGTTTCTGATAACAACGGCGGTAACTTTACCGTTTTCAACTTTGATGTGTTCAACAGTGTGACGCATTAATAAACGGCCGCCATCTCTTTCTAAAGCTGTGACTAAGCGATCGCTCAACACCTGCATACTACCTTGGAGATGATACAATCCCTGGGGCAGTTGGGAGACACTTAAGGCCGTTGCCGCATAAAGTAATGCTGTCTCTTCCGCACTGACCTGAGAATATAACTTCAATTGCAAATCTAAAAAGGTTCTTAACCGTTCATCATTACCCAGACCACATAGCCTTAAGGCATCACCTACCGTTAACAATGCAAACGGCGCAGTTATAAATGTACTAGGACGTACTGCCTGAATTAATTGCCACAAATCCCAAAAATTACGCGGTGGTAAAACAGGGTCACGTCCTTGGAATTCCCAACTCGCAGCAAATAAAGTTGCCATTAACTGCCAAAATGGTTCACTTCCTGGAAACTGCCGTTGTCGTTCCTCGCGCCATTTATCGGGGTCGCGCCAAACATTGATGGGTGTGTTTTCTCCAGGTAAATAAACTGCACAAGCAGGGTCACAAGGCGTAGCAGCAGGTAAATCAATTTCTAGTTCAGAAAAGATGCGGTTGTGAATTCCGCCTGGTTCCAAGCCTGCTACTTGAGTTGCACCAACATCAAAAGTGAAACCTTGACGTTTAAATGTAGAAGCACAGCCCCCTGGTACGATTGCTTGGTCGAGGACTAAAACGCTGTAACCACGATGGGCTAATAATGCCGCCGCCGTCAATCCACCAATACCGGCACCAATTACCACAACACGAGATTTACTTTTGTCAATAGCAGCACTGGACATTGATATTTAGTTTATATTTCTTAATATTTCTATTCATAATTTTAGATTACTTACAAACAGTAATTGAGCTATAGCTCTTGCCTCATGGCAAAAAAAATGCTGATAGCCTGCAACAAGCAAGCTCCTAGATAAATAAGATTGTGGATATCATCTATCCAAATGCGGAAATTTTCTTATGTAATTTGGAAGAGATACCATGATATTAAAAAAATGTAGAATTTTGGATGTTTTACTCATACCGCTGCAAAAGTCCACAAATTTCCAAGCTTTTGTGCATTTTTGCCGTGGCATCTGGTTAATGGTTCAAATTCGTGTAATTGCTCATGGCATTCCTCCAAACATATGCGAATCAGACAAGGCATTACAAGATACAGAAGCTAAAATCATCAAATTACCTAGAGTGCCAAGCTTAGGAGAATATATTATTTGGCGAAATCAGAATTTTAGGATTACAAAAGTAACATACTTTCCTGATAATTATACTTATACAGCAGCTATAGAAATGGAATGGTGCGAAAGTGTTTAGCTGTGTCGGTAGTGATTAGTGTTTTGATTTTTAACATTTAACGAATCTAGGCGATCGCTTTTAATAGAAAATAACGAGGTTTATTTTCATTTTTAAAGAGAATATAATGACTAATGCAACAATCCGAGATATTTTTGGGTGGCAGATAAGATAAAGAAGTAAGAACGCTGTTCACTCACCGCTACCCATGACCTCAACTCTTTTAAAATCGCCTCGTCTCAATTCCCCAACACTACACCGATTGCCTAATGGCTTGACAATCATTGCAGAACAAATGCCCATTGATGTTGTCAACCTCAATCTCTGGATTAAAGTTGGTTCGGCTGTAGAATCTGATGCTATTAACGGCATGGCTCACTTTTTAGAGCATATGATTTTTAAAGGAACTGAGCGACTTGCCAGCGGTGAGTTTGAACGTCGAATTGAAGAGCGGGGTGCTGTTACTAATGCGGCTACAAGCCAAGATTATACCCATTACTATATAACTACTGCGCCGCAAGATTTTGCCGAACTGGCTCCACTACAAATAGATGTGGTATTTAATCCTAGTATTCCCGATGATGCCTTTGAACGTGAGCGTTCTGTTGTTTTAGAAGAAATCAGACGTTCTGAAGATAATCCCCACCGCCGGACTTTTCGCCGTGCAATGGAAATGGCATTTGATGTATTACCATACCGCCGTCCAGTATTGGGGCCAGAATCGGTAGTATCTGGGTTGAAACCCCAGCAGATGCGAGATTTTCATGCAGATTGGTATCAACCGCAATCGATTACTGCTGTAGCTGTAGGCAATTTACCTGTAGAACAATTAATTAAAACTATTGCTGAAGGATTTACACAGATTCATAAAACTCAGCACTCAGCACTCAGCACTCAGCACTTACTAATCAACAGCGAATCGGCGTTTACTGAAATTGTGCGCCGAGAATTTGTTGATAAAAGTCTTCAGCAAGCACGCATAGTCATGGTGTGGCGGGTTCCAGGATTAGTTGAATTAAACCAAACTTACGCCCTAGATGTTTTAGCAGGAATTTTAGGACATGGAAGGACATCTAGACTAGTGAGAGATTTGCGAGAAGAACGCGGATTAGTTTCTTCGATCGCAGTCAGCAATATGAGCAACTTATTACAAGGTACATTTTATATTTCTGCTAAATGTGCAGTCGAAAACATAGCCGCCGTCGAAGATGCGATCGCCCAACACATCCGCAAATTACAAACCGAGTTAGTTACAGATAAAGAAATCGCCCGTGTTCGCAAACGTGTAGCCAACAGATTCATCTTTGGTAACGAAACCCCAAGCGATCGCAGTGGCTTATATGGTTTCTACCAATCATTAGTCGGTGATTTAGAACCAGCCTTTAACTACCCCCTGCACATTCAACAACAAGAAGCCAACGATTTACTCATCGCCGCCAATCAATATCTCTGCCCAGAAGCTTATGGTGTAGTAGTCATGAAACCGTTTTGACATACTCCCCACCATTGAATGGTGGGGATTCTAGGCTCAAACAGCAATTGCAGTTTCAAACCGACTTACATTACCTAACCCAACAGTCGATGCCCCGACTGCACAAATATTACGACTGGCGTTTTCATCCCTTCCATTTACTGATTGGCAAGATG
>JAGKSW010000090.1 GCA_018993265.1 Nostoc sp. TH1S01
TTACGCATCACGACTCGTAATATAGGAATCTGATTTGATTTCTGAACTTACTCGTGAAGGTAGGGAACAGGGAACGGGCAACAGGGAACAGAAACTGTACTGAGTTTTTTTCAAAAATCAACTATGAGTCCTATATATATAGTTGTAAGTATTCAGATGATAAACCTTAGTTTGAGACTATGAGAATTTCTGTCTAGCAAAACTTTGATTTATTAATCATTCTATATTCTGAATTCTTCCTCCTGAATTATTAAGTACTTTTAGAGTTTATCCCAGATATTTTGACTGAGCTTACTTTTCTTTTTTTCCCGAAAGTAGGGTTGGTAGTAAATCAATCCACTATCATCTAGCCGTTGAATAAATCCTTGGGTAATTAACGTATGTAGGTGCTGTTGTGCCAGTTCTTCAGTAGTATTCAAATGGCTTGCGACTTCCGATAAATTAACTTTTTGCTGGCGAGTTATCCAATTGAGCAGTTGTCGCTGTTCGTCAGGTAAATCGAGGATATCTAATTGAATATTTTGAGGTGATGGTTGGTTAGGTTCTTGATAATTCATAATGATTATTTATTTTCTTTCAATTTTTTACTACGACGTTGTAAATCTGCTAAGTACTCTAATTCGTCTGGTTCTTCAATTGTTGCTGGTGTTGTGGTGATTTCTAAGCTATTGTTTGGGTTTTGAGGAAGTAAAGTTTCTTGGGAGTTAAGTTTGTTGCGTCTGTCGCGGACTTGCTGTAAGTAATCTATTTCTGTTGGTTCAAAATTAGTAGGTTGAGTAATAATTGTCTCAGGTAAAAGATTATTAGGATCGAAGTTATTGATAACAGGTACAGTTGTGACTGGTAAATCTTGATAATTATCCTTAACCCGCAAGTCCTGAGCCTTTTGTTGTAATTCTAAAAAGTAATCACTTTCGGTAATTGCAGCTACTTCTTGATTTTTTTTGTCTTCATCAATGTCAATATTAATTTTGAGAAATCCTTTAACTGTTTTCACAATTGTGGCGGCATATCTGTCTATTAAAACAACAGCAACAGCACTGCCCAAAAGACCTAAAACTGGAGGTACTAAAGGTATCCAGCCAGCGTGGAGAAAGATGATATAAGTGCTACCTAATAATACAGCGATCGCTACGCCTCCCCCTAATATCAACAGCCAAGGTTTACGAATTCGCCAAGCTAAAAATCCGCCTACTAATGACCAAGCAAATACCCATAAACCTTCTTGCCATTCGTTCCAATACCAAAATAAAGGTCGTTTATCTAAAACTGCACTTAATATCTGACTAGCATTTTGGGCGTGAACTACCACCCCTGGCATTTTTTGGCTATCAGCTGACCCCGCGCTATAAGGTGTGTAAAAGGTATCTTTGACAATTTGGGCGGTGTAGCCAATCATCACAATTTTGTCTTTAATTAAAGCTGGGTCAACTTTATCTGCTAGAACATCACTGAGTGATACTTGCTTGACGGCATTTTTGGCAGAACGATAGTTTAGTAGTATTTGGTAGTCTGATGTATCGATGTTATTGTATCCACCCGATTTTGGTGTTAAGCGTTTAAGAACGGTGGAACCTAACTGTAATTCCCCAGATTTTGTTAGTTGTGGTTCAATTCCCTGGGTGGCTAAGTAACGTACCACCATTTGAAAACTCAGCGATGGTAATTGGTTCTCTGGGTCGGCGATATTGCAGATATGTTCGCTGGGTTTTGGCAATTTGGAAACTTTGGGAACGGAAATAATCATACCTTGACGGACTGTACCACCAGCATCTACAGGAAAATCTGCAACCCCGACTCTATCTTCGGGAATTCCAGGTGCGGCGGCGATACCGGGAGAATCAGTCTTGCTAACGACACAGACAGCCGCAATATTTTCGTTGTCTGATAAGATTTGCATTAAATCTGCACGACCTGTGGCTGCGCCTTGTTTCACATCTCGCAAAATATCTATCCCTATCACACGCGGTTCGTGTTCTTCGAGTTTTGTTAATAACTGCGCCATTGTACCGTCTTCAATGGGATATTCTTTGCGGGTTTGAATATCGGTATCATCCACACCAACGATTAGAAAGCGATTGTCTATCCCTTCGTCGGGACGCGATCGCATTAACCAATCAAATGCAGCTAACTCCATCCCCTGTAAACTTCCCAGTTCTCGCAATCCCAAAATTAATCCCGCGATCGCTACGCTGGTGACAACCACTGTACCTCCAATGGTGACAACTGTTTGACGTAAATTGCGGAGTTTGGCATTTTGACCGACCATTGGCGTTACCTCTTTATCGATTAACTAAAATGTAAATGTTAAAAAATAGCTTATTTCTCCAGGAATTTGGATGTAATAATTTTTTGCTGTAACTAATATTTTGCTAATGTGCGTCCAAGTTACCTGTTTTTCTTCACTCTGTCATTGGTTATTTAATATTTCTAAATGAAATTAATGTCACAAAGTCGAGAAATTCAAACCCTCGATTTATCAAAGAAGCCGAGAATTTCGTTATTCTTGAATGATTGCGGAGTGCTATAGTGTTTTCACTGAGGCTAGATTAATCCTAAATTCACTAAATTTAGGCAGAAGAGATTCACGAAATGAAACTTTAAATCCTGTGAAATAGTCATTAATCAAAACATACATATTGTAAAAAACATGCTCAACAAAAACTTATTATTAATTACATTAGGCTTAACGCTCATTCCAGATTTGTTACTGCGGACAATCCCCACAATTGCAACGCCAACTAATAGCATTGCTCAACTAACTATTCCACGTTCCACACCTAGATTATTCCCGCGTCGCCGTTCTCTATTGAGATTTAAAGTTCCAGGAATTCGTGGTTCTCGTAATTTAGAAGCAGGTGCAGCACGGGGAAAATGCAGTCCGCAAAATATCAGTGGAGTCTTACCACCCAAACCTCCCAAGAGTGCAGCTAATCAAATTCCTGTAGAATTAACGATTAGCGATCGCCCGACCTTTTTTGTGAATGTCCCCCAAACCTCTGCACAGCAAGCAGAGTTTTTACTCAGGGATGAAACTGGGGAAGAAATACTCGACAAAACTTTGCCCGTCACCGCTCACACTGGAATTATGAGCTACACCTTACCTCCAGATGCTGCGGGGTTAGAATTCGGTAAGAAATATCAATGGCGTTTTTCTCTACTGTGTGATTCCACCAACGGTGATCGCAGTGGTGATCCCATTGCTAGTGGCTGGATTGAACGCGTCGAAGTACCCTCAACAGTAGCGAGTAAATTACAAACAGCAACACCTAAACAGCGTGTCTTCATCTATGCAGAAAATGGTTACTGGCATGACACATTAAAAACTCTGGCTGATTTACGTGCTACCTATCCCAATGATTTAACTTTAGTACGAGATTGGGATGATATTTTGCGATCGGTAGGATTAGAAGCAATTTCTACCCAGCCTTTAATTCCCCTCAACCCCACTACAGCAGCTAGTCAATAAAAGAGGCTAGGGGCTAGAGGCTAGTTGTTTATTAATCAAATGTCAAATCCCCAACCTCTTCAAGAAGTTGGGGATATTTTGATGAGCAACAGCAGAAAGCATGACTATAAACATAGTGATAATTTTAAGTTAACCATTATATAACCTACTAATAATTATTGGTAATTAGGTTAAGTAAAATCTGGGATATGGTGTGAAACTTTAACGATAATCTCAGTGTTGACCTACGCTTTAAAGTCGGTTTACTAAAGTTTGAAACTGACAAAACTCACATAATTTGAGTTATTTTTTCAGCTTGGAAAAGAGTTGGTTACTAGTAAATTTCTCCTGATACAACAGAGGAAAATTTGATGTCTACATTAAGTCGAAGACAACTTCTTATATTTTTTGGTGGCAGTGCGGGGGCTGCTGTATTGGGAGACAAACTTTTAACAGGTTTGTCTAATGTCGCCGAGGCAACAACAACTCCACTAAGCTTTACACCAGTACGTTTACCGCATCCTTTACCGATTTATCAAACTCAGCCTAGTTTCTTACCAACCGGAATTGGACAAGGACAAGTAATTGCACCTTCTAGCAGTCCCAATTTACCTAACTACAATGTTGTTGATGATGTGATTGTACCGCCAGAATTTGAGTGTTACATCATCGTCAGTTGGGGCGATCGCGTGTTTCCCAACCCTGATGAATATTTTGGTTACAACTGCGATTACACTGGTTTCATTCCTCTCGGCAGAACCAAGGATGAAGGTTTTTTGTGGGTTAATCATGAATATGTTGGTTTTCCCTTTTCTGGGTTAGCACCAGAAGCACCTGCTGATGTTCAAGGGCTACCAACAACATTTCCACCAGTCATTGGTCGATCTTTACCAGCAACCAGAGGTGTGGAACTAGATGGAGAATTTTTATACAACGTAGGCGGTTCCATTGTCCGCATCTCTCGCCGGAACTCTGCTAGACGTTTTACCGTAGTTAGAGATCCCCGAAATCGTCGGATTCATGGTTTATCTGGCTTGGGAATCAACCGCCAAAGAACCGATAGATATCAAAGCGTTACTAGCTGGGGAACCCTTAGCTATCAACAAGGCGACCAAAATTATTTATATGGTACTGGCCCAGCAGCAACCCAAGTATTTGAAAGTGTAAATGCTGATGGATTGGGTAACAGAATTATTGGTACTGGGTTCAACTGTTCTGGTGGTACAACACCTTGGGGAACAATCTTATCTGCGGAAGAAAACTTCCAAGGTGGTTCTGCCTTTTTTGTAGGTGTGACAGAAGCAGTCCAACCTAATGGTTCTCAAACAGGTTACACCCCTGAAACAACTGGCGAAAGGTTTGGTTTAATTGGCGAAAAATATGGCTGGATGGTAGAAATTGATCCTGCTAATCCCAATTTCCGTCCCCGTAAACATACAGCATTGGGTCGTTTCCGCCATGAAAACATTACTATGCGTGTGGAAACTGGGAAAAAATTAGTTGCCTATATGGGTGATGATCGACGCGGTGGACACACATGGAAATTTGTTAGTGATGCTGTTGTGACTTCACCCACCAGTAAAGCAAATAGCAATTTGTGGGAAAGTGGTACTCTCTATGTAGCTCGTTACAATCCAGATGGTACAGGTCAATGGCTACCCTTACGGCTCAATACCCCCACAAACCCGCTCTCCCCTTCTGTAATTTCATCTGTAGAATTTGCGGCGCGTGGTATAGCACAAAATCAAGGTCGTTTACCACTACCTAGACGTAATGGTGTGGCTGGACAAACTGTTAATGGTGGAGCATTTAATTGCGATCGCACTAACGAAGCTACAGCCTTACCAGATTATCAAGGTAGAACACTCCAAGATTTCTATACTAGCCAAGGTGCGGTTCTCTGCGATGCGTTCCTCGCGGCTAACTTAATTGGGGGAACTCCTACCGCCCGCCCAGAAGATTTGGAAATACATCCTATCAATCGCAGAGAAGTGTTCATTGCCTATACTGATGGTGCGCCTGGAAGTGACGGTTATCCTGATTCTCGCATTTTCCAAGTGGCTAAGTTAAGCGCCGATGTTAATGCTACTCAACAGTCAGGCGGACTGTACAAAATCATTGAAGACAGTGCTGATAACACTGGACTCACCTTTAGATGGCAAAGATTTGCTCAAGGTGGTGAAGCCGGAGCAGAAGATGGTGCTGGTTTTGCCAGTATAGACAACCTAGTATTTGATAATCAAGCCAACGTTTGGGGCGTAACGGATATGTCCACCGGTACCCATAACGGTTTCAACGTTGGTGCTGCTGGTAATCCAACAACTATCAATCACACAAGTACTGGTAATATCTCCAGTTTTACGGGTGTGTTTGGTAATAATTGGCTGTTCTTTATCCCCACCAGTGGGCCTGATGCGGGAAAAGTTTTTCCGTTTGCTCAAGGGCCTGTGCGTTGTGAAATGACAGGGCCGACTTTTGTGGGCGATACACTGATTATTTCCGTCCAGCATCCTGGTGAAGATTCCCCAATTAATGATGGGACAATTCTCAGCCGCTCAATAGAAATGCTGGCTTTGGATGGTACGCTATTCAATCAGACTCGTACTGTTCCCCGTGGTAGTAGTTGGCCTAGCAATATTCAAGGTCAACCCCAAGGCGCTCCTCGTCCATCGGTAATTGGTATCCAACGCCGCAACTCTAATGGCAGATTTGTCTAGATACAGCATTTTCCGGTTGAGTGCAGTACAAGTTGATAGGGGATAGAGGCGCTTAGGCTAGAGGCTAGAGACTAGATGAATGTACCTCATTTGAGTGAAAAACGCTGTAAGTTTCAGTAGCAGGAGTTTTATTGATTAGGGTGGCGATGATTCTAGCCACCCTACTTTTTTATTGTGTTACCGATGCTTTTTTCTTACGATTTACCCAAAATCCGGTAGCTGTAGCGATCGCTGTTCCTACAAGCGCCAATGGTTCGGGAACTTTAGTGTAGGTCACTGTACCTGTTTCTATGGTTGATGTCAAGTCAGCACTGACAATACTATAAAATCGATTTCCGCCAGTTGAGGAATCATTAGCATCACCAATGAAAAACTGATCTTCTACTAAGTAGCTGAGTCCGACAAAATTACCATTGTTAAAGCTAACTATGGGTGCAATTCCGGCGGGGAAATCAAAATCATCAGCTGCTGTATAACGAGTACCCAGATAATCAAACACAACAGATAGTAACCCATTGCTGACATCTAGATTTTCTGCCCCAACGCCAGTTAAGTTAGTGTCATCATATCTCAATGAACCAAAATATTGACCAGGATTAGTACCAGAGGTTACATCAGCAGTGAAATTATAATTAAATACCGCCGCCTGTGTTGGCTTAACTTCAACATTAGCCAAAGATAAGGCGATCGCAAAACTAGCAATGCCTAAGTATTGGGTTGATTTCATCAGACCAAGCTCCAAAGCTCAAAAGGAAATATGTGGCAATATCACTTAAATAAACTTTGAAGTTACTTTAGAGGTTAAGAAAAATAGAATAAAAGGTTAAGTATATTCTCATACTAAATTGCTTTCAGAAATAGTATTCCTACTCCCACCCCTGGTTAAGCTGTTAAGCATTTAATTTGCACTTTGAGGCCGCAGGGGAGAGGGTTTGCCGCTTTTATTACCATGAATATGGTGCAATTTCAATGACGATTAGCTTACTATCTTTTACGGCAACTTGGTATCCATAGTACCAAAATAGAAATTTAACTTTTGAAGGTGTTTTCTACTAATGGTAGGGGATAATTATCTTCATGAGATTTTGTTTCTTGAGTCTGAGAACAAGGGTTTACCTCTGTCATTTTCTCCGCTTCAGAGGTGGTTTTTACGTTTTCACCATTCTCTCTAATCAGTGGCAAAGTAATTTTGACAGTTGTCCCTTGATAAAGACCTGCACTTTCTAGGGTAATACTACCACCCATCAGTTCAATTAAGTTGCGAGAAATTGCTAGACCCAATCCTGTACCATCAAACTTACGTGTAGAACTACCATCTACGCGCACAAAAGGACGAAATAATTTATGTTGTTGGGCAGGTTCAATACCTAAACCTGTATCTTTTATAGAAACAATGACTTGAGAATTGCTCTTGTCATGTTCAATTTTGGTGGCGATCGCAATACTGCCTTCATCAGTAAACTTAGTCGCATTACCAATAATATTAATCAATACTTGGCGCAGTTTGGCTGCATCTGCCTTGACTGGAATTGGCTCATCACCCAACATAGTTTTTAACTGTAAGCCTTTTTGCTGCACATTCACTGATTGAATATTAATCACCTCCAACAGTGTTTGTCGCAAATCCATTGGAACTGAAACTACCGAAAGTTTACCTGCTTCAATTTTAGAAATATCCAGTAAATCGTTAATAATGCCTAGCAAATGAATAGCGGTTTCGTCAGCGCGTTTGAGAAACTCTATTTCTTCATCGCGGCTATCGCACATGTCTTCTCGCACCAGGCGCACGCAATTAATAATGATATTGAGGGGGTTACGTAACTCATGAGAAGTTGTAGCCAAAAACTGACTTTTGATTTGGTTGGCAGTTTTGGCTTCTTTCCAAGCAATTTCTAGTTCTTCCGCCCAAGCTTTCAGCCTGTCAAACATTTGGTCAATTGCTTGTGCTAGTTGGTTAAACTCACGAATTTTGAAAGTCTGTGGTACTGTTTGGGCTGCATGATGACTGTGAATATTCAGCACATAATCTCGTAATTCTTCCACAGGGCCGGCCAAGTAAGGAGCCAAGTATAACGATGCCAACAAAGTTGCACCAATTAAACCCACGGTCAGCACTATTAAAATCAGTTTAATTTCTTCTAAACCAAACAGTGCATTATCTACACTGGTAACAGCTAAGATAATCCATTTTTCTGGCTGTTTGGCGATCGGATTGCTAATTACACTATAGCCAGCAACTAATTCTTTACCCTCTTGAAACGATAAGTTGACAGAATTACTTTGCCCTGTCATAGCATTTTGAATAATGCTTTGTAATCTGTAGGCATCAGGGTATTCTTGAATATTACTGTTAATCCGCTCTGGTATGGGGTGCGCGAGGATTGTGCCATCGTCAGCAATCACCAGTGTTGAACCTGTAAGTGAGCCTGGATGATTTTTGGTGTGCTTGTACAGTGACGACTGCATACTTAAAATATACT
Source organism: Nostoc sp. TH1S01 (assembly GCA_018993265.1). Lineage (GTDB taxonomy): Bacteria > Cyanobacteriota > Cyanobacteriia > Cyanobacteriales > Nostocaceae > Nostoc_B. The sequence goes on from JAGKSW010000090.1 coordinate 8,646, forward strand.
TTAGTTGCCCATGTTGACTGTAAACAGGGGCAGAGAGTACCATTTGCAGCTGATTTTCTGTCTCTCTTTGACCAGTTGTACCTGCTTTGGGCGGTAGTACAGCATTGATTTCAACTTGATTGTCAGCGACAAAAGGCAATTTCGGTTCTCTAATTGCTTTGTCTCCACAACTACTAGCAATGATGTCGCCGTTTTGCAGATCAGATAATTGTGAACACTCAACGTAGGAAGGTAATTCTTGTACTACCTGATTAATAAACTTTTGTACTTCATCCTCGGAACCCGATCGCAGTACTGATGTTTTACTAGCAATTAATAAACTGGTTTTGAGAGTAGCAATCTCATTAACTATTTTCTCACCTTTGAGAACAGCACTTTCTGTCAGATTTTGGCGCGCAGTGTTCAGTAGGCTAGAACGTGCTTTATTTAAAGCGACAAGTTCTCCCAGCAATAACACTGGGACAAACAGCAGCAAAATTCTTGTTACTAAAATACGTCTAAAGGACGATTGACGGAACTTAGCCATCTGGTGTCTCACTTCACATCTGCAAACCACAACAGCAAACGATATGCAATTAGATTAGCTAAATGAGACATTTTTTTACGTTGAGAGAGTTTTGTTAACAACCTCTAACAGTATCAAACATCGAATGCACAAAAAGAAATACGGTATACCAAAACTCTTATGGGCTAGATGTAATTGCGACTTATGTTGCATAAAAATACAGTAATGAAATTGGTAAACAGTAGCTTGCTGTGCAAAGATTTTTTACAATCAACACACTAGCAAGAAAAATCCTCAGACTATCAAACCAACCCAATGGCGCAACATCGTCCTCATACCACAGTAGTTTTGGCAATGAGTGCAGATGGCAAAATAGCAGATTTTAGGCGATCGCCTGCTCGATTTGGCTCCGGGGCTGATAAAGCACACTTAGAAGCACAAATCGCTGCCTCTGATGCCGTTCTATTAGGTGCTGGTACTCTCCGTGCTTACGGTACGACACTTACCGTATCACATCCAACACTGCTGCAACATCGATTAAAAGAGGGGAAGAGCCCCCAGCCGGTTCATATAGTCATTACACACTCTGCGGATTTTCATCCGGAAATCAAGTTTTTTAACCAGCCTATCCCACGTTGGTTATTGACAACCACAGTGGGAGCAACTATTTGGCAAGAACGCTCAGAATTTTTTGAACAGATTTTTGTTTTTGAAACCTCAACAGGAACAATTGACACTACTGCTTTTTTACAGCATCTGGCATCTATACATATAACACGCCTAGCGGTCTTAGGTGGCGGCCAATTAGTAGCTTCTATGGTTAACTCAGATTTAATAGACGAATTTTGGCTGACTGTCTGCCCCTTGATTTTGGGCGGTACAACAGCACCCACACCAGTAGAAGGGCAGGGATTTTTAGCAAATTTAGCTCCGCGGCTCAAGCTTCTGGAAGTTAAACAAGTTGAGCAAGAAGTCTTTTTACACTATCAGGTGCAACGGACATTAGACTAAGAAAAGTGTGAAGTAGGAAGTATGAACTATGAAATTGATTTTTATCAAACTTATACATTGACAAAAATAATTAAATATGGGTATGAGTTTTCAGGCATTCACGTTTGATTGATTACCATAATCCAGCGATCGCGCTTGGATCTAAAACTAATAACCAACAGCCTGACATAACTTATTTTTGAGTGCGTAATTTCTATTTTTCATATTTCAAACTTCAAACTTCACACTTCAGACTTCATACTTCATCCTGGAAAAAGATGGTGGAACAACTTAAGCCGCGCTATTCTGTTGCCTGGATTAACAAAATTGCTGAAGTCCCCCAAAGTGCCTGGGATGCTTTAGCACTGCCCTTGAAAACTCCGTTTTTGGAGTGGCAATGGTTAAAAAATTTGGAAACTTCCCATAGTGCCACAGACAAAACTGGCTGGTTGCCAAATCACTTAACGTTGTGGCGAGACAAAACCTTGATTGCCGCTGCACCTTTATATTTAAAAGGACATAGTTATGGTGAATTTGTTTTTGATCATCAATGGGCAGAATTAAGCGATCGCATCGGTGTGCAATATTATCCCAAACTCTTGGGTATGGCTCCCTTTACCCCGGCTGAAGGTTATCGTTTCTTAATCGCGCCAGGAGAAGATGAAGACGAAATCACCGCCATGATGGTGCATGAAATTGACAGTTTCTGCAATAAATACCGCATTTCTGGGTGTCACTTTCTTTACGTTGATCCCGAATGGCGGCCAGTTCTGGAACGCAATGGGTTTAGTTCTTGGTTGCACCACAGCTACATCTGGGAAAATACCGGATTTAATAATTTTGATGATTACTTAGCAGTTTTCAACGCCAATCAGCGCCGGAATATCAAGCGAGAACGGAAAGCTGTAGAGAAGGCGGGTTTAAGGCTACAAGCAATTACTGGTGATGAAATTCCTAAATCTTTGTTTCCCTTGATGTACCAATTTTACGCCGATACTTGTGATAAGTTTGGCTGGTGGGGCAGCAAGTATTTAACAAAACAATTTTTTGAACAACTACACGCCGATTATCGCCATCGAGTGGTGTTTTTTGCCGCTTATAGCGAACATGACAATCGTCACCCTGTGGGGATGTCTTTTTGCCTTTATAAAGATGAGAGATTGTATGGACGTTATTGGGGAAGTTTTCAAGAAATCGATTGTCTGCATTTTGATGCTTGTTATTACACACCAATTGAGTGGGCGATCGCTAATAATATCCAATTATTCGATCCCGGTGCGGGTGGCAGGCACAAAAAACGGCGGGGGTTTCCGGCTACACCCAATTACAGCCTACATCGCTTTTACAATCACCGTTTAGCGCAAATTCTACTTCCATATATTAAAGAAGTCAATCAACTAGAACAGCAGGAAATTGCTGCCATTAATGCGGAAATGCCATTTAGTCAGAAACAAGTCTGAAGTATAAAGTCTGAAGTCTGAAGTATAAATTTCATATTTCAAACTTCACACTTCATACTTTTATTTACTCTCTTGTCCAAAAGAAACCGGCACATCTCCGGGTTTGGCTGGAGTTTCTGTTGGTGTTGCTGGGGTGGGTTGTTCTGGTGTCGCTACATTCTCAGTTGGTGCAGGATTTTTACCAGCTTGACGTTGTTGTTGTTCTTGTAATTTCTGTTGGGCAATTTGCTGGGCAATTTGCTGCATTAGTTGTTCAACTTTGGCAGTTTGTTCAGTGTTACCTTGTGTGCGGTAGTTCTTCAGAGCATTTTTCAAGGCTTCATTAGCTTTTTTGAGTTCGCCTTGGTTGTATAAAGTGATGCCTAAGTTATGGTATGCGACGGCATCTTTAGAGTCTTGGCGAATGGCTTGTTTATAAACATTAATTGCCTCAGCCGTCTGCCCTTGAACTACAAGCAAACCAGCCATATTATTGTAGGCGACAGTATTTTTGGGGTTGAGTTGGATAACTTGACGGTAAGCTGCGATCGCATCTTCTAATTTTCCTTGTTCTTGCAGGGCGATCGCTAAGTTAAAAAAGGCACTCTCATTACTGCTATCTAGATTAGCCGCTTGTTGATAAGCTGCGATCGCTTCTTGCTGTTGTCCTAATTCATGTAGCACTACACCCAAGTTATACTGGGCGGTTGCCATTTTCGGATCTATAACTATAGCTTGGCGGTAAGCAGTGACAGCCGCTTCTTTTTGTCCTTGTCGTTGTAACGCTAACCCTAAGTTGTAATAAACCTCACTTTGATTGGGGTTCATTCTAATCGCCTCGCCATATTCTTGCACGGCTGCATCTAAGCGATTTTGTCTTAAAAGAATATTCCCCAAATAATTTCGCGCCATCCCAATATTGGGATCATGTTCTAATGCTTGGCGAAAGGCAGATTCTGCACCTTCTAAATCTTTGCGGTTATATAACGTCACTCCTTTTTGGTAAAAAATAGCTGCGTCCAAATCTTGAGAGATGACATTTTCTGCAAGTAACCGACTTCCTGGTAAATCGATTACTGATGGTGCAGCCAACACCAAAAACGCCGAGGCAGCTGAGATAATTCTCAGCTGCGACTTCCGCCAATTAATAACTTGGTGAAACGCCACGCTAGAAAAGCAGCAATACCACTGACGAATTTGATGCTGTTTATACATAAATGGCAGCCTGTATTTGTAGTGAGATCCTATATGTCAGAGTACCCACTACGGCAGAGAAAATTACAATGATTAGGGGTTAGAGGCTAGGGGCTAGGGGTTAGAGATGAAAGCTTCAAATTTCAGACTTCAGACTTCAGACTTCAGACTTCAGACTTTTATTTCCCTTCTGGCAAAATGAGCATGGCATCACCAAAGGAATAGAAACGATATCGGGCGGCGATCGCTTCTTGATATATTTGCAATAATCTTTGTCTGCCAATTAAAGCACTCACTAACATTAGCAAACTCGAACGTGGTAGGTGAAAGTTAGTAATTAATCCATCTACAACTCGCCATTGATAGCCAGGGTAAATAAATAAGTTGGTTTTGCCACAAAATGGTTGTAACTCGCCAGACTGGGCTGCGCCTTCTAAAGAGCGTACTACTGTTGTGCCGACAGCAATAATTCTGCCTCCAGCAGCTTTAGTGGCACGGATTTGTTCTACTGTGGCAGCAGGAACTTCAATCCATTCTTCGTGCATTTCGTGGGTGGTAACATCTTCCACTTCCACAGGGCGAAATGTGCCAACACCAACGTGCAGCGTTACAAATGCTTGATGGATATTGCGATCGCGCAATTTTTCGAGTAATTCTGGAGTAAAGTGTAACCCAGCCGTAGGTGCAGCGATCGCACCTGGTTGTTCGGCATAGACTGTTTGATATTGTTCGTCAGCTGCTGCTGTGGTAGTGATATAAGGCGGTAAAGGAATCTCACCAAATTTATCTAACAGTTCTACTAAAGATTTTCCTGGCGGTACATCAAATTGCAACAACCGCCCGCCAGTCGCCGCATCAGTTGCTAAGACTGTAGCGGTTAATTGGGGAGTGGGGGAATTGTTGTCTAAGCTTTTACTAGAAAAAATAATCTGTGAGCCTGTTTTAAACCGCTTTCCTGGTTTGACTAAAGCTAACCAACAGTTATTTTGCCGTTCTTCTAACAGCAATACTTCAATTTCTGCACCTGTAGATTTATTCCCGTAAAGTCTGGCGGGGATAACTTTTGTATTGTTCATCACCAACAAATCACCAGGACGCAGGAGTTCCGGTAAATCGCGGAAGATGTGGTGTAGTGGCGATGAATTGTTACCTGTGGTAGCAGAGTTGACTACTAATAACCGAGAACTATCTCTAGGAACTGCCGGATTTTGGGCAATTAGTTCTGGAGGAAGTACGTAGTCATACGCAGTTAATGAACAATCTAACTGTAGGTCTTCTACTCCGGCAGTAGTAACTTTATTAAAATTTCCTTTTGTTATTGCTGTCTCCATTGCAAGTTATGCTAGGTTGTACGCGCTTCTTTGATATTGTCTAAGAAAAACACAATTTCATTCATCGAGTTTTTAAACTGACATCATTAAGTAATACCTAATGATGAGTCATAAATTGGGTAAAACTCCCCATTCAAAGACGGGGGCTTCTACCCTACCGAGAATTTAATCTATTGAGGATGATAGAAGTGTAGGATTGGCTTTGATCCCAAGCACCAACATGGAATATTTGTATTATCTGGCAAATGCCAGTCTAACATTGAGGGTCGTTCAACATCTGCACGCCACGCCCCAGTTACCAGTCTCTTTCGTTACAGTGATTCATCAAATAGATGGCTGGGTGGTTAGGATCAAACTTAAAGGTCAAATCTCAGCGCAACAGGATGGAGATTTTCGAGCATTCCTGAATGAATTAGGAATTTGCTATGAGCCACCTATGCGTGTACAAATGGCACTTTGGAGTTTGGAAGCTGGCCAGTGTCCAGTAGACGTAATGCGCCGCTATCAAGTAGCGATCGTCTCTCATGGTAGCCCAGAGAGAGAAGAAATTGAAGCATTCCGCCAACAGTTTGTTCGTGGATTAGGTTACTGTCCAGAAACCCTAGCGTGAAACTGTTTATGGTGAGGGCGATTGGCAAGATTCTGTTAATTGCTAACAAAGATATTTCATTTGTTATCAATTATGATTCGCCCTCACTTTAATCAGTGAATTTATCAATCGAAAGCGGCTGGAATATATTCTTCCAGACGAAATTCGTATCCCGCAACTAATGAACTAAATAGAGCATCTTGGGCTGATGCGAGTTTAGTTGGTAATTTTGAGATTTTTTGATAACCCACAATAGCCACATCAAAGCGACAGGGATAGTCGGCTTTTTCGGGATGTTCAGCTAAAAACATTTCTGCTGTACGCAATAGTTTCGCCTGTTTTTGCGGGGTAATAGCGTTTCTTCCGCCTGCATCCCAATTACTTGAACTGCGGGTTTTTACCTCGACAAAAGCGAGTGTAGAGTGCTGAGTGCTGAGTGCTGAGTGCTGAGTGCTGAGTTTTGAGTTCTGTCCCCCTTCTCCCCTTTGATATTGAGCAATAATATCAATTTCTCCCCAACGACAAGAAAAACGCCGATGTAGAATCAACCAACCGTTAGACTGTAACCATTGTGTAACTAAATCTTCACCTTGTTGACCAATATCGAGATAATGAGATGGAGGATGATTCGCCATTGGTGAAAAGTACGATGAATTCTAGGTTAAGCGATCGCATTTGGGCAAGCATACTCAGTTTATTGCTGTGGGCAGTGTTTAGCGTCACAGCCACTTTTAGTTATACGCCCACAGCTTTAGCACTCGAATATAACAAAGAAATATTGATAGAAGCTGATTTTTCGGGACGTGATTTAACAGATTCTAGCTTTACCAAAGCTAATCTCCGTCAAAGTAACTTTAGCAATAGTAACTTGAGTGGTGTAAGTTTCTTTGCGGCAAATTTAGAGTCAGCAAATTTACAGGGAACTGACTTGACAAATGCCACGTTAGATTCAGCACGTCTAATTAAAGCAAATTTGACTAATGCAATTTTAGAAGGTGCGTTTGCGGCTAATGCCAAATTTGACGGCGCAATTATTGATGGAGCAGATTTTACTGATGTTCTGCTGCGTCCAGATGAACAAAAAAAGTTATGCAAGGTGGCTAAAGGTACTAATCCCACTACAGGACGAGACACGCGTGATACATTGTTTTGCCCTTAACAGGAATTACGGAGAAAGGTTTTTTTGAGAATGGGTGTAGGGGTTTAAGGGTGTGTGGGTGTAAGGGTTTTAAATACATCCTTATGGAGCAATACGGTTCAGTTAATGTGATGAGAGTTGATTTATCAATTTCTGCTCTACCTATTAGACAATGAGCAAGATTTGGGGGATTCTCCCCCAAGCCCCCGATTGGGGGACGGTTGCGTCCCCCAAACCCCCTCCAAAATCATTCTTTCGTTTTTTGTTAAGTAATTATTTGTTAGTTTTGTTGTGATTTAATTTAGTTATTTTCCAGGAGGTGACTGTGGAGCGTAAACGTTTAGTTATTGAAATGGGGATGGGTGTAGATCAACATGGACAGGAACCAACTGTAGCAGCTGCAAGAGCAATCCGAAATGCGATCGCGCATAATGCTTTACCAGGAGTCTGGGAAGTGGCTGGTTTGAATGATCCCAATGAGATGATTGTGGAAGTGCAAGTAGCAGTACCTTATCCCGAACAAGTGAGAACAGACGAGGTTCTCGCAGTACTACCCTTTGGACGCAAAACTATTACTGTCGAATCTGGCGGAATGGTGGTTCAGGGACGTGCTATTCCCTCTCTCAATGATAAAAACGATGAAATGTTAATTGCGATCGCTGCTGTCACAGTTCTGATCGAAACTGACTAAGCTTGGTTCTCCGGTTTCTGCACATCCTCAACAGCATGAGAAATCGAGGCTAAGGGTGGAGTTGATACATCTAATTGTGGTTGTTGTGTTTCGAGTGATGCCGCAATTGATGTATCACTGAAGTAAAAACCTACAATCTTGTCATAATTAGAAGCAACTGCTAAAAATGCCCCACCTAAAATATAAATGGGTAGTGGCAGAGAAAATTCTTGTAACCAGTCAAACAGTTCTGCCAAGGCGAACAATAGCACAAAGCAAGCAATCCAAACTCTCATCTTTCCATCCCCCGTAACCAAACAACTCTACTAGTTTACTAATAGGCTAGACAGATTGCATGATACCTGATGTTGAGTGAAATACATATCCCAGAATTCAGAAGGCTTGAAAGATGCTGCATTCATTGAACTTACTGTTGGCGATCGCAGATATCCTCTAAGCTTGTTTAGCCGACACGGCTATGGCATACTTTTGTTCAGTCCTAAAAAACTATTTTCCTATCAATTTAGTGTATTTTAATTATTAGCCACTAGTTGGCAGCACAAAAAAGAGCCTTTTAACTCTACTCCAGACTAGTGGATTTTATAGATGAAGATGAAAAACAATAAAGCTTTTAACAGTGCTGGTAAATTGACTGCGCTTTTATTTTTAATCACTATTTTTCTTACGCCTTGCGTGATAGTGAATGCAGGTGAATGTGGCGTATTAATGAAGTTTGGTGAGGTACAAGAGCAAATATTAGGAGAAGGACTTCATTTAATTATCCCAGTAGTGAATACAGTTGAAAAGCTGAGTGTGCGTGTGCAGAAACAGGAAATATCTACTGAAACTTCTTCTAAAGATTTACAAGATGTGTTCACTGATGTGGCTTTGAACTGGCATATAATACCTGAAGAAGCCAATATTATTTTTCAACAAATTGGTAATCAACAAAATATCATTTCCTGCATTATTAATCCAGCAATTGAAGAAGTTCTCAAAGCGATTATTGCCCAGTATACTGCGGAAGAAATTATTACTAAACGAGGAGCCGTCAAATTCGAGTTAGACGAAGCCTTAACTACTCGCTTACGTAGCTATCATATTGCAGTTGATGATATTTCTTTAGTGCATGTTCATTTTTCTGAGCTATTTAGTGAGGCTGTAGAAGCAAAGCAAATTGCTGAACAAGAAGCTAAAAAAGCAGAGTTTTTAGCGTTGAAAGCAGTAAAAGAAGCAGAAGCAAAAGTTAATTTAGCCAGAGGTGAGGCGGAAACTAATAGATTACTGCGTGATGGTTTAACTCCTGAATTACTGCAAAAACAAGCTATCGAAAAATGGAATGGTAAGTTACCATTAGTTATAGGTAAAGAAAATCCAAAAATCTGGGATTTTAGTGAATTACTTAAAGCTTATAAGTAGTAAATCAGGAGTTAAAACTCATAAATATAAATCTGACTCCTGAGTTATCTAGATGAAAATTCATCATTAACTCTTGGCAAATAATACAGGTGCTTCTAGTATCTTCAACTGAATCAGTAAAATAATTACGATAGTGTAAATTGTTGAAGAAACTAACCCTGATAACAGTTCTTTTTTGAGGCTGTGTTCTTGAGAATCTTTTTGAAAGATATCTTTAGAACCATATTGCATCAAGAGAATTCCCACAACATTAGACAGCCAATAACCCACGATGGAACAAGGTATGAGCAATTTCGGGGAAAGTAAACTACATAAGTACCCAAAAAAGTAAGCAATGGGTAGATTGAATAAAAGGTCATTCCACCAACATAAAGGGGATAGTAAATATCCCAAAACCAGCAAGAATCCACCTCTCAGCTTTTTGAAAATATTTTTGTGGGATTCTTGAGGAACAGTCTGTGGCGATCGCTCTGGGGCTGTATTTACTGCTAAACTCAACTCTTGACTAGCTTTTTGGGCGCTTTCTATAAATACACACTATTCCTCTCGATTTAGTGTATTTTAAACTTAAACTGCACACAAAGTCTACTAAAATCCTGAATCTTGATCATTTTGCTGTGTTAGTCAGGTAATCAGCGATTAATACATGCTTACTACATTATAAAACGCAGAGACAGGTTGAGGGCGATCGCTTCCCCAAATCAATCTTGGGGTATATTAAATAGCCAGCAAAATTCTAATTTTTGTCAGTATTTATAACAGCAAGTTCCATTAATTATGGCTATAATAAATATATTTATATCAAAGATAATTGACTGAATTAAAATGGCAAGTTTTACTTTATCAAATATATTTTTAACTCTTGGAATTGTTTTCTTAGTAATTTCTGTTTTAGGACAATCAAAGTTAGGATTTATTGAAATAAATCCAGGTTGTTTTGGTAGAGTGTTAGCCTTATTCCTTGGAGTTGCTAGTTTAGCCTTTGTATTTTTAGGCGGCAATTTCTCGGTAGAAACTGTTGACTTGATTAGAAATTATTTAGCGAAGGCTATTCAACCCACATTCCGCACTTCAACTTGAAGTACACAGAGATTACACAGAATAGAAAAGCCAAAAATTATGATGGTTAAGAAATAGAGTACA
>JAGKSW010000091.1 GCA_018993265.1 Nostoc sp. TH1S01
GTCAATTTTTATAGTACTACAATACTATTTATTGGCGATCGCCCTATGTTCGTGGTGTCGTTATTCAATACATCCGTACTAAAATTTAGCGATCGCCTGTGCCAGTTGCGTAAGTCCTGGAATTAACACCACGTCAACCGAAGATTTTAGAAGTGGAAAATCCACTGTTGCGTTCTGGTTTAGCCTTAGCTGGTGCAAACAAACGCAATCAAGTTAAAAACGGTAATGATGATGGTGTGTTGACAGCGTTAGAAATCGCTGGTTTAGATTTGCGTTCTAATCAATTAGTTGTGCTGTCGGCTTGTGAAACTGGTAAGGGTGATGTGAAAGTTGGTGATGGCGTGTATGGTTTGCGTCGTGCTTTGGTAATTGCTGGTTCGCAAACTCAAGTTTTAAGTTTGTGGCAAGTTGATGATGCGGCGACTAAAGATTTAATGGTGAAGTACTATCAAAATTTACAAGCCGGTCAAGGTAGACATGAAGCTTTGCGGGCTGCACAGTTAGAAATGCTCAATTCTCAAGAATATCAGGAACCCTATTATTGGGCGGCGTTTGTTCCGTCTGGTAATTGGACACCGTTAAATCGTTAGCTTGTCAAACTTTAATAACGATACAAATAATTTGGTAGGGGCGCAAAGCTATGCTTGATCAGATTTTTTAAATACCCAGTACGCGATCGCCAAAGTATTTTTACTCTCTGTACCAGTATTTGATAAGTTAGTACATAGTTTGTAACAATAACAATTATCACTTAAGAGGGAATTACGTTGAGTCACCATCAAGATGTTATTGCGCCCCACGGTGGAGAGTTAGTAAATCGCATCGCTACACCGGAACAAAGAGAAGAGTTTCTCTCTAAGGCGGGATTTTTGCCTCGCGTGCAATTAGATGAGCGTGCGGTTTCTGATTTAGAAATGATTGCGATCGGTGCTTTTAGTCCACTCACTGGTTTTATGAATCAGTCAGACTACGATCGCGTGGTCACAGAAATGCGTCTCGCTAACGGTCTGGTATGGTCAATTCCAATTACCCTTTCGGTAACAGAAGAAGTCGCTGCTCCCCTCCAGGAAGGCGATTACATCCGTTTAGATAACCCTCAAGGTGAGTATATTGGTGTTTTGCAACTCACCCAAAAATATCACTACGACAAAACCCGCGAAGCTGTTAATGTCTACCGCACCGATGACGCAAAACATCCAGGGGTAAAAGTAGTTTATAACCAAGGTTCAATCAATCTTGCTGGTGATATCTGGCTTTTACAACGTGATCCTCACCCCTATTTCCCCAATTACCAAATTGACCCCGCAGCATCACGTCAGTTATTCAAAGAAAAAGGCTGGAAAACAATTGTTGGTTTTCAAACTCGCAACCCCATCCACCGCGCTCATGAATATATTCAAAAGTGTGCTTTAGAAACTGTAGATGGTCTATTTTTACATCCATTGGTTGGGGCAACCAAAGAAGATGATATCCAAGCTGATGTGCGGATGCGTTGCTATGAAATTTTGCTAGAACATTACTATCCTCTAGACCGGGTGATTTTAGCAATTAACCCAGCCGCTATGCGTTACGCTGGCCCCCGTGAAGCAATCTTCCATGCTTTAGTTCGCAAAAACTACGGCTGTACTCACTTCATTGTCGGACGAGATCATGCTGGCGTTGGCGATTATTATGGCACTTATGATGCTCAATACATCTTTGATGAATTTGAGCCAAGTGAAATCGGAATTGTACCGATGAAGTTTGAACACGCCTTCTACTGCACACGTACCAAGCAAATGGCGACCACTAAAACCAGTCCCAGCAGACCAGAAGAACGCATTCACCTCTCAGGTACAAAAGTCAGAGAAATGCTGCGTCGCGGTGAATTACCCCCACCAGAATTCTCCCGCCCAGAAGTTGCAGCCGAGTTAGCGCGAGCAATGCGGGTTCCCATTCCTGTTCCGGCTTTGACTTAATCAATAAGATGAGTTGTAGAGACGTTGTATACAACGTCTCTACAAGATTTATTAGGGATATTTGCTCATCGAACTGCTATAAGTTTTAAACTTGTCAAGGGGTAAATAGTAAAAACTTTAACTTTACAGTCACGACTTCAGCCCTTTAAGCTGTTAGCTGACAGGCTGAGGACTGATAGCTAACTTTATGAAGCGTCGGACTTTTTTAAAACGGATTGGCTCTATACTGGCGGTGTTGGGTGTCACTGAAGCGGAATTGTTTACTTGGAGTCAGCACTACCAAGCTTTAGCACAACCTACGCCCCGAAAACTAGCTTTATTAATCGGCATTAATCAATACCGCAAAAGTCCCTCGCTCAGTGGCTGTCTCACCGATGTGGAATTGCAAAAAGAACTGTTGATTCATCGGTTTGGCTTTTTACCTGCCAATATTTTGACGTTAACTGATGAACAAGCCAGCCGCGAATTTATTGAGGCGGCTTGTTTAGATCATCTTGGTAAACAAGTTAAATCTGATGATGTAGTTGTTTTTCACTTTAGTGGCTATGGCACTCGTATCAAGTTAGATGAGTCTGAGGCTACGCTACACAATGCTTTAGTGCCTACAAACGAGAATTTAGAAATTCAAGATGAGAAGATAGCCACTTATCTTTTAGAAGAGACTCTGTTATTGTTGCTGCGATCGCTCCCTACAGAAAAGGTCACAGCGGTATTAGATACTAGTTATGATCTGCCTAGTACAATTCAACCCACAAGTTTGCGAATTCGCGCCCGTCAAGAGTTAGCCACCAAGTTAGCCACCGCAGAAATTGAATTTCTCGAACAACTCAAAACTAAAGCTTCATTGACCAATGCGGTGATTTTATCTGCCACTGCGGATCCCAAACAAGTCGCGCAGGAAGGACTATTTTCAGGGTTTAGTGCTGGCTTATTTACTTATGCTTTAACTCAGTACCTGTGGGAAAGTACTCCAGCTACGACACTGCAATTTAGCCTCTCCCATGTAGATAGCGCCATGTCGAAGTTGGGTAGCAAACAACAGCCGAGTTTAGTCAATGGCAAAAAAGCCTTAACCAGCGAGAGTTTGCTGTTAGACCAAAATACTGGTGCAGAGGGAGCAATTCTTGCTACAGAAGAAGATAGTAAAACTGCTCAAATTTGGCTAGGAGGACTCCCGCCACAAGTATTAGAGAACTATGGTGTCAATTCTCGGTTGACTTCGATGAACGGAGAACAGCTAATATTGCGATCGCGTACAGGGTTAACGGCAAAAGCTCAAATTTCTGGTTTAGAATTAGCAACGCCTCTGCAAGTTGGGCAACTTGTCCAAGAAGCAGTTAGAGTTTTACCGCGAAATATTAGTTTAAATATCGCCTTAGATTCTGGTTTAGAAAGAATTGAAAGAGTTGATGCTACCAGCGCCTTTGCTGCAATGGCACCTATGGTTAGTGTTGTCACTGGAGAACAACCACCAGATTATATATTTGGTAAACTTTCGCAAACTCCTAGCCGTTATGGTTTATTCGCTCCGGCTGGACAATTAATTGCCAACGGTGCAGGCGAAGTTGGGGAAGCTGTAAAAGTAGCAGTCACAAGGTTAGCTACGAAATTGCCACATTTACTAGCAGTCAAGTTATGGCGACTCACAGAAAATGAAGGTTCTTCCCGCCTACCAATCAAAGGTAGTTTAGAGATAGTAAATGGTATATCACCAAAGGTCATTCTACAAAGGGAAACCTTACGCACTCTTGACACAAAAACATTACCCAAAAAACCACTCAGCACTCAATACTCAGCAACGCCACTTGCTTCAAGTCGGCAAAGCCGCCCAACGCAGTGGCTCCTCAGCACTCCAATTGTGCCAATTGGTAGTCGCATTCAATACCGTATCCAAAATAAAGGCGATCGCACAGTATATTTAATGCTATTAGGTTTGAAAAACCATAGAACTGCGATCGCTTTTTACCCTTGGCAAACTGTTGAAGAACCAAACTCGTCCGAAACGAAACCTTTACTTCAACAAGTAGTGATCCCATCTGGCGAAACTATCACCTTGCCACATAATACAGCCACATCTGGATGGCCAATTTCGGGGCCAGCTTACGAATGCGAACACCAATTAATTTTGAGTATTGCACCCTTTACGACTACACTCAAAGCTTTAGAAACTGCTAAATATCCTACTGGCGACCAACAACCAATCGGTGCATTAGTCAATCCTTGGGAAATTGCCCAAGCTGTATTACAAGATTTACATAACGCCAGCATCAACACAGCCGAAATGAATAGTACAGCTAACGATTCATATATATTAAATGTGAATCATTGGGCTAGTTTTAACTTTAATTTTCAAGCAAGTTGAAGTATGAAATATGAAGTGTGAAGTATGAAGGATGAAATTAATCATGCTTAGTTCCTACTCATACCAATTCACGAAATTACTGATACAAATCACTTCCTCTGTACCTCTGCTCCTGGTCGCTGAGCGAAGTCGAAGCGCTGCTTGTCCATTTGTATCATTTTTAAAGTGAAACGGTATCAGCACTCAGCGAGAAGTTGCGTGCGGGGGTTTCCCCCGTTGAGCAAACTTCGGTGACTCAGCACTTTGCTATTCTGGATTCTGACTTCTGACTCCTGAATTTTGACAATCAATCTAAAATCTATGATAAAAACTGTGGGTGCTGTTAGCCTTAACACCTACGTTCAAGGTCAAGGATTTCCAATTTTAGCGATACATGGTCATCCTGGTTCTGGTCGTAGTCTTTCAGTATTTACCAATCACTTATCACAACGCTTTCAAACTTTCGCCCCTGATTTGCGTGGCTACGGTAAAAGCCGCTATCAAGATAATTTTGCCATGACAGACCATTTAACCGACATAGAAACCCTTTTAGACCGCTTTGCAATTGAAAAATGTCTGATATTGGGTTGGTCACTAGGCGGTATTTTGGCAATGGAATTGGCCTTCCGGATGCCACAGCGTGTCACTGGACTAATTTTAGTAGCCACAGCCGCTAGACCCTATGGCAGTCATCCCCCGATAACTTGGCAGGATAACTTATACACAGGCATTGCGGCTTTGTTAAATTTAATAAAGCCCAGTTGGCAATGGAATATTGATACATTTGGAAAGCGATCGCTGTTTCGTTACCTGATTCAACAACATACAGCTACAGCCTATAAGTACATTGGCCAAGAAGCAGTACCAGCTTATTTACAAACCTCCGCAGCTGCGACTCGTGCTTTATCTACGGCTTTGCGCTCTCGATACAATCGTCTAGCAGAACTAGAGCAGATTCATTGTCCTAGCTTAGTCCTCGCAGGCGATCAAGACTGCCACATCACAGCCGAGTCTAGTTTAGAAACTGCCCGACATATTAGAAACAGCCAGTGGCAATGTTACCCCAATACAGCACATCTTTTCCCGTGGGAAATTCCTCATCAAGTACTGAGCGACATCGACCACTGGTTAGAAGCGCATCCCCAAGTCATAGGTAGCCAATAATTTCTAGTTTAATGAATGAAGGATGAAGCGAAGACTGTTTGTTACCAACCCCATCACTTCATAGGCAAGGTAATTTCATACTTCATACTTCATACTTCAGAGCTTCAATGATTGCCTAAATTACATCTGACCGCTAAAGGCAGGCGTTACTTTGCGGTCAATCCGTTCCCCCAGGTCTTCAGCAATTGTCAAATTATCTGGCTTGCAGCGTTTGACATTCACTTGTATTCCTTGCGCTCCTTCAAGTTCTAGGTCTTCTACGTAGCCTTTCAGGGCTAACTTGGCATCAGCAGAAGTCAGAAATGGCCCAAAGTAGTAAGTGCAACGGGGATTTTGTGTTACAATCTCTACCCACCACGCTAATCCGAGGCTATTAAATGTGTTGATTAAAGCTTCTTTCATGTTCCGATGGTTTTCATGGTAGTTGCTGATTGATCAATCTGGTAGTAGTTGTTAGATACTACGTTGCGATTGTGGTTGCTTTACATTTCTTTATACTCTTTTGATCTTTTTTTTCAAAGAGGTTTTGGTAACTTATTTAGATACAAAGTGTTCAAAGAACGTTGGCGATAAACCTCGTAAAGTGCCATTCCAGCAGCCACAGAGGCATTTAGACTGGGGGTTTTTCCTTGTAAGGGAATTGACACCAAAACATCACATGCACGTTGAGTTAACATGCTTAAGCCTTCACCTTCAGAGCCGATGACTAAAACCACAGGCCCACTGAAACGCACTGTATGTATGGGTTCGCTACCTGTAGCGGCAGTACCGTAAATCCAAAAGCCTGCTTCTTTGAGTTCTTCTAAGGCGCGGCTGAGGTTAATGACTCTTGCTACAGCAAAGTTTTCTAAAGCACCGGCTGCTACTTTAACGACTGTAGATGTGATCCCCACGGCTCTTCTTTGAGGAATGACTAAGCCTTGAGCGCCAATTGCTTCCGCAGTACGGATAATGGCTCCCAAGTTGTGCGGGTCGGTGATCCCCTCAGCGACTACAATCACGGGATCATTAGCAACAGATTTAGCTTGAGCAACTAAGTCTGGTAATTCCAGGTAGGAATAGGGAGCGATTTGAGCTGCTATCCCTTGGTGATTAGCACCTTCAGTAATTTGATCGAGACGCTTGGGTTCTACTTCATCGATAACTGTGCCATGATCTTTTGCTTGCAACAGTAAATTGTGGAAACGGGGATCGTAGCGTAACCGAGATGTTACCCAAATCCGATTCAGTTCACGTTGACTTTCTAAAGCACTTAAAACTGGATGGCGACCGTAGATTAAATCACTCTCGTTATCTTCTGTTTTTTTGAGAATTGGAGACGGATGAGAGAATTGACGATTGGAATACGAGTTACTGGCTGTAGAATGATTGTCTCGCTCTCCGGGTTTGGCTTTCCGAATCGGGCTACCAATAAAACGCTTGCCTTTAATTTTCACAGTCCGCCCACGATTGGGTTCGCCAGATGTCTGGAGCTTTTTGGGTTTGCTAGTCATAATGAGTTTCAATTTATTAGCTTATAAGTAGGCATCCTGAATTCTTAAAGGTGGTTAACTAAACACACCAATTTTTGACTTATCAGGTTAAATGTCTCACTCTTGTTCGAGATGAAGTTTCTGCAACAATTCGGCTAAGCGAGCGATATCGGTAAGATACAAGTAACCAATCAAAGTTTCTAAGCTTGTTGCTTGTTGATAAATTTCGGGAGCAAGACGCTTGGGTCGTCCTGTAGAGGCATTACGCCCCCGGCGGACAATTTCTAGTTCGGCTTCCCTCAGATGAGGAATCAGCGATCGCAAATGTAGGGCTTGTGTTTCTGCTCTCACCTGAGCCACCACCAAACGGTGATAAGTTTCTAGTCGCTGTAATGGCAATAGATAGAACATTCTAGCATAAAGCTCATAAATTGCGTCTCCTACATAGGCGAGAGCAGCAGGAGAAATTTGCTGCATTTGTGTTGGGGAAATTTCTTGGTGTAGTTGTACTGTATTCGCTAAACAGGCTTGCAACCAAGATAAATCAGATGTAGGAGGTTCATCTTGTCTATCTATTGGCTCTTCCTCCAGGGACTCCACAGATTCATCATTCCTTAACAGAATACTTTTTGGCGATTAATTTTTTTTGAAGATGTTTAAAATATCTTACGTAGCACAATCTATACTATCAGGATTACCCAATTAATTCTATATTTTTAGGGGAGATTTTCTAATTGAGTTTTAGATAAAAGGATTTGTAAAATTCAGTTTTTGGTTGAGCAAAATTGCTGGCTTTGATACCTCTCTCACTAGGAGAGAGGTTTGCGTCCAGCTTTTATAAAAATTAAGCTATCCAGATAAACTCTCGGATAGCTGAATTTCACCCTCAGCCAAACTCTCAAGACTCTTTGATGTTTCCTAGAGCCGCGTCCACTGTGGTTTGTAGAGAGAGAAACTTCTCTAAGCGAACAAGTTTGACTGTTTGGGTGACACGGGCATTAGTGACAATTTGCAAGGTGCCTTCAGCATTTTGAGCCTTCTTGGCTAGCTGTACCAAGGCTCCCAAGCCAGAGCTATCAACAAAGTCAATTTGTGAGAGATCCAGAATAATGTGCTTTGGCCCCTCCTCAATTTTGCTACCCAGTACCTTGCTAAATGTCGGTTCGGAAAAGGCATCTAACAAACCTGTGAGGCGGAATAGCTGATAGTTATCCCGGGCTTCACGAGTGCCTCTCAGGCTTACGGTTAGATTAAGTGGCTCAGCAATAATTCCCTCCTCATAATTAAAGTGAACGCTCAAGTATAGATGGTTTTTATGCATGTTGTCTACAACCTGCTGGAGAAGAGGAAAGTATGAAGTATGAATTATGAAGTATGAAGTATGAAGTTTGAATTATGAAGTCTGAAGTTTCATCTTTCAACCTTCGTGTTAATACTCCCTACTCTCTACTCCCTACTCCCTACTCCCTAGTTATCCATCCAGCACTTTTTATATTTTTACTTAACCTCAGCATTAAACTGTGCGTAGTGATCGCATTGCTTGGACAAATTGCTCAAATAAGTAATCAGCATCATGGGGGCCGGGGCTGGCTTCGGGGTGATACTGTACCGAGAAGATGGGCAAAGACTTATGACGAACACCAGCAACAGTGCGATCGTTCAAGTTTAGGTGGCTGATCTCGACAACTTTGTTGGGTAAAGTATCTGGGTCAATGGCAAAACTATGATTTTGGCTGGTAATTTCGATCCGGCGTTGTAAACCCGCAGGCTGATTTAAACCCCGATGGCCAAATTTAAGTTTAAAAGTTTCTGCACCTAGAGCATGACCCAAAATTTGATGTCCCATACAAATACCAAACATGGGTTTTTGGCTTTCTAACAGTGCTTTGACTGTTTCAATACCTTCTGTGACGGCGGCTGGATCGCCGGGGCCGTTGGAAAGAAAGATGCCATCTGGGTTGTAGCTAAGAATTTCTTCGGCTGGTGTGTTGACTGGGACGACAATCACGCGACAACCGTAACTAGCCAAACGGCGTAAAATATTGCGCTTGACACCAAAGTCTATGGCGACAACGGTAAAAATTTCTTCGCCATTAGTTATGTTTTCTGGATTGAATTCCCAGTCAAGGATGGTCGGTTCTGACCATTCATAAACTTCGGAGGTGGTGACTTCCTTGACGAGATTCAAGCCAGCCATATTGGGAAATGCTTGGACTTGTTCTAGCAATTCGGCTTCATCCAGAATTTCTGTGGAAATTCCACCATTCATTGCCCCAAACATCCGAATTTTGCGGGTCAGGGCGCGGGTATCAATGCCGTAGATACCGGGGATTTGGTGCTGTTTGAGGTAGTCGGGTAAGGATTGGGTCGATCGCCAGTTACTCGGTTTATGACAAATGTTGCGAGCGATCGCACCCCGTACTTGCGGCCGCAATGATTCTTCATCTTCAGGATTAACGCCTGTGTTCCCCAATTCAGGATAGGTAAAAATTACAATTTGACCGCAGTAACTAGGGTCAGTCAAAACTTCTTGATAGCCAGTCATGCCAGTGTTAAACACCACTTCCCCGATTGTGGTTCCCGTCGCACCGAAAGACCAACCACGGTAAGCAGTGCCATCTGCCAAGACAAGTAGAGCGGGTATTGCGTCAGACAGGGACATAGGCGATAGATTAGGGATGGGGTAAGTATGAGGTCTGAAGTTTGAAGTCTGAAGTCTGAAGTATTAAGTCTGAAATCTGAGATTTTTACTTCGACACTGCGTCTTCATCCTAAAAAAGTGTAAATCATCAAATGCAAAGTCTGACACTTCATACTTCATAATTCATACTTCATAATTTTTCCAGGGTAATTCAGTGGCAGGAGTGGTTTTGCAGTTGTTTGGCTAGGTAAAATAGATATCAATTATGCTTCAGTCTTTTTTATCTCGTGCAGCCCTGATTTTTCTCGCAAGTGCTTTAGCTGTTTTGGGCGTTGCCTGTAGTGAAGACCAACAGACTACTGAGACCGTTGGTAATCAACAATCTATGGTAACTGATAATTCCTCAGTACCGCCGCCTGTTGAATCAGCAGCCCCAGTAACCAGCCCAGAACCTGAAGCACTGCCGCCGTCGGAGCTTGAACCCGATTCTTTTCAGTTGGGATTAGACAAAGCCGCAGGAGCCGTGAGTATTAGCCAATCGGCTCAATCGGTTGAGGATTGGAATTTAGTGGCAAATCAGTTTCAAGAGGCGATCGCCCTGATGGAACAAGTCAGCCGCCAAAGTCCTGATTATGTGTCGGCTCAAGGCAAAATTGTCGAATACCAGCGTAAGGTAACGTATGCGCGGCAAAAGGCGAATCTGAATTTGCCGCGGCCATCAGCCGATAATCAAAAAATAGTGCTATCAGTTCCCCAGCCAAAAACTGTGGCTAAATTTGTGCCACAACCGACTGTCCCAACCAGACAACAGCCAGAACAGCGTGTTTTTTCCGCCGCAGAAATTCTGCCACCAGAAAAAGATGTGTTTGTTGCGCCAATTAAACGCCGAGTGGGTGGTACGCCGATTGTGGAAGTCACCTTTAATGGTAGACAAAAATTCGACATGATTGTAGATACAGGAGCCAGCGGCACTGTTATTACTCAGCAGATGGCGAATGCGTTAGGTATTATCCCTGTAGGCAAAGCCAAGGCGAATACTGCCAGTTCTAGAGCCGTAGAATTTCCGGTGGGCTATGTTGATTCGATGGCAATTAGCGGGGTAAGAGTAAATCGAGTGCCAGTAGCGATCGCTGGGACAGATTTAGAAACTGGCTTATTGGGACATGACTTTTTTGGTAATTACGATGTCACTATTAAGCGCAATGTTGTAGAATTCCGTCCCCAATCGCATTCCGAAGCTAATTCGATAGAAATTGAACTAGATCCTCCAACTTCTGCCACGGACTCCCGCTCTGTAGAATTTCCTTAGCCACACTCACGCCTTGAGCATGATCTAACAACGGGATCACACCTGCAACCTGTAGGGCTAACGAAGCATTTAAGGCTACAGCATCTTGTTGTGCTGTGGTTCCTTTGCCTTGCAGCACTGCTTTGAGAATTTCCGCATTTTCCTGGACATCACCACCCTTGAGGGCATTTATAGACACAGGTGTTACACCCACCTCTTGAGGATTGATAGTTGTTAACTGCACTTTGCCATCAGATAACACTGCTAAATCAGTTAAATCTCCCAGGCTAGCTTCATCAATTCTTTCCCGCCCGTGTAAAACGATCGCTTTTTGTTTGCCCAGATTATGTAACGCTTGAGCTACAGTTTCTAAAAGTTTGGGTGTAAATAACCCCACCACTTGCCCAGTCGGACGCAAGGGATTGACTAACGGCCCTAGTAAGTTGAAAACAGTGCGAATCCTCAGATTGCGGCGTAATTGAGCCACTGATTTCAATGCTGGATGCCAACCAGGGGCAAATAAAAAGGTGATCCCGACTTCTTGTAAGGCGGCCTGGACTTTTTCACTAGGTGCGCTTAAGTTGACACCCAAGGCTTCTAAAACATCTGCACTACCTGTAAGACTGGAGGCGGAACGATTACCATGTTTGGCTACGGGGACACCATAAGCCGCAACAACAAAAGCCACCGCCGTGGAAATGTTGAAAGTTGATGAACCATCACCGCCAGTTCCACAAGTGTCAATGACAGTGCTGAGTGCTGAGTGCTGAGTGCTGAGTGCTTTAGATTGAGATTGTAATACCTCGGCCATACCCGTTAATTCTTCGGCGGAAACGCCTTTAAAATTGAGGGCGGTTAAAATTGCTCCTGATAACTCTGGGGGAACTGCTTCACTCAGCCACCCTTGCATCAATTCCGCAGCTTGGGGGCGTGTCAAAGATTGACCGTCTATTAATTGCTGTAGCAGAATATACCAGCTTGTAGAAATTTCTGAGGAAGTTGTCATAGCTAGGGTTGTAAGTGATGATTGCGGCGATCGCCAAGGCTTCCTAAAAGGCGATATGGCAGCTATCGTACCGGAAAATGAGCAGCTATTAAAGTTATAGCAATCCTAAATCATTTGTGAAATTCTCTTTCTTTTCTTCCTTCTCTTGCTTTGTGTCCTTTGCGGTTCGTTAAAAAGAATACTTTTTCACAATTCAGATAGGATTGCTATAGTTGAGTTCAAATATTAAGGCTTAATTGAATAAACGGATTCATATCATTTTGACTTTGCATTTCGTTTGATAAATGCTTGACAACTTGGTAATTAGTAATGAATAGCTCGTTGCCTTTAGCCGCACTATTCTGTTTATAATTATTCATCCCATACTGTAATTCCCACTCATAAATATTCGCCCATTGAAAATTATCTCTAATCTGCGGAGAATTATCGTAAGTAATCAGCCAAGGATGATGGCATTGTTTTAAGCTTTCAGCAAATCTCTGATGATCAAAAGAGGTGTGTAAGTCTCCATCCTTACCATAGAGTCTAGATTTAGTAGCACTAAAATATGGTGGATCTAAAAATACAAATACATTCTCACTTGTCTCTTCCAACAAATAGCTATAGTCTAAGTTAGTAATTTTGATATCATTTGTTAAAATAGACTCTAGCTTTTCTAAACGGTCTATTGAAGAATGCGTAAATCTTTTATGAAAAGATTCCTGAGAAAAACCACCAGATTCTATAGTTCCTGAAAAAGTAATTCTGTTAAGGATAAAGAAACGTACTGCTCTTTCTAAATCAGACAAACTTTTTGCATCTACAGTAGTTAGCTCTGTGAATAATAACTTACCATCCGTATACTGATTTTTTATTCGGCGTATTTCTTGAACTAATAGAGATATATCAGATTGCGCGATTTTCCAAAATAAGAATAGTTCTGGATTTAAATCATTAATCCAAATTTTTAAATCAGGATATCTTTGCTTTAAATAAATAAATACAGAACCACCACCAACAAAAGGTTCTCTAAATTCTGAAAAATTATTGGGTAAGTATTCAATAATCTGTTTTATCGCTTTGGATTTTCCTCCAGGATAGCGGAGTGGACTTTTGAGCATAATTATAAATATTTTATGAATTTCCAGACACTTCTATTTTCAATTTATCATTATTTACTGCCTCTAAAGCCAATTTCCTAATAATTTGTTTTTGAGTATTATTAAAGACTTTGCCATTTATGTTGAGGAAATTTTCTATTTGTTCTAATGAAGCGTCTGGTAATACTAGATAATCTTTAATTTTATTACCAGTTAGCTTTAATTTTGTATTAAATGAAACTTCTTGATTATTGAGTATCAAAGAATCTAAATTAGAAAATAAAATAAGCTTAAATAAACCATCTTGAATATCTGGAAGTTTCGGTAAAGATGCTTGGGATGTATTTTTTGACTCTTGTATTAAACATATATCTTTATCAAAGATAATCTCATCAGGAGTTAAATAATAGATCCCTCCTAAATAGTTTTCAATACTGAAAGTAGATTTTAATCCATCTACTAAATATTCTAGTTTATGAGAAGTAAGGGCTTCTCTTTTACTAGCACTTTGAGAACCTTTAAGAGAGATATTTTTAAATTCCTCAAACTCATCTGTGATTTTTTTGAGATATTTATCTATACCTACTCGTGAGTGAATTTGAACTCCACTTTGACGAGAGATACTTTCATAAGAATCCAATGCAGTTTCAAAAATATTAACAAACCTAGATTCAAATAAACTTTTATTCCAATGCAGTGCGCTTTGATGATATGCCAAAATTTCATCAATTTGTTCTTTGATAAAGAAATTATCAAATTTTTGATTAGTAAGTTTATTTCTGTCTATTTGTCCTTTTTTATTGCTTTTATCTGCTGTTTTATAGTAAGCAAGAACAATATAAATATTTAGCAAGTTCATCCAAGATACTGTAGAGTATTGAATTGCATCTCTATCACCATCTTTACCTTCATCTTTAAGTACAGGGATAATTGTTATTATTTTGGATGAATTATATGTATTGTAAATCCTGACAAAAGGATAACTTCTAGTTCTTTTGGGCGATACCCATTTTGAATATGCAATTTCTGTGTTAGGTGTTCGGATTAAACCATATCCACTTACTTGATTAATATCAAAATCATCAAAATTAGTTTCAATTAATTTGTCATTTAAGAATGTTTTATAAGTTACACCCTTAATAAAACCAGTAAAATGCAAAATATTAGACATTAGTTTAAATTTTAAAATATTTTTTTAAAAGTCATATAAAATTATAGGTGAATTAATTCTTATCTTAATAAGATAAGTAAAATATTAAAACTGTACAATACACAATTCAATTTTTTCTGATTTCTTTCTAAGCATAGTTATGAAATTACGCTTTGTCTTAAAATATATTTATATTTGTTGTGCAGAATAAATGTTTTTATGTCTCGTTCTGTTCCCTATCAACCGTTGTGGTTGCGACTACTGCATGGCGTGAGTGGAATTTTAGCGATCGCAGCCATCATCACTGGATTTCTAGTTTACAATACTTACGATGGCAGATTTGGTAAAATTTCATTGCCAAAACTTGGCGATATTCAAGGAATTCATGGTACTTTCGCCTTATTTTTCTTGATTATACTGCCAGCATTTGCAATTTACAGCTTTCATGCTGGGAATAGGCGACTTATCCAAGCAAATTCATGGGAACAACTTAACCAAGTTGGTAAACCAATTTGGTGGGTGAGTGTGCAAAGACTAGCTAACACTCTCATGCTAGTTGCTTCAGTTTTTTCCGTAATTTCTGGCAGGATGATGAAAGAAGAATGGCTTCCTGCTGGAGAAATTAATCATAATTGGTATACCCTACATCTTATTGCTTGGTGTGTGATAGTCGGTTGTTTAGCTATTCATCTTTTAATGTCTATTAAAGTGGGTGGTGTGCCATTATTATTGTCTATGTTTTCATGGCAAGTTCGCCCAGAAGATAGTCCAAATCAATGGGTTACTCGTTACCGTACTTGGTGGAGTAGCTTGCAAACTAATTTTGGTGAAAGAGTTAATCAATTGTTAGATAATAATTTAAGTTTGAGAATTATTGAGGCGTTTGTATTGATTGGAGTTATTGTTGCATTTCTCCTACCTCTATTTTTCTCGGAATAGTAAAATTTAATTAATAGGTTGTAGAATAAGAAAATTTTTAAAATCTCACGCAAAGGCGCAAAGACGCAAAGAGTATTTATTTATCTACTCTCTGTGTTCTCTGTGCCTCTGTGGTTCGTTAAAATAATTCTATTAGCGTAATGAACGAAATATTACACGTCCGGGAAATTCTTCTTGATTAATGCGTGCGTAAACTCGCAAACAAGTTAAAACTTCTCCGGGTATACCGCCACAATTTAGCTGTAAATCATCTTTGGAAAAAGCACATATATCAGCATAGAGTCCTGATAGTTGACGAATTCTGACATTGTGTCCTGATTTATTGGCTTTGTCTGCAACTTTTTTTAAGGTTCGGCGTGATTCTTGTTGTAATTTTCCCCACCATGAATAACGTTCAACTGGGGGAATGAATACTAAAGAATGTATGGCTTCATCTATATCAATCCATGCACGTACAATAGCTAAAATATCATTATTTTCTTCGGCTTTTTGGGTGCGGTGAAAGCGGTCTATTAAGGCTTCTATATATTGTTGTTGTTGTTCTGGTTTGGAATTGAAAGGAATAATATCAAAGCTAAAAATACTTTTTAAGGCGTGATGTAAATCTGGTTCTATTTCTATAAATTTGAGATATAAATTTAAGAAGCCAGCTAGTAGTTGTACATCTTCTGATTCGTGAATGGGGAAAATTTTTGATTTTAAAAGTGCTTTTTGAGATAAACATAATCCCTGAACATTCACACTACCTTTTAGTCCAGGGTAAATGATTTCATCTTTGATAAAGGGAAGTTGGTAGAAATTAGAATCATCTTCTACTGCACCAATTTCTTGAGCTAAATCTAAGGCGCGTTGTTGCCAAAATGCAGCTAAGTCATCAGGAATTCGTAGCAGTTTACGGTGAATTTCATGCCATAAATCAGCATCAGTTTGACTTTGTAATGGCACATCGCCTAAATATAAACTGAGTTCTGAGTCAGCATTCCAAGCATCACGCAGATGATTTAGTTTTAACTCATCTGAAGATTGGATAATAATCGTTTCCTCTTGATGTGGAGGCTGCAATAAATCTTGGATTTCTTGCAGCAATTCTGCACAAATTTCAGTACCAGGATCATCGGGTAATTCTGTATGGGCTTGGTTTAATGCAGCTTCTAGTCCATACAGGCTACACCGCAATAACCTGGCTAATTCAGAGTTTTCTGTTTCTAATAGTTGGCGTAGATGCTGCATGGTGAGTAAGGGTTTGCATTAATTTAAACGCAAAGGGGCGCAAAGGTAAACACGGAGTAACGCGGAGAAAATTTTTTACTTTGCGCCTTTGCGTCTTTGCGCGAAACAAATAATTATTAATGTATGCCACAGAAGGGATCGCGTTCTTTATCGACTTCGTTAGGTTGCAATTCTAATTCGGCACGATAAACACAACCTTCTTGTTTTAAACATTCTTGACTGGTGGATGTCCAGTAAGGAACTTCGCCGGGGTGCATCCGCAAAATACCTTTGTTGTCTAGGGTGACGCGATATTGGCAAGGGTAGTCTGTGGTGACGGATGGTTTACTGAGTGAACCGATACGTATCCATTTTTTTCTGTTAGTTTCAGTATCGGTTTGATAGACGTAAAATGTGTGTTGTCCAGTGTAAGGAAAGGGTGGTAAGGGATTACTAATTAAACCTTTTACTGGTTGGGGTGAACCATCGCGGAGGTAATGAAATTCGTGTAGAGATTTTTGTTCGTTTTGGTCTATTTCAAAGACTAAATGATAAGCATTTGGTTGATCTACGGTTGCTGATTCGATGACATTGACTGCGATATCGCCATCGGTTAGGTCTTTATTTGGTCGTTCTACGGCGATGTTCCATTTCAATTTACCGTCGGCAAATAATGAGGTTTCGGAAGCTGCTAAGATTGCCGAACCGACATCAATACCGGGAACATCAATTAAATAATGGGGATTTCCTTGGCATAACAAAAGACTAAATTGTAATGTCTGGTCGATTTCAAATTGCACTTTGATTTTTTTGAGAAATTCGGCTTCTTCCATCCCTAATTTTTCCATGAGATGTTTACCATCGAAGCTTCCCCACAGTCTTAAATCACCGTCTTCGTAGTCTTGGCGGTAAATAATATTAGTTAACTGGATACCTTGCCAAGCTGTACGCACTTTGGCAACTGTTTCCCAAGGTGCAATTTGATGGAGTTCTTGTCCGGCTTTAAAGATGGGTAGTAGTTCGTTACTTTGGGTTTTGCGTTTGAAGTTGCAAGGTAAGTAATAAAATAGATTTTTAACGTCAATTTCTAATTGATTTGCACCTTTTTGTAGGAGTGCTTTTGATTCTTCAGGGTCAAATCTGAGTCGGCGTAATTTTTCGGCGTAACACGCACCTGCGGAGGTGGCGAGTTTAGTAAATTCTAAAACAAAGGTGATGCGTTCTGGGTTCCAAACGAAGTAGGGAGACTTGCTAAATTCTTGGTAAATATGGCGTTGTACTAAGTCTAGATTGCAAGTTTTTCCTGAGAGAATTAACCAGTCAACTTTGTGGGTATTCCAAGCATCAATAGTGTTATCTTCTGAACGTAAGCGGCTTTCCATTAAGCCTTTGGCAATACCAATGGCTTCTTTGATAGCGGAGGTGGCGACACGTTCAAATTGTTGATTATCTAGGGTGACGGCAATATTATCGGGGTTGTGAATTTGATATTTAATTGCGCTTTGGGTGAGAAGTTCGGCAATTTGTTGTTCAGAGATTGTAAAGGTTACAAGTGAATTATCGGTTGGTAATTTTTGTCCGAGTTTTAGTTTGGCGGCTTCTGCATAATCCCACAGTGTGTAGAAAGTTTGTAGGCGTTGGGGTGCTTGTTGCCAACGGGTTGGTAGGACTTTTTCGGCTGTATCTAAGGCATCTTTATAAGCTGCATCTCCTTCGGGGTTTTCTCTATCTAAGCACTTTAATAAGCTGCCTGTTTTGAATTTACCTTGGTCGAGAAAACGCTCGTTTAATTCGGAACTAATTAAGTCTTCGAGTTTTTCGCTGTCGATATCGCCACGGGTAACTGCTGTTAAGATAAAATCTGCGATCGCAACTTTTAATAATCTAAATACACGCAGTGTAATTAATTCGCCACCAAGTTGTAAATGTCCCGATGAACCTAATAGTTTTGGCGTTAATTTATAATATCTGCCACCTAAGCCTCGGTCTTCATTACTGGCAAAGAATGGGGTTTTATCTTCTAAGGTTAGTTCAATTAATGCTAAGTCTGTTGTGCCACCACCAATGTCTAAAACTAATACATTTTGTGACCATTTATTGCCATCGCGGCGACAACGAGTTTTAAAAGATTCAATGCCAATATTTAAATTACCACCAAATTCTCGCCATAGGAAGAATATGGCTACCGAAACAGCTTCATCATAAGCTGTTTGCACATCATCAATACCTAATTGTTCAACTAATTGCTTAACTTCTTTGCGAACTACTGGCGGTGCAACGGTGGGGTAGGTAACAACTGCGGTTAACAGTTCACCTTCAGAAAATCTGCGTCTAGCGCGTTGGCGATAATCTTCGGTTAAATCAATTAAATGCGCCCAAGCTGCTTGAATTAATTGGTTAACATTAATATTAATTTCGGTATCATTTAACATTACAGAGAATGTTTTATTTTGTCCAAAATACCGCTTTGGTGAATGATGAAACCGACTGATAATTTCTTTTAAAGAACTGCTAGTACCTTGGGCGATCGCTTTTTTTCGATTATCTCTTGCTTCTCGCCCCATTTTCAGTTTTAATACTTCTAAGTTGGAGATTTCTAACTCGCTGGGAATCTCGCTATCGCGGCGGTCAATATCCAAAACTACGGGAATTAAATTTTGCGATTCTAAGGTGGGAACGCGAAAAACTTCGTGATATATTTGATATAATTTTTTACTAGCGGCGCGTTGAAATTTTTCGCTATTACCTAAACATAATTCGATTTGGCGAATTGCTTCTAAAAATCTTTCTTTATTATCACTTTCAAAGATTTCGCCTAAACGGCTGGGTTCGATTTCTAAGTTTTTACTAATATCAATAATAAATTTCTGCCACTCAGCTTCGCTAATATCGGGTAAGGCTTCGGAAGCGGGAGAATTGAGCCATTGCAACAGGCGATCGCGCAATCTTAATTCCTGTTCCCGTGGTAAAATTTCGGCAATGGGAATTTCTATAGGGTCGAACAAAGTCACGGTAGAATTCGATGTACCAAAATCTAAAGCAAACCATCCCGGAAATCTTTTGACTGGCTGATAGTTAATAGGTTCTTCCGGTGGGTTTGGTAATGAATCAGAATTCATAATTTGCGCTTCAGCAGTAGATGGTGTCCATAAATAACAAACAGCCTGAACTTGCTTAGGTTCAGATAATACTGGTTCCCCTGAAAAGTCGGAATCAAAATACTCAACAATTACTTGTAAAGTACAGTTGATTGGTTCGGTTAAAGGTTTCTCTAATTTACAAGGATATTGTTCTAGCTGTCCAATTTGGGAAATTTTTGGGGTGACAGCATCAAAGGGTTTATATGCTTTTTGAATTTGGGTAATTAGTTCGCTGGGTGTGCCTTTAACGGAGAAATTGATGCGCGCAATGTGGGGTACATTATTACCAATAGCGACTAGTTGAATGGTGGGAAGTTCTAAATATTCGTTGTCGTTAACTTGGACTTGAAAGCGTGGAGGGAGGCGAATTTCTACTGGCATTTTTTAGTTCCTTTCTTTTATTTCGCGCAAAGGCGCAAAGACGCAAAGGTATCAGTGTTTGGTAAATGAATTAAGATGTTGTAACTACTTCAAACTACCTACATTTTTTAAACGAACCGCAAAGAACGCAAAGGACACAAAGGAAAGAAGGAGGATAAGATATTAGCTAGACAATAAATTACCTAGTAACCAGGAATATCTAAATCAGAAGTGGTGGCGATTTCTGCGAGAATATTTAACCAAGTGGGAATAGCAAGTTTTGGTGGTGAGTCGCCAGCAGCAAGGTATCTCAGTAATGCTTCTTTTTTAGAAATATTTTGCAGGGTGGGAATAATTTGGTCTAAAATGCCTTCTATTTCTGAGTTGACTTGTTGATTTACTTCACTGACATACTGCACTAAATGTAAACTGGCACTAGCTGTAATTTCATCACGCAAACGTAATACTAACATTTGATGATGGCTGGCTCTGGGTGAATTTTGATTTCGTTCGGGAGACCAATCAAATATTTGACCAATGTTGTGTTTTTCGTCTTGGCGTGCGAGGGGAAACATCAATTCGGGGGCAATTTCTTTATCTTTACTATTAATTTCTGCAAGGATAGCTTCTTTCCATTGATTGGGGTCGGAACCTAACAGTAATTTATAAAATAAGTCGGCTTCTTCTCCACCAAAACCAATTTCGATTTCTTGTTCCATTGCGGGTGAGAGAAGAGATTTAAGATAGTCCCGTGCTTCAGCTACTTGATTGGAGAGTTTATTTAATAAATCTACCACTGCTTGACGAATGCGATCGCGGGCAAATATCTCGACTTCTTGCACAGTTTTTTCAAAGGTGGGATAGAAATCATCGCTTTTAGTTGGCAAAGCATTATTAGTGCGATTTCCTCTCTCAAATAACTTCCCTGCCGCGCCTTTGGTTTCTGCTATGGTGATAGCACCATTGTTAGCTTTATTAAACAATAAAGTCCACTGGTTCCAGTTGAGAATTTTAAAGGTGAGTTCGTCTTTCACAACTTCACTCACGACAGTTCCGCGACGGTCTTTGAGTGGTTCTTTGCCTAATTCTTTTTGAAAGTTGCGGTAGGTTTTATCTAAACTATCGATAGCATTTCGCAAATCAATTAATGTCGGACTATCAACAGTTGGTATACCTTGTTCGTGAATTTCGGCGATGATATTTTTTAGGTTTTCTTGTTGTTGACGGAGACTTTCAGCCGCACGGCGCGTGTCTTCATACAGTTGCTTAAGTCCGTGCATAGCGACGTGATTTTGAATTAATTCTCGCAGTTTGGCAATACCGCCATCTTGAGCAAAATAACCTAATTGTCTCCCCAGTTGACTACGTGCATCTGACTCTAATAGTCTTTCGCTAAGGCGAGTCCATTTTTGCTGTAAACGTTTCGATCTCTCCAGGTAATTAGGATAATCTAAGTTAGATAAAAATTCTGGCGAACCAGCTTTAACACTACTTGAACGTTTGGCTAATTCCGCTAGTCCTAATAAGGGTGATAACAACACAATGCGGTCTTTTTGAGTAGTAAATGCACTCGCGCCATCAATAGTTGTTTGCAGAACTCTGAGTTTTTGGACAACAGCATTCTCATATAAAGGCGTGTTGGTTTCTTCGATAAGTTGGTCGAGTTCTCTTTCGCCTCCTTCACTTTCTAGGGGTAACTGGTCAAACCGACCGACACCGACCAATATTAAATCTTTCAGGTCTTGTCCCGGACGTTGTTGCTGCATCATGGTGAAGATTTTGTTGGCGCGATCGCTCCCCGGCGATTTACCATTGAGCAAGATTAAAATTGTCTGCACTTCCGCCAATTCTCGCAGCGATAAAAATGTGTCCCTCGCGCCGGAGTTCGCCGCACCTAAACCTGGAAAATCTAACAAAATAAATTCCGAAGCATCGGTGACATCCCAAATTTCCCGCGAGATTTTCACTTCAATATCAACGCGGCGAATTAAGGGGAAGCTATTTTGCAATAACTTGGTTGCTAGTTTATGCGGTGGACTGGGTAAGCGGATATGCGCTGGCGGTAAGTCTGTAAACTTGAGAGTTTGAATAGCCATTGGCTGTTCTGCCAGCTGTAAACCCTCACGCGCTGTGGCATGATCAATCTGGTAGCGTCCGCCACACATCGCCTCGCCGTAAGACGTATAAGCACGCACAAATAACACCAACTCCCGCAGCAAATAGCGCAACTCTAAATTATTACTTTGGTTCCACGCTTGCTCACACCAAGCCAAAATATCTTTACCAGAATTTAACTGCGCGAGTTGTACAGGTACAAGTCCGGCGGCGGCGGAACGGCGACTCGCTTCTGCTAACATAAACCGCAAACACTCTTTCACTCCTTCGTGAGACAGATACTCCACCGTAAAATTCCCGACTTGGGTTGTGGCAAATTCATCTTGTGCAACGAGGTGAATAGCTGTAACATTCCCCGTAGTTGGGTTTTCGTTGACTGGTAAAGCATCGGCATAACCAATTAAACTACCTAATAATAGAGTTTTACCACTACTAAATTCTCCCATCACGCCAATTTTGACTGGTGAAGTGGCAAGTTCTATAGTTTTTTCCGCAGTTTCTCGCAAACGCGCCAAACATTCATCCAAACTGGCGGGAACCCAGTCTTCTTGTTGAGAAGGATACTGCGGTACAGAATTGATTTTCTGGAGTATAAATTCACCGTACTCTTTAAAATATGCTAGTTTTTCAAGTTCCATAGATATAGTTACCATTAAAAATAAAATTTATGTGAGTTTTATAGCATAAAAGTTGCTATCAGATAGCCTGCTAATTCTCGTTTTAGTAAGTTACATCTTGCTGAAGTTAAGTGTGATAGGCACTGAGGTTACAGATTAAGATGTCGCGGATCTAATCGTTAACTGTTATATCTATTTATTTGGCATCTAAGTATATCCTTAGTGTTGTCAAGCAAATAGATATTTATTCTGTATCAAAACTTAATTACAGTAATTTTTTAGCAAAATTTAACTTTGTCACAGAGATTTTTAGCTTAATGAGTAGAAATACACAACTTTGTACATTTTTTGATAATTTTTATGTTTTCAACATTGTTTATAGAATTATGGCAAAAATAAAGATATGGTTAACAATTGCTTATCTCAGTATTTTGATGTATTAAATATATTATAAAATTACAGTGAAAAATCTCGGTTATAGAGATTAAATTTACTGAATAAATTTAAGATAAGGTCTAAAAACAGAGCATTTTCATAGCAGGCAAAAATTTTGAGTTTATTACTAAAAATATAGTAAGTATTATTTGAGACATAAGGATTAAGAGTATTTGAAAGCTATAGAATTTAATTATCCAGACAAAAAAATACCTTAGCTGGCATCCTTCCCGACTTCGGGGATGGGTGATTTTGACTTATAAATTCTCCCTTTTGACTTGTTTTTATAAAAATTTCACTATTTATACTTAAAAGTTTAATCATAATTGATTTTCCTGGCAGAAAATCGTGCTAAATTTTATTTACTAAAAATATTATTTACTAAGCGTTATGACCACTCTTAAGATAGATGTCGTATTGAGGTTAGAGAAATAGAATTATAATAAATATTTTTATTCTTTGAAAAAATATTTTTTTTAGAAGAATATAGAAAAATTTAAAATACATATTTTTTAGAAACTGAAGTAGGGTTTTTCAAGTTTTATATCATAACTAGTCTCCGCAGAAGTAGGCAGGTAAAAGTGTTCTCTGAAAGGGTGCAAAACTTAAATCATAAGATTGATGAAGGCGCGAAAGTAGTTCAGAAGCGCAGTAAAAAAAAATCGAGCGATCGCAAGTTAATAAATATTACACTGGCTACCGCAAATCATGAGCTAGAAGCAAAAATTGAAAACCAGACAGCAACAGCAAAAAACTCAGTTCAGACCACCTCAGAAATGCAAGCGATTTTACGGATGCTTGCAGATATATATTTTCGCATTGATCCCCAAGGCATTATCTTAGAACATCAATCAAGCAAAGCATATAGTTTAATCAATCAATCAAGCATAGTTCCAGGTCAGCAATTACTAGAGTGTTTTGCAGAACCTCTTGCCATCCGCTTTCACCGAGCAATTAATCAAGTTTGCCAAACTCAAACTGTAGTCAGTTTTGCCTACAGTTGGAATGTAGGAGAAAGTAAGGCGCATTTTGAAGCCCGGTTGTTACCACTAGAATCACAAGAAATTATCGTGCTGGTGCGTGATATCACTCACATAGTGCAAGAAGCCTTTATCGAGTGTGGTGATAACTTGCGGAATATTGTCGAAAAGGCTAACAATATTATTTTTGCGCTCACTCCTGATGGTGTGTTTTCTTATGTTTCTCCTAACTGGAGTGAAATTTTAGGACATGATGTGGCAGAGGTTGAAGGTAAGCACTTTGGCGCTTTTTTACATCATGAGCATTTATTAGCTTGTACAGATTATTTCACCAAAATTTTAACTACAGGTCAACAGCAAGACGCGATCGAATATCGCATTCAACACAAAAATGGCAATTGGCGATGGCATAGCTGCTACTTATCAGCCATTAAAGATGCCAGTGGCAATATTATCTACTTTGTTGGTATCTGCCAAGATATTACAGCTCGCAAACGAGCAGAAATACGGCGAGAGCGTATAGACAAAGCTTTAAGAAAATCAGAAGCTAAGTTTCGTGCTAAAACTCAGCAGTTAGAAGAGGCGCTGCGACAGCTGCAACAAACCCAGTCTCAACTGATTCAATCAGAAAAAATGTCCAGTTTGGGACAGTTGGTTGCAGGTATTGCTCACGAAATCAACAACCCAGTGAATTTTATTTATGGCAATGTGAAATATGCCAACGATTATGTACAAGATTTGTTACATTTAATTGAGCTTTATCAACAACACTTTCACCCGCCAACACCAGAAATTCACCAAGAAATTTACGCAATTGATTTAGATTTTATTCGCCAAGATTTGCCTAAAGTTCTCGATTCGATGAATACTGGAGCAGAGCGTATTCGCCAGATTGTGTTATCGTTACGTAATTTCTCACGAGTTGACGAAGATGGGATGAAATTGGCGAATATTCACGAAGGCATCGATAATGCGTTGTTACTCTTGCAAAATCGCCTGAAATCTCAACCAGAATCTCCTAAAATAGAGGTGATTAAAGAGTATGGTGATTTACCACAGGTTATGTGTCATCCTGGACAGATGAATCAGGTATTTATGAGCCTGTTAACCAATGCCATTGATGCTTTAGAAGAAGTTGCTATTTCTCACCCAAAAATTCAGATTCATACTCAATTGCAAGCAGACAATCGCATTAAAATTAGTATTACTGATAACGGGCCTGGAATCAACGAAAAAATCCGCGATCGCATCTTTGACCCGTTCTTTACTACTAAACCTGTAGGCAAAGGCACAGGTATGGGGTTATCCATTAGCTATCAAATTATCGTCAAAAAACATCGTGGAGAATTATATTGTATTTCCACACCAGGAGCAGGAACTGAGTTTGTAATTAGCATACCCACACAAGTACTGGAAGAAGCTTAAATTAACATTTCTAACATTCTGGCTCCCGAATTCTGACAATTTAAAACTTACCCTTCACCATCAAGCGCACCCCACCAGCAGGTGTGAATACTATGCCACGCCGCACAGGTTTAAGAGGAGCTTTTTCTAACAATTCTAAAGAGTAATGGGAGAGGATAGTCGCCAGAACTAATTTCATTTCAAATAAAGCAAACGCCATGCCTAAACAGCGACGATTGCCACCACCAAAAGGCAAAAATTCATAAGGAGAAAATTGGCGTTCGAGAAATCGTTCTGGTCGAAAACGCTCAGGTTCTGGGTAAATATCTGGGCGATGGTGAGTTGAATAAATACAAGCAGAGATTGTCATACCTTTGGGTAAATCGTAACCCATTAATTGCATAGGAGCTTGTAAAATCCGCGGCAAACTAAAGAAAACAATTGGATAAATTCGCAGTGTTTCGGAACATACAGCATTGAGATATGGTAGTTGCGCGATAGTTGTGGGGTCTACATTTGCAATATCAATAGAGTTGAGTTCTTGCAGCAACTTTTCGCGGACTTCTGGTTGATAATGAATCCAATATAAAGCCCAAGCTAATGCGATCGCAGTAGTTTCATGACCAGCAAACAACATTGTCATCAACTCATCACGTAACTCTACATCACTCATGGGTTGACCATGATCATCGCGTGCAGACAAAAGCAAACTCAAGATATCTTCACCTACAAATTCTGGTTGCTGGCGACGTTCTCGAATTTCTTGATAAATTAGCTCATCAAGCTGCTGTCTGCGGCGAAGAAATTTACCCCAAGGACTCCAAGCGCCTAAATCTTTTTGTAATGATGGAAAAAATAAGAAAACAACACTCAAAGGTTCGTTAAAAGTATCCAACATCTCAACTAATATTTGTTGAATTTGTTGATAACGTTCGCCTTCTGCTAGTCCAAAAACAGCACGTAAAATTACCTTCAGGGAAATTTCTTGCATACTCGGACGAGCGACAAATGCTTGTCCAACCTGCCATTGACTGGTGACTTGAGTGGCAATTTCACAAATCAAATTACCATAGGCTTTCATCCGTTCTCCATGAAAAGGTGGCATTAAAAGTTTACGCTGTTGTAAGTGGCGATCGCCATCTAGTAAAACTAAAGAATTGCTGCCTAATAAAGGTTGAACAATTCTACCTCCTGAGCCAGTTTCAAATAACTTAGCATCAGCCGTAAACAGTTCTTGAATTGCTTGCGGATGACTAATAATAACTTGTGTAGGTAATCCAACAAATCTAGAAATAAAAATATCTCCATATTTTTTTTGATGCCAATCTAGATTTTCGATTGGTTGGAGAATAGCTCTTGCTGTCTGATACCATGCAGGCTCGATTACTTGCGGTGGTAGTTGATTGGTTTGGGAATTTTCTTGGAGAGTAATCATTTGTTATGCTCCTAGTTAGAAAGTTTTAAACGCAGAGGAATAGAGAGGTAAACGCAAAGTTACGCAGAGTTTTATTTCAGTAATTAGGACTATGTGTAGTGAATAAATGGCTTGAATGGACGATAGAGAAGTAAAATGTTGATGATGCGATCGCTAATCCTTATTCTTGTTGTTGTGCTTGGGCGATCGTAAAATTAACTTCTTGACCATAGGCAATCTCAAGTTGATAACCATCAGGGTCACGGATAAAAGCCCAGTAACCAACAGGCGCACCGTAATCATGTGGCCCTTCTTGCAATACACCTTCTGATTTTGCTTGCTGACACAGATAATCTACTTCTTCACGGCTTTTACAGGCTACGCCAATATGAAATCCCGATGAAGGTTGGCATTGTGATTTATCTAATTGCAGCAGTACCATCACAAATGGTCGAGTTAAATCACTAATCCAAGCAACTTCAAAATTATTAGGTTCATCGGTGCGGCGATGCACCACTTTCATACCAGCATACTTCTGATAAAAAGCAATGCTTTTATTGATGTCGGTTACTCCAAGCGCAATATGAGTAAAGCCAATATCTGCCATGAGTGGTTCCCTGAACGCATCAAAAATACCTTTTAGATTTATGATATTGCGAGTGCTGAGTTTTGAGTTCTGAGCTTGGAGTTTCGAGTTCTGAGCTTGAAGTTTTGAGTTCTGAGCTTGGAGTTCCGAGTTCTGAACTTGGAGTTTTGAGTTCCGAGCTTGGAGTTTTGAGTTCTGAGCTTGGAGTTTCGAGTTCCGAGCTTGGAGTTTTGAGTTCCGAGCTTGGAGTTTTGAGTTCTGAACTGGAAGTTCCGAGTTCTGATACTAAAACCTCGCTTTCTAACTCATAATTTTTGTCTCTTGATTAACTTCTGGCAATGCTAAAGGTAATTCTAATCCTTCTGGTAAAGCAAGTTTCTGAGGTGGAGTTTCGCGGGTGGCACTTCTGAGGTATTCTCCATCCAAAATAGGCACAACTACCTTCATTTGATGACTGATGCTGTAGAAGCGGTGAGTTTGTTTAGTAAGATGGCGTTCTTGAAAGCTTTCATTGGCAATTTTCTTGCGTAATTTGATGATGGCATCAATGACAGCTTCTGGCCTGGGGGGACATCCGGGAATATAAACATCCACCGGAATTAATTTATCCACACCGCGAACTGCTGAGGGAGAGTCAACACTAAACATTCCGCCTGTAATTGTGCAAGCTCCCATTGCAATGACATATTTTGGTTCTGGCATTTGTTCGTAAAGTCGCACCAAATTGGGTGCATACTTCATTGTGATAGTACCTGCGGTAATCAACAAGTCAGCTTGGCGGGGAGTAGCACGGGGGATCATGCCAAAACGCTCCATGTCAAACCGAGATGCGTAAGCCGCCATAAACTCCATGAAACAACAGGCTGTGCCAAACATCATCGGATACAAACTGGACATTTTCGCCCAGTTATATAAATCATCTAAGGTTGTGAGGATGAAATTTTCTGAGAGATTTTGTGTAACTGTGGGATTTTCGACAGGGTTGATGATTGAGTTTGTCATAAGATGAAACCCTCAAAAATTGCCAAATATATATGCCGCAGAGATGCTGGCAAGTAAATTTAATTTTTTGATAATTACAGTTTCGTTTGACTGCCAAAACTATGCCAGTAAAGATAAAGGTGTTAAGCTGCTAACTTAAAACTAGTAAAATTAATCTAAATTTGGCGTTGGTCTTGTAATCCAATGGAATTGCACAAGCAAAGACGCAAGCGAGGTGTGATTCTCAGTCTTCCAGGAATTCAAAAACTTCAGGAGGCGAGACACCAAACAGAGATATTAGAAAATGACGGAGCCAAGTTCACCCTTGAAGAACTGAGCTACCGTACTCAGTTGGCTCCCTTTACCGTTTCCAAAGTGTTAGCGCGAACCGAAGGCGTTGACAAGCAATCTCTAGAATACTTTTTTAGAGCTTTTGGCTTGGAGTTGACTGCTAATGATTTTGTCAGAGCCGGAGTCCAGGGGAACGGGGGTGCAGGCGAAGAGTATGTTACTCAGCAACGCCAGTCCGCTCAAGTCGGGGAACCCGCCCACGCGGCTGGCTCCTCAGCTCTCAAAACTGACTGGGGTGAAGCGGTTGATGTCTCAATTTTCTTTGGTCGCACAGAGGAAGTTAGTAAGTTAGAGTTTTGGATTATTAATGATCATTGTCGGCTAATAGCACTGTTGGGGATGGGGGGTATTGGTAAGACTTCCCTCGCGGTGAAATTGGCGCAGCAAATGCAAGCGCAGTTTGAATTTGTTGTTTGGCGCAGTCTTCGCAACAGTCCAGCGTTAGGGGAATTGCTGGCAAATTTATTGCAATTTTTTGCTAGTGGACAGCCAGTAAAGTTATCGGAAAATATTGGCGATTTAATTTCGCAATTTATGGTGCATTTAAGAGCGCACAGTTGCTTAGTTATTCTTGATAACTTTGAGTCTATTTTAGCGAGTGGCGATCGCACTGGCCGTTACCAACCGGGATACGAAGATTACGGACATCTCCTCAAGCAGATAGGTGAGACAGTGCATCAAAGTTGTATGGTGCTGACAAGTCGAGAGAAACCCCAAGAAGTTATCGCTTTAGAAGGGGAAACTTTACCTGTGCGCTCATGGCAACTAACGGGTTTAAGTGCGATCGCTGCTTTACAATTAATCAGAACTAAAAGTTTTTTTTGCGGTTCCGATACAGACTGGCAAAACCTGATTCAACATTATGCAGGTAATCCTCTCGCTCTGAAAATCATTGCTACCACTATTCAAGATTTATTTGATGGCAATATTGCCGAATTTTTTGCACAAGGCTCTACCGTTTTTGGCACTATTTATGACTTACTAAACCAACAGTTTCATCGGCTTTCATCATTAGAAAAAGATTTAATGTACTGGTTGGCAATTAACCGCGAAGCTGTAACTTTAACAGATTTACGCAGTGATTTAGTCTTACCAGTCTCATCGAAGCAACTTTTGGAAGCCTTAGATTCTCTCAGTCGGCGTAGTTTAATAGAAAAAAAGTCTGTCCCTGAAGCACCTGTTCACTTCACACTACAACCCGTGGTGATGGAGTACGTAACAGAACAATTAATTCAGCAAGTTTGTGCAGAAATTCTTGCAGATACACAAACACATATCATATTTAATAGTCACGCTTTAATTAAAGCCACTGCTAAAGATTACATCAGAGTTGCTCAAACTAAACTGATTCTTCAGCCTATAGTTGAACATCTCCTGCATCAGCTACGCACCAAACCAGCAATTGCAAATCACCTGACACAGATTTTGCAGCAATTAACTCGTCTCGCACCAGGGTATGCAGGCGGTAATATTTTGAATCTTCTCTGTTATCTGCAAACGGACTTAACAGGTTATGACTTTTCATCTCTGACAATTTGGCAAGCATATCTTCAAGATACTCCACTCAAGCGAGTTAATTTTGCCTATGCTGATTTATCAAAGTCCGTATTTGCGAAAACTTTCTCGACAATTATTTCAACAGCATTTAGTCCCGACGGTAAGACTTTAGCAACTGGTCATTTCAATGGTGCTTTGATTATTTGGGATGTGACTAGTGGTCAACAATTAATAGAATGTCCTGCACATACAGGTTTGGTTTGGTCTATTACTTTTAGTCCGGATGGTCATACTTTAGCCACTGCCGGACAAGATGAAATAATTAAGTTGTGGAATGTCAAAACCGGACAGTGTTTACAAACTCTCGCAGGTCATACAGGCGGTGTTGTTTGTATTGTATTTCGTGATGAAAATACATTCATTAGCAGTAGCACAGATTTTACTATCAGGTTTTGGGATATTAAATTGCTGCAATGTACTCAAGTATTGCAAGAACACACGCGCAGAGTTTGGTCTGTGGCTTTAAGTCCGCAAAAAGACATCCTCGCCAGTGGAAGTGAAGATAAAACCATCAAGTTATGGGATTTAAATACAGGTTCCTGCATTAAAACTTTCACAGGACATACTGATTGGATTAAATCGGTGGCTTTTAGTGCATCTGGGATTTTAGCCAGTGGGAGTTTAGACAAAACTATTCGGCTTTGGGATGTTGAACAAGGAGAATGTATTGGCGTTTTAGCAGGACATATCAATGGGATACTAGCGATCGCTTTTGTTGGTGAAACTGATATCTTAGCTAGTTGTAGTATTGATTGCACAATTCGCCTTTGGGACATTCATACACAACAATGTCTCAAAACCTTGCAAGGTCATGCTAACTCGATTGATGCGATCGCGGCTCATCCCCAAGGAACCTTACTTGCTAGTGGCGCTGATGATTTTTCTCTGAGATTATGGGATATCTCTAGCGGTGAGTGTTTCCGCATCTTCAAAGGTCGGAGTAACTGGGTAAAATCGGTAGCTTGGAATCCCATTTCTGCCATTATCGCCACTGGTAATGAAGACCGCACCGTAAGATTATGGACACCGGATGGTGAATGCCGCATATTATACGGGCATACAGATTTAATTTTTCAAGTTAATTTCTCTCCTGATGGTCGGACTGTCGCTAGTGCCAGTGCTGACAGTACAATTCGTTTGTGGGATGTCGCCACTGGGCAGTGTATCAAAATTATTCAAGGACACATCGGTATGGTGACAGGAGTAGCCTTTAGTCCCGATGGGCGAATGTTAGCCAGCGCTAGCTATGACAACACTAGTAAATTGTGGGATGTCGCCACCGGACAATTAATTGAGGCTTTCCCTGTACACCTGGGAATGTCTGTCGCCTTTAGTCCCGATGGCACAAAGTTAGCATTTGGTGGTTTTGACGATACAGTTAGACTTTGGGATATCAAAACGCGAAAATGCGATCGCACCTTCATCGGACACCGCAATTGGGTATGGTGGGTAGCTTTTAGTCCCGATGGCCGGACTTTAGCCACTGGTAGTAGTGTAGAACGCATCGTTAGACTATGGGATATTGCCACAGGCGAATGTCTCCACATTCTTCAAGGACATCAAGATATGCTGTGGGCGATCGCATTTAGTCCTGATGGCAGTATTCTAGCTAGTAGCAGTAGTGACGGTACCATCAAACTTTGGGATATTGTCAAAGGTAATTGCATCGCCACTTTGGAAGGACATAATACTTGGGTAATGTGCGCTACCTTTAATCCAGACGGTAACATCTTGGTAGCAGGAGATGGTTATGCAGCCATTAAACTTTGGGATATGACCACAAAACAGTGCATTAAAACCCTCAAGGCTGAACAAATCTACGAAGCTATGAATATTCACCGAGTTACAGGTTTAACAGAAGCCCAGAAATCAGCGTTGTTAACCTTGGGGGCTAATACTAATTCGTAATTTGTGTTTAAACGCCAGTTTTTAGTGATCGTAAATTTCCAAATAAAATGGTGTGATGAGATTGTAGCAAAGTACTTAATGCTTAAAATTAAAAAGGTGCAATCTTCCAATCAAACATTCCATGCGGCGAGATTCAATCTTTTATAAATTATTTCAACAATCCCCAACTTTGCTATTTGACATCTTGAAAAATGTCCCAGAAAATGCAGATAAATATAGATTTGATTCCGTAGCAGTCAAAGAACCAAAATTTGAAATTGATGGCATATTTCTCCCACCCGAAAGCGAAAATCCTGGCGTAGTTTATTTTTGTGAAGTTCAGTTTCAGCAAGATAAAAGGCTTTACGAACGAGTATTTGCGGAATCTCATTTATATTTTTACCGCAACCGAGATAGATTTAATGACTTGCAAATAGTCATCATTTATCCATCCCGCAGCATAGAACAAGATGAAATTCGTCCGTTTCGGAGTCTACTGAATGGAGACCAAGTAAATCGTATATATTTGGATGAGTTGGGGGATATTCGCTCTTTACCTGTGTGGGTAGCATTGATGGTGTTAACGACAGTAGATGAGGAACAAGCTACCGCAGAAGCAAGGTATTTATTAGCAAGAAGTCAAGCGGAAATACCATCACCAGAAAATAGCGTCATAATAAACTTATTAACGACAATCATGATGTACAAGTTTGAGGATAAAACTCAACGGGAGGTAGAGGAGATGTTAGAAATTACACTTCAACAAACGCGTGTTTACCAGGAAATTAGCGCAGAAGGAGAAAAACGAGGAAGAGAAGCGGAAGCATGTCAATTTGTGCTGCGTCTACTACCTCGTCGTGTGGGAGAATTATCGCCAGAACTGCGTCAACGTGTAGAATCCCTCTCGCTGGAACAATTGGAAAATCTAGGAGAAGCATTGCTTGATTTTACTAGCGTAGCTGATTTGGATGCTTGGTTGGCTGCTCTAGCTGATGACGAGTAATTTAATTATGAGAGGTGGCGATCGCACTTTTGAAGCGTGGAATTTTATGGTAAGCGATCGCAGAATACGTAGATAAACAGAGTGGCTTTGGAAATAAAGTTAAGGTATTTTTGCAAAAAACTAAATCACTTCGGTAGGAAAACAAACCTCAATTGCTTTTTCGATTAAATCAAGACCTTTGCACACCACCGTATTCCGCCAAGTCATATCTGCGGGTGCAAACACTTCTTCTAGTCGTTGGCGCGTCCATATTCTAGAAGGGTGTTCTGGCGGAGAATAAAAATAAGCGCGATTTTCTGCCCGTAATGCTTCTACCACTTGGATAACTGGGTAAGTCCCAAACTCAGCCGTGAGAAACTTATAATCACATTGGGGAAACATCGCCTGACACCAAGTTCCTAAACCCCCGCGCACTTTATACATTTTCCCATCTGGTTGGTAAGGTTCTACGACATCAGCACCAAACTTTTCGCTTAACCATTGGGCTGATGCTGAATCTGGGGGATCATCAATAAAAAGTTTATAAGTCCCTTTTTTACCCAAACCAGTGTGTAAATCAATATGCAGAACATTTTTAGCATCACCAATCCATCGGGGAAGATTCGCCGCTAAGATTTGATATGTTTTAGCTGGCCTGTGTCCCCCAAAAAATAACCCTTGGGGAAAATCGTATTGTCCTACAGGTAAGGTATTGATTAGAGCATCTATTCCGTAACGGAAAATAGTAGCGATCGCTTTCATAAAAAACGGTTCAAAAGCCGATGGTGGTGAAGTTGGGTTAAAGAAGCTATTCAATTCCCCGTACTTTTCTGGACTACCTGTATATTCCTCATTTGGTAGTAGGAAATTACGGTTAAGGTCAATATTCTCTTCATTCCAACGCCGTCCCCAAGCAAAACCATAAGGATTTAAAGCGTGTAACAATACTAAAGCAGTTCCTGGGCTGGGACACCAACCAATTAAACGTTCTTCTAACAAAGCACATTGAACAGCCGAACCAAAAAAACCCTCCACCCCATGCAAGCCACTAGAAACAACCAAAATTTGCTCAGGTTGCGAGTTTCCCAATATTGCCACATCAATAGTTAAGTCTTCCTCATCAGGGCCTGTTTGGTCAATGGAATATGTTTCTAATTCGCATCCCAAAGCCTGCGCCGCCGCACAAAAACGATATCGTGCAGCAGCGTAGTTTGGACTAAAGGCAGAAGCATAAGACATGGTAAATGGGGGACAAGGGAAGGGGGACAAGGGAGACAAGGGAAGAGAGAAGAGCTAATGACTACTAGTACATCACGGCGCAAATAAACCACCTGTTCTA
This sequence comes from Nostoc sp. TH1S01, assembly GCA_018993265.1. Classification (GTDB taxonomy): domain Bacteria; phylum Cyanobacteriota; class Cyanobacteriia; order Cyanobacteriales; family Nostocaceae; genus Nostoc_B. Next base: position 34,396 of record JAGKSW010000091.1, read on the forward strand.
AATAGCTGAAAGCCTTACTCTCAAAGTTTCTTCATTTCATACTTCATACTTCATACTTCAGCCTTTTTGTACTAGCTAAAACCTATCTTTCATTCCCCGAATGCGGGCAAATGTTTGCACTGCATCGTCACTTTTGGCTGCTGCTTGTAGAGATGGTTGTTCCCAACGCAAAAATGGATTGGTAAGCTTCTCTTCTCCCAGCAATGAAGGAACGGTGGCTTTGCCTTGATGGCGAAAGGTTTTTACTTCTGCGTAACGTTGTTGTAAGTCGGTGTTCTCACCATCGACGGTAAGAGCAAATTGTAAATTTTTTAAGGTATATTCGTGGGCGCACCAGACACGGGTATTCTCTGGCAGAGAACGAAGTTTTTCTAATGATGACACCATTTGTGTGGGTGTACCTTCAAATAAGCGACCACAGCCACCAGCAAATAAAGTATCGCCACAAAACAATTCTCCCGGTTCATCGGCTGTGTTGGGTGGGAAATAGTACGCAATATGGGCGCGAGTATGACCAGGAACAAATATCACTTCAGCAGTGCGATCGCCAAACATAACGCGATCGCCCTGTTGCAGAAACACCTGCTGTCCGGGAATTCTCCCTTTATCCTCAGCCCCACCATACACTGTCAGCTTTGGGAAGCGTTGCATTAACTGTTGATTGCCACCTACATGATCATGATGATGGTGAGTGTTGAAAATTGCTACTAACTCAGCATTCAGTTCTGCCAGTTTACTCAACACTGGTTCCGCTTCCGCTGGATCAACGACAGCGGCAATATTTTGTTGACTATTGTGCAGTAAGAATATGTAGTTATCTGAGAGTGCCTCAAGACGGAATACCCGCATTTCCTCTTAACTCCCTTACATTCTGAATTTTTGGTATTTTTTGAGATACTGTAAGCTTTTGGTTTTATTTATTCTAGCGGGTAAACTGCATAAGCTATATTCAGCTACAACCGTGCTTATACTGAGAACATCGTAAAAACTCCTCAAAAACTGCCGTATTTATCAGTAAAAATCCTCTGGGAGTATAAGGAAATACGAAGTTAGATTTATTGTGTTCTTTTTAGTTATAAAAATAGCTAAAAAGACTGTTATCAAAGGGTGTACATATTTGCTAGCGACTACCACAATTAATCTTGAGCTGGGGTGCATTTACCTATATTTCATTGAACAAATATGTGCGTATTTTTTTGTATTTATCAGGAGAAATAATGAGCGATCGCCCATCTATTTACATTAGTGTTGATAGTCAATCAGAAATTGCCATTAAAAAAATAGTAGACAAAATAATTTCATCAGGAAAGATGAGTCGTCAAGACCATACATTGCTGCTTTCTCAAGTATTTGCTAATGGTTATATCAACGATAGAGTCCGCCGCCAGATTAATCGCATACTAGACGAAATTCAAACAGGGCAGTTAAAATTTATGAACTGGTAGCCGCTGATTTAGCAGTGCAGATTTTTCTGACAAAGATTACACATATAAGATATTGTGAGCCAACAACCAAACAAAAATAAATTAAAAATCTCAATTCTTGTCAGTGACCTCTCAGGTGCTGGAGCAGGAAGGTGGGGAGGTGGAGGTGTTCGTTCTTTTTTATTAGCTCAAGCACTGCAAAAACTTGATTATCAAGTAGAAATTCTCGGATTTAATTTTGGTGATGAGCCAGCAGTAATGGCTCAATCGGAAATTTTAGTGAGTCATGTTATTGGTTATAACTATCCACAATTTATTAAATCAGCATCTCAACTTCTAAAAAAACTGGATGGTGATATTATTTATGCTATGCGACCGAAGCCCACTACTTTCGGTTTAGCTCTACTGCAAAAGTTAAGTACTCATCGACCAGTAATTTTAGATATAGATGACTGGGAATTAAGTTGGTATGGAGGTGAAAAATGGCAATATCGCCCTTCAGCCAAGCAATTTTTGCGAGATATTTTCAAAAAAGATGGTGCTTTAAGATATCCAGATCATCCGCTCTATTTAAAGACAGTTGAAAGCATGGCAAATAAAGCCGATGCGATTACAGTTCACACTCAATTTTTAAAAGAGCGATTTGGCGGTGTTTACTTGCCCAATGGAAAAGATACGAATCTGTTTAATCCCAGTCTTTATGATCCTGAAGAAAGTAGAGCGCTTTATGGACTTTCTGACTATCGAGTATTAATGTTTCCTGGTGCGCCAAGACCATACAAAGGTGTTGAAGATGTATTGATAGCATTAGAAAAACTCAATGAGCCTGATTTAAAACTAGTAATTGTTGGTGGTAGCCCCTATGATGATTATGATGCTCAACTTATGGAAAAATGGGGACGTTGGATTATTAAGTTACCAAAATATCCTTCTAGCCAAATGCCTCAAATTGTTGCAGCAGCGCACGTAATTGTCGTTCCGCAGAGAAATACGCCAGCTGCTTTAGCTCAGTTTCCACTGAAGCTGACAGATGGTATGGCAATGGCAAAACCAATATTGGCCACCAAAGTTGGAGATATTCCCGAAATTTTAGGAGAAAACGGTTACTTAGTTGAATCTAGTTGTCCTGAACAAATAGCTGAACAAATTCAAGAAATATTTCAGCATTTAGATGATGCTAATGAAAAAGGAAAGATGGCTAGAAAAAGATGTATTGAATATTATAGCATTGATACTATGGTTAAAATTTTATCGCAAACTTTTTCTAATTTATTATAAAAAAATACGAAATTTTAAATATATTAATAATAAATAATGACTACTATTAAGCAATTAATAAAATTTACTAAACCTTATCCCTACAGAATTATCTTAACAATAATGTTGGGTTTTTCTGGAGCATTATTTAATGGCATTGGCACAGCAATGCTAGTACCTATAATTCTAAGAATTGTAGGTCAAGATATAGATTTAACCAATGCACCACCTATTATTAAAGGTATAATTTTACCTTTTAACAGTGTACCAGAAAATTACCGTAATTTAGTAATGTCAGGGGTAATTATATTCACAATTTTTTTAAAAAACGCAGCAGCATACGCTAGTAGTTTATCCTCCAGTTCTGTATCTCGCATATTAATATCAGATATGCGAAAAGCAGGCGTAAAACTATTGCTAGATGTTGATATTAATTATTATACCAAGACTAAACTTGGTGATTTAATGAATAGCCTGAATTCAGAAATTCCCCGTGCTGCTAATTCTCTGAATAATTTAATTAAATTATTAATACTTGGAATTACAATTTTAGTATTTATATTTTTATTATTATCAATTTCTTGGCAATTGACGATTTGTACAACAGCTTTACTAGCTTTTATTACTTTAATCAATCAGTATGCAATTTCGAGATCAAAAATTTTTGGAAGATTGCTATCTGATATATCAAAAAAATTAACAAATACTTTAATTGAAACTTTAAGTGGTATTCGTTTAGTCAAGGCGACTGCTAATGAAGAAAGAACATATAACAAAATTAATATACTAATTCATGAGCGGGAAAAAGCTGAATTTAAATCTCAAGTTAATTCCGAAATTATTGCACCAAGCAGCGAAATTGCTGGAGTTATAGCTTTATTAATAATTATTCTTATAGGAAGAGCATTATTCACAGATCAACTAGCTTCATTATCAACAGTTCTACTTACATATTTATTAGTGCTGCTGAGACTACTACCTTTTGTGTCCCAGTTAAATACTCTCCGTAGTAGTTTTGCCAATAATTCTACTAGCGTAGATATTGTTGCTGACTTTTTACGACGTGATAATAAGCCTTTCATGCTTAATGGTAAAGAGATATACACAAAACTAGAGAAGGGAATACATTTTAATCAGATATCTTTTGCCTATCCTAAACATGAAAAGTTGGTATTAAAAGATGTAGATTTATACTTACCAAAAGGTACAACTTTAGCTTTGGTAGGGACTTCCGGTGCGGGTAAATCCACCTTAGCTGATTTATTACCTAGATTTTATGACCCTATATCTGGTTGTATTACTATCGATGGGGTTGATTTACGTCAATTTGATATACAATCTTTACGAAAAGCAATGGGTATCGTTAGTCAAGATACCTTTCTGTTTAATAACTCAATCAAAAATAATATCGCCTACGGTAAACCAGATGCCAGCGATGAAGAAATTCTCATAGCTAGTAAACGTGCTAACGCCTACGAGTTTATCTGTAAATTGCCCCAAGAATTTGACACTATGGTAGGCGATCGCGGGGTGATGTTATCCGGTGGACAACGCCAACGCCTAGCCATAGCTCGTGCTTTGCTGCAAAATCCTGAAATTTTGATTTTAGACGAAGCTACCTCTGCATTAGATACTGTTTCTGAACGTTTGGTACAAGCCGCAATAGAAGAACTCAGCCGCGATCGTACAACATTAGTAATTGCACATCGTCTTTCTACTGTACAAAAAGCTGAACAAATTGCTGTATTCGATCAAGGACGTGTGGTGGAATTAGGAACCCATGAAGAACTTTTACAACAAGGCGGTTACTATTCGCGTCTCTATTCAATGCAATTTGGTGAACAGGAAGAAACTTCAAAACAATCTAATCCAGCTTTTATTCGTGTCTCTTACGAGATTCGGACGCGACTAAATTCTATGATTGGTTGCCTAAGATTGTTAATGGATGGACTGATAGATAATGCTCAAGAACGTCAAGAACTCTTAAATGAAGCATACAAGTCTGCATTAGGAATTATGATTCACATTGAAATTTTTGATGAGACTATCAAATTACAAATTAATTTACACTCATCATCATTGATAGAACAAAAAAATAGTAACGATAAGAATGATATTAATTTGATGCAAATATTTGAGCAATTCCCAAGACAAATAAATAATATTCTGAGTGATTTAGTTTTACTAACAGATGGATTGGTAGATAATATTCAAGAACAAAATAAATTAATTACTGAGTCTTATAATTTAGCTATTTACTTATTAGATAAGGTAGAGCTAATAGAAAAAATAAAATTATAAAATGTTTGAGAGGTTATCGATAAATTAAAAATAAAATACTTGTAGTGGACTGACACAGCTAAAATGTTGCAATATATTTTGGATGAAATTAAGATAAATCAATGTCTTCTACTTTTTTTAATGCACTATTTTAACTTAGACACACCACTAATTCAGATTTACTGAAAATTATCACCGAATTTTATATTTGAAATTTTGGAATTTGGATTGAAGATTCAAAGTTTAAAAAGGTCTGAAACCCTCGAATTTATTCGGGTAATAAATTTAAAATCAAAAATAATTTTTTATTCAAATCCCTGACTTTAAATTCATAGTCAATATAAAATCCAAAATTGTGTGGCCATACATATAGTTCATAAATCGAAACAGAGTCCCATATATGAATTATTAGGTGTTAACTACCTTGACGCTTATTTTTATAATAGATAATATTAATTATTATCTGTTAGAGCATTAATTTATGAAAAAAATAGCTGTTTACTACCCATATTTTATGGGTGGTGGTGCTGAAGCAGTAGGACTATGGATTATCCAAGCATTAAAAGATAAATATGATTTAACTTTATTTACCCTTGGAAAGATTGAACTTGATCGATTAAATTCGATGTATGGAACTAGTGTATTAAACGAAGACATTAAAATTAAAAGTCTTCTTCCTACACTTATCACTAACTTTTGCTACTTCATGATGGCTAATAGCAAAGATATTAGAATGGCTTTTTTTCATCTTTTAATCCGCTTTTTTAAACAGCATAGTCAGCAATATGACTTAGTTTTATCTGCATATAATGCAATGGATATGGGTCAAGTTGGTATTCAGTATATTCATTGGATTAAAGTCCTTGAAGGAAAAAAAATTCATCGAAAAATATCCAATTTTTCTGAAGAGCAAATTTTAAAAAACCTTTCTATAGTAAATTCTTATTGTGTTGCAGATATTACTAAAAAAATCTATGGTATTGATGCCAAAGTGGTGTATCCCCCTGTTGTAATTGATGTGCCAAATCTAGCGTGGAATGAAAAAGAAGACGCATTCATTTGTAGCGGTAGAATTGTTAAAGCGAAAGAACCGCATAAAGTAATTAAAATTCTCCGGCTAGTTCGTGAACGAGGTTTTGACATTAAACTTCACATCACTGGTGGAGGAGGGGGTATTTATGAATGGCAATACACGAATTTAATGAAAAATTTAGTGTCCGAAAACTCATCATGGATCACTGTACATAAAAATTTGCCGTATAAAGAATATGTTAAGATTCTTTCTAAATGTAAGTATGGAATTCACTTCAAGAAAGAACCTTTTGGTATATCTATTGCAGAAATGCTGAAAGCAGGTGCTATTCCCTTTGTCAGAAGTGAAGGTGGGCAGCTTGAAATTGTTGGTCAGCACAATGAAGAGTTGTTTTTCAATACAGAAGAAGAAGCTGTAGAAAAAATCATTGATGTTTTAAATAATCCTGATAAACAAGACAAGTTAAATCAATCTTTAATTCATCAAAAAAGCTTATTTTCTACACAAAAATTTATGTTAGAAATCAATGAAATTGTTCATGAATACTTAACTCAAAAAATTGAATCACCAATGAGTTTTTGAAAAATGAATATTTACATATATCTATTTTTGGTTCTGACAATAAAAATTTTATTAAATAAATGCTTATATGAAAACAATTATTAATTACCATGTGATTGATTCCAAAAATATTGGAGACTTATTCTCGTCACCTACAAAATATTTTGCTTTTCCTGGATATAATGTTGAGCAAGGTGATATTAGGAAAATCAACGTTGAAGACGCAAGAGGTAAACACATTATTGTGGGTGGAGGTGGACTGCTATATTCTCCATTTTTACAGTCATTTTCAAAAATTATTGAATCTAAAACCGATACAAAATTAATTATTTGGGGCATTGGTCAGCAACTGTACGGTACTTCTTATACACTCCAAGAATTACAGAATTTTAACTATTCTCAATATGTGGAAAACTTCGATTTAATTGGCATTCGAGATTTCGTCAATAAATATAATTGGGTTCCTTGTGCTAGTTGTATGCACCCAGCTTTTGACAAAAAGAGAGACATCAAACATGAATTTGTAGTTTTTTCACATAAAAAATTTCAGATAAAAATTCGCGATTTTCCCAGAATGACTAATAATCATCAAGATATAGAGGATATTTTAGATTTTCTAGGTTCTGGTGAAACCATACTAACAAGCTCTTACCACGGAGCATATTGGGGAACTTTGCTGGGCAGGAAAGTTTTATGTTTTCCATTTAGTAGTAAGTTCTACACACTCAAGCATACTCCTGTAATCTTTCCTATACAAAAGTGGTTACAAGAAAAAATTAAGTTTTCAATATTCAATAAAACATTTTTTGAATTGTATTATAAAAATAAATTTTCTTGTAACATTGATGATTGGCAGAATTATATCAAAGACTGCAAGGCTTACCCTGAAAGTCTGCATGAATATCGAGAGCGTAATAATTGGTATTATTCGCAAATATTAAATACTTTAGCATATTCATAAGAAAAGAAAAAATTAAATCCTAAATGTAATTTTTATGAAAACACATAGTTGGCCAAAAAACTATAACTTCTTTCTGATAGAAGAACTGCCCAAGCCGACAGCTTCTAGTGTGCAGGCTGCTAACGCCGCCAATGGAGCAGCTAACTTAGGCTATCCAACAATTTTGATTTATCCTCAAACTGGATGGCAAGCAATTAATCCGATTAATTTATTACATCCTTTCCAACCCAAAAAACCACCAGAAAACGTTATTAACTATTACAACTTTCAAGAGAAGTTACAAGTAGCTAGGTTACCAATGCCTTGGCCTATTGATTATTTTAAAAATAAATTTACTAGCTCTAACACCATCGCCACAAAATACTATTTTCCTTTTCATATTCGAGCAACTACAAAACTTGTCCATACTTGGAATTGGAATTTTATCAAAGCTGCAATTAAAAATGGTATTCCAGCCATTTATGAGCATCACCACCATGAAGATAAGCAATTTGAACCAGAAATAGTAAATCATCCTTTGTTTCAAGTTGCTGTGACAGTTGCAGATACAGTCCGCGAAAGCATGATTCAACATGGAATGCCACCGGAAAAACTAGTTAAAATCCATAATGGATTTAATCATATCTTCATGCAAAGACAGCCAGAAAAAGCTTCAGAATGGCGACAAAAGCTTTTGCAAAATCAGAGGGCGCATTTAGTAGTTTATGCTGGGGCATTACGGCAATTTAAAGGTATTGATATATTAATTGATGTCGCTAAAGAAATGCCAAATGTCCAGTTTGCCTGTGCAGGTGGTAAACCAACAGAAGTAGTACATTATCAAAAATTAGCCCAAGCTAAACAAGTAGATAATATAACTTTCTTGGGTTATGTTTTACAAAATGAACTAGCTTCTTTGTTACAAGCCGCCGATGTTTTAGCTCACCCTCATTGTTCTGGGCCAGCATCTACTTTTACTTCTCCCTTGAAACTATTTGACTATTTAGCTTCGGGAAATCCAATTGTTGCTACAGAAATTGTCTCATTAAAAGAATTTAAAAATACGCCTGCGATCGCAGCTTGGTGTGAACCAGATAACCCCATCAAATTTGCTGCTGCTCTTCAACAAATCTTAGAAACTCATCCGAAAAAAGTTGATGGATATCCAGATACCATCGAATTTGTAAAACAATTTTCTTGGGAGAATCGCGCTGCCAAAATTCTCAGTTATGTTGATGAATATTTTATTCCTCAACTTGTATCTTAATCTAGCATCTTTATTAAATTCAATCAAAACAAAGAAATCAAATGCAAATCACAACTGTTGGCATGATTAGCAGCTATGGCGCTTTAAAAACTAGAGGCGATTGGCTATGGCAACAAACACCCCATCCTTTTGGGGTTTGGCAAAATGTCAAAATGCAGGCATTAACTAGCAAGCCAGAGTTTTTATTAATGTATCAGTTTGATTTCCCAAATCCTCACAAAAAACAAAAGCAATCTTGGTTAAATTTTCTGCAAAAAAAACAGCGATCGCCAGAATTAAATATTGAATCTCTGCTACGGGGAGTTAGCAAAGAAAAAATCATTTACCTCATGCGAGAACCACCCTTAGATGAGGTAGTAGAAAAACACAAAAAAGCTTATCAAATAGCACAACAATATTGTGGCTATGTTTCTGGCCCCGATGACTTTGCGCCAGTTCCAGAATATATGCCAGCTATTTGGTATCACAGCAACTCATTTCAAGATTTAAACGAAATGTCGCCTCCAGAAAAAGTGGCTCCTTGTAGTTGGATTACTTCTGGAATTAGCCGCACAGCTAATCATCGTCAGCGGTTGAGTTTTTTGCATTCTATGCAAAATAGCGCAATTAAATTTGATTTATATGGTCGTGACTTACCTGTAACAGCAAAATCACAGGGTGAGCTTGGTAATAAATGGCATGGCATGGCCCCGTATTATTACAATCTGGCGATTGAAAACTATGCAGATAATAATTGGTATGTAAGTGAAAAACTTTGGGATGCTCTACTAGCATGGTGTTTGCCAATATACTATGGCGGCCCGGCTGCGGATAAATTATTACCACCTGGGAGTTTTTTAAGATTACCCAGCTTAGATGAAAAAGGTATCGCTTACATTCAAGAAGTCACTGCTACACCTGATGCTTGGTATGCAGCCAAAGATGCGATCGCCGAAGCTCGTCAAATCATCTTACATAAATTAAATTTGCTCAATTGGTTAGCAGATTTTGTCAAAAATAACGGTTAAAAATTATGACAAATGGCATCTATACTTTAGCTAATGATTATGTCTACAACCAACTGGTGGCATTACTCAATAGCATCGAAGTAAATGCTGGCAATGTACCAGTGTGCGTGATTGCTTATAACGATCAGATAGATTTAGTACGTGCCGAAGTTGCATCCAGAAAAAATGTCACTCTTTTAGAAGATCCAGAAATTTTTGCTCGCTGGGAAAAATTTTCTCATCGCGTTTGGCAATCTCACCCAACAGCTATTGAAACTTGGCAAGCTAAAGGCATTAAGAAATTTTATCGCGTTGGTGAAAATCGCCGTTATTGTGCATTTGATCCAGAAAGTTATTTTGAAAAATTCATCTATTTGGATGCTGATACATTAGTGATGCAGCCATTAGATTTTGTGTTTGCCAAGTTAGATGAGTATGATTTTGTCGCCTACGACTTTCAATATAAAGACCCTGCTCATATCTTTAAAGTTTCATCGCCAAAATTGTACCAAGTATTTAGCAAAGAGCGCATTGAGTCAGAAATTTTCTGCTCTGGTTTTTATGCTTCTAAACGCGGTGTATTTCCCCCAGAACAAAGAGAATGGTTACTCACACAATTGAATAATGGCGACTCAGAAATTTTGTATATGGGCGCTCCTAACCAGTCTGTTTTGAATTATATGCGAATGAAGAGTAATTTATCTTATTACAATTTTGGTTTGAATTTACCGGAAAATCAGCTAACTGGTTGTTGTGCCAATTCCCCACATTTTATCAATCAAGATAATGTTCTCTACGATAAAGGCAATAAATTAACTTTTCTGCATTATATCGGCTTATCTTCTAAACTGTTTAATCGCCTGTGTGCTGGGGAAAATATTGATTTTCCATATAGAGACATTTTCTTACACTATCGTTACTTAAAAGAATCAGAAAAGAAACCGGAATTTACCACTAAACCCAAAGCTTATAATGCACCGCCGAGTTTAGGTAAACGTATTCTCAAAAAATTAGGCTTGGTAGTAGGAGGCAAATAAGATGAGTCGGGGAATTTATATTTTTGCCAATGATAAGGTAACAGATCATGCGATCGCTCTTTTAAATAGTATCCGGTTAACTGACCCGGATATACCGATTGTCATGATTCCTTATGATGAAAACTACCACAATATAGCTGCACTGCTGAACCAACACTATGGAGTACAGTTATATGAAGATTTAGATTTTATCAGTCACCTGTCCCAAAAATTATTTGATATTTTTGGCGGACAATTTTTTGCGAGTCCTAATAAGCTTCGCAAACCAGCTTGTTGGTTTGGCCCTTTTGATGAATTTTTGTACATCGATACTGATGTTGTTGTATTTGAAAAACTCAGTAATAACTTTAAATATTTAGCGGAATACGACTTTATTTGTTGTGATTATCAACATTTGGGGGGAATAAAAAATGTTTTTAGCCCCCATGTTGTAAAAGCCAAAGTATTTACTCAAACTGAAACCAAAGATATTTTTAACAGTGGTTTTTGGGGTTCTAAGAAAAACATTTTTTCTGAACAAGATTTATATGACACCTTTGCGGAGTGTGCCGCCCATCCAGAGTATTTTGACTTTAGTGAAAAAGTTTCTGATCAACCTATTCTCAACTACCTCCTGCTGAAGCGAATTCCGCGTCGCTTTAACATTGTACGTCGAGAAGGTAAAGCCCCAGGCAATTGGGCTGGTAGTCCCCAGTTCCAACAACAAGGTCAGATTCTCATTGACCCCAAGGTTAATCAACCCCTACAATTCTTGCACTGGGCAGGGATTCATATTCAACCAGGCTGTCCTTATTGGGAAATTTGGGAATATTACCGCAATTTAAATCCAGCAATACCACCTGCGGCAATTCCCGCCCCGGTAAAACCAAGTCAGTGGGAAACAACATTAAAGACAGTCAAAAAACAAGTTCGCAAAATCTTTAAGTAAGATTTAAAATTGCCGTTGATGATTTTTGACTTTTGATCGGCTAAACAGTTGCGATCGCCCCCCGCCTTTCGCTAGGATCTGTAAGCTTTAGGGTATAGACAAAGCTGCTTGGGATACAGTTACACTCATGTAGGCTATCCGGTTGCAACCCAAGTTATTGAGATTTTACAGGAAAAACAGAAAACAATGGCGAAACGCGTACAATTAGTTTTGACTCAAGATGTCAGCAAGTTAGGCAAGTTAGGCGACTTAGTAGAAGTAGCTCCTGGCTATGCTCGAAATTATCTTATTCCCCAGAGTTTGGCAACCCGTGCCACTCCTGGTATTCTCAAACAAGTAGAACGCCGTCGTGAAAAAGAGCGTCAACGGCAGTTAGAACTCAAACAACAAGCTTTAGAACAAAAAGCAGCTTTAGAAAAAGTTGGCAGCTTGAAAATTGCCAAGCAAGTTGGTGAAAACGAAGCCATCTTCGGTACAGTCACCACTCAAGATGTTGCAGATGCAATTCAAGCAGCTACTAACCTAGAAGTTGACCGTCGTGGGATCACCATCCCCGATATTGGCAAGCTGGGTACTTACAAAGCTGAAATCAAGCTCCACTCAGAAGTAACAGCGCAAATCGACGTTGAAGTTGTTGCTAGCTAAATATTGCTTTAGTTAAGCAGAAAAGTCAGTTGGGTGGCGCAATAGCAAAACCCAACATCTCCACAAACTTACGAATTCCTCAAACGCGAAAAAGCTTACTTTTTAAGGAAATATTCGGATTGGCTAATTCTCCATTAGTCAACCTAAAAGCAGTGCCGGAGATTGACAACGTTATAGTAGCATTAGATAGCGTTCGACAAGGTAAGGCATTAGTACCTAAAAAATATGAAAGTGGATTTCATATCTTGCGACATACGGAAATGTTTGATGTTAATCGTTGCATTAAACTTAGGTTTACAAAGCATCATCGTTGGTTAATTGGAGTGATTGCTACATCTATCGGGAATTATCTTCTATAATTCCAACTAAAACCCTAAGTAATTTTTCTAAATCATCAGGTAGTGAATAAATAGTAATATCTTAAGTAATTTATTGTGCTTTCACATCCAGCATTCCAAATCTCTACACATCACCAATTGTTACTGCACCATATTGAAATTGTTGTTCATCAATTTGAGAAAGAGCAATTAATTCTGTTGCTGATTGGGTAAATCCTTTGGTTCAATCATCATTTTTGGCTTCTACAATCAATAAATTATTTTCCGCACGTAATAAATAATCTAAATTACCTTTCAACCATTTATTAACAACTAGAAAACCGATTCAGTAATCGGAATCATAGCGAAGAAAATAAGTTTCATTGAGTTCTGTCCAAAAATGTTTGGTTGTAAAAGACCTAAAAACAGGATTTACCAGTCTTGTGTTTTATGAGTGAATCGGTGTTCTAGTGGGTATTCAATACATAACTGACAATCACAATAATAAATCGTGGTGTTAATCACAATAGTGGTATCAACCAGAAATAACTGTTATCCATTTAATGTGCATCTTTTGAGTTTAGGAAAAAAACGTTAATCTATATTTCATCCTCCTCTGGAAATTGGTGGTGCAACATAGGAGTATACCTGTTGAGTACGTTAAAAGCTTAGGAAGTGTTAAAATCCGGTGACAATCACTAGAGTGAAACGCTAGCCATCGCTAGCTCCGTAAAGAAAAGCAATATTTACTCATTGCTGCTCAAGTTCCGAAGTTCTTAAAGTAACGATATATTTGAGTATCTGTCCCGCACACATCTACTTTTTGTTATTAAATCTATGAAGTCTTATTTAGCCGCAGCTATTCAAATGACAAGTGTGCCTGATTTATACAAAAATTTGGCACAGGCAGAAGAATTGATTGAGCTTGCTGTGCGTCGAGGTGCTGAATTAGTTGGGCTACCAGAAAACTTTTCTTTCATGGGAGAAGAAAAAGATAAACTCGCCCAAGCAGAAACCATCACCCGCGAAACAGAACAGTTTCTCAAAAAAATGGCTCAACGCTTCCAAGTGACAATTTTAGGCGGCAGCTTTCCTGTTTTGGTAAATGATACAGGCAAAGTTTATAATACTTCCACCCTAATTGACCCCAGTGGTTTAGAAGTTGCCCGTTACCAAAAGGTGCATTTATTTGATGTAAATGTTCCCGACGGTAATACTTATCGTGAATCTAGCACCGTAGTAGCTGGTACACAATTGCCCTCAGTATATTTTTCACAAGAACTTGGTGGTATTGGTCTTTCTGTTTGTTATGATGTGCGCTTTCCAGAATTGTACCGCCATCTATCCAGCAAGGGAGCCGATGTCATGTTTATTCCGGCTGCTTTTACAGCTTTTACAGGCAAAGACCACTGGCAGGTATTATTACAAGCAAGAGCAATTGAAAATACCTGTTATGTGATTGCTCCTGCTCAAACTGGCACTAACTACGCCCGTCGCCAAACCCACGGCCATGCTGTAATTATTGATCCTTGGGGAGTCATTTTAGCTGATGCCGGAGAAAAACCTGGAATTGTGATCGCAGAAATCAATCCCTCACGTTTAGAACAAGTTCGTCGCCAAATGCCCTCTTTACAACACCGAGTATTTGGTTAAAGTGTGCAGTGTGAAGTCTGAAGAATACAATTTCAGACTTCATTTTGAAATTTTTCCCTACTCACCATATTTAATACTTTCCATTAAACTCCTCAACATCAAATAAGATGAAGTTGCGCCTGGATCTTGATGTCCAATACTTCGTTCTCCTAAATAACTAGCGCGTCCTTTTTTAGCCAGCATCGCTTTTGTATTTTCTAAAGCCTGTTTTGCTGCTACTATAGCTTGTTGCATAGCAGTCAATGTGTCTTTACCTTCCTCAACTGCTTGCTTAAAAACTTCCACAAATGGGGACAGAACATCAACCATTGTTTTGTCTTCTAGTTGGGCTTTACCGCGTTGCAACACTCCGTCTAAGCCAGCTTGCAGTAATTTTAGTAACTCTTGTGTAGTTAGTTCTTGTTTACCAGCAGCTACAGTGCTGGCTTTTAAAAATAGTGTGCCGTATAAAGGGCCACTAGCACCACCAACACTAGAAATTAGGGTCATACTAACAGTTCTCAAAATACTGCCAATATCTTGATGAGTTACAGTTGGTAATTGACTCATCACCTTTTTAAAGCCACGAGCCATATTAATTCCGTGGTCAGCATCACCAATCTCTGCATCTAATTGAGTTAAATACTCTTTATTTTGCTCTATCTCAAAGCAAAATAATTCTAACCACTTGAGAATTTGAGCTTGAGTGACCATATCAAACACCCCATCGCAGACTTGGTGTGTGTACTGGTGCATCCCATAACTGCAGGAGCTCATCATCCAACTTGAGTAATGTAATTGAGCAACCCTGCATTTCTAAAGATGTCATATAAGGGCCAATTAGGTTGCGGACAATCATCATTCCTTGTTTTTCGCAGATTTCTGCCAGCTTGCGATAAATCAGATAAAGTTCTGAGATAGGTGTACCACCCATACTATTAACAAAAGCTAACAAGCGATCGCCTCTTTGCAAAGCTGGATCAATTAGTTCCACATCAACCCATTCGCCCTGATTCTCATCCCACTCCCGCACAACACGACTGTAGCCAACATCATCAATTATTGTTTGGGTTAATATCTCTGCAATCTCATCTGCTGATTTTAAATCAATTCTTTTCCTACCTGGTTCACCGTGAATCCCAATGCCGATTTCCATTTCGCGATCACTCAATATAAATGTTGGTGTGCCTTTAGCGGGTACAGTACAAGATGTCAAAGCAATGCCCATACTCCGGCCATTAAGATTTACTCGACGACACAAGTCTGCTATTTGTCGCAAGTCATAACCTTGTTCAGCCGCCGCACCACAAATTTTTTCTGCTAATACAGTTGTTCCTACACCACGACGACCTTGGGTGTATAGACTGTCCTTCACTGCAACATCGTCATCAATCAAAATATTTAGCACACGGATACCTTCACTTTGGGCTAAATCCGTTGCCATTTCAAAGTTCATCACATCGCCGCTATAATTCTTGACGATATAAAGGATGCCAGCCCCACCATCTACTTGTTGAGCCGCCGCCAGCATTTGATCGGGGGTAGGTGAAGTGAAAACCTCCCCAGGGCAAGCTGCATCTAGCATTCCTTTACCCACAAACCCAGCGTGCATCGGTTCGTGTCCACTACCTCCACCTGAAATAATCGCAACCTTACCAGGTATCGGTGCATTGGCTCGGCAGACAAAGGTAGGGTCATAGTTGACTTTGACTAAATCTGAATGGGCGATCGCCATGCCAGCTAGACTTTCTTTGACGAAGTCTTCTGGCTGATTGATCAGCTTTTTCATGGTCTGTACTTGAGAAGATTGTTACAGATCAGAATAATCGACCGAGACGAAAACATAAAGACGCGCCAGATGAATATGTTTTCTACCGGAATGGTGTTTTATGGTGCGATCGCCCATATTGTTGAAGCAACTTCTAAAGAACCACTTCGTAAATAATTTTCAGGAATTTTTTGACTTTACAACAAAATTTGACAAGTTCACTCTGAATTGCTTCTACTTTGCTATCTATCTTTACATGAATTATCTCAATTTTAAACAAAATTAAGCTTTATATAGACAAATATGTTTACTTATACTTTATTTTGCCCTCTCTTACTTATTTTTATTAATTTTTGCTTTTATTTTAATCATATTCAAAAAAATTTTTTGCCAAACCCTTGACGATCCGATAAGTAGTTGTTAATCTAGATAAGTGTCAAGGCAAGAGCCAAGACAACTGAACCGAGAAAAGAAAATACTTTGAAAGCTTAAATATAAACCAATCCTCGTCAAGTAAATTGGTTTTGGGATA
>JAGKSW010000092.1 GCA_018993265.1 Nostoc sp. TH1S01
AAGAAGAGGATATCCAAGAACTCAAGCACATCACACCCACAGATGAAGAACTAGACAGACTCTTAGGCAAATTAGAAAGTAACCAAGCTAGTGTTATTGCTTTAGACTTCTTTCGAGATGTACCTGTAGAACCTGGTCATGCCAAACTGTTAAACCGCTTGCAAACAAACGATAAAATTATTCCGATTTGTAGTACAACAACCCCACCTCCACCAGGATCAAATGCAAACAATGTCGGATTTGCTGATCTTCCAGAAGACCCCGACGCAGTGATTCGCCGCGCTCTGCTATTTGTCAATCCTGAGCCAAAAGCGCCCTGTCAAAGCCAGCAATCCCTGGCAGTTTTAGCAGCATTGAAATATCTAGCAGATACAGCGAAAATTCAACCGCAAATTACCCAAACAGGTGATGCATTACAATTAAAATTGGGCAAAACTGTGTTTTATCGTTTACCACAAGATGCTGGCGGTTACATAGCCGCAGATAATGGTGGTTTTCAACTATTGCTCAACTACCGTTCTTTTCATAATGTTGCCCAAACTGTCAGTTTTACAGACGTACTCAACAATAAAGTTAATCCTAATTGGGTTAAGGGCAAAATAGTTTTAATTGGAGCTACAGCACCCAGTAAGCAAGATATTCGTAATACTCCTTACGCTACTGGTAGACAAGATAATGCTGGGAAAATGCCAGGAATTGTCATTCATGCCCATATTGTCAGTGAGATTCTCAGCGCAGTTCTTGACCAAAGACCAATATTTTGGTACTTCCCAGAATGGGGAGAAGTAACTTGGCTGTGGGGTTGGACTTTAATAGGTGCGTTAATTGGATGGAAAATTAAGCGTCCACTGTTTCTAGGATTAGCTGGTGGAGGAGCTTTAGTTCTCTTGATCGGTACTGGCTTTATCATCTTTACCCAAGCTGGATGGGTACCAATAGCACAGCCTGTATTAGGGTTAATTGCAGCAGCTGGCAGCGTAGTTGTCTACACTGCATACTATGAAAAACTACAGCGAGACAAAATAGCCCATCAGATTCAAGAACAAGAAAAAACTATAGATCTCTTGAAATCGCTATTACGAGAAGGTGGTGCGATTGGTAATGAAACAATTTCACCTGTTGATAGCCAGCCTCAAAGCGGTCAATTGCTGAACAACCGCTACAAGGTTTCGCATGTATTAGGTTCAGGTGGTTTTGGTTATACTTACTTAGCCGATGATACTAAACGTCCTGGTTCGCCAAAGTGTGTTGTGAAGCATTTACAGCCTGCTCAAAAAGACCCTAGATTTCTGGAAGTTGCTAGGCGTTTATTTAACGCAGAGGCAGAAATTTTAGAGGTATTGGGACAACACAAGCGCATTCCTCAACTACTGGCTTATTTTGAAGAAAATCAGCAATTTTATTTAGTTCAGGAGTATATCAAAGGTCATTGCTTACAGGATGAATTGACCGCGGGTAAGCGTCTTGAGGAACCTGAAGTTATCAAAATCTTAAGAGATGTTTTGAAGGTACTAGTATTTGTCCACGATCATAATGTCATCCATCGAGATATCAAACCCAGTAATTTGATGCGACGGGAAACAGACAATAGAATAGTTTTGATTGACTTTGGCGCAGTTAAGCAAATTCAACCGCATCAAGAAGAGGAAAGCTTAACAGTGGCCGTGGGTACTTTGGGTTATGCATCACCTGAACAACTTATGGGTCAGCCAAGGTTAAACAGTGATATTCATGCCTTGGGAATGATTGGAATTCAAGCTTTAACTGGAAAAATTGCGAAAGAAATTGAACGTGATCCACAGACAACTGTGCTAATTTGGCGAGATAAGGCACAAGTTTCTGATGGGTTGGCTGCGATCTTAGAACGGATGACTTCCTTTGATTATCTGAGAAGATATCAAACTGCTAAGGAAGTTCTTGAGGATTTAGATAAGCTCTAGAGTTAGATAGAAGTCTGGTTAATCTAAGAGGTTGTTTTAAAAGTAGTTAGCTGTGATTTTAAGCACTTCTCGATCCCCCCTTAAAAAGCAGGGCTGTTTCATTCCACAAGGGCAAAGAGTTTGTCAATATCATTAGAGAGGAATCTTTGGGCTTTTGTGATGAAAGGATAACCATAACGACGCAGAAGATTGAGTGCGATCGCTCTAATAATTGAGAGATTTGCAGGAGCGTTGCCCAAACGGATGGTTGAATTACGTGAGTTCGACCTGGAGTTAAACTAAACATAGGACAGGTGCTGGATTTGACGTTATTTTCAGCTTACTACCTGTCCCTTTCTTTATCCCGAACTCAGGTTAGTTAAACTGGGTAACTGTAGTTGATTGATTAAAGTTTGAACTTGATTACATTCTGTACCTAATTCAGCAATTAAAGTACTGAGTGTAGAACTTCTAATTGCTAAAGAGAGATCACTAATCTGCATATTTTTTTATACTGAACGATAGGCAATGCGGAGACTTTTAATCAAGATAATCAAAGAAGCGATCGCCATCAATCCGCCCCAAAACCAATAAGGTAAAAGTAAATATCTTTGCATCTGGGCTGTGTCGGATAGCCCCAAATAACCAGCACTATAACTAAATAAATAATCGAGTTGGTGATAAGTACTCACGCAAGCTTGGACACCCAAAAATTGAATAGCAAAACCTTGCATCCAACGGGGTGCTTTTAAAGAAATACCAAGAATAATTAAACCTAATAAGGGAACTGCCAACAACCCAAACCAAGAACGCACCCAAATTAATGTAGATAATAATAGAAAACTACCTAAAATTTTTAAACTCAAAGATGCAGCTTTGAAACTGCGCGAAGCCAGAATCAAAGCTGCACCAGCAATTGGCGGCCCCATTGGCCCAGCCGCAGCGACTAAACCGGGGCCAAGGGGGCCAAGTGAGGTGGCGATGCGGTAACTAGCTACACCGGAACCATTGCTAAAAATTTCTAACTTTTGAAACTGTCCGCCTAACACCAGCGCCATTAAGCCGTGTCCCATTTCGTGAAACCAAGTGGCCAGAATGGTGAAGGGGTATAAAATATAGTCGCCGCCGGGAACTTGCCACAACACAGCTGTAGCGATCGCAGCTGCAACTAACCACGTCAACCCCATACGTTCTACCTCTGGTGGGGCTTCTGTAGAGAGTAAAGTTGCAAAATCTTTACTTGGTTCCTTCATGGCGTACTTTCCTGAATGTAATTACCCCAATTATAGGAAGTATGAAGTATGAAGTATAAAGTATGAAATCTCACCTATGAAGTGTGAAGTGTTAGGTATGAGGTTTATTTTTTAGTTTTTAAACTCCAGACTTCAGACTTCACACTTCAGACTTTTTTTAGGTTAGCTGAAAGATAAATGTTACCAAGTCGCCTTTACCGAGGCTGATGCGATCGCCTGGGCGGAGGCGGTGTCGGTTCCCTGGTAATAATGGCAAATTGTTAATATAAGTACCATTAGAACTACCGACATCTTCGACATAGAAAGCATCTCCTTCAACACGAATATCTGCGTGTATGCGAGAGACAATTTCCGAATTACTAAACCCAGAAACATCAATATCGGGAGGGATACGGTCATTAGGTTTACCGATGTGAATTACCGACAAACTTTGGGGTAATTCAATTTCGCGATCGCTTTGAATGTGAACTAACCGCGCTGTTACCTGTTGTAACTGAGTTCTCGCCACACCTGTGGTGGCTGGTGCGGGTGCGGGTACTGTTGGTTCTACTTCAGGTGCAGGTGCAGGTTCGGGCGCTGGTTCTGGTGCAGGTGCTGGGCTAGGAATTGCTGCCTCAGCCACAGGTGTAGGAGCCACAGTAGGCGGTGGAGATGAAGGTTCGCTTTCAACTGCTACTGGTTGTGGTGCTGCGGCTGGTGGTGCTACAGGTGCAGGTGCAGGCTGTTGATTAATGCCTAATGAGTCTGGTTGTAACAGATCCAAAAGGGGATCTGGTGAAACTAATGGCGGGACTTGTACAGGAACTTCGGGAGCAACTGTAGGTGCAACAGCCGCAGGAGAAACAGGAGCAGGTGCAGCAGCAGAGTGGAGATTAAAGCCACATTGACCGCAGAAAGCAGCATCTGCCTGTACTGTTGCTCCGCAGTTGGGACAGTTACTAGTCGCTGGTAAAGGCGTATAGCAAGCTTCGCACTGGACAGCGCCGTTGGGATTGGGATGATTGCAATTCGGGCAGACGATCATTGATTTAAGCCTTTGTTGAAGATCAGCGTTAAATAGCACTGGCAAGCAGAAAAAACTCCGTAGATGCTTCTGCTTCCACCAATCAGCAGTTTTGCAAGGGGCGATTCTAGCTTTCGATTTTAACAACTACTCATGATAATGAAGAGTGCTGAGTTGAAAGTGCTGAGTGCTGAGTTAAAAGACCACCCAAAAGGACTGGAGAATAGAGTATAAATCTACTTCTGATGAAAAGATGCTGCCCAAAAGGGGCAAGGCATTTACCGAGTACTTTTTACTTGACTCAGCACTCAGCACTCAGCACTCAGCACTTCTAGTTTGGCAATTCCGCCCCAGCTGCCGCATCCAGAAGCCACCAAAGTTCTCCTTGTGGCCGAATTAAGCGAGATGGGTAGCTAAAGTCATCGGCTTGGGGGGCAAAGACTTTGGCTAAAGCTGGACGTTTATTAGCACCAGCCACTACAAAAATCACACTGCGAGCAGCGTTGATGAAGGGGTAAGTGAAGGTGATGCGGGGATTTCCATCCTTGTTACCCACAGTAATTAAGCGATCGCTTACTTTGAGTGCTTCGGTGTGGGGAAACAAAGATGCAGTATGGGCATCATCTCCCATACCGAGCAAGATGACATCTAAAGCTGGGAACTCACCAGGAGCAGAATGAAAAAATTCTTGTAAATCCTGTTCATGCTTGGCAGCAGATAAGGCGGGATCAGCGTCTAAAGTTGGCATAGCGTGAATATTGGCGGCGGGGATATCAACACGATCTAACCATGCACGCCGCGCCATTAATTCGTTGCTATCGGGATGATCTGGGGGAACGTAACGCTCATCTCCCCAAAAGACGTGAATTTTATCCCAAGGCAAATCTTTTGTAGCGATCGCTTCATATAAAGGCTTGGGTGTACTCCCGCCAGATAAAGCAATTGTAAATTGCCCCCGTTGAGCAATGGCAGTTTCCAACTTCGATAAAATTAAATCCAGCGATCGCGCTACTAAAGCTGACTGATCTGATAAAACTTCTACCTGTTTATTCATGGCTTTATGATGACATTGCCGGCTTCCAGCAATACGATACCGAACTTCTTACAAACCCTCCTTTTAACTTCTGAAACTTTTAACATCAAGCATTAAACAGACATAATTCAACCTAATACACCGTTATCATCTTTCATCTGATGTTGTCAGTAGTCAGTGGTACTAACTGGGAAAAGGCGAGAAAGGGTTTCTGATCAGCTGATGTGCATTCAAGTTGTATATTCTAGGAGTGGAGATTCTCATAAGTCCTTTGTCAACGCCTCGAATTCGCTCGGCGTTGACCCTGAGCGGAGCCGAAGGGTCAAGGGACTTCCAAATAAAAAAATACCCTATCTTTGTGTAAGCAGAGGGAGCAGAGGAGGAAGAATGGCTTGCATCGCCTTCGCGGTGAAAATTGGATAATTTAATTTCTGGAAGCCCCCAATACAAATGACTAATGACGAATGACCAAGGACGACGTTCATGAATGGTTCAGCAATTTGGATGTGTTTTAGCTTACCAATTCATTAAAAATACAAGTAAGCAAAACAAAACCCTGTAATCTTTAAAAACTACAGGGTTTTGTTTTATTTGTGATTTGGTGGCGGGAAGTGGATTTGAACCACTGACCTTCGGGTTATGAGCCCGACGAGCTACCAGGCTGCTCTATCCCGCGGCGCTCTTGACTTTTCTAGTATAACTCAAAGTCCAGAGTTTGACAACTATAACAGCGATAATTCTCCAACAACTTCTAAACGCCTGTATTTGCCGAAGGTCATAAACTTTTCTGCGAGGGTTTCTGCGGCACTAGGACTAATCCAACCCATTTGTTGCAGTAAGTGAATAGCTACGGCATGTTTGGCTCGTTTTGCCCCATCCATGACTTTGATTGCGAGTCCCATACCTTCACCAAGCCTGCCGATACACTGTACGCCTTCTGCACCAGCTTTGCTGACTACTTCTCCTGGCGCTAAACGCATCAATTCGGTATCAAATTCGCCATCGCCAGCAACTAAGGCGGGGTGATGAATCATCGCCCGGACGATGCGCTCCATATCCAAATTGCTACTTGCGGCCAGAAGCGCATACAAAGATGCCATTTGTCCGAGTTGCATAAGATAGGTTGGTGCGCCGCAGTCATCATGGGCGCTGATAAATTCCTCCGCAGGCATTCGCAGTAACTCGGCGATTTTAGTCAAAATTAACTGCTGTATAGGGTGCTTGCGGTCTAAATAGTTATTTACAGGCCAATGGCGTTGCTGGCAAACAGCTAACATTCCGGCGTGTTTACCAGAGCAATTGTATTCCAGCGGACTGCGTTTACCTTCTGGAATCGGGCATTGAAGAGCCGTGGGGTCAACATCAGCACGCCAAAGGATGTTAAATACCTGTCTGACTTGCTCTATTGTGCCTTTGTGTGAACTGGCAATAATTGCTAAATCGCGATCGCTCAGATCGTAGCGTTCTAAGGTGCCGGTTGTTGTGACAGCTAGTGCTTGAAAGGGTTTAAGCGATGAACGGACAAATGTTGCCGTTTCCGCGTTACCAGCAACGGACAAAACCCGTCCTCTGTCATCGCATACAACAGCTTGGACTACATGCCGTGATTCTATGATGCCTTCCCTTAGTAACCGGACTTCCAGTACTGTGGCTTGAGTTCGTTTTCCCATTGTCATGGGTTAAAGTTTATCTCTTTTTATATTTGTCAATGGTCAATGGTCAATGGTCAAAAAGCTAATTATTAGACTTGATGACTATGGACTTTTGAACGCCAGTGAGAAAGTTGGCACAGCCACCCAACGCACTAGCTCCTCTTGACTGTGGACTATTTAAAACAAATGCCAAACTATAGTACCAATTAGGTACATTCCCGCCAAGCCAGCAAAGGTAAATTGTAACCGTTGCAGAATTGGCTTAATTTCATACATGACAATTAAGCGATCGCGAGCCAAAACTTCTTGAGGTTTGATCCAGGTTTGACCATCATACCAGCCTGACTCTTCATAAAATACGGTCGTGCTGTAAAGGCGATCGCGGACATAACGCCAACCTAAGTACATCCGTACTACGACTAACATTACACCCAGACTTGCCCCTGCGGCTCCACAGAGGATAAAATGAACAGCATATTTGTGTGGCGGAAAGCTGGCTGCTGCGACTGGCCCAGAAACTAGCCAGGAAAAACCCCAAATCCAGGCGATGTTCGTGATGTATTCCCGCCAATTTAAAGTGCAATCACGAAATAGCCAGGAAGTTTTTAATTGTTCGTACTCATTAAGTGGTTGTTGGTCTGTTGGAACCGGGCAATTGGAAACCGAAGACCTCATCATATTGGCTTACCCCCACCCTCATCAGCTGCTGGAACGGCAATACGTTCTGCATTCACCCAGAACGCTTCTAAATTATAAAACTCCCGCTCCTTGGGCATCATGATGTGAACAATCACATCACCGTAATCTTGTAACACCCAACTCCCTTCAGCTTTGCCTTCTGTGCGTAAGGGACTACGTTGCCATTCAGTCTCTACTGTATCTTCTATTGCTTGGGCGATCGCCCTGACTTGCACCCTAGAGTAGCCCGTCATCATGACAAAATAATCTGCTAGGTAAGATACATCGGCTACTCTCAGTACCAAAATATCTCCTGCTTTGCGGTCTGATGCTGCTTCAGCAACAGTCATAGCTAATTGTCCACTCAAATCTTTTATACCTGCATCGAGGCTTTTAAGTGGACTATTTTTCTCCGACACAGATTTTAATGGGAGATTTCCTTGGATATAATCAGACATTAAACCTCAGGTGCTTGATCCCTTTTATTTTATAATTACTCACCAACAACAATTGAACAACAACTGTTTTTTTGAATACTAACAAAAAACGTCTGGAAATGCAGTTAGTTCAAAATTGAATGTTTGGATTGCAACTAAAAATCAGACCAAATAGCTACAAGCTAAAGTCTCATCACCCATCAAGCAGTAAACTTTTACCAAGAATTGTAGCGAATAATTTCCCCATTAAAATGGTACAATATTCAATATTCTATCTAAAGTATGAGTAGAAACGATTCTGCCTCCATAGAAAATCATCAAATTTATCCGTCGTTGTGCGCTGGAAATCATAGATAAAACCAAAGCACCCATGATATTTGCTAGCTTTAATTCAAGCGCAGTACGGTTACTAAATTGTTCAACGCCAACTTTTGTGAAAAGTTATAATTGACTTTTTTTAGTAGTTATTGTAATTTTAGCTACACTTCTTGCTTAGAAACTACTTTGGCTTCAATTACCTGATTATCAGAGGTCACGGATTCAAACAAAGCTTCATAGTGATTTAAAGCTTGATCAAAAGCATATTGTTCCATAGCGTACTGACGGCTGTTGTAGCCCAGAGTTTTTACCTTTTCAGGGTGTTTATAAAGCTCTAAAATAGCTGCTGCTAAAGCTTTGGCATCTTCTGGTGGAACAATAACTCCACCACCACTTTGTCTGATGGCTCTGGCTGCGGTACCATTTTCGGGTACAGAGGCGACTAATGCCCGACCACTGGCAAGTAAAACTTGGATTTTGGACGGCATGTTAAAAGATATCACATTCTTCTTCTGCACGACTAAACCAACGTCAGCAGCAGCCAACATTTGTGGTAATTCTGCACGGGGTTGAAATGGCAGTAATAACACATTATTTGCACCGCATTCTAAACAATACTGCTGCAATCGTTGTAATCCTTTTGCCTCACCAACAATCACAAAAGCAATGTCTGTGATATCACGTAACGCGGCAGCTGCTTGAATTACTGTTTCTAAACCTTGAGTTAGCGCAATGTTACCAGAATATTGGACTACAAACTTACCGTTGAGATTGTGTGTATTACGGAAAGGATTGTTTTCTTTTGGTAAAGGGCGAATGAAGTTGACATCAACCCAGTTAGGAATTTGCTCGATTTTCTCTGCTTCTACACCCTTTGACAGCAAGTTTTCTACAAAACCATCAGCGATAACGCTAATTTTTGAGGCTGAATGGTAAGCAAATTTTTCTAATGCAGCAAATACTTGAATGAGAAATTTATTTTTCAGTAGTCCAACATGAACAGCTGCTTCTGGTAGGATGTCTTGAAGATTGAGTACTACCGGACAAGCGCGTAACCATCCTACCAAAGCCGCAGGTACACATACAGGTAGAGAAGGTGACGTTGAGAGAATTACATCTGGTCGCCAGCCAAGCAAAGCAGGTAAAAAACTTGTAACAACAAAACTAGCATCTAGCATGATCCGATCCAAAAGATTCGGTTGTGGCCGAATCCAAACATAGCTGCGTTGGATTTGAACACCATTTTTGTACTCATTCATGTAGAATTTGCCCCGATAACCTTCGTAAATTTGGCGTTCAGGATAATTTGGCATAGCGGTGACAACCCGTACTTCATGCCCTCTCTTAGCCAGTCCTTCTGCTAATTCCGTCATCAAAGGGGCAATACCAATGGGTTCTGGATAGTAGTTGTAGGAGTAAATTAATATCCGCATAAAAATCAGTCAGAGTCCCTGGCGTTTTGAATAACAAAAATAATGTGGTGCTAATTTTGTTGCACTTGATATCTAATTTTCTCTTTAGTCCCTTGTGATGTCAGTGGTTTGTCGTTGAAGATTGAGTAAAATTTGTTTGTGATTGCGTAAGTAATACTCAATATGTTTATTACTTGAATATTTACAGGAAAAAGTAAGTATGCACTGAAAAACTCCCAGTGTTTTTACTAAGAAATACAAAATAAAAAATCAATGAATAATGAGTGATTTATGGAGATGTGTGTAAATGCTTATTCTTACCAAATAACTAATAACTAAATCCAAAATCAAGCCAGTCTCCAGAAGAGACTGGCTGCGGTTGAAAATTGCGATCGCTACAATATATCTATCCTGCTGGGTTCACTGCTTTATAGAATTCCAGTAGGACGCAAAAAATTTAGTAAGGATATATTCTGCCAGCCTGGATTAATTTGACTGACTAGAACCTCGATAAATCCGCTCTCTTTGCTCTGGCGAAAGGCGTGGCATCGGGAAGCGTTCAGATGCTGAAATTGTGAATTCCTGCTCTTGTGTGGCTTCTATTGGCTGGTTTTGATGAGAACGAATTGCCACATCACAATTTGGAAATGGATTTAGGATGGAATCTTCTGTGTCTGATTCGGAGAGTTGGCTTTGAGGCAAAACATAGGCATGTTTGTGGGGATCGTATGCTAAAACTTCTCCTGACTCAATGTGATAAATCCAGGCATAAATTTTAAGTTGACCTTGGTACAGCTTGGAGTGAATTACTGGATAAGTTCGTAAATTTTCAATTTGAGTCAGAACGTTTTCAGCAATCATAATCTCTAACAGTTCTTCAGACTGGTAGTGACTGTAGTGGTCTAAAACTAGCCTACGAGTTGCTTCTGCATACTTAAGCCAATCATAAACTAGTGGTAAATCCTCTCTCAATCCTTGTAATTTCATGAGTCCTTTCATCGCGCCGCAATGAGAGTGGCCACAGATGATAATTTGCTGTATTCCTAGAGCTTCAACTGCATATTCAATTGTTGCACCTTCTCCACCATTAGTTGCCCCATAAGGTGGAATAATGTTGCCTGCATTGCGAATAACGAATAATTCACCTACCTGGGCTTGCGTTATGAGGTTGGGGTCAAGACGTGAATCGGAACAAGTGATAAACAATACCCTGGGTTTTTGACCATGTGAAAGTTGCTCAAACAGTTCTTGGTGGGTTGAAAAGTAGCTAGATTTAAATTCACGCAGACCTTTAATTAATTTCTTCATTACCAAGTTCCAGAAATATTTTGTAGGTTAATTACCGACTTAGACAAAATCGATTGAGATTGAGATAATATCAAGTGCGAACCAATTAGCATGAAAATTAACAAGTTGGTGGCACCATTAGGAGCGTCAGCCTTTTTGTTGAGGTTAGCGTCTCTCTAGCTAGCTTGTACTAATAAATAATCTTGGACGCTTTGAAAAGTAAGAATCATTTAACAACGACTTCTATATCATAAATTAACTTGGTGCTTGAATTTTCTTTAACAGGTTGTTTGAAAAGTCTAAATTATTACTCACCGGGCGATTGGAAATCGCGGCTACACAGACGAAAACCACCTACGTGGGTTTGAAAATCTTGATTTTGTGTTAGTCCACCTGCGCGGACTTTGCTTGTTTAGTAGCGAATTCTATTCGCCCAATACTTTTTAAACATCCTCTAAGACTTACGCAGACTCTACGATTTCTTGGCGTTCTACCCTGCGGGAAGCCGATTGCGCGTCTAATGCGACTTGGCGGTACCCTGCGGGAAGCCGCTGCGCGTCTACGATAAATTAAGTTTTTTGGGAATTTTTGCGTAAGTCCTGTTTGATTAATAATGATTTTGCTTAACCTCACCAGTATTGAGATTAATGACTATTGAAGATGTAGTTTTATCTAAATTTTCTTCTAAAGGAATGACCACTGTATTATGAATATGCTTTGCTTCTCCAAATAAACAACGACACTTAAACTTTGTAGTCATGAGCGGGAGAAAACTTATTTTGGTATTTAGCTTGCCATAATAATCTCCACATTCAGTGGCGGTATCAGGTGGAAAACATGTCTGCTCATAAAGGTACAAAGTTGTGGAGTAGCCTGGATAGTTAATTACTTGCTTTAAATTAAAATCAAAAATTCCAGAAATTGCCCAAAGATATAGCACCAACAAAAATAGTCCGCTAGATAGTAATAAGTAAAGAGTTAGTACAATCCGCATTTTAAAAATAGGCAAAGGCTGAGGCTTTTTTATTAATACAACGCCTAATCCCAAAGAGATTATCCAAATTCCCAAAAAAATTGACCATTGAGCAATTTGCCAACTGGGGATGATGGGTGTGTTAATAACTGCGATCGCTAAAACTGGAGCTATTAAAACAAATAGGAACTGCAAATTTCGATGCGGCATAGCTGGATTTTTTCGCCATCATAACCCATCTAATCAAATAGCAACTTGGTAGTGACGTTGAATTGTACATACCATCAGCTAAGCTGTTGATGTTCTTCTCCCTCATAGAGTATTTAGATAGACAAAATATCTGCAATTTGAATGAGGAAAGCTCAAGCAGCTTAAGACAAAGTTTGTAAATACGCTAAAAATCGCTTCTCGGAGATTCAAAAAGATGCAAACGTCAGTAAAACGAGATATTCAGATGAAATACAGACAATTGGGAAACAGCGAGTTGCGTGTTTCGGAAATTAGTCTTGGTTCCTGGCTAACTTATGGGGGTGGTATACAGCAGCAAAATGCCGAGGCTTGTATTCACAAAGCTTTTGACGTGGGAATTAATTTTATTGATACTGCTAATGTTTATGCAAGTGGGGGTGCTGAATCCTTTTTGGGAGAAGTATTGCAAGGGATTGAGCGTTCTGCTTATGTCTTAGCAACCAAAGTCTTCTTTCCAATGTCAGCGACTGATCGAGGACTATCAGCAGCCCAAATCAAAAAACAAATTGATGCGTCTTTAAAGCGGTTGCGTACCGATTACGTTGACCTATATCAATGCCATCGCTACGATGTCAATACACCCTTAGAAGAAACAATGACAGCACTCACAGAGGTAGTGCGTCAAGGGAAAGCTCGTTACATTGGCTTTAGTGAGTGGAGTCCAGCGCAAATCCAAGCAGCTCTCAATCTGGCTGATGTTGAACGTTTTGTATCCAGCCAACCGCAGTATTCTATGTTGTGGCGCAAACCGGAAGCAGAGGTGTTTCCGTTATGTGCAGCTAATGGTATTGGTCAGATTGTTTGGTCGCCGTTAGCTCAAGGTGTCCTCACAGGTAAATACCAGCCAGGACAAGCTCCACCCCAAGATTCTAGGGCGGCAAACGACAAGATGAATTCGTTTTTGCTGGAAGAGTTATTTAACGATCGCACTCTCACAGCAGTACAAAAACTCAAACCAATTGCTCAAGACTTGGGGTTAAGTATGCCACAATTAGCACTGGCTTGGGTATTACGAGATGAGCGTGTATCTTCAGCCATTATTGGTGCTAGTCGTCCAGAACAAATTGTTGATAACGCTGCTGCATCTGGAGTGAAGTTAGATACAGATACACTAGCGGCGATCGACCAAATATTAGCAGCAGTTGTGCAGAAGTGAAGCAAGGCGAACCCAAAAATTTTTGGCTGTTTTGCCGGAAAGCATAGAACTGAAGATGTATCTGATTACATAGCAAATTCACTATATGTAAGCCAGGGAAAAAATTATCAAATTTCCCTTCTTAAATCTATCTTTCCTTCTCGCAAGCCTGCTCTGGTTAACCGCCAGAGCAGTTTTAATTTGATTTTGAGTATGAGTGCGTGCGATCGCCATCTCTGCTTTAGCTTTATTCTGGTTCTGGATGCCAGAAATTCAATAGACCTCTTGCATAAATATTTTTTTGTCTCACGCAAAGGCGCAAAGGCGCAAAGAAAAGAGCGCCAATTACGACTTTTGCAAGAGGTCTAATCTACATCTCTGTTAGCTAGGGTAGGAAACTAGGCAATGGTAGTGCTGCAATACTTGGTAATTTTGCTAACTTACGTTGGCTTAGGTCTAGGCTACTTACCCGGACTACGAATGAATCGCGCCACAATTGCTCTGGTAGGTGCGGCTTTTTTAATGGCGTTAGGATTACTGGATTTACCTGCGGCTTGGAGTGCTATTGACTACAAGACACTGATTTTTTTGTTCGGGATGATGATCATTAGTGCGAATCTTGCTGCTTCCGGTTTTTTCCAGTTGGCTGTTGATTACACTATCCGCTATATCTATAGCCCATTTGGGTTATTAATCGTACTGACTTTTGGTAGTGGCTTTCTCTCGGCACTGTTTCTCAATGATACCATCGCCCTGATCCTCACACCTCTGGTAGTCGGCATCACGCAATTACTCAATCTCAACCCTGTTCCTTACCTGTTGGCGCTGGCTGGCGCAACTAATCTGGGTTCGGTGGCTACCCTGAGTGGGAATCCGCAGAATATTTTGATTGGTTCTTTTTCTGGGATTAGTTATCTAGACTTTGCCAAAGCTTTGACACCAGTTGCTTTGATTAGTTTGATAATTCAGGTGGGTTGGCTGTGGTGGTTGTATCCAGAGGTGCGATCGCGTAATGTTTTTGAAGGAGACTCACTGCGTCCTGATTTGAAAATAAAACTACCCCGCTATCGCATCTTTAAACCTTTGTTAGCTAAGAGTCTGCTAATTACTACCGGATTGTTAGTAGCGTTTTTGCTGGGTATTCCAACTGCGGAGGCTACCTTAATTGCCGCTGGATTATTATTAGTTACACGTCGCCTTAAGCCAGAGCGAATTTTGCAAAAGGTGGATTGGGATTTGCTGCTGATGTTCTGTGGACTATTCATTCTGACTGAAGGTGTACAGAAACTGGGTGTTTTGCAATGGTTTTCCCGCTTCGTTCACGATCCCTTGAGTATTCTGGGTGTCACAGTTTTGTTGTCGAATCTCGTATCCAATGTCCCGGCTGTACTGCTGCTACATCAGTTAATTCCCCATCCCAACACACAAACTTGGCTACTGCTAGCAGCTGCTTCTACACTAGCAGGAAATTTAACGCTGTTAGGTTCTGTCGCAAACTTGATTGTAGCGGAGGCAGTTGCTAAAAGAGGGTATCGGCTGACGTTTGGGGAGCATTTGCGATTTGGGCTACCATTGACTGTTGTAACTCTGGCACTTAGCTATTTTTGGATTTTTTAAGTCCGGAGTGACGTTAAGAGTTTAAAAGTTTTTTTGCGTAAGTCCTAACTCAGCACTTCAACTCAGCTACTCATGAGAACATCTCACAACCAAATCTGAAAAATGTTCTTCTCTAGCCCCTAACCCCTAACCTCTAGTCTCTATTTTCCAGCCAGATTGAGAAAAACTTTGCGCTTTCATTTTTCGATAGGTAAGAGTATTTCAAATTCTGTCCCCTGTCCTAATCGAGAAGTAAGATTAATTCTTCCATTATGAGTTGAGATAATCGAGTCAGCAACTGCCAGCCCTAAACCGGTTCCTTTACCAACAGGTTTGGTCGTAAAGAAGGGGTCAAATACTCGTTTTTGGATTTCTTCAGAAATGCCAATGCCATTATCGGCAATGCAAATGCTGACACTATTATTTAAGGTATGGCTCAAATGGGTGCGAATAGTAATTGTCGGAGTGGCTATATTTGCAGCATTTAAGGCATCAATGGCATTATTCAAAATATTCATAATTACCTGATTGATTTGTCTGGCATAACAATTCACTTTTGGTAAATCACCATAGTCTTTGATAATTGCAATTTCACTAAGTCGGTGTTGCAAAATTAATAGTGTGTTCTCAATGCCTTCATGAATATTTACAGCTTTAGTGTCAGATTCATCAAGCCGAGCAAAATTACGCAGTGATAAGACAATATCTTGAATCCGTTGGCTACCATTTTGCATGGAATTTAGCAGTTTTGGTGCATCTTGAATTATGTAATCTAAATCTCTGTTTCGCAAGTAATTTTGAATTGCGCTAGTCGGTTGGGGATATTGTTGTTGATAGAGATTAATTCCTGTACTTAATTCCTGAAAATATTCTTGGAGGTAGGGAATATTGCCGTAGATAAAGCTAATTGGATTGTTAATTTCATGGGCAATACCAGCAACCATTTCTCCTAAACTCGACATTTTTTCAGCGTGAATTAATTGTGCTTGAGTTTGTTGTAATTCTTGAAGAGTATGGGACAACTGCTGATTTTTGGTATGGAGTTCTTGGGTACGCTGCTCTACTTTTAGTTCTAGGGTATGGTAAAGTAGAGCATTTTCTAGAGAAATTGCTGCCTGAGATGTCAATAATTTTAGGACATCCAAGCGATCGCCGACAAATACACCTGTTGTTACTTGATTTTCTAAGTACAAAATGCCCAATAATTTCCCTTGGTGGCAAATTGGCATACACAGCGCACTCTGGGGTTGATGCTGGCGCATATATTCTCCAATTAGAATATTTATAGAGGTTTTGAGACCATCAATAACAACTGTTTCAAGCGTATTTTTCACATAATGAATTAATTTTATGGGAAGATTAGGATGATGATCAAGTAATACTGTCTGCAACTGTGTACCTGCCAGTGTAGTAATTGCTCGCACTTGCCATACTCCATCCTGCAAGACAATTAAGGCACACTTATCAGCACCAGCATTTTCCAGAATAATTTGAGTTAATCTTTGAATTAGTTCATCTAATTGAATTGCCGTGGAAATTGCTTGGTAGGCTTTCAAGATTGAGGTAAAATCCAGTTCCGAATTGCTATTTTTGGAAGAATTGGAGATATGGGTTGAGGTCTGAATAGAAGTACTGTATGAGAGTGTATTACTCAATTTTTCGCGCGTATCTACTTTAAAAGTTTTCTGTTGCAGAATCACCCGCAGCAGTTCTGGATAGCGTTTTTCTAAATCTTCTACCTTGGTTTTTGCACCCCAACGAGCATAACAGTAGTATGCTTCTTGCATATATACTTGAGCAACTTTATCTTTGCCCCAATCAAGATAGAATTTAGCAGCTAATTCATTACTAAGTCCAGCTTCTTGAATGTAACCGTTTTCTTTGGCTCCAGAAATTGCCAAATCATAAAATTCCATTGCTGTAGTTTTCTGACCTAAAGCTTGATATTTTTCTGCCTCCACTAAATAGAATCTATGTAACTGATTCATGGGTGCGTAATTCGCCCACTGCTGGAGATTTTTTTGGTTTTCTCCTACTTGCTGTAATATATTTTGTTGTTCTGCTGTTGATGCTGTAGGAAATATAGCCAATTGCAACAGCGAATGATAAAAACTCAGCAATGGGATGTTGACCATTGCATACCCAGAACCAGAATATTGTTTAGCTTTATTAGCATATTCTGTTGCTGAATCTAGTGCTTGAAATAGATAACAAAGCATTAATTTTGTCACACAAAAATGCCATAAACCAGCACCATCATTAGCTTGCTCATGTAATGCCAGCATGGACATTTCATCGTAGACTGTACCAACTAACTCCCAAGGTTGAGCTTTTGGCTCGATTAAATTTAAAACCGCTTGGTGATAAATATTGTTGTAATTCAGCGCAGTTTGTTGGTTAATTTTTGCTAAAGCTGCACCATAAATCGCCAATTCATGAGCTAGTTTGCTTAATTCTTGACCAGCAATATAAGATTGGAAACAATAAATAAAGGCAGCGTAACCAGCATAGGCTAAATCTCCACTATCTAAGCCACTGGTATAGGCTTTGAGTAGAGGTTTGAGGGTTGCGGTTACAGGCTCTTGCCAGTGACTGAGAAAATGATGAACAACAACGAGGACTATGGCTTCGTATTCTCTATCTTGAAACTTGGATAGCAGTTGTAAGGCTAACTGACCAAATTCATAACCTATAACGATAGTTTCTGCTTGACCACAAAGCATGAGTCCATAGCCTGAGTAACCCAAAGCAGAAGCAGGAGTATTGCCGTATTTGACAGACAGAGTAACTTTTTTCAGCACTACTAAGCGGTGAAGTTTTGGTTTTGCTAAATAAGCCGGAGTTGTGACTTTGACTAACACACGCATGGCGGTGCGAAATTTTAGATCCTGCATTTCTGGCAAGTCTATTAACTCTGCTATTGTTTTGCCATGCAAGCTAGCTTGAGTTGCTTGTAAAGCTAGGAGAAAATCTTCATCGGTTGGTTCTTGGGGAAACTCAATTTCTATTAGCTGCAAAAATTGCATTGCTGTATCAATAGCTGCCAAGAATTGACCTTGAACTGTGTACGCTTCAATTTTGACTTCATAAACCTTGGCTGTATCCAGGACGGCTGTGGCTTGTTGTAAAATCTCCTGAGTGAAATTTTCCATTGTGTCCAGTTCGCCACTCAGGTAACTAGCTTCGCTAGCTTCGTTATATAAGCTTAAGGTGAGATGATAATCTGATTGCCAAGGGTTTTTGGGTAGTAACTGAATACCAATTTTGAGGTAAGCCAATGCCGAATTGTAGGCGATAGAAGCTTTAGCTTTTTTTCCAGCCATGAGATTTAATCGAGAGAGTTCATGGCGTTCTGTAGGATCATCAAGATGTTCAATTCCAATATTTAGCTGATTGGCGATCGCAAAAACCTTCTCTTCTAGTTCTGTTTCTGGGGTATTTTGCCACAGTAAACGCCCGATTTTGAGATGAGTTGTCTGTTTTTGGTCTTCTGGAATCAAAGAATAGGCAGCTTGTTGGACGCGATCGTGCAGAAATTTATAATTAACAATCTGCGAATCTGATGTTGCATCTTGGGCAGATTGTTCTATGTAAAATTTGTAGATTTCAGTAGTAGGTAAAATTAGTCCTTCTTGCAACGCCTTCCACAAATAAGTTGCTGTTTCTATCTCCGATTTTTCCGAAACAATTGCCAAAGTTGCTAAATCAAAAGAGTTCCCAATACAAGCAGCTAACTTTAACACTGCCTGTGTATCTTGGGGAAGTTTTTGCAATTGTAATGCCATAAACTCCACGACATCATCGGTAAGTGTTAAAGCTCTCACTTCAGTAATATTGCACTGCCAATTGCCACCATCCCAGTCAAATGTAATTAATCCATCTTCATACAGTGCTTTGAGGAACTGAGTACTAAAAAATGGATTACCCTTGGTTTTTTGATATAACAATTGAGTTAAGGGTTGTGCAACTTCGAGTGAACATGTTAGGGTATCTGCCACTAGTTGATTTAAATTAGAGTTACTCAAAGGTGCTAGGGTAATAGTGTTGACTGTAGCTTGGTTTTTAATAATTTCTGATAAACTTAAACTTAAAGGGTGGGCGGCAGAAACTTCATTATCTCGATAAGCCCCAATTAATAATAAAGACCCCTCGGCTGCTTCATTCATCAATAATTGAATCAACTTTAATGACGCTGAATCTGCCCACTGTAAATCATCTAATAATATGACTAAAGGATGGTCTTTAGTTGTAAAAATGTGGACAAATTTTAAAAATAATAAATTAAACCGATTCTGGGCTGCATTTCCTGATAGTTCTATTGCTGTTGGTTGGGTGTCAATAATGCGTTCTAATTCAGGGATAACTTCAATTATTATCTGGCCGTTATCTCCAACAGCGTCTAATATCTTAGTTTTCCATTCTTGAATTTGGGCATTACTTTCTGTTAATAATTGCCCCATTAAGTCTCTAAAAGCTTGCACAAATGCCGAAAGAGGAATGTTGCGATTAAATTGGTCGTATTTTCCTTTAATAAAATAACCGCGTTGTCTCAAAATCGGTTTGTGTACTTCGTTAACAACGGCTGTTTTCCCAATTCCAGAAAACCCAGCCACTAACATCATTTCTGTAGTACCTGTACTGACACGCTCAAATGCTTGTAGTAGGGTTTCTACTTCAGCTTCCCTGCCATATAATTTATCAGGAACAATAAATCTGTCGCACACATCACTTTGAGCAATGGGAAAATTGGCAATTTGTTCTGTTTCTTTGAGTTGAGATAAGCATTTTTCTAAATCATATTTGATTCCCCATGTACTTTGATAGCGGTCTTCGGCATTTTTCGCCATCAATTTGCTGACAATTTCGGAGAGTACAGCGGGAATTTTAGGATTAATTTCCTGTATTAAAGGTGCTAGTTTGGCAATATGATAATGTACCATTTCCATTGCATCTATTGACTGAAATGGTAATTCTCCAGTTAGTAATTCATAAAAAGTTACACCCAAAGAATAGAAATCTGTGCGATAGTCAATTCCCCGATTCATCCGTCCAGTTTGCTCTGGAGAAATGTAAGCTAATGTTCCTTCTAAAACATTAGGACTAATTAATGTTTGAGTTTCGCGGGGCAGTAAAGATGCAATACTAAAGTCAATTAATTTTACTTGTTGAGTTTTTGGGTTAATTAAAATATTGCTGGGTTTAATATCTTTATGAATAATCCGATTTCGGTATAGTATTTCTAAGGCATTACATAAAGCGATCGCTATTTCTAAAAATTCTTGTAGAGATTGTAATGTTTCTCCTAATCCCCAGCCGTCAACACCAGTTGCAGCAACGGCGGTAGTCCCTACTTTGCAAAGATTCCGTCTGACAGCCCATTCCTTGAGAGAAATTCCTCCAAAGTCTTCCATGACTAACGCATAGCCATTTTGGAACGGTTCCAAATCGTAGATTTGGATGATTTCAGGATAGTTGAGATTTTTGGCGATGGTGTATTGATTACGAAATTGGACTAGT
Source organism: Nostoc sp. TH1S01 (assembly GCA_018993265.1). GTDB lineage: Bacteria > Cyanobacteriota > Cyanobacteriia > Cyanobacteriales > Nostocaceae > Nostoc_B. The sequence continues at coordinate 20,463 of JAGKSW010000092.1, forward strand.
TCGCTAAAGCTGGGATAAGGATTTTTTAGTAGCTTGATGATTACGGATAATGAGTCAGTCTCTCGAATGGCTCGATAAACTATTGTTCTTGAACCGTTATAAAGTTCTTCACTCAGGCGATATCCGGGAACACTTAACATACTGTCAAATTTAAAACATCATTATTAGTATTCCCAGGTTTGGAATCAAAAGTTACCGCAGTTTTGTTAAGTCATTACTGTATAGATATTTGAAGAAAAATACTCTTATCTATTTTCTAAATTTTGTACTAGATAATATTAATCCCAATTCTATAAGAGGCTGCATTGCGACTTATATCAAGTCCGACTAAACACTGGTCATTACAAGCAGAGCGATAGCGCATTGAAGTAATTGCAGAGTCCAGACGATTGCGTCGTTCCACTTCGTTGCACTCGCAATGACATATTATAAGTAATTTGCCGGACATGATATTACCACCACAAAGTGGGAGACTCAAACCCATCGGTGGGTAGAGGGAACAAACGGACTTTCCTGTTGCCTCTCTCGCAGGGATTTGACTACACTCCAATAGGGAAATCTGCCTTTTGTCGCTGTGCTGTGGCAATTAACCACTTCCCACTTGAAGGTGCTAAAGTGACCCCGCGACGTATGGGTTTAACGGGAAAGTGATCAACTAATGCTAAATCTATATGGGACAGCACGGTTGCTAGTACCAGTTTCATTTCAAATAAGGCAAATGCCATACCCAGACAACGACGGTTACTGCCACCAAAAGGTAAATATTCATATAAAGAATATTGTCTTTCTAAAAATCTTTCTGGTTTAAACTTTTGTGGTTCGGGATATAAATCTGAGCGGCGATGAGTCAGATAAATGCAACCTACTAGTAATGTTCCTGGTTCAAATTGATGACCCATAATTTCTATGGGTTGTTTGACAATCCGCGGGATGGTAATCATCGCAATCGGATAAATACGTAGGGTTTCTTGGCAAACTGCTGTTAAATAAGGTAAACGAGTAATTTCTTCTAAATCTGCATTGTTGCCAAAACTATCTAACTCAGCCAAAAGCTTTTCACGTATTTGTGGTTGGCGATGAATCCAGTACAATGCCCATGTTAAGGCTGAGGCTGTGGTTTCATGACCAGCAACTAACAAAGTCATCAATTCATCGCGTAACTCTACATCGGTCATTGGTGTGCCGTTTTCATCACGCGCTGACATCATTAAAGATAAAATATCGCTTCCAGAAGATTCGGGATGATTTCTACGTTCTTGAATTTCCGCATATAGCAGTTGGTCAATTTGCTCTCTTTGACGCAAAAACTTGCCCCAAGGACTCCATGCACCTACATCTACTTGCATGATTGGCAAAAACGATATCGTAGAACGTAAAGCAGAACCACTTAAATCTAGGATGGAAGCCAAGAGTTTTTGCAGCTGAGTATAACGTTCTCCTTCATGCAGCCCGAACACAGCTTGTAAAATCACTCTCAGAGAAATTTCTTGCATGGAGTCGCGGACAGAAAACGGTTGACCAAATTTCCACTGACTGATGACTTCTTTGGTAATGTTGGCGATTATACTACCGTAGGCTTTCATGCGATCGCCATGAAAAGGCGGTGTTAATAACTTACGCTGGCGTTGATGAGATGCACCAGACAGCAATAATAAGGAATTTTCCCCCAATAAAGGCTGCAAAATTTGAGCAGAAGCTCTGGAATCTAAATTACTGAGGTTATCTGTAAACAATTGTTGAATTGCTTGTGGGTTACTTAAAAACACCATTGGCTGCTTGTTAGTTAGCCATAATGTGAAACAGTCACCATAGGCTGTTGCAGAATTGTCCATTAATTGCAATGGCTGATAAATCCATTGTAATAGCTGCATGAATTTAGGCATTTTTGGGCTGTCTGGAAGTGGCATCACAAAGGCTCCTGGTATTTCTATTTTGACTAACTTAAGAACGTTATTAATTACCGGAATGTTTCTTGATTAAATCTATCTATAGGTAATTTATTGCTAGAAATATTACAACTAAACTGGCAAGTTGATATGCTTTTTTATACTAATCTCCATGTTTGATATCTATATTATTGACTTATTTGTGATTGGCTTGCTCTTACTGGTGGTTACATTAGCCTCTGGTTGGATTACCCGCTTGCCTTTATCATTTTCACTTATCTACCTATTAGTTGGGATTTTGCTAGGCCCTTATGGCTTAGGTCTAATTGAGTTACGGCGTGATGATGTATTCAATGCCGAATTATTAGAAAGAGTTGCCGAATTAGTAGTGATTGTTTCGGTTTTTGGTTGCGGCTTAAAAATTATTCGTCCACTCAATTTTCAGGTTTGGGGGATTACATCTCGTCTGATTGGCATATTAATGCCAATTTCAATTTTTGGCTTGGCGGCTGTGGGCAAATTATGCTTAGGGATGAATTGGGGAGAAGCCATATTGTTAGGTGCGATTCTCGCACCTACTGACCCTGTATTAGCTTCCGAAGTACAACTGACTGATACTAATGATAGAGATGAGTTACGTTTTGGTTTAACTTCCGAAGGTGGCTTAAATGATGCCTTAGCTTTTCCCTTTGTTTATTTTGGGATTTATGCTTTAAAAGATGATAACTGGAACAACTGGTTTAAACAATGGGTAGTGATAGATTTACTGTGGGCGATCGCAGCCGGAATCTTTATGGGAATTTTAGTTCCTAAAGTTATAGTCTGGTTTGATCAACATATTCAAAAGCGCCGCTCTGCTGATAAATTAATGGAAGATTTTGTTGGCATTAGTATCATTTTGCTAACTTATTCTTTAACAGAATTTGTGAATGGTTATGGTTTTTTGGCAGTATTTGTGGCAGGCTTAGTAGTACAACGCAGTTATCGCAATCCAGAAAAACCATTAGCTCAATTGGAATTTATCGAGCAATTAGAAAAGCTGTTAGAAGTTGGCACAATTTTATTATTAGGCTCAATCTTACTATTCAAGCCTATGGTTGATTATGCTTGGCAATCTTTAGTTGTAATTATTTTATTGTTCGTATTTATCAGACCTTTAGGCGCGTGGATCAGCACAATCAGCAAACATCCATTTAGTTCCCATCGCCGTCATCTACATCCTGGAACTCGCTGGTTATTTGGTTGGTTTGGAATTCGTGGAGTCGGTTCTCTTTATTATCTGGCCTATGCTTTTGGCAATGGTCTTAAAGGAGAAGCCGCTGAACAAATTGCTTGGATAACTTATACGACTATCGTGGTTTCTGTAATTGTGCATGGAATTAGTGCAACTCCCTTAATGAATTGGTATGAGGCTCATATTGCCAAGCAGAAAAAACCTATACCTGCTTCTACCATTGATGAATTTGAGTAAACGCAGACATTATATACTTTGCCAAGTTATACCGTATTACTTTCAGGTGATATGTGGAGATAAGTAGATTGCGTAAAGTGCATCAATATTTTCGCGAACTGGTATAAGAAAAAGAAAGTAGAGTGAAGTGCTGAGTGCTGAGTAGGAACTAAGTATTTTCATGAGTTTCAGCCACCAACATAGTCCTAACCTATGCTTCGACTGCTATACTTGCAAATTTTACTTAAGTGTAGTACTTTAGTACTATAACAATAGACCCTAATAAAACAACCCCACAGCACCCGTGGGGTTTTTTCATTGAAGACATAGAGGACAGGTGACAGAGTGAAAAGTGTTTAATCCTCTGATGTCGCTTACTCTTTAGCGGTAGAACTGATAACTTGTTCAGGGGACTTTAAAAAGGTATGTTCAATTTTAATACCTCGACTGTCCATTACCTGAGTAAACAAATCTGTTGATAAGGCATTTTCTACAGGTAACACTCCAGGTTTATTCAGTTTACCTTCCAGAATTAATTGAGCAACACTACCCGTACCACAGCCAGTTGCTACAGCAGCATTATCATGCAATACAGTAGAAGCATAAATGCCTGTTGAGCCATTTTTTTTGCCTGTCACTTCTGATTTGACTGCTACGCCGATACCGCTAAAACGATTAGTAACATCTGTCATTGTATGACTGACATGAGATAAAAATTCAATCATGCCATTACGCTGCATTAACCACTTAGGAAAAATATGTGCTGCTATCCAAGTCAAATGATTATAGTAATCTGGAAATGAACCAAACTTAGTAATTACACTTTTAACTGAAGGAAAAGCGTAGGGCAATGTAAAGGTTTCTGGCATATCAAACCAGTAAACTCCATTACGTTGATAGTGAGGAAAGTCAATAATATCTCTTTCACTATAAGGTTTGACTTCCTGCCATTTACCATTTATCCAAGCTTCAAAAGGATGTTGCAAGCCTAAAAAGGTTGTCCGCATGACTGTGATGCCAGCACCACCAGAACCCGCAACTAAATAATAGAGCTTGATTGTTTCTGGTTCATCAAATTGTTCTACACTCTGACGCACCATACTGTTAGAAATGCCAGGGAAAATGCCTGTATTAATTACTGCTGTGACTCCAGCAGCAACAGCGTCTTCGTGATAACTTAAAGCTTTGCTGGTGAAAGAACGGTGGTCGCTAACATCTACATAGTTAACACCTTGTTCAATACAAAGTTTCAGAACATTGGCATCGCGGTAGTGAAATGGGCCAGCACAGTGAACAACTAAATCAGAATTAGCGATCGCTTCCCGTAGTTTATCAACTTCTGCCAAGTCTAAAGCTAAATACTGCTCTCGTTCTGCCAAGGGCAAAGTTTCCGTCTCTGGAGTACGCCCAGTGATGGTAATTGTGGCTTGCGTATGGGCGGCAATATCCTGAGCGACACTGCTCCCAATTCGCCCCCTTCCTCCAAGAATTAAAACGCGGTCTGTCATTACTCCGGTATGGGCAACATTACTTGTATTTGACCAGTTTCTGATATTCTTTGTCATCGGTTACAAGTATGACTTGCCTACCAATATAGGAGGATAAGTACAGCACTTACGCATTCAGATTATTAGTTAAGACTGCGTATCAAATTACAGGATTAATTCTGATATCCTGTAATTTATACTTATATCAAACTGCGTAAGCCCCATGACTTAAGAACTTACCCATAAAAGTTACCTTGAGCAAAATTAGCTCTATTAAATAAGTTTGTTTAATATTTAACTATACATATAATTAATAAGTTTTTGTAATATTATATATTTTGCCAAGCTCAATAATTTAAGATTTTCTTTAGATTGTGATCAGTACTGATCTGAGTTCATTTCAGCCAGGAGCGATAGTAATGAAGATGTGCCTTGTCAACTCCAAAATATTACGTCAGCTTTGGGCTGTAGTGGAACAAACCCAAAGCAGTACCCTCCTAGGACTTAATGATAAAGATTTGGTTAAACTGTTGTTGGGACAGATTCAGAGCAATAAAGTCCTAGATAATGAAGAAACTCTCAGCCTCACGGATTATATATATTCTCGGACTTTACTGATACGTGATTTAGCACAGGCACGTTCAGCATCATAATTGAAGGCAAAAAGCCTATGCAAGTTATCTTGTGTTTTTGTATGGGCTTTTTGCCTGTGATTGCAATCATTATCTAGGATTAATGTGCCGTCTTGGCCCCCAGCCTGGATTTACAATAGCAGCCAAATCTTCTGCTGATAATTTATCAATTTCAGCCTCTAGTTCTTCAACTGTGAAATCATAGCCACGTTCTTTCGCCATCTTGACAAATGCTTCTGGATTAGCCGTGGCTTTGAGTTTTTGTTGGAATGCTTGATCTTCCTTGACTGCTTGAAAGAACTTTGCAGCATTTTGTATTGCCATAATAATTCATCTCCGATATTAAATAGTCAAGCTTGAAGGTCTTAGACTGTCTGGTTTGTCAGAATATTGAAAATCTCAATGTTAAACTCGGCTAAATTCTTGTTGCTGAATTTCGCCAGAAACTTCTTGAATTTCTGGTGCAACTTGTGTTAGATGTTGCTCTAAAATTGCCAAATTCCGAATATTGGATTTGTAGAACGCATCAAACAAATCACCCACTAAAGGTATAGTGCCAACTACAGCTTCTAAACCAACGTTAAAAATCATTTTGGCTAAGTCTTGGCGAGGAATACCGAAGCGGGTAGCTAAAAATATAATGTAAGCCGAAAATGCTGTACTAATGAAATCTCCAGCACCTGGAACCAGACCAAGAATTGGGTCTAATCCAATGCGAAAACCAAAAAAAGGTATGCGTATAGATGTATCCATCAGACGGCTAAGTCTGCGGATACGGTCAAGAGTAGTCAGTCGTTTAGCAGCATCCATAATTTATGATCTCCGCACTACTTTTAAAGTGCATTATTTTCATTTATACGTCTTGTATCCTGAGAAAGAACAAATAACAACATCTAAGTTCCTGAATGCTGCTTCTGGCTTATTCCCTGGTTAAATTTGAAACGATTTTGCACATTTTTGAGTGAGCGATCGCACTTTATACTTAAGTTATTGTTCAAACATTTCAAATCCATCACTATATGCAATAATTAATAAGTCGTTTTCTGGCAAAATTTAATGAGTAAATTTCAAATTGATATTGACTTTAGTAATATAGAGTTAAATGCCCTAGAAACGGAAGAAGATTTCCACCGAGAAGCTAAAATACTATTACCCCAAGCATTGCAAAAACTAGGTGAAAGTATAGGTGAACAAACTTGGGAAGAATTACAAAAAAATTTGCAAAAATCAGGTAGTAAATCTAAAGGTTCTCAACTAGAGAAGCGCAAATTTATTCAAGAAACAGGCAGAACTTATCAGCGTAAAGCTAGTAGTAGAGAAAAACAAGAATTAGAAGATTATATAGTAGAGCAATTACGCAGTTTGCAAAATCAAACAAGTAGATAGATATTTATTTACCGAGTAAACCAAAGTCGCATTAACTCTACTTGGAAGCGATAACCCTCTTCAGCTTCCTCAATTAACTCTCTTTGTAATAAAAGTTGAATTGTTCTTTCCCAAACATCAGCAAACTGTTGTGATAAAGTGTGCTTACTGACAATCGCTTTTTCTCCTTGGAAAGCAATAAAAAGTTTTCATCTGCTGTAAACTTTACTTGTGTGTAAGTTGATTATCTAATTGTAATTCACATTGTTTAAAGACATAGTTAACTGCTGCAAATAGCTGTTCTAAGCCTTGAATTGTATAGAAGGTTTTATTTTGTGTAAAAATATCTAAATCTAGCTTGCCAAACTGCCACATAGCTCCATTAGTCACAATACCAAAGATAGTATTTTCTGGTTCATTATTAATTCGCTGTACTGCTAACATCTCTGCTAAACATTGACCCCATCCTTCTGTAAAGTCGCTTTCTTTTTTGGCTTCAACTAATATGAAATATGGTTTATCAAAAACTACTGTACCTAAAGGAGAACGCTTTGCCAAAATGTAATCAGGAACACCACACAAATTCTGATCATAAATTAGTGTTTGATGACTCCAGATGAGAAATTTACTTCGATAATATTTCCAAACTTCTTTTAATACAGGATAAATAATATTTTCACAAATAGCAATTTCGGAATTATCAAACACACCTTCATTAAAAATTAAGTCAATTTCTTGGCGAAAAGCTTCACTGATGGGAAATTCCATTTCGACAATAAAATTATCCCGAACATACTTAATTTGAAATTCTTTGGCAACTGCACTAATACTTTTATAATTACTAAACGGCATTTTCAGCCCTCCCTTCTTTATGCAACAAATAAGAATATGGCTGTATCTGTATTAAACACATATAAATTCAAACTTCATTTTTTAGCAGTGGAAGTATAAGAGAGGGAATTTAAAAAGCGTGAATGCCAGAAAGAGTAAGAGTTTTATGCCATTTCACGAAAAAAATGATACAAATTTATGTGTTTTTCATTCTTTTTCCCTGCTCCCTGCCCCTTGCGGTCTATTTGTATCAAACTTAAAGTTAAACAGTATTACCTCCTGCCTTCTGCCTCCTGCGATAGAGTATGAAGTTGAGTAATTGCAGATAGCAGCCTCATTTCCTGGAGAATAGGCTGGGTGAGGCTGCAAAGCTATATGAAGTAAAAATGTATATGTAAGTGCTGAGTTCAATTTTCAACTCAGCATTTACTCACTACAAAGCACAACTTAACTCACCGGCTTTTTGAGTAAAACGGCGGTTTTCTCTGTAGTCTACCGGACAATCAATGACAGCAGGTACATCTTGCGCTAAGGCTTCTTTGAGTATCGGGATTAAATCGAGACTAGATTCGACTCGATAACCTTTTAAACCCATGCTTTCGGCTAATTTGACAAAATCGGGATTACCAAAATGGACAAAAGATGAATTACCTTTACCAAAGTGGTTTTCTTGTTTCCATTCAATTAAACCATAGCCACCATCATTAAAGATTAAGGTGACAAAAGGAGTACCCACACGCAAGGCGGTTTCTAATTCTTGGCAATTCATCATAAAGCCACCGTCACCAGTCACGGCAACAATTTTGCGGTTGGGATACACAAGTTTGGCAGCTAAAGCACCAGGAATAGCAATACCCATTGCTGCAAAGCCATTAGAAATAATGCAAGTATTAGGACTGTGGCAATGATAATGACGTGCCATCCACATTTTATGTGCGCCAACGTCGGAAATCACGATATCATCTGGCCCCATCACTTGCCGCAAGTCGTAAATTAATTTTTGCGGTTTAATCGGATAACCTTCATCATTAGCATATTGTTCATAATCAGCGCGAATTTCACTGCGTAAACTAATAGCATAAGGATTCGGTTTACCTTGGCGGTCAGCTACTTTTAATATTTCAAATAAAGAATCAGAAATATCGCCGATGACTTCTACATTACAAACATAGCTACTATCAATTTCCGCTGCCATTGTACTAATATGCACAATAGGAATTTTGCTGTCAGGATTCCATTTTTTCGGCGAAAATTCAATCAAATCATAGCCGATCGCAATTACTAAATCTGTATTATCAAAACCACAAGTAATAAAGTCACGTTGCTGTAATCCCACAGACCATAAAGCTAAAGGATGAGTATAGGGAATCACACCTTTACCCATGAATGTATTAGCAACTGGTATATTCATTTGCGTAGCAAATTGCGTCACGGCATCACTAGCTTGACCGCGAATTGCTCCATTTCCAACTAAAATTAATGGATTTACTGCTTGAGAAATAATCGCTGCTGCTGCTCGAATGCTGGCAAAAGATGCGTAGGTTTTTTCAATTTTATCCCGATGCAAAGGTTTTCCTTCCACAGGCATAGCGGCAATATTTTCTGGTAAATCTATATGCACTGCACCGGGTTTTTCAGTTTGCGATCGCTTGAATGCTTTGCGGACTACTTCTGGTGTAATACTCGGTCGCACAATCTGCTTATTCCACTTAGTTACCGGGGCAAACATTGCCACTAAATCTAAATATTGGTGAGATTCAATGTGCATTCTATCTGTTCCCACCTGCCCAGTAATTGCCACTAAAGGCGCACCATCAAGGTTAGCATCAGCCACACCAGTCATCAGATTTGTTGCCCCGGGGCCAAGTGTTGAAAGACATACTCCCGCTTTCCCTGTTAACCTTCCGTAAACATCAGCCATGAAAGCTGCACCTTGTTCATGCCGAGTCGTAATAAATTTAATTGCAGAATGTTTTATTGCTTCTAAAACATGTAAATTTTCCTCACCAGGAAGTCCAAAAACATATTCTACACCTTCATTTTCTAAACACTTTACTAATAATTCTGCTGTATTCATTTTCATTTCCTTAATAACGATGCACAAAATCTCGTCATTGGTCATTAGTCATTCGTCATTGGTATTAACACCAAGGACAAATGACTAATGACAAAGGACAAAGAACTAATTACTTCACCCAAACAGTTTTAACATTGACAAACTCTTGTATGCCTTGAATGCTTAATTCTCGGCCATACCCAGAACGTTTGATGCCGCCAAAGGGTAAACGGGGGTCAGATTTAACTAAACCATTGATAAATACTGCACCAGCGTCAATTTCGGCAATCAAGCGATCGCGTTCTTGGTCATTGGTTGTCCAAGCACTCGCACCCAAACCAAAAGGTGTAGCATTTGCCAGTTTAATCGCAGCATCAATATTTGGCACCCGAAATAACAAGGCTACCGGGCCAAAAAATTCTTCCTGAGCAATTGGTGCGTCAGGGGGAATATCTGTGATAATCGTTGGTGGATAAAAGTTACCTGGACGGTCTGATATAGGATACCCACCGGTCAAGATTTTACCACCACTTTTTTTGGCAACTTGTACTTGTTGATCTAACTCTTGGAGAATATCTGGTGTGGCGAGTGGCCCTAAATCGGTGTCTGATTGCATGGGGTCGCCGACTTTCAAAGCGAGGAATTTATCTAACAGCAACTTCTCGAATTGATCAGCGATCGCTTCTTCCACAATAAAGCGTTTCGCTGCAATACATGATTGACCATTATTTAACATCCGCGCTGCGGTAGCTGTAGCTGCTGCGGCTTCTACATCAGCACTGGATAACACAATAAACGGGTCACTTCCACCCAATTCTAGGACGGTTTTTTTAATGTGTTTCCCGGCGTTGGCGGCTAAAGATGCGCCCGCAGGTTCACTTCCCGTCAAAGTTGCCGCTTTTACTCGGTCATCAGCCATTAAATCAGCTACTTTTGCCGCACCAATTAATAAAGTTTGAAATACACCTTCCGGAAAACCAGCCCTTTGGATAATATCTGCAATTGCTAAAGCGGATTGAGGTACATTAGATGCGTGTTTTAATAAACCAACATTACCTGCCATCAGTGCAGGCGCAGCAAACCGAAACACTTGCCAAAAAGGGAAATTCCACGGCATAACTGCCAAAATTACACCCAAGGGCTGATAGCGAACAAAGCTATGACTAGCATCTGTTTTTACAGTCACATCAGCCAAAAAATCAGCGGCGTTTTCCGCATAATAGCGACAAACAGCGGCACATTTTTCAACTTCTGCGATCGCTGCTTTGTATGGTTTACCCATTTCCAGCGTCATGATTTTCCCAAAGTCTGCTTTTTCTTGGTCTAAAATTTCCGCAGCCTTTTGCAACCAAAGCGATCGCTGTGGGAAACTTGTTTTGCGGTATTGCTCAAAAGCTTGATTTGCCAAGTTTAGTTTAGCGGCAATTTCTGTATCGTTGAGTGGCTCAAAAGTTTTGAGCGTCTCCCCAGTGGCGGGATTGATAGTGGCGATAGCCATTGCCTGACCCCCGTTAAAAAATAGCTTGAGGTAGCCGCCTATTTTTACACAAATTAGTTATAGAAGCTACCATCAAAATTGTAGACTTGTCGCTAATAATTGGTTGCTTAATATTACAATTTCGCAATTAAATATATAACAATGGATACAATAATTGACTGTATTTTTATGGATATATTGGCACGATTAAATTCAGTTGTAGCCAATATTTTTTTGATGTAAGTACTAGGCAAAAATTACTAGGCATTGTGTCATCCATGAATGATATTTGTGTGAGCGATCGCCAAAGAATAAAGCGAACAACCTTATACAAAGCCAGGATTTTACAATAACACTGAAAAACTGAAAGTGCTACCAGTCAAATTTGAAATTTGATTTTTCCAACAATTCCTAGCCAAAGGCTAATGTAAAAGTTTGTATCGAAAGCTTGTCAGCCTTTGATGGTAGGATTATTTAAATTTTGAGCTTAATTGGCGACATGGTACACACAAAGTCTATAAAAAAAATCCTATAGTACACTCCAATTGAACAGAAACTCAGCAGCATTTATCAATAGATGGTATAAAATTTGCAGCGGAAGTCACCAACAGCTTCCAACAAATGCTGATATTTTAAATAACTTCCAACAGTATTAGGGGTAGCTATTATGCCAACAATTCATTTAATAGATGGTGAAAAAGGTGGTGTAGGAAAGTCTTTAGTCACCAGGACAATGATTCAATATTGTCTAGATAAGAAAATTCCCTTTGTGCCGATAGAGACGGATAGATCGAATCCTGATGTAGCTGGTGTTTATAAAGGAATGTGTCAGTATGCTGTATTTACAGAAGATGAACGCCAAGCTGACAAAGCAGATAGAATCTTTGAAATGGCAATGTCTAAGCCAGTAATTGTGAATCTTGCAGCCCAAAGCCATCGCGCCGTCAAAAACTGGATTGAAAAAAACCAGTTACTCGAACTCGGAAGTGCGGAAGGAGTGAGTTTTTGTAAGTGGTTTGTAACTACAGGTGGCTATGACAGCCTCAATTTGTTTGTCCAGTCAATAAATAGTTATGGTGATAAAGTTCCCCATGTCCTCGTGAGAAATTGTGGACTATGCGACGATTGGGAACACGTTGATTCCGATCCAAATATGCAACAGTTAGTGCAGAAGCATAACGTTCAAGTTGTGGATTTTCCCAAGTTGGCATACAAAGAAAGAAATATCATTGATCAAACTCGTATGACCTTTTCGGAAGCACGAGAGTATAAAGAATTTGGCATCCTCAGTAAACAGCGAGTTGTACATTTTCTCAAGCTGGCTTATGCTGCTTTTGAAAAAGTCGGCATTTGGTATGAAGAAGTAAAGCAGGCTTGAAATAACTAACACTCCCCACGCCTTTAGAGTGAGGAGTGTCAAAACTTCTAATCCTTCACTGGAATCATCTGATGGCGATTTGTGGTATTGGAGGAATCAACTTCTCCAATTAATGATGGATGACGACTTAATAAGTAAGTCGTTTGAAAATAACCTGGTTCTAGTTGCATGAGTGGCAAATTATGCTTTTCTAGCACCTTTTGAATTCGCTCAAATGCTACTGATAGTTTGTTGAAGGGAATATCGGGAAAGGTATGATGTACAGCATGGTAATCGAGTCCACCCATCAACCAGCCCATTAAAGAACTTGTTTTAATATTACGACAAGCATAAAGCTGTGTTATTTGGTGAGAAGTAAATTTTCCCCAAAGTCCATAGTGTTCTAAGTGATCCCGTGTTTGGACTATAATGCCGATAATTCGTTCTAAAATTAACCAAAATAAAACGTAGCGCAGTATTTCACCTTGAAAAATTGCCAGTAGGAAGAAAACGCTATGCACCAAAAGTATACCTGTAATATCTAGCAATAGCTGTCGCCGCATACTCGCAATTAAGTTTTGGCAGCGTATACCCTGAATAAAGGTTTTAATAATTAGTCCTATTCCCCCCAAAATCAAAATATCGCACAGCCATTGATAACTGAGATACCAACGTAGTATCGGGTGTGCTTGCTGGTATTCTTGCCAAGTCCATTGAATTCGTTCTGGATCTCGCAAGTCAATGCCATTCCAGCTATGATGTAAGCGGTGAATTGCTGCATATACACTGTAAGGCCACAGCATTGGCCAGCTGATCAGTCGAGGCACGATTGTATCAAACCACTGCCAACCTGTTAAGGTTTGGTGTGTCATATCATGGGTACAAATCAGCCAAAAGCTATAAAATACTCCCGCCAGTATTGTTGCAGCCACGAATACAATACTGTTTGGCGTTGACCAAGCTAATATAACTAGGCTCAGAAATATCAAGCCCAAAATACTAAAACGGAGCAATCCGACTTGAGGATTAACTTGGTGTAAATCTGCGCTAACTTGCTGTAACTCTTGAGCGATACTATTCACAGTTACAGTGCGATCGCCCATAACTCACCTCACCCATAACTTGTTCTCTAAGTTACTATTAGCTTACCGCGACTCAGCAAAATAGAATTCAGGAGTCAGGAGTCAGAGTTCTCCAATTCAATTCTGTATGACTGGTGGATGAAGAAGTGGGCTGACGACACCCACTACTAATTTATTCTGATTCCTGAATTCTTCTTCAATAACCATAAGCTTCTCCCCCATAGTTTTGAGAAATATACACTACCTCAAGCAATATCAATCATTTCTGCTTTATTAAGTGCCGCTTCAGAGGCTGTTTGAAAAGTCTAAATGATTACTCACCGGGCGATTGGAAATCGCGGCTACACAGACGAAACCCCTCCGGGTTCGCCAGTTGCCTGTGGAGGGAAACCCTCCCGCAGCACTGGTCTCACCACCTACGTGGGTTGGAAAATCTTGATTTTGTGTTAGTCCACGCAGGTGGACTTTGCTTGTGTAGTAGCGAATTCTATTCGCCCAATACTTGTCAAACATCCTCTCACAGAAAATTGGTATGAGTGAAGTACATAATTTAGTTTTCCATGCTAGGTAGAGAGCCGATTCTCATTTTGAATTCTGCTGTATTTACAGCACTTTCCTTGTTTCGCATCACCAATTTCTAGGCAGTGCTTTGTTGATGAGATCCTCAAAATTGAAAATAAAATGCGATGCCTGATATTTAATTTTTTCTAACTTCTGAAATAGGCGATCGCCGCAGTTATCTGCTGTATCATCTATATCTTAAATATTGTAAAATTTAGTCATAGATATTAATGCACTACCTAAAGGATGATTGTATGCAAAAAGCTGATATCTGCTGCAAAATAGATATTTTTATTGATAATGATTGCTACTATACTCTGTAAGTACTAACACAGAAGTCAAGAATGAATAACTTTGGGAGAATTAGAAACAACAAAAAGTTCCTAATTTTGGAACCCAAGATAAGATATCAAAATTAATCTGGCTGGCAATGGTCACAGCAAGGTCAATCAATTCTTATTTAGTTAATGACTGGCATCAAAGTTTAGCTGTACACCCTCCTTAAGTCGAATTGAGCTAATTTATGAAGCATAGACTCCTCACTGTTACAGCATTAATGACAATAGCATGGTTCACGCCTTTAGGTAAAATCCAACCTGCAAAAGCGGCTCAAAGCTACGACGGGAACCTAAATCAGCTAAACGCCATTAATTCTAGTTCTCATCAAAACCCAATTGGACAACAATTATCTCTGATGCTGGTAATTGCAGGTAGTGGAGTATTTGGCTGGCTGGCTATTAGAAATAATAAATCGGTATTGAGCAAATTGTCTTTTCAGAAAACAAATTTAGACGAAACTGTCCTCGCAGAATATTCTATCTCCAAGGAGACAACTTTCAAAGAAGAACTGCACAATACTACAGAAACTACAGATATTGCAACATATATAAAACGAGCTTATAGTCATTTCAAACAAGGGGATAGCCAAAAAGCAATTGAGGAGTTTAATCGTGCAATTGGGATAAATCCTCATAATGCTTATCTGTATGGAGAGAGAGCTAATTTTCGGCGAAAGAATCTTGGGGACAAACAAGGCGCAATTGATGACTATAGCAAAGCTATTGGTATCCATCCACAAAACGCTCTGTTCTATCTTTGGCGTAGTCAGACTTACAACGATCTAGGCGAGCAAAAAAAGGCTATGGAAGACTACAATACAGCACTGCGTCTTGCTCCAGAAAATACTATGTATCACTCTTTTCATAGCACTTCCAACTTTCGAGATTAATTATATTGATATTTGCTAAATAAATCCTATCAAGTTGCTGCCTCAAAGAGCGATCGCTCAGTAAGTAGAATTTTATTAATTATTAATAGTCAAAAATTTTTACAACCTAATGAATATGGTGTAAACACTCGTATCTAGTAGGATGAAATTGGAACTAGTACAACAAGGCAAAAGTAAAAAGTCAAAAGGAAAAAGAAAGAATATTATTGATACCACAAGCCTTTTAGCAATTCCAAATGGTCTGTTTATTTACGCCGACCTGTACTAGTGTAATTCAAATTACTGAAAAAACGACTGTCATATTCTGCGGAGATATCAAGCATTTTTCTGCCATCGCTTGAAATAATTTTCTCTCAGGACTTACGCAACTGGCAC
>JAGKSW010000093.1 GCA_018993265.1 Nostoc sp. TH1S01
TGGGGAATTCGCCAACGGTATCCGATGGGTAATTGAACGGTCAAATGCTTGGATGGAACGGTGTAAGAGTTTGGTTAAAAACTTTGAAAAAACCCTTAATCATGCCACAGCAAAGCTCAACCTTTGTTTCATCAGATTGATGCTCAAACGTCTAGCTAACGAATAGATCCCAAATGGGTTCTATAGTTAAACTGGGGATTTGAAATTCATTGGAATTCAAAGGGAGGTTGAAAGACATAGAAATAAACTCAGAAGCACTCAACAAGCTTGGAGAGACAGATGGTAATTTTCTTTCAATCTCATCTTGTACTAAGAAAAGTTGATTTTGATACATTTTAATCACTCAGTAAAAAAGTCAAGCTATTGATTTAGCGATAAAAGTCCATAAAAATGAGGTAGTTTTATCTCACTTTTTTTTACTTTACCTGGGTTTATACGTAGAGGCGCAAGATATGAGTTCAAAAAATAAGGAATCGAAAAAAGCTACGGAAGCAGTCAAAATACTTGGAATAGTTGATTTTATCTCTAGCAATGAACATTTAATTGATCGTAAGCTTGAGGATTGTGATGTACGTGTCTTTCAGGCTCAAAAAAGAACTGTAAAAATGCAAAGTGGAGATCGCTACTGTATGGAAGGTTCTGAGTGCGACATGATGTTTATTGCTGATAGCCTTCCCATTGTTACTGGCATAGTACATGTTGGCAGTACAGTTAAGGAGTTAAATGATGCCAAGAAATGGGTTAAAAGTATTGTACCTGATGCTGACCCTATTTCTGTCCTGTCAGCACTAACCCTTCTCTATGTTGCAGAGCATGGTTATGAGAAATACCAACCAGATAATACCTTCATTGAGGGTGCTGAAGATCTTGGTGAAGATGCAAAGAGAAACAAAGTCTGGGAGCGTATTTACGAGAGAGTTAAACGGCGTTTTAGTAGCAATGGTACCAACAATGGGAGCAACGCGGTTTTGTGATGTTGGACTTGAAACAAGCGATCACTAAAATACATATTCAAGTTTAAAGTTATTTAAGTTACATAGAATGTACTAAGAAACATGATAATTAATCTTGATGAGTTATCTCAAAAAGCTTAGAAACAAGCAATTCAGTAATAATTCAGGTTTAATACTTAGTACTAAGTAAGACAAAAATCTGGAAAAGAGAGAGCTTAAGTATAAATTTTATCAAGCACTGCTAAATGCAGTATCCGCTCCAGATATTCAATTTCCGTCAGCATCAACATTCAGAAATATCATGATGTCAATTGATTTTCAGATATTAGCTGAACTATTTAACGTCTGGGCAGAAAAGAGTTTACCAATTAATTTCCAAGAATTATTTGCCATCGATGGGAAATGTATTAAAAGTACTGTAACCGGGGGAAATCAATCCTATCAAAACTTTGTGAGTATCGTTTCAGTTTATAGTCATCAGCAAGGATGGGTAATCAGATTTTAGTTTCCCTGGCTCGTCGGTTAAATTGTCGGACTCTTCCCGAAGCGTTAAGGCTGATGGCTAACCAACTTCAACTGATTTTTGATGCGCTATTTGATCACTCCGACTCCTTTTGCCCAATACCTGTGAGTCCAAAACGATTTTTTCACTATTTAGTCTAAAATCCAAATGCATGGAACAAGAATATTATTCCCCAACAAACCATTAAAATGAGAGGTATGAGAGACCAAGGCATCAGATCTCGGTTTTTTCGATCTTTTTTATCGATGACACCCCAACCCCAAACAGGTGGGATTTCTGTCTTGGATATATCTTTTTTTTCCCACAAATTATTTAATTCGATTCTTACCTTCTCAGATGCCCGAAGTGCAATCAAAATTGAAAGGTCGATTAAAAAACCTGCAAAACAAATAAAAATTATAGGTATTGTATGATACTGCTTTTCTTCTTTCCATAAAAAATATACAACACCGAACAAAATACCATTAAAGGTAGACATCCACCCTAAACGTTGGTTTACAAAATTATTTTCATTTTGTATCATTTCGCGAAGAAGTCGGGCATATTCATAGGGTTTTAAAGTGTCCTCAGACATAAAAAAATAAAACCTTATTGATAATGTGTTCTCTAATTACTTGTTATATACTTGTTCCTTTTTTAAAAAATTAATTTTTTTAAACCCCTTCCACACCAGCGCTGTCACTTAAAGGATATTGTGGTTCAAAATTTGGTCATGCGGGGGGTAAAATCACAAACATCGATTTGCAGAATGCCTATGCAGTAAGGTTTTCAGCCTTAGCGTAAGTTTCTGCACGGATGCTCATTTGACCCCGAATTCAGGAGATAAAAACACCCTAGAATTGAGAATATACAAATACAGCAAATTCGGAGTTTATGAGGTACAGTAGCAGCAATTTGTAAACCAATTTCTGAGATGCTCAGGATTAATTAATTCAAGGGCTATTTTAATTAGACCATCGACTCCAGATGCAGTGTTTGGAGAAAATAGTTTCAGGAACGCTTTTAATTGTGACCACCAATGCTCAATGGGATTAAATTCAGGGGAATAAGGAGACAGGTACAGAACACTTGCACCAACTCCTTCAATTAAGGGTTTAATTTCTGCGACTTGATGTGCAGGAAGATTATCCATTACAACTACTGCACCAATCCATAATTGCGGAAGCAAAAAATGTTCGATAAATACTTTATATACATCGCCATCCATTGAGCCGTTTAAAGTCATAACTGCCAAAACTTTCTTTAAGCTGATTCCCCCGATGACACTGACTTTTGCACCTCGATAATATGGTTTAAAATCATACACTCTACTGCCCTTGTCGCTTCTGCCATGAGTGCGAGTCAAACCAAGTAAAACACCCATTTCATCAATAAAAACAAGGTTTTCTGGGTCTATTTGTTTTACTTTCTCCCAATACTCAACTCTCAGTTTTTGGACTCTTTCTGTTTTCGCCTGGCTACTTCTAATTGTCTTTTTTTTCGTGTCAGTTTTTGTTTTTGTAATGCACTGCACATGACACTTGCACATACCCAAATGTCATATTTTTCTCCAAAATACTCACAATACTCTGCTAAAGTTGCATCTGGATAACTTTGAACCATGAAGGCTAATTCACTGCTGTAGTCATCCAATTTCCCTTTCATTGCTCCACCTTGCTTTTTTGGTTCTAGATGACCTTGTGTTTTCTTTTGTTGAAGTAGCTTTTGTACATAGCTTTTTGCTACGCCAAATTGAACAGCTACCTTCCGGATTGACGTGTTACCTCTTTCATAAGCATCTACTATTTTTGAACGCAAATCGATGGAGTATGCTTTCATTATCTTTCTCGATGCACTAATACTTAGTGTACCTCATTTACCTCGAAACTGCTGTATAAAGCGACAAATAATTTGTTGCGCTACATCTGGAAATCATTTAACATAAGGTATTTTATAAGTAAACCAATGACGATGGGAGCGATCGCTTCCCCTGATCAGTTACAACACGCTTAAACCATCTGGGACAAGCTCAACCAACTTAATCGCTTCATCAATTTTTATCCCTGGCTTACGGTTATCGTATGGGTTAAGTCCATGCTTAGTGTTGTGGTCATCAAGTCGAGTTTGGTAATTCTCTAAAATTTTCTTGATGGTCGCTGGCTTACTGCCTGTGAGTGTTTGTATTGCAGTTTGGTTAATATGCCATTTCTGGTTTCTTTCAGTGCAGTTATTGTTATGAACTTCTAAAGCATAGATAGCGCGGCGTGTAAGCTCATCAGCCCTACCAGGATGGGTTTTATATTTTTCACTCATCAGTTCTGCGGTAAGCACTGGGGTTAAATCCTCATCAGCCATTTTGACTTTACCTGTCACTGTCTTGGCGTAAACTTGGCAAGCTTTTCTGACAAACTCAGCCAGTGACATACCAGAATAGGCGATCGCGTCTTCCACGACTTTCTGGGTATCTGTGTCTAACTCCAACTGTGCAATATTCATAGTTTCTAATGAGGGTATTGTAGCTGTAGCTTCTGGTTGTAAAGTAGTCTGCTCTGGTTGTGTTGCTTGTTCTGTCTGTTGGGTCTGTTCTGGTTGCTCAAAACTGGCTTTATAAGCAACTCTTGCTTCATCTCCGATAATATCCCAGCGATCGCGGTTGCTAGTGGCATACCACAGAGCTAAATGTTCCCAGTGAGGAGCTTTACCGCGTGGCTTAGTGTGGTAATATCCTGGCTTTGGCTTACTTGAGTTAGGAAACTTTTCGTTAATTGCTTTTGCAAAGGCTGTCCTAGGCCTTTTAAGGCTATTGTCACTGCTTACAGCTGTTCTAATTGGTTCCCAGTATTTGAGTGTTATTTCTCTAATAGCTTGTTCATCCTTGACACCTTTTAACTGGTTCGCGGCAATGCTACCTAGCCTAGATGCCCAAACCTCATTACTTTCTCTTTCTAATTTTTCAATCTCACTCATAATAGATGTGTGATTAAACTCACTACATCCCTATACTAAACCTCTTGTAATAAAATGTCAAGACGTTTAGTATAGGGATTTAGCAAATTTTGGTGAGGCTTCCAGGCTTAATTTCATAACGCTTGTAACTGTTGATTGTGGTTTCATCTCGGTCAATTAAAATTCGTTCTGCATAGTCGATAAAATCATAAGAATCAATGCCAGCATTAACTACACAAGCTCTAAAATAAGCGGCTCTAAATTTGTGATATGTACGCTCATCTTCTGGGAAAATATCAAATTCTTTACAATGTTGATTAAGTGTTTTTGAAAAACGTCTGTTTACCCGTTCCGGGTCTTCATCTTTTGGAAATCGTTTACCTTTTTTATCAAGCCAGTCCAGAGCATGACATACTAAATCAGAATTAATTAATGTGGGTATTTCAAATACTACTTCTTTAATCGGTAAAGCCTTTTCACCTATTTTTACACGTCTAGATTTACCTTTTAATTGTCCTTTAAAAGCTACTGTATAATCATTAATTTTTTGAAAACTGGCTGACAAATGAACTTCGCCCATACGACGACCAGTAGCCAAAGCAATAGAGCAACTCACATCCATCCAGTTAGCATCATTACCATTTTTGATGGCATTTAGTACAGTATGAGCAAATTTGAGAGAATTAGTTAAATCAATTTCTATCCGGTTTTCTGGCTGTCTACGCTCGGTTACTTTTTCTCTATACTGTTCTGATTGGGCAGCTTTATAAGGTGCAAAATGCTCTGATAATGCTCGACCAAAATTAGTATTTATCGTATTTACTGCACTATGTAAAGCTTCATCTTTTATAGAAGTTTTGATTGAATTTTTAAGTGCTTTTTTAAGTGCTGTAATTTGTCTGAGACAAGTACCATAAGTTTTTAATGCCTCTGGCTTTTCATCTGGATATGTGACTTTCAATAATCTAATTTCTTCAGTTGCTAACTTTTTCCATCCAGGTATCTTACCTACACCATTTTTACGCTCTGTTTGTTTGCGGTAGGGTGCTAAAGCTTCAAACTTTGGCATTAGATAACTTACGCGCTCATCCACAAAACTATTTTCTAGCTCATTCTGTGTCTTCAATTCCCTGCTCATATCAATTCCTTACTTACTAATATTTCCATATTAAAGTAAACAAGGACTATATATAAGGGTTTATATATAGATAAATCACCTAAAAGCTGGATTATTACACTAGCTATCTCTATACAAAGTATCTTATTAGTTTTTCTAAATCCTTTAGTATAACGATGCAATTATTCATGGTGAGGCAGTGTGAGGATTTCTCCAACAAGGCATTAATGGTTACACCTGCTCTAATTGCTCTTTTCTAGTACAGCCTATGATAAATAACTAGTTCTGAAAAATATAACTAGTCATATAAGCTATTTTAATAATACTAGTTATTGATTTATTTAACTAGTTCTTTTATTATAGAACTAGTTAACCCAAGCGGGATTTTAACTGCCCTACATAAAAAGGATATCTTTCAAGGGGCGACAATCGCC
>JAGKSW010000094.1 GCA_018993265.1 Nostoc sp. TH1S01
CGCTGGCGTTGTCCTTCATGTCGATCCGAAAATGATAGAGACGAGAACGCCAGCTTGAATATTAGAAGAGTCGGGAGTTCGACTCTAGGCGTAGGAGATTTTAGACAGTCCCAGACTGCAATCTCTGTCTGATGCCTGAATCCCCCGTTTTGAAAACGGGGGAGTGGCTCAAAATCACTTTTCTAGTAAAGATGAACTAGCACTGCAAGCTTTTGATTTTGCGATCGCCCTTGTCAGCCAGCGAACAAAAGCTGCAATTCGCAGTCAACATCATGCAATAGAACGTCTAGAAGCGATTATGGAAGTATTTAGCAGCTTTGTTGAGCATCCGCCAATTAAAGGTGGTTGTCCACTGTTAAATACAGCAATTGAGAGTGATGATGCTCATCCTGCATTGCGCGATCGGGCGCAACAAGCCATGAACTCTTGGCTTAACTTGATTTCTCAAATTATTACCAAGGGAATTGACAGAGGTGAAATTCGCCCTGAAGTGAATGCTGATGAAGTTGCAACTATTATTATTGCCACTCTAGAAGGAGCAATAATGATGAGTAAGTTATATGACGATGTAATTCATATCCAAAGAGCAATTACTCACTTAAAACAGTATATAAACACTAATCTTAAAAACTATGGTACAAGTTAAAGTATATGGTTTAGCAGATAAACTAAATCCAATTAAATCAGATTTATCTCACATTATTCATACCTCACTAATTGAGATTCTCAAAGTTTCGCCAGAAAAGAAATTTCAGCGATTCTTTCCATTAGGAAAAGACAATTTCTATTATCCTGACGATAGGTCAGATAATTATTTAATTATCGAAATTATCATGTTTGAAGGGCGCTCAGTCGAAACAAAAAAAGAGCTACTTCGGCAATTAATTCAAAATATTCATAAAACTTTTGATATTTCTGTTAATGATATTGAAATTACTCTTTTTGAAACACCAAAATCTAACTGGGGTATTAGAGGTGTCACTGGAGATGAATTAAATTTGAATTACAAGGTAAAAGTTTAAATTGGTGCATAAGCTGTAAATGAAAATTTAACTTTCGCATAATTATCAAAATGTAATATTTTTCTAAATTAAAAGACCTTTCGGTCTTTAATATGAGTTGGAGAGCAAAGTTAAATTTTTTTGTCTAATTACAAACCGTTCGGTCTTTTATTTTGAGGAATATTGAGTGATGTTGAAGTTTTACTACAATCCCATTTCCCCGAATGCGCGACGTGTATGGCTCACTTTACTAGAAAAAGAAATTGCTTTTGAGCCAATCTTGATGAATTTAGATGGTGATCAATTACAACCAGAATTTTTAAAAGTTAATCCTTTTCATCATATTCCAGTCCTAGTTGATGATGACTTACAAATAGTCGAATCTCTAGCAATTATGGACTATTTAGAAGCAAAATATCCTACACCTTCACTACTACCAAAAGAACATCAAGCTTTAGCAAAAGTGCGGATGGTGCAGTATGTGACTGCTAATGAATTATTTCCACAAATAGTCTCATTAATTTATGAAAATTCAGACTCAACGCAATTTCTTAAAGCCACACAGCATATAGATAAAGTGCTGCTATTCTTTACAGAATTATTGGGTAATTCTCTCTACTTTGGTAGTGAACAGTTCACTCTAGCAGATATAG
This sequence comes from Nostoc sp. TH1S01, assembly GCA_018993265.1. GTDB lineage: Bacteria > Cyanobacteriota > Cyanobacteriia > Cyanobacteriales > Nostocaceae > Nostoc_B. The sequence goes on from JAGKSW010000094.1 coordinate 1,655, forward strand.
TTGCTGGTATAGCTGTGTCTTCCTTACCAAGTTTAGGGATTAACTTGAATCATTATCCCAAGATAAATGAATGGACTGAGCGACTGATGCAACGTCCAGTCTGGCAGAAAACAAAATTGAGTACAGATGACTTTGAACAGTTCAAGCGGCGAGTCCGAATTTTAGTCAAGTTGCGTAGGCGTGAGTTAAATCAGGGAAAGCGATGATTTGGAAGTGCGATCGCTAGAGGTTGTATAAATGATATTTTTTAAAGGGTATATTGCAAATATGACAGCACTATGCTCATATATCTCAAGCTGACCACGTTTCCCGAAAGTCAGCGTAGAGTGTTAGCCCACCGTCAATAAACAGTGTTTGTCCCGTGATATATGCGGCTTCATCAGATGCTAAAAAGGCTACGGCTGCGGCCATTTCTTCCGAAGTTCCCGCACGACCCATTGGGATATGACTTTCAACAACTGCTTTCTTTTCGGGGTCGTTTATCCAATCTTCATTGATGGGGGTGATAGTTGCGCCTGGTGCGATCGCATTTACTCGAATCCCTCGGTTAGCATATTCCAACGCTAGAGTTTTCGTCATATTTTCCATACCGCCTTTGCTGATGGAGTAGCTGACATACATTGGTCGGGGAATAATTTCGTGAACACTGGAAATGTTAATGATGATTCCCGGTCGATTTTGGGCGAGCAATTTTTTGATAGTTTCACGGGCGCAGATATAAGCACCCCGCAGATTCACCCCAATTACTCGGTCGAAGTCTTCTGTTTTGACTTCGTGGGATGGACATTCGGTTTGAATACCGGCATTATTAATCAAAATATCAATACTGCCCCATTTGTCAACTACTGTATTGACCATTTCCACAATGTCTTCTTCTTTGGAAATATCTCCTTGTATCAGTAGAGACTGAACACCACAGTTATTGGCATCGCCACAAGCTTTTTGCATAGCGATTTCTTCTGTATCTTCCGCACCTTCCGGGCTTTTGCGGTAATTGATGGCGATATTACAACCTTCTTGAGCTAGGCGAATGGCGATCGCTTGTCCAATCCCCGAACTTCCACCTGTAATTAGAGCATTTTTCCCTTTTAATCCTTTCATAGTATTTCTCCTTGGTTAAGTCATGGAATAATTTTTATGAATCTTTTTATCGGGTAATGTGGAGAATTTTGCCTGACTGTGATGGGCAATTTCCTCGACAGCCACCGTGATGTTTTTCAAGGTATTAAATCTTAACTAAGAGGGTCAAAGCGGTTAACTAATGCAGCTACTATAATCATTGGTAGAGCAACAAGTAAGCAAATTAACCATTGATTTAAGTTCAGTGGCGCAGTAGCAAATAAGTTATTCATTAAGCTCCACTGACTGAAAATTATTTGTAAAACTATCGTAGTAGCAATGCCAATTCCAATAGCTGAAGCATCGCTGAATGTTTGTCTAATTCCTCGTAATTGATTAATTAGAAAAACTCCTAATTGGCTAATACTTAAAAGATAAAATAGCCTACCAGCTACTAAAGCTTGAATCGCCATTGTCCGACCTAAATCAATATTACCTGTGGTTTGTTTGAACCATTCAAAAACACCAAAAATTAAAATCCAGTTAAAGATAGAAATGGCCACAATGCGCTTGACTAAACTTCTAGAAAGTAAAGGTTCACGGGGGCTACGTGGTGTTTGTTGCATAACCCGTTGAGATTTTGGCTCAAAGGCTAGGGGTACAGTCATGGCAATGGAGTTAACCATATTTAGCCACAAGACTTGTAAAGATAAAATAGGTAATTCTCTGGCAAATAAGACGCTAATTAAAATCGTCATTGATTCACCACCATTAACAGGTAAGATGAAGGCGATCGCTTTCAATAAATTCCGATAAACAGTCCGCCCTTCTTCCACCGCAGCTTCTATGGAGGCGAAGTTATCATCAGTCAAAATCATGTCTGAGGCTTCTTTAGCTACCTCTGTACCTGCTCCCCCCATTGCAATGCCAATATCTGCTTGTCTTAAGGCTGGTGCATCGTTCACACCATCCCCTGTCATCGCCACTATTTCACCTTTTGATTGCAAGGCTTCAACAAGGCGGAGTTTCTGTTCTGGTGCAACACGGGCAAATACTGAACCATCTTCTATAGCTGTAGCTAGTTCTGATTGCTCCATTTGGGCAAGTTGACTACCCGTAAAAGCCAAAACTTCACTATCTTGATTAAAGCCCATACGCTGGGCGATCGCTCGTGCTGTTACTGCATGGTCGCCAGTAATCATTTTGACTTTAATACCTGCGCTCTGACAGGCTTCTACTGCCTTAATCGCCTCTGCTCTAGGCGGATCAATCATTCCTTGAAATCCCAAAAATACCAAATCCTGCTCGATATCTGCATGGTCGAGGGTATCTTGAGTAGCTGAGACAGATTTTTTCGCCAACGCCAGTACCCGTAAACCCAGGTTCGCCATTACATCAACTTCTTGATGTATGGTGTCTGCATCTATAGAAGCTAGATTTCCCCTAACATCTAACATCTGCTGGCAACGTTTAAGAATTGCTTCGACTGAACCCTTAATGTAAATAGTCCCGTCTTCATGCAAGGTTGCCATATATTGAAACTCAGACTCAAACGGGATGACATCTATTCTGGGCATTTGAGTATCTAAGTCGTTGCGATGCAGCCCTATTTTATGAGCAGCAGTAATCAATGCTCCCTCGGTAGGATCACCCACAACCTGCCATTGTCCATCCTTTTGTTCTAGGTGCGAGTCGTTACATAACAATCCAGCTTTGAGACATTCTGCTAACACAGGCAAATTCTGCCAATCTATAGGCTGTTCATCTGCTAAAATTTCTCCTTCTGGCGCGTAACCTGTACCTGTGACTGTATATTGTTCACCACCTGCATAAATTGCTTGTACAGTCATCTGGTTTTCGGTGAGCGTCCCCGTTTTATCAGAGCAAATAACTGTAGCTCCGCCCAAAGTTTCCACGGCTGGCAATTTCCGCACGATCGCATGACGGCGAGCCATACGGGAAACACCGATAGCTAATGTCACTGTAACTACTGCTGGTAATCCTTCAGGAATGGCACTCACAGCAAAAGCCACAGCCGCCTCAAACATTCCCGCCCAGGAATTGCCATATCCCAATCCTACTGCAAACGTCAGCGCAGCGATGCCTAGAATAATGTACAGCAAGGTACGGCTAAATTTATCAAATTTTCGCGTCAGAGGAGTCTTTAAACTCGTTCCTTGTTCAATCAGTTGGGAGATGCGTCCGGTTTCCGTCGCTTCGCCAATGGCGACGACAATTCCCTTACCAGTGCCGAAAGTCACAAAGCTACCAGCATAAGCCATATTAGCCCGTTCTGCTAAAACTGCATCTACCTCAACGGGTGCGGTATTTTTTTCAATAGCGACTGACTCACCTGTGAGTGCTGATTCATTAACTTGCAGATTGCGAGATTTTACCAAACGCAAATCCGCCGGGACTTTATCGCCAGAAGTGAGTAAGACGACATCTCCTGGTACTAACTCTGTTGAGGGAACTTGTACCTTTTGACCGTTGCGGAGGATAGTTGCATTAGTTTGGACTGAAGAAGCTAAAGCCGCGATCGCACTTTCGGCTTTTGATTCTTGAATAAAACCTATAATGGCGTTAATCAAAGTTACGCCCCAAATTACCCAAGCATTTACCCACTGTCCAATTAACGCTTTAATTGCACCCGCAATTAGCAAAATATATAGTAATGGTTGATTAAATTGTAATAAGAATCTGATTATTGGGTTTGTCCCCGATTTACCCTTAAGTTCATTTGCACCATAACGTTCTCGTCGTTTTACTACCTCATCTGAACTTAAACCTGTTTCTGGATTAGTGCTGAAGTTCTGAGCTACCTTTGAGGCTGACAAATTATGCCATTGTTGTGCCTGCGTGATTATTTCAGAGGTTGCTGCCATTTTTTGTATCAAGATGATTAATGTTAATCACCAAGATTATGAAAAATGAATGTGATCAAAAGGTGACAGAAATATTTATTTTGCAAAAGTTTCAATACGCTAATGTTGCCAAGCTTTTTGAGTCACCTGCACATTACCCTGAGCCAGCTGCTTGGAGTGAATCTTGTAGATTACGCCAAGCATGTAAATCATCACAACCAAAATCCTACTTTCGAGAACACGGAAATTCAGCAAAACATTTTGGCATCCCTAACCCAGAGAATCATTCCAGTGATTGATGCTGAGTATGACAAACAAATGTGATTCAAAAATGACGCAGGGGTTAAAAAGCAACATAATCTATATAAATCATGAATTATTCTAGTTTGACCTGTTTATGACTTACGCAAACTCTACAATTTCTTGGCGTTCTACCCTGCGGGAAGCCGCTTGCGCGTCTAAGGCGACTTGGCGGTTCGATAAATTAAGCTTTTGGGCGATTTTTGCGTAACTCCTACTGTTGTCACTTTCTATTCACATTTCAATAGCAAGCTAAAAATAATTCAATAAGCGTTACTCAATTTGATTAGGTTATCCAAAAAATGAATTACCTAATTGATTGACTTTATCGCCCTAGTTCTCCTTGTGCCTGGACAATAAGCTATTTTTTGAATTGCCCGCCCCTGAACTCTAATAGATAAATTATTTTTATGTTATGTCAACTCAGAAAATTTATCATATCTTCTGGTCTTGGTTAAAAATTACTGTACCGACATTCCTGGGCTTAAGTGCAATTATTCTATTGCTACTGGTATTGTTTACTATTCTTCAAGTCCCTTCTTTTGTTATCGGTAATGATAATTTTTGGTTATTGCGCTGGCGATATGAACAGGATGCTAATTTTTCAATTGCCTTCAATCCTTTAAATGTATTTGCCATAGCATCTATCATTGGCTTGATCAGTATATGCTTTAAGCATTATTTCCCGCAGCACAGTAGGCAGCGCAGACGATAGCTTTTTTCAAGCTAGTTCAAGAGACTGCATAAACTCATAACCCCAAACCTATTGATTGAGTGAAGGGATGAAACCCTCACACTAAACACTCACATTCAAAGGAAAACGGTGATGAAAACACATCTTTTATTGAGCCTTGCTTGTTCTATCTCTTTGTTGGGTACAGCTACATTACCTACTCATGCTCAACAAGTTCCACCTGTGGAACCACAACCACAAGTCATCAGTTCCGAAATTACCATACCTCAAAATACCGCAATTATTGTGGCTTTTCCTGCACCTGTGACCATCGATGTTGGGCAGAAGAAGGATTATCCTCTGACTCTTCCTTTAGCTAGTGCCATTAAAGATGCTCAAGGTAATATCGTAGCGCCTGAAAATACTCCTGTAAGTATAATTTTAAAACCAAAAGAAGGCGGAGCAAAAATTGTGGCACAGTCTTTAGTAATTAACGGCAAAATTGTCACCATTAAAGCCTCTAGCCAAGTTATTCCTGGTACTACCATTACCCATGTGCGAGCTAATGATAAGGCGATCGAAAATGGTTCGGTTTGGGGTAGAATTGGCGGCAGTACTTTAGGCTTTCTCAGCCAAGGCGATCCTGAGCAATTTGATCGAGGAGCTATGTTAGGAAGTGCTGTAGGATTGTTGACAGGCTTGCGTTCAGCAGAAAATACACGGGTTGTCCAAATCCCCCAAAGCAGTGTTTATGTTTTATCCCTTGAGGCTCCTATTAGTTTAACTCCTCGTTAGTGCCAGAAAAATGCAGATAAAATCACTCCCAAAATTTTAAGCTGGTTGCAAGATGGCTAAATGAAAATTATGTCGATTTTCAACTATCAAGTATTTTTCTTGTAAGGGTTGCCACTGCTGCCATAATTGGTAACGGTTTTCTGCTAATAAGTTAGCCAGGGTAGGCAGATGAGCGTGAAATTCTGATTTAAAAATATCTGTCAACCACTCCCCCATCACTACGCTGTCTTGAATGCTCCCTAAAATATCTTGTATGCTTTTTACTTCTGCAATGTAACCTGTGTAAGAGTCTGCATATAAGTCAGAAAATAATTCCATTTGATAACGCAAACGTTTTGCTTGTTTGCGTAAATCATGAATCGTATCACCTTTACTAGTTAAATTTTGTTCGATTTTTTCGGCTTTCCAATCAGTGCGAATCTTCACTTCCGATTCGGTAACTTGAGTTCCCACTAACCACCCTGGATGTAGAAAGAAAATACTGACTTCAGGTAAAAGTAAATCTGGTAGTACTTGCTGAATTGGGAGAGAAGCTAAAGATTGATAGTGAGGTTTTTCTAACCATTCTTCTAATGTTTGCTTAAAAGATTTATATGGCTCATCTTTGAGCATATTCAACACGTCAGCTAAGGCAACTTCTCGCTGTTTTGCTAAAGCCTGAAAAACTTTATGTAAAGATTTCTGTTCTTTATGGGGTAATTTCGGCTGATAAAGCTTTTCTAAACTTTCTTGGAGTACATCTAAGTCTCGTAAGCTACCAAGCCGACGAGCAATTTTTCCAATATTTTTATCGCTTGCTGGCTTTGGTAAATTCAGTACTAAATCAAATCTACTAACTGCGGTACGGAGACGGCGCATTCCAACACGCATTTGATGTAGTGCTTCGGGATCTTCATCTTTTTTAACACTTTTTTCGTACTTTAAAGTTTTATTAAAATGCTTTTGAATCGCTTGATAAGCGTATTCTCCTAAAGTTTTTACTGTGGTTTTGGTGGCTAATTTCATAATTAATCACAACTAGTTACTTATTGGGTTTATTCCATACTAGCATTAGGAAAAAAATCAATCTATCTCAAGATAGTTTTTAAAATTGATAACTATAATGATGAGTATTAATATTATCATATTTCAATATTCAACATAAAGAAAAAATAAATTAATTTTATGTAGTAATTTATCAAGTTTTGAATAAAATGGTTATCATGGATTTTAATAATTACTAAAAAACAAAAATTTAATTTTTGATAAAAACAATGCAAAATTCGCAGACCATCCAGCAAGTTATTCTCTCATTTACTGAAAATTTTCGAGAACATAGAACAGATGTTTCGGGAGTAATGCTAACACCTGACAAACATTTATGGTTGGGTTCAGATGAAACTGCTACATTGGAAAGACTAACTTGGATGGAGGCAAATAAATTTGCACAACACAAACAATATAGAGTTGCATATTTTTTAAATTTACCTGCATCAGAAGACGAAGAAATCGATATTGAAGGGCTGGCATATACAGATTATTATTTATGGTTAGTTGGTTCTCATAGCTACAAACGCAAAAAACCAAAACCTGACAAGTCTGATCAAAAAAATGTTTCTAGGCTGGCAAAAATTGAAATAGAATCTAATCGCTATATTTTAGGTAGGATTCCTTTGATAGATGGAAATTTATTTACGTCTTGTCAACATCCTCAAGATGCTACTTTGCAGTTAACCTCTGCCAAATTAGAGATAACACAGCAAGGTAATTTACTTATGTTAGCTTTAGCAAATGACCCTCATTTGGGCGCATTTATTCAAGCTGCAATTCCTGGCAAAGATAATGGTTTTGATATTGAAGGGTTAGCCATTTATCAAAATAAGATTTTTTTGGGTTTGCGTGGCCCTGTATTGCGAGGCTGGGCAATAGTTTTGGAAATTGAACTACAAAACCATAGTCCTGGATTAATGAAACTCATTCCGATTAGTGAAGACAACAAAGAATACAAAAAACATTTCCTCTGGCTAAATGGGTTAGGAATTCGTGATTTGTGTGTGGATGGGGAAGATTTATTAATTTTAGCTGGGCCAACAATGGACTTAGATGGCCCAGTGCAAGTTTATCGTTGGCAAAATGGCGTTAACGCGACAGAAAATCTGCTTAACTATCCGCAGCTTGTACAAGAAATTCCTTATGGAAATCGCAATGATCATGCTGAGGGGATGACTTTATTTCAAGATATATCGGGAGTACCTTCGCTATTAGTAGTTTATGATTCTCCGGCTGAGACAAGGTTAATTGACGATCGCAGCGTGACAGCAGATGTATTTCAATTAAATTAAAGGTTAGTGGAAATTGCTTGCACAGGACAAGTCGGAATACACTGTTCACAAACAATACAGCGCGATCGCGTGAATGTTAGCTTGAATGTTTCTGGGTTCAGGCTAAGTGCTTCTGTGGGACATACTCCAGTGCATAAGCCACAGTCAACACAGACATCTTCATCAATAGCAATTTCTCCCAAACTCGAAGATACACCAATATGACGCGATCGCATCCACTCAATTGCTGCATCTAACTGATCGATGTCTCCTGATAGTTCAACCACCAGTTTGCCGATTTGATTGGGAGCAACTTGGGCGCGGATAATATTCGCAGCTACATTAAAATCTTTTGCCAGTACGTAAGTTACAGGCATTTGAATGGCACGCTTGGGAAATGTCAGGGTAACTCGTTTCTTCACAGGTTTAACAGAGATTAGTCTAGGTTTAAGCAAGTAGAGGCGGACAGATAAAGAGAAAACGATAAACTAAATAGTGGCAATAGTTAATAAGTATGAATAAATTTGCTATGACTACAGAAGCACCCGTTAATTCTCCTGTCAAGCCGGAATCTAAATTTGGGGCGCGTTTGAGAAACTTCTTAATTGTAATAGTAGCGATCGCCCTCAGCGTTGCCCTCTTCTTAGGGTTAAAAACTGAAAGTAATTCTATCTCTGTCGCTGAGTTGGGTAAAAATTCTACCCCTCTAGATGTTGCTTTGACTAACGGTAAACCATCGATAGTTGAGTTTTACGCTGACTGGTGTACTGTTTGTCAAAAAATGGCACCAGACATGGCGCAACTAGAACAGCAGTATGCCGACAAAGCAAATTTTGTCATGCTGAACGTGGATAACAGCAAATGGTTGCCAGAAATGTTGAAATATCGCGTAGATGGCATTCCCCATTTTGTATTTTTAACTAAAGATGGAGAAAGCACTGCTCAGGCGATCGGTGATATACCTCGTAATATCATGGCCAATAATGTTGAAGCGTTAGTTGCTGGTACGCCCTTACCTTATGCCCAAGCTAGTGGTAAAACTTCTAAAGTTTCTACCTCAGTTGCACCAAAACAGCAAGATGATCCCCGCAGTCACGGTAGCCAAGTAGTGAATTAGTAGTTTAAAAAAGACTGTAAGACTTTTAGCAAATTCACTTTACACAATCATTCTGCTATTTTAAGCACTGGCTCAACAAAACTTTTTCTGTGTTGCTTCACCAGATTCTCTCACACAACAAATAAACCTTAGTTGAGATGCTTTAATTTTAACTATGGGGTGCTTGTAATTGCAAGCATCCCTATAATTTTTGCGCTGCTATTGCCACCATATTTGACATATTTGCATGTTTTAATCTAATCTAATTTTTATATGCTGGAAAAACTATTTTTTCCTTGTTGCATATATCTAGTATTCCATACAGTAATAGTAATATAATTTTTTGTTAATCAACTACAGTATCTTCATAATTGATGACATATACATAGCATAATTAGCTATTTGCTTTACTTCTATGCTGGATTGTAAAAGCTTCAACTTTGTCAAAAATTAATCTTAATAGTATGCGATTAGGAATCAAATTTTCTCCTCCAAACAAAATAAAAAGTGGTAGTGCTTATACATTCGCTACTAACTTAATTCCTATTTTGTATCAAAAAAATCCCGACCTCAGAATATTTACAGCAAGCCCTCAGATATTTTCGGAAATAGCAGGGTCATTAGTTCACTATACTGCAAATCCATTTTGGCAAGCATCACCTACAAAAAAAATAGCTTCTTGGCTACACCAACAAGTAACTTTAGAAAATCAACTTATCCAAGAAAAAGTAGATGTTTTATATTGCCCTTTTAATTATGAATCTTTATTTTTGACATATAAAATACCTCAAGTAATTACTGTCCATGATTTAATTCCATTAATCTGGCAACAGGATTTTAAAGCTACTTCAACTTTGTGGAAATATCTATATATACCAGCAATTAAAAATGCCAAAGCGATTATTACAGAATCAGAAAATACCAAAAAAGATATTTTGCGATTTTGTAATATTTCTCCTGAAAAAATATTTGTAATCCCCATTGGGTATACATTTAAAGAAGTTTCAGCAGCAGAAGTGAGCTACAAAAAAGATCCCTATATACTATACGTTTGTAGTACTCATTATCCTTATAAAAACTTGTTCAAGTTATTTGAAGCTTATCATGCAATTCATAATAATTTCCCTCATAAATTAGTAATTGTTGGCAAATCGATAGCGCGATTTACTCCACAAATTAAAACTAAAATTTCAGAATTAGGTTTGTCAGAAAAAATAGTATTACGAGAAAATCTTTCTGATACAGACTTAGCAATAATTTATCAAAATGCTGACTTGTTTGTTTACCCTTCACTTTATGAAGGCTTTGGTATACCACCTCTAGAAGCAATGTCTTATGGCATTCCGGTTGTAGCTTCAAATGTTGCATCCATACCAGAGGTGTGTGGAGACGCTGCTTTATATATTGAGCCGCATTCTGTAGACAGTATAGCGGATGGTATGATTAGGGGATTGAGTGACTCTGATTTAAGACAAAAGCTAAAAATAGCAGGGAGAGAGAGAGTCAAATTATTTAATTGGGAAACCACTGCTGAGAGGATATTAGAAGTTTGCCAAATAGTTAGTAATTAACTTAAAAATCTTGTACATAAACACATATGCACCAGTAGATTACCATCAGGTAATCTACTAGTGCAAATTAACAGTTTTCTACAAACAGGGAGTATTTATTACAGAAATTGTATTGACCAACCTAGATTTTATTGGCTCAACCTCCTGCAACAGCGGGTACAATACTCACTTCATCGCCATCTTTCAACGGTGTGGCTGTTCCATCTAAAAAACGGATATCTTCACTATTCACATACAAATTTAAAAAGCGCCGTGGTTGTCCTTGTTCATCGCACAGGCGAGATTTGATACCAGGACAATTTTTTTCTAAAGAATCGAACAACTCAGAAATATTGCTACCGTTGCATTCGATGGTAGCTTGATTATCTGTGAATTTTTGGAGAGCAGTCGGAATTAAAACAGTAACAGCCATATTTAAAGTGTGAAGTGTGAAGTGTGAAGTATGAAGTGTAAAATTTAGGTTTTTTCGCTTTAAACCAGAACTTGCTGCCATTCTAGGCGGTCTAGGGTGCGAGAACGTTCTAGCGCACGTTCAAAACTATCGAGTTTGGCATCAATTGTCAATGGTTCGCCAATGTAACCTTGAACTGCTTCTTGGGTTTTCAAACCATTGCCAGTGATATAAACCACGGTAGTTTCATCTGGATCAATTTTGCCAGCTTCTACCAATTTTTTCAGCACCGCGACAGTTGTACCGCCAGCAGTTTCTGTGAAGATACCTTCGGTTTCTGCTAGCAACTTGATGCCTTCAATAATTTCTGCATCGGTGACTGATTCAATATTACCGCCTGTTTTCTTCGCAATTTCGACAGCATATACACCATCTGCTGGATTACCAATTGCGATCGATTTAGCAATTGTATTAGGTTTCACAGGCTTGATAAAGTCGCGGTCTTCTTTAAATGCTTGGGCGATGGGAGAACAACCATCAGCTTGTGCGCCGCTGAAACGAACATTTTTATCTTCTACTAAACCAACTTCGACAAATTCTTTGAAGCCTTTATAGATTTTGGTAAACAGTGAACCAGAAGCCAAAGGTGCAACTATATGATCTGGTAATTGCCAACCGAGTTGTTCAGCAACTTCAAAGCCAAGAGTTTTGGAACCTTCTGAGTAATAGGGGCGCAAATTGATGTTAACAAAACCCCAGCCATGTGTGTTCGCAACTTCCGAACAGAGGCGGTTTACTTGATCGTAGTTGCCTTTGACAGCCATGAGAGTAGGGCTGTAAATCAAGCTACCTAAAACTTTACCAGCTTCTAAGTCAGAGGGGATGAATACGCAGCAGTCTAAACCTGCATGGGCGGCGATCGCAGCTGTAGAATTTGCTAAGTTACCAGTGCTAGCACAAGATACTGTAGTAAAACCTAACTCTCGTGCGCGAGACAAAGCAACTGAAACTACCCGATCCTTAAAGCTGAGGGTAGGCATGTTGACGGCATCATTTTTAATGTAAAGCTTATTCAGACCCAGGCGACGCGCCAAGCGTTGAGAACGCACCAAAGGAGTCATCCCAGTTCCCACATCAATTACATTGTCAGTTGCAACAGGTAGAAATTGACGATAGCGCCAAATTGAATTTGGCCCGGCTTGAATTTTTTCGCGGCTCACACTCAGGCGGAGATTGTTGTAGTTGTACTTCACTTCCAACGGCCCAAAGCAAAACTCACAAACATGGCTGGCTTGGAGTTCGTATTCCGCACCACATTCTTTACACTTCAACGCCTCTAAGGTGGCTGTGGTGGTTTGGGTATGTGTGGAGGTTGCCTGAGTCATAGCGATCGCTTTCCCTGTTTTGTCCGTCAACTGTCGCTTGATAGTACCACGAGTAAAAATACCAGTCAAACATACCCGATAAAAATAGTCGGATATTTCAACTCAACCTATAAATTCCTTGAACAAAGAAAAATCTATTTTGATTGTTGATTAACACTCAGTAATACGGTATTGCCATACTAATAAAGTATAAAAAGTTGAAATTTTCTTCATTAAATATTAGTAAAAAATACTGAGCATATTTAAGTATGAATTTTTGGTATAGCAGTATTTAGACTGTTTTTTAATCGGATAAGCTTGATTTAATGTTGTTATTGTTACGCAATTTTGGTGTAACAAGTAATAGCCAAAGTGTCAGTAAATAAGACCGAATCTAAGTAAAATATGTAACTTATAGCAAATTGCTATTACATCAATTTGGAATTGAATAATTCAATTCCAGCATTTATATGGAATCTCATCGAAATTAATCAGGCTGCATCGTATTAAGCGACTACACCCAATGAAATCTCGTTATCCAACTCAAAAGACTCAAAACTGCATATTTCACAATACTTTAGTAGCGACAGTATTGTTAGCTAACGGATTTTTCTTGGTCTCCCCAGTGTTAGCTCAAACTACGCCAACAGCAGCTAATTTAACTATCAATAACCAAGCAACAGCCACCTACGAAGACCCCAATAATCCCAACGTACCAATCAACAGTACTTCCAACACTGTAACCGTCACCGTAGCAGAAGTAGCTGGGATATCCGTTGTAGCTGGTACACCTGTAGATAATAACGGTGGAACTATTCAAATCGGCGATCTCATATATTTTCCATTTACAATTACCAACGTCGGTAACGACCCAACTCGGTTTCAAATTCCTACCCAAGTTGGGATTACAGGCCCAGGTACACAAGGCACACTGCAATATAGTACCAATGGAACAACATGGACAGATGTTCCTAATGGAGGATTCACTACATCTTCCATACCTGTTAATGGAACAATACAAGTACGAGTACCAGTCACAGTCAATTCAGGTGCAACATCAGGTCAAACCATCAAAGTTACTTTAGGGGAAACTAACCCGGCGGAAACCGCCACTAACTCCCCACGCAGCAATTCAATTAATGACGCTAGAGATATTTATACGGTAGATAACTCAGATGGTACATCTGGAGAAGTTACAGGTGTCCCAGCTAACGGTGTAGTAGAAGGAAGTGCATCAACCAGCATTACAATTGCTCCGAAGTACTATTCCTTAGCTACCATACTCAAAACTCGTCCTGGATATAGCAATAACAACACACCAGCAGATATCACAGACGATACCATCAACTACAACTTGAGTTTGCAAGTTAGGTCTACAGATAACACAGGTCAAAACATTACTCCCACAGCTTTAGCAGGGTCTGATGTTCCTGGTCTGGCTGGTAAAAATATCTTAGTTTCCGATGCTATTCCTTTTGGGACAGAATTAGCCACAACCCCAACTGCACCAACTGGTTGGACTGTCGCTTATTCTACTACTGCTGTCACCACATCTGCAAATGCAGCCACTTGGACAACCACACAACCTGGAGATTTATCTACAGTCACTCGCATCGGTTTTGTTAAACCCACTATAGATGGTGATTCGAGTACATACTTACCTGCTGCGGATGCACAACTCACCCAATTCTCAATTCAGGTAAAAGTTAAAAATGGCGAGACTGCACCTCTAACGCTCGCCAACATCGCTCAAGTATTTGGTAAAACACCAGAGACAAATGCGCCTGTGTTTGATGAGTCTGGTGATCAAAATCCTAGTAATTTTGACGGCTCTCCAGGCAATATGACACCCTCACTCAACACAGATAATAACGGGGATAATGTACCAGATAAGTTACCAAATACCGTACCAGATGGTTATATAAGCGACTCTAATGATTTAACAAACACCGGAACTGATACCAATGGTGACAACACTGGTCAAGGTTCTGGTGGTGAAGCGAACGTATTTACACTTGACGTTGCTTTACTGCTCAATGGGCCAAACGGTTCTCCTGGAGCAGTAGGGCCAACAGATAACAATGATGACTTTACCAATAAATCTTCCAATCTTCCAGTTAATAAAACTCCTGGTTCAAAATTTGATCCAGACCCAGTGACTTTTATTAACACAGTTAGCAATACAGGTAGTCTAACAGCCAATATCTCTTTGCTGCCTACACCACCAGCTAACACAGCTAATTTGCCAGCAAATACAATCGTGACCATATCTTACGGGGGAGCATCTGCTACTTATACATACAATGGCACAACTTTTGACTTTACAAGTGGTACTGGTACTGTAGGAGGCAACCCAGTTAGTGGCTCTAATCCAGTACGAATTGATGGAGTAGCCTCCAATGGAACGGCTAACTACACTGTCACTGTTAACTTACCAGATGACACTCCGCTTTCCACCGATCCTGGTTTTGAACGCGGCTTCTCGGTACCAATTACAGCATTTATCAAGACTGGTGATGATGTTTCGCCATTAGAAGAGCGAGCGACAAACACTACTATTAATCGTGTCTACACTGGTTTCTTACAATTAATCAAACAGTCACGGGTTTTACAAGGAACTGGCCCAGCAGTTCAAGGTACCGATGGGACTTTGAGTACAACACCGAAAAAACCAGCACGGGGAAATATTATTGAGTACGTTATTGAGTATAAAAATATTTCTGAACAGCAGCCAGCGAGTGGTAGCAATAATGTAATTTTAAATGCTGCCAAAGTGGTAATTACAGAAGATGGCACTGGCACTGTAAATTCCAATAATTGGGCAAAAGATAATGATAACAATAGCGTAATTGATACTAGTCATGTTCTTGGCTCAGTTCAGGCAGCAGGAACAATTCAATTCTTCAGTGACACTCTTGCTAAGACTCTTCTTGGTGGCGAACAAAGTGGTACTACTGCGGTTAGCGATATCACTAAATATGTAAATACTCTCACTAACCCAGTTGCACCTGGTGTAACAGGTACGTTTACCTTCCAACGCAAAGTTAACTAATAGTAATTTATCAGGGTGACTAATATGAAACAAATTTTGATGACGGGAATAGGGGCAAGTATATTATTGATTACAGCCTCATTTATAAGTAATTTACCAGATGGCTGGCAAACTAACAGCGCAGTGGCACAAAGTCCTGAAAAGCAACAGGCTTTAAAGTTAGTTTTAACAGCAGAAAAGCAAGTATTAATTAACGATGAACAAGGTAAGCAAAAAATAGCATGGCAGGCTTTGAATAATAAAGCAATTGTCAAACCTGGGGAGATATTACGCTATACCTTGACTGGAGAAAATACAAGCGATCGCCCCTTAAAAAATATCAATTTCAATCAACCAGTTGCTAAAGGCATGGTTTATGTTTTGAAGTCAGCTCATTTTCCTGGTGATGTCAAAATTAGCTACAGCATTGATGGCGGACGCAGTTTCGTAACAAATCCCACAATTAAAGTTACTCTACCTAACGGCAATATCCAAACTCAACCTGCACCAGCTAGTGCTTATACACATATTCGCTTTTATAGCCCAGTAATTCCAGCCAAAACTACACTCAAAGTCACTTATCAAACTCAGGTGCGTTAAATACTAAGAGACTTCCAACTAAAAAAATATCCAATCATGAAGGGTAGCAGCATCTCGACTCCCTTCGACTATCGGAGACGCTGCGCTCAGGACAGGCTCAGTCCAAGTCGCTCGGCGACTGGAAGCAGAGGTAGAAAAAGATTCTGATCAATATCTTTGTTCTTTTACGTTGAATCATTTAATCTCTGGAAGTCACTAAATCAAAATCAATATAAAACATCAAATTTTTCGTTTGAGAATTCATCAGTTTTTCATTATTTAGGCTTTACAACTCAAATATTAATTTTTAGAATGTAAGTCCATCTACTAAAAATGGTATTTCAAGCCAATGAATTTGTTCAGTATTGTAAAAAAGCAAAGACAAATTATTTTTAGTAGTAAATGGCAATATAAATTGTCTAATTTCATTGTTATTATTAGTTTTTTAACAACAAGTTTATCTATCAAGGCGACGGCACAAGAAACAAATAATAATATTGTTAACCAAGCTAGTTATACTTATACAGATTCAAGTGAGAATAAATATCAAGCAATTTCTAGCGAACTGCAACTATTAACTGATGTTACTATTTCTAATAGCAAATCAGGCAGAATTTTAGGCTGTGCCGGGACAACATTGTCTGACTATACAGGCTTCTCGGTTGGCTTATATGAAGCTGATATTAATGATCCAACAGGTACAGAATTAGGCAAACTAGTATCTTTAACTCGCACAGAGTTACCGGATGTTCCGAATAATAAGCTTCCTGGTGGACAAAACCCAAATATTGAAAATGCTAATCCTTTTTTCTTAAAAAATAACCCAGCAGGTGTTTACAACATATTGCTTGACCCGAATAGAGGTCAAACTGAGGCTGGTAAAACTTACATTTTGGTAGTCAATCCACCACAAAATTCCAGTTACCAACAACGGCGAATTAAAATTCAAATTACTGGTGTTGATAGCACTAATAATAACAGTGTGAAATATGTGGCTGCTTCTTTGGATGGAGAACCTTTGAATAGTACAGGTGCAACCAGAGTTGAAGACACATTAGTTGCAGTTGCAAACGCAGAAATTAACCAACGTAGTTTATTGGCTTTGGCATTTATAGCTAATTTATGTACAGCACAACAATTACAAATTATTAAAACAGGCGATCGCGCGACTGCGGAACCAGGAGATACAGTTATTTACCGCATATCTGTGAAAAACTTATCTGATACTGGTTTAAATAACTTAGTTGTTACTGATAACTTGCCTTTAGGCTTTCATTTCATTAACAAATCTGTGCGCGGTGAGTTAGATGGTCAAGCAGTTAACATTACCACAGAGCGCAATGGCAATACAGTTACCTTCCGCACAGATGTAACTCTTCCATCCCAAAAAGTAGTAAATATTGCCTACGCCGCTCAACTCACACCTGATGCAGTGCGGGGAACTGGCCGCAATAGTGCGATCGCGCGTGTACTCAGAACTGACAATAGTCTAGCAGCCAAGGATGGCCCTGCAACTCACCAATTAGTAATTCGTTCGGGAATTGTGGCTGACTGCGGCACAATTATCGGTCGTGTATTTGAAGATAAAAACTTTGACGGTGAACAGCAAAATGGTGAACCAGGAATTCCGAATGCCGTAATTTTTTTGGAAAACGGTAATCGCATCACCACAGATCCTAATGGTTTATTTTCTGTCGCCAATGTTTTGCCAGGAAGCCATACAGGAGTACTCGACCTCAGCAGCATTCCCGGCTACACCCTAGCCCCCAACCGCAAATTCCGCGAACGTAATACGCAATCTCGCTGGGTGCGTCTGGAACCTGGCGGCTTAGTCAGAATGAACTTTGCTGTCACTCCCAGCAGGAGTAAATAAAGTATGAAACCTCAACTACACGGTGTATCTAGCTTTAATCTCAGGCTGATGGGTGCTATGGCAGGTGCAATCGGCGTTGTTTTGTATCCGGCTGTCGTTAAAGCCCAAACATTCATTCCAGAAACAGAAAATAGAGTCCAGAATCAGTTTCCCTCTGCTTCTACCTTAACCGCAACAGATAATCAGCCTTCTGTGAACACATCCATAGAAGCTGATGAAGTCTCTCAGCAAAATCCTTTGTCTCAAGACAGTCAGATTGATAGTTCGTTGCAGGATATTAACAAACACACTTCAGTTGATACTCCCTTAACAACAACCAGCATACAACCATTTCAACCTGCAACTGATATTCAGTTACCTAAAGGCTTGCGTAAAATTGCGGCAGCAGTCGAGAATCAAAATACCACCATCAAAATTCTCAACCCATCTACTGATAGTGTGGTTAATATTCCTGCTGCTAACGTCAGTTTGCAATTTCCTAGTGGCGGTCAGGTAGAATTGCGCGTCAACGGCGTACTGGTAGATTCTTCATTAGTTGGACAGACAGAAACTGATAGTAATACCAATTTAGTTACGCAGACATGGTATGGTATCTCACTCCAAGCCGGAGAAAATATCATCTCTGCACAAGAGGTCGGGAAACCAGAATCATCTGTAAAAGTAAGAATAGTAGTGCGGAGTGCGCCAAAAAAACTCACACTAGAAACAGTTGAAGCGCGTATTCCTGCTGATGGACGTTCGACTGCAACCATTCGTGGTGAATTAATTGATGAAAATGGCAATCGCTCTAACAGCGATGCTGTTGTGACTGTGATCCCAACAGCGGGAGAGTTAGTCGGGAAGGACTTCAAACCTGATGAACCAGGATTTCAGGTAGAAGCGAAAGCTGGAGAGTTTACCGCCACATTGCGTTCTGATTTAAAGGCGCAAACAGTCCGCATTCGCGCCACAACCAATGATTTAGAAGCCTTTACCCAACTGCAATTTGAAACAGCCTTGCGTCCAAGTTTATTAACTGGCGTTATCGATGTCCGTTTAGGTGCAAGAGGTACAGATTATTACAGTAGTTTTCGAGATTTTGTCCGTCCTGACAAAGATACCAGCACCCAATTAGATTTTCACTCAGCGATATTTGCCACAGGTGCAATAGGTGAATGGTTGTTTACAGGTGCATATAATAGTTCCCGCACTCTTAACGAAGATTGCAACTGCGACAATCGCCTATTTAGAAACTATCAGTTTAGCGAACAAAACTATCCTGTTTATGGTGATAGTTCCCGAACCGATGTTGTTACACCCTCAATTGATAGTGTATTTTTGCGGTTTGAACGCACCTCAAAAATTCCTAATGCGGCTCCTGATTATTTCATGTGGGGTGATTATGACACAGAAGAGTTTGCCCGTACATCTCAGCAATTTACTTCTATCACTCGTCAATTACACGGCTTCAAGGCTAACTACAATTTTGGCAATCTACAATTTACAGGCTTTTATGGTAATAATCTCGAAGGCTTTCAACGAGATACCATTGCGCCTGATGGTACGAGTGGTTATTACTTCCTCTCCAGAAGGTTAGTAATAGCTGGTAGTGAAAATGTCTTTCTGGAATTAGAAGAACTGAATCGTCCTGGTACTGTATTGGAGCGTAAAAAACTCAGTCGTGGCCCAGACTACGAAATTGATTACGATCGCGGTACATTAATTTTTCGTGAACCGATTCTTCGTACAGATATAGATAGTACTGGACAAGTCTTAGTACGACGCATTGTAGTTAGCTATCAATATGAAAGTCAAGACTCTGACAGTAATATCTATGCAGGTCGATTGCAGTATCATTTCTCGCGCACGTTGAATCAAGAAAGTTGGTTAGGTGCAACTTTTGTCCAAGAAAATCAGGGAGTGCGGGACTTTCAACTGTATGGTGCAGATGCACTGATTTCTTTAGGTAGTAATGGCAGGCTAATAGCTGAATATGCTCATTCTACGAATGACTCAGAAGTTATGGGGAAAGTCAGTGGTGCAGCTTACCGTTTAGAAGCCGAGGGACAAATTAGCAATACTATTCAAGGACGTGCTTATTATCGATTTGCTGATACAGGCTTTGCCAATAATGCCACCATTAGCTTTGTACCTGGACAAACTCGCTATGGTGGACAAGTCACAGCAAGACTGTCACAAACAACCAATTTTCGGGCGCAATACGACCACGAAGATAACTTTGGAATTGTACCCCAACCGCTAGATACCTTTGAAGAACTATTTGCACCACGTTCGGAAGCTACACCAGGAAGTAAAGTTGATAACTCTTTAACAACAATTTCAGCAGGAATTCAACAACGCTTAGGTAAGGCTACGGTTGACGTTGATTGGATTCATCGCCACCGAGAAGATAGGATTCCGGTGAGTGCTTTAACGAGTGATTCCCAGCAGTTGCGATCGCGTCTGACTTTTCCCATCGCCAAAAACCTCACTTTCGCCGCCCAAAATGAACTCACTCTCTCTTCCAGTGCAGATACTGTTTACCCAGACCGTACCATTTTGGGTTTGAATTGGGCTGCTATCCCTGGTGTGAATGTCAGTCTTGCCCAACAGTTTTATAGTAGTGGTCAACAAAGCGGCAATGCCATCACCAGTTTAAGTATCAATGGTGAGCATAAACTCGGCACAGATACAACTTTGACCGCGCGTTACTCAATTTTAGGAGGTGCTAACCAACTCACAACTCAAGGTGCTATTGGCCTAAATAACCGTTGGAAGATCGCTCCTGGTTTACGGTTGAATCTGGCTTATGAGCATGTATTTGGCAACTTCTTCAACCGCACCGATGCAGGACAACAATACGCCCAACCTTTTACAGTCGGTCAAGCCGCTTCATCTATTGGATTTGAGAGTGGCGATAGCTACAGCGTTGGCTTAGAATACAGTGATAACCCTGAGTTTCAAGCCAGTGCGCGTTATGAACATCGCACTTCTGCTAGTGGTTCTAATACGGTCATTTCAGCAGCAGCCACAGGCAAAATTTCGCCTGCACTTACAGCTTTAGCACGCTATCAACAGGCCAACTCAGCTAATCAAAAACTCACAGGCTTGGGTGATACGGTGAACCTAAAACTAGGTTTGGCTTACCGTGACCCCAGTAATGATAAATTTAATGCTTTGCTGCGGTATGAATATCGAGAAAATCCAGCAGTGATTCCTGACACGATTTTGTTAGGTAGTGGTACAGGCTCTACAGACCATACCTTTGCCCTGGAAGCCATTTATGCACCTAACTGGCAATGGGAATTTTACGGTAAGTATGCTTTGCGGAACAGTACATCTTATCTAGCCAACGATTTAGTAGGGACTAGTAGCGTGAATTTGGCGCAATTTAGAGCTACCTACCGCTTGGGATACAAGATGGATTTAGTAGGAGAGGCGCGTTGGATAGGGCAAGCTAATTATAGTGAGACAGGCTTTGTTGTGGAAACTGGTTATTATTTATCGCCTAACCTGCGTTTAGCAGCTGGATATGCTTTTGGCAGAGTTGATGACCGAGATTTTTCCGGCGTGCGTTCTGCTGGTGGCCCTTATTTGGGTTTAACTTTGAAACTCAACGAATTATTTGAAGGTTTTGGACAACAAAAAATTCCCCCTCCACAGCGTTAGCAACTTAATATTACAAGGTCTCCACAGCACAGAAATTATGCAGATTTGCATAATCATGAAACAATCTAAATTTCAGGGTAAATACTGAGTAGAGTTTAGGCTTTTGTTAAATCAAAAGTATGGGGCTAATAATTCGGATTTTATAACTCTTGCATAAGCGATCGCACCCATTTTTTGGGAATGTTAATACTAGTCAAGTAATAATATCGACAATTGGTCAAATAAACTCAAATTTTTAGGAAAAAACCCCAGTATTTTAATTAAAAATACATTGGAACCTATGTAATCATGCCCAATCATATACACGGCATTATTATTGACCAACCTAACCAAATCAATAAAAATACATCACCCAAAAATGTAGAGACGCGAAATTTCGCGTCTCTCAAAATTTCACATCTCTACCACACCAAATTATATAAAAAACCTATGAACAGAAAAATAAAAAATATATTACCCAACAGCAACCCACGACAATTAATTACTAGCCTTGCCTTTTGTTTATGTATTTTAGGACAGGGAATAAAACCAAGCCAAGCTGAAGGTAGCCGCACACTATATCCAAGCAGTGCTACTGGTAATAGAGCTAACTTAGAATGGAGTACTGATTTATGGGGTGGTCTGATTAGGCGACGAACTATATTGAAAGTATATGCCCAAAAAGACGAATACATTCTTTTAGGGTCTAGTGCCAGATTTACTAATAGTAATGGTGATATTCTAGTTTTTAAACCAGGTAACAACGTCAGTGGTAGTATTGGTAGTGAAAATATTCCAACAACACCAGATTTTAAATGTTCTTCTCAAACAGGAAGTGGGTTTATCTCATCTCGCACCCAGGAATTAGCAGGGCCTCAATCCATTTCTGGTACAGGTAACAAGACTGGATATAAACCCTGCTACTATCAGGCTCCATCCACGGGTATATATGACATAATTTTTTATGGCCCAGCTGGAAGTAACAGTAAAACATCAACAAGTATTCTGCCTACTGGTGAGATTGATTTAATTGATAGCAAAAACTTTAACAGTAATCAGTCAACTACCATAGCAGCTTGGGATGTCACTGTACGCAGCAGCGACATAAACTCCACAACAGACATAAATGGCAGAGTATTCAGTTACTATCTTTCCTTATTTACTGGTAATAACGGCAGACCGGTTAACTTTTCTGTCTATCCAGTCACTACAGATGGTTATCGCTACAAATTAGATTTAAGAGGTACAGATCCAAATGGATTCCTTCTTTATGGTAATCAAGTAGGATTTTTTGATAGTGATGGGAAAACACCCCTATATCACGATATTCTTGGCAACGATGCTGTGCTTAGTAGCATAGACGGCGGGACTAGTTTATCTCGTCCTCAATTTCCGACATTCTTTACTACCCCAGATCCTAACGTACTTCCAAATATTGATCGCTACAGAGCGGATGGTACGTTTGATAGTACTGGCATTCCTCTGATTCCAACTCCACCGATTTTAAGTAATTTAAACTTTACAGGTACAGTTACGGGAAACACTAGCTTTTTAGGCACAGGTGGTACTTTTAATTTCAATACCAATGTAACAGGTAACTACGAAATTGTTATCAGTCGGAACGGCTCAAATTTTGATCCCACTAATAGCCAGAACCGTGTGCTACGAGGCGTGATGAATACAGCAGGTACACAGTCAGTTACCTGGAATGGTAAAGATAATAGTGGTGATAATTTCCCAGTCGGTGTTGGCTATTCAGTTCAGGTAAGAATTAATGCGGGTGAATACCATTTTCCCTTACTGGATGCGGAGAATAATGTTAACGGTGGCCCTACTATTACGCTCCTCAATGTTACTAATCCTTTGGGAAAAACGACAGCATTTTATGACGATCGCGGATACACTACCATTGGTGGTACAAATGTTGGTACTCCTGGTAGTGTACTTTGCGGTATTAATCCACCAAACCCAGCCTTTAGCAATCCAATTTCCGGGTTTGATAGCACAAACAATAATAGAGTATTTGGTCAGACTGGTAACAATGGTAACGCTAATACAAAATGTAATGGTTCTTTTGGTGATACTAAAGGGCTAGATTTATGGACATTTTTTCCTAGTAACGTGTTACAAACCCCAGTAACTATCGTAAATTCTGGGGTAACTATCTCTGGCACTTTATATGAAGATAGCGATCGCGGGGATGATTTTGATACTGGTGAACCAACATTACCTGCTGGGATTAATGTCAAACTAATCAAAGCTAGTGATAACTCTGTTGTGACAGTGACTAGCACAAAAGCCGATGGTACTTACAGCTTTACTGGTGTGGTAGATGGTAGTTATAAAATTCAAGTTGATACCACTAATAGCAACATTCCTGTTGGATTTTCATTAGGAACACCTAATGACCTAGCAGTTACTGTCTCTGGAAGTGCAATCACCAATCAAAACTTCGGCTTTGATGTTTATCAAGTGTCGCCTCAAGCCGGTAAAATCATTATTAATGAAGTGCTATATAACGAAACAGACTCAGGAAATAGTGCTGATACGAACGATGAGTTTATCGAGCTTTATAATGCTTCCTCCTTAGCTGTTGATTTAAGTGGTTTCAAGTTAGCTGATGGCAATCTGATTGTTAATAGTGTTGAGATTACATCAAATAGCTTTAATTACACATTTCCCAATGGGACAACTTTAAAACCAGGAGAATACGCTGTTATTTGGATAGGTTCTAATCAGCCCAACAATAAAGCTCCAGACGCAGCGTTTCAAGCTTGGTTAGGCTTTTCCACTCGACTCACTAACGGTGGTGATGATGTCTGGTTGTACGATAGCCAGAATCGAATTATTGATTATGTTGCTTATGGTTCTGGTGGTGCAATTAACACACCGCCCCCAAGTTCTCTCAATATTTGGGATAATACTTATCAATCGAACCTTGCTAATGCTAGTGATGGTCAGTCTATTAGCTTAACTAGGAATGGTAATGATACTAACACTAGTGCTTGTTGGGAAAGAACGACTAGTACCAACGCCAGCAGCAGATGTCCTAGCTATTTACCAACTAGAGATACGGATAATGTAGGTACTAGAGTCACTAGCGTAGGTGTTAATAATAATGGCAGTCCCAAGATAGTGTTAGTGAAACGCATTACCCGCATTAATAGTGACGATTTAAATGATAGTGTAGATGGTGCGGGTACTGATGATAATGATACTAAATGGCTGAGTGGTTACTTGCGAGGCAAGATAAGTGCTACTGATGTCAAGCCAGGCGATGAGGTAGAGTACACTATTTATTTCCTCTCTAACGGTAGTAGTGCTACTAATGTGAAGTTCTGTGATTTAGTTCCAGGGAATACTACTTTTATTCCTACAGCATTTAACGGTCAAAATCCCAATGATGGTGTTTCAGGAGGAAACCAAGGTATTGCAATGGCTGTTGGTTCTACTACACCAACTGTTTATTTTAGTAATGCCGCAGACTCTGACCGGGGAGTTTTTTATGCAGCGAATGATTCATCTACGCCTACAAGTTGTGGGAGTAATACGAATGGGGCTGTAGTAGTTAATGTTACAAATTCTAGTCTAACGAGCTTACCTGCGGCGACCGGGCAAGGTACACCAACTAATTCTTATGGTTTTATTAGGTTCCGTGTCAAGATAAACTGATCAAGTTTTGTGCGATCGCCGGACTTATAAGAATTATACACAAAGTTTGTCTGTAACAATTGGGTATAAGGGTGTAGGAGTGTCAGGGTTTTGAATACCTCAACCCTTGATTTTTAGTCTCACCGCGAAGTTTCTAACTTGTATACTCTATTGTGTGTTAGGTAGAGTATTGCCGCAGTTTGCACAGGGTATGGCAGAACCAATTAAGATTCTTTTACAAACAACAATTCCCACCACTGAAAACGACTGGAGCATTTTTCGTTTTTCAATGCTACAGGAGTATTTAGCATCTATTCAAGATGAAGCGGGAAATTCTTTATTTTCGGTTGTAGCACGCGATCGCACATCCGACGCAGAAGGTAATGATCCCATTTTAGGGAGTCTTGATCAATCTGATTTTGATGAACTTTGGTTATTTGCGTTAGATGTTGGTGATGGTTTAACTGCAAAAGATATTGCGGGAATTAATGCTTTTCGCCGACGTGGTGGCGGAATTTTAACCACACGCGACCATCAAGATATGGGCTGTTCTATGTGCGATTTAATTGATATTGGCGAGATTCATTATTTCAATACAAAAAATCCTGACCCAGATCAATCTCGTTGGAGTCGAGATGACCCGTATACAACTTATATTTCTTGGCCTAACTATCATTCAGGCGCGAATGGTGACTATCAAAAAATAACTGTTGTTCAACCTGTTCACGAACTATTAAAAAATCCAAATTCACCATTAGGTGTGATTGAATTTTTTCCTGCACATCCTCACGAAGGCGGTATTGGTATACCTCCGAGTAATCCCAAGGCGCAGGTAATTGCTTTAGGAAAAAGCTTAGTTACAGGTCGTGATTTTAATTTGATTGTGGCAGTTGATCATTATCAAGATGTAGAAGGTAATAACTTAGGGCGTACTGTAGCTACTTCCAGTTTTCATCATTTTGTTGATTACAACTGGGATATTACCAAAGGCTGTCCTAGTTTTGTTGATGAACCGCCTGGAGACGGGATGAAAAACGAGCCACGGGCTGTAGAAGATATTAAAACCTATGTTAGTAACGTGGCTTTGTGGCTGGCAAAAAAAGTGTGAAGTGTAAAGGATGAAGTATGAAAGGAAGAAATTCTTATAGTCAGGCTTGCAGCAATTGGAATGGGTGATTTATTTCCGCCTAAGAGGTTGTTTTAAAAGTCTAATTTATTACTTTTCTTGGCGATTAGAAATCGCGGCTACACAGACAAAACCCACCTACGTGGGTTCAAAACAATTGATTTTTCATTAGTCCGCGCAGGCGGACTTTGTTTGTGTAGTAGCAAATTATATTCGCCCAAAACTTTTAAAACATCCTCTAACTGTACTAGCGTATTGTCAAGATGAAGTATGAAGATGAAAGTATGAAATTTTACACTTCATACTTCACACTTCATACTTCTAATTACGCTTCATCTAAAGCAGCAATACCGGGCAGAATTTTGCCTTCGAGTAACTCTAAGCTTGCACCGCCTCCGGTAGAGATATGGCTCATTTGGTCAGCCAAACCTACTTTTTCTACAGCTGCAACAGAGTCACCACCACCGATGATAGTGGTTGTACCTGTTTTGCTAATGTCTGCAAGAGTACGTGCGATCGCTTCTGTACCGACAGCAAATTTATCAAACTCAAACACACCCATAGGCCCGTTCCAAATTACAGTCTTGCAATCAGCCAAAGCTTCTTGGAAGACTTTTACAGAGTCAGGGCCAATGTCTAAACCCATACCATCAGCAGGGATATTGTCAATGCTGACAGTAGTTGCATTAGCATCAGGTGCAAATTTATCAGCCGAGACAATATCTGTAGGTAGCAAGAAGGTAACACCTTTTTCTTTCGCTTTTGCTTCCAAAGATTTTGCTAGTTCCAGCTTGTCTTCTTCTACCAAAGACTTACCAACACTCAAACCACGGGCTTTGTAGAAGGTGAAAATCATCCCACCGCCAATGATTAGCTTGTCGCACTTCTCTAGTAGAGTTTCAATTACGCCAATTTTGCTAGAAACTTTAGAACCACCGACAATTGCCGCCAAAGGACGTTGAGGATTTTCAATTGCATTTTGCAGATATTGCAATTCCTTTTCTACCAAATAGCCAGCCACAGAAGGACTCAGGAATTTTGTCACCCCTTCAGTAGAAGCATGGGCGCGGTGTGCAGTACCGAAAGCATCATTTACATAGAAGTCAGCATTCGCTGCTAGTTTTTTCGCAAATTCCGGATCATTTTTCTCTTCTTCCGGGTAAAAGCGGACATTTTCTAGTAACAGTACTTGCCCATTTTGTAAAGCGCCAACCTTAGCAGCAACCTCATCGCCGATAGAGTCATCAGTCTTGACAACCTCTTGGCCCAACAACTCAGACAAGCGTTTGGCAACTGGAGTTAAACGCAATTTTTCATCCACACCCTTGGGACGACCAAAATGGCTGACCAGAATTACCTTAGCACCCTTGTTCGTCAAATCTTGGATGGTTGGCAGCGCAGCGCGGATACGAGTATCATCGGTAATGTTGCCTTGATCATCAACAGGCACATTAAAGTCAACCCGCACTAAGGCACGTTTACCAGAAATATCAGTCGCCGATAAACTTGCTAGATTTTTTTTGGACACAGCCAGACCCTCCTGATTGCCTTTTTGTTATCGTTTTGAAAGTATAACCATCAAGATTTTACCGGAGTCTGGGGTGCGGAGGAGAGATATGTTTAAGACAGTATTATTTCCAATTGATCAAAGTCGGGAAGCACGAGAAGCTGCTGATGTAGTGGCCAATGTCGTGCAGAAGTACGCAAGTCGCTTGGTTTTGCTATCTGTAGTTGAGGAAACCTCCACAGAAGCACAAGCCCCAAGTCCTGATCCGATGGTGTCGCCAGAAGTAGTTGCTAAACTGTTAGAAAATGCTCAAGCTTTATTTTCACAGCAGGGTATTTCAGCCGAAGTTTTGGAACGTTCAGGCAAACCAGCGTTTACTATTTGTGATGTGGCTGATGAAATCGGCGCGGATTTAATTATTATGGGCTGTCGCGGACTGGGCTTAACTGATGAAGGTGCAACTGACAGCGTGACAACACGCGTGATTAATCTGTCTCCTTGCCCAGTTTTGATAGTGCCTTAATCTTTTTGACTGGTTCGTACAGCCAAAACATATTGTTTTTTTAATCAATAACCTTCACAAAAAAAGAAAATATAGTCCAAAGGGCTGATGTAGTAGAGATATTGTTTTTCAAAACAAATCAGAAGCTACTTTCAGCCCATTTCTGACTGAATTTGTCTGTAAGGCATCTTCTGCTGAATAAAGTTATGAAAACGGACGGATAAATTTATAGCGAAGAATTTACTGAGTTTTACTGTCTTTTCAGAAAGATAGGGTAAAATCTGGTAATTTTATTACACAAATGCCTGTTATGTATGTCACGCTCACTCAAGGTTCGTCCCGAATGCTGGGAAAACGTTAAATTAGCTTTAAAGCGTAATGGTTATCCCAGCCAAAAATGTCTATCTCAAGATATAGGTCTAGCTTTAGCCACTATCAGTAAATTTTTAAATGGTAAGCCTGTAGATTATCAAATTTTTCTCGAAATATGTTTAAAATTGGGTCTTGACTGGCAAGCGATCGCTGAATTGGGCAACACGGAATTACCAAAACCTGCTTCAATAAAATCTATAACAAATATTTCCCATCAAAGTTGTGATTGGGGAGAAGCAATTGATGTATCCGTATTCTACGGACGTACAACAGAACTAAATCATTTACAGCAATCGCTAGTCAACCAGCACAGCCGCATTGTGGCAATATTGGGTATAGGCGGTGTAGGCAAAACAGCATTAGCAATCAGGTTGGCACAACAAGTTCAAACAGAATTTGAATATGTGATTTGGCGCAGTTTGCGTAATGCTCCACCTTTAGAACAACTTTTAAGAGAATTAGTATCCTTTATTTCCCAACAGCAGGAAACTAAAGCTGAAATCACCCATCTAATTCATTACCTGCGTACTTCACATTGTTTACTAATTTTGGACAATTGGGAATCAATATTGCAGGCAGGCGACTATGTTGGGCAATATTGTCCCGGTTATGAAGGTTATGGTGAATTACTGAAAGTCATTGGTCAAGTTTCACATCAAAGCTGCTTGCTACTTACCAGTCGAGAAAAGCCAGCCGAAATTGCGGAAATGGAAGGATTAGAGCAGGCGGTAAACTCAATCACCCTTAAAGGCTCATCGGAAGTAGCGCAAGCTTTAATTCAGGCGAGGAAGCTATCGGGAACAGAAATGCAAAAACAACAGTTATGCGATCGCTACAGCAATAATCCCCTAGCATTAAAAATAGTTGCTACCTCAATTTGCGATTTGTTTGATGGCAAAATTGACGAATTTTTAGAGCAAGATACAGTAGTTTTCAACGGCATTCGTCGCCTATTAGACAAACAATTTCAACGTCTGTCGCCTTTAGAAAAAACTATTATGTATTGGTTGGCAAATAATCAAGTATGGACAAGCATTAGCGACTTGCACACAAACATTGTACCTGCGGTTTCAAAAGCTAATTTATTAGATGCTTTAGAATCTTTGAATCGGCGTTATCTGATTGAAAAGCAAGGCAGTCAATACGCTCAGCAGCCTGTTGTGATTGAGTATATCTTTGAACAATTAATTAAGCAAGTTAGCTCTGATATGCAAGATAGAGAAAATATTTTATTAGAGTCTGACTCTCCGTTTAAAAATCAGTCATTACAAAAAACTAAAACCAAACATTATGCCGCGGATTCGCACCGGAAATTGATTTTAGAAGCAATAGCCTAGTACACCTAGTACACTCACTCCATAAATTTAGATAAAACTTAATTAGGACTTACGCAAAAAACCTCTAAAATTCTTATTCCTCCGTGAACTCTGCCTCTCTGCGGTTAGATTTTCCGTAGCCTGTGCGTAATTCCTGTTAATATTTATATCAATACAAAAAGAATATGATAGATAAATTTATAGGAGGGAACTTGTATTCACCCCTATAAATCATCAATAGGTAGCAAAGATTATTTGATACCAAATTGGCATAGGTAGTTTTGTTTCAAACTGCTGCAATAACTAAATTGTTTTTATATCTTCAGCAATGGTGTTTGAGCAATCTAATGCTTGAGCTTTAATTTTGGTTGTATTTGAAGAAGATAATCCATTAAACTTAAAAGTTACTATCCAGTTTGGCTGAGTAGTGGAAAAATCTTCTGGAGTAATAATTACTGTTCTATTTGGGGTTGCGATGTTTTCTGTGTAAGTATAGCTATTAATAGCTTGGGGATTAATATTACTTTGAATAATGCGACCACAATTATGGGTTTCATTAAAATCAACATACATCGAATCAATTTGATTATTATTGCTATCTAAAGCAAAAACATTGATGCGATTTATGTCTAATTTTGTCCGAGGAGAAGTAACGCGAAGCTCTACAGTCAAAGTGCCATTTGTGTTATTATTTACGCTTTGAATTGCCACTGTATGAGTACCTACCGTAGGACAAGCTAAATAAAAGTATGGATTCTGAGGTACATCCTCTTTGCGAATTTCTAAATGTAGATGTGGCCAAGTAGCTCCTGTGCATCCAGATTTACCAATAACAGTTCCTTGAGTAATTATGTCGCCTGGGTTAACGAACAGTTCAGATAAATGGTGGTAACTTACGCGATATTTTTGAATGATGTTGTTGTTATTGTCATACTTATAAGCTTGAATCTGAATAATTTTGCCACTGTTTACAAATCGCGCATCACACGCTGCTGCAATTCTGACAAATCCAGGACAACTGGCAATTACATCAGTTCCTTCATTGGCTTTAATATCAATTCCTTCATGCCAATCATATTCTCCACGAATAAGGCGCGGGCCGAAAGCGTCACCAATTTCATAAGGTGTATTTGGCGCACCAGCAATTGGCCAAATAAAATTACTAATTCCTGGAATATTACCATTAGGTTTAGAACCAGTAATTTTTGTAGCATTACTACATTCTGGATCTATACAACATGTTCCATCTTTACATACTGCAAAAGCCGCAGACTGTCGATAAAATGGTGAAGCTACTAAAGGTGTTAATAGACCAAGCTGTAACAAGCGACGACGAGAAATATAATTCATAGATAATACCTTTTTTTGCAGAGATATTTATCAATCAGACTGATTCATCAATACAGATGCTATTCTGAACTTGCATGAATAGCACTGTTTATTTAGCTGCTTTATCATTCACAAATATTTCAATGATGGCGAATAAATCAAAATTAGGTGGTTCAAATAAACTGGCATGATTAGTTGTATCCAAAATTAATTAATTCCTGTTCGACATTTTTGGCTGAAGACATGAATATACTCCTTTCATTAATTAATTTTCAAGCTAGGAAATAAACTTTTTAGCTTATTTTTAATTTCCTATTCGCTATAAAATCATTAGAACTTGATGATGACTGAGTTCCATACTGAAAAAATACTGACTTATGACTAACTTCTGACTGAGATAATTCAGACTTTCTACGTGGTTAGTTTATAGATACCTTGCGATCGCTCAAAGTCAGCCCTAAACTCTAGTTAGTAACTTACATACCCTAGTAGGTAATGAAGTTGTAGCTACTATAGATTTTGAATGCAACGACAGCACAAAAACGCGGGAATATCAAACCTTTTCCCCGCGTCTTGATTATTCTTTATATTTACTACAGTAGATATCGTCGTTTATTTCTTGACTAGAAAATATGCTGTGGCATACTCAGGTAATTGCCTGATATGCTGGTTAAATTCTTGGCGATTTTGAAAAATTCCTGCTAAAAAATCGAGTTGGTAAAGATTGGGTAAAAATGCTCCACCTGTATCTGCAATTACTCCCATTCTAAGATTTTTACGTCCACCTTGGTTATGTTCTATAACTACTACTTTACCTAAGCCAACATTGAGAACATCTCCAGCAAAAGTCACTCCTGGTTTAATCGAAATTTTGGCATCTATTTTGTGACCATAACCTTTAATGGCATCTACTTTTTTAAAATACCAATAACGTTTTTGGGCTGTTGCTTTTAAACCACGGATGTAAGACATCCCATTATTTCTATCCACATTGAAGAAGGCTTGAGAACCATCAGTGAATTTAATTAAAATCGTACCCTGCAAAAGAGCTTCTTCTAAACCCTCGCGGGTGAGATAAGCTAAAGGTTGAACTTTGCCAAATTCTTTCCCACCAGGTTCATAAATACCTGATAAAACATCCTGTTTAGTGTATCTAGTATAGAATTTATCTGTATATGAACTATCTTTTAAACTATAAATTGGGGTATTAAACTTAGATGTTTTGGTGCGAGAACCTGGATGGGTAAAAACTGCGTATTTGGTAATGCGTAGCTGTTTTTGACTACTGTTTTGCTGGTTATAAGCATTCCATTTAATAACACGAAAATTATTATTAATAAAATTGGGGTCTTGGAGACGGGTCGGGCGATTACTTGCAATGTCTTCTTTTAAGACAACAATCATAAAATCTAAGGTTTTGAGAACATCTTCTACACTTACTCCTTGAGTTCCTAATAAACCTTTACGTTGAATATCTGGATCGTCAGCAGCGTGATCTTGAAAATATTTACGGGTATTAACAAGAGTACTTAATAAATCTGATTGATTAAAATTAACTTTGCGAGTAGGTAATTTAGTTGAAGATAAAATCTGATTACCATTAATACTAAATTTATAATTCTTCCATTCATCAATAACGGGATATCCTACCGAGACTGAAGCTGCATATTTATCATATACTGGCTCTGAAACAGGGGGATTGACAGTAGCAGTTTGCATCGCAGCAAAAGAAATTCTCGGTGGAGATAAGGCTAAATCAGCCTGAATATTTTCTGCTTGGGCTAGTTCTTGGTTTTTTGACAGAGATTGAAAATAGCCATGCGCGAAAGTAGGAGTTAATAAGGCGGCAATACCTAAAGAAAGACTGAGCTTTTGACTGAATAAGTTACTCATGGTGAGAGAAAAATTTCTGTTAATAAATAATAGTTACACTTGCTTAATATCTGGAGGATATTAATTTGACAATGCAAAAACCGTGATTACAATAGTGGCATTATAACTTGTTCAATTTTCATTAATGCTTTACCAAGTTCACCTTGGTAGAATGAAGCTCGCAAAAATCAGTACTTCCCATAGTCAGCCAATAATAGATACTCAGTAAGAAAATAGCCATGAAACTCTGATGCTCAATCGTTTGGAGGATTCATGAAAGATGTTCGGTATTTATTCAGATGAAAATATCCATATTATCGTTGTTCTGTCAATACGTAACATTTAGACAAATGGCAGCAAATGATACTGTCAAAAATTGTACATGACAGTTTAATCATCTAATAATCTAAAAAAAATCTAAAAAATGTTAAGTATTTCCATTAATCAACCTTTACCAAGTGTGCCGCGCTTGGTGACAGCTTTACCAGGAACTCGCGCTAAAGCAATTGTAGAACGCGATCGCGCCGTAACTTCCCCATCTTATACCCGCGACTATCCCTTAGTGGTGGCTCGCGGTCAAGGTTGTATGGTAGAAGACGTGGACGGCAATGTATTTTTAGATATGACCGCTGGTATTGCTGTTACTGCTACCGGACACGCCCACCCAGAAGTTGTGCAAGCCATTCAAGAACAGTCAGCTTGTTTGCTGCACATGTCAGGGACGGATTTTTATTATGAACCAATGGTGGAATTGGCAGAGAAATTAGCCTTTCGCGCCCCTTTTCCTGAAGGTGCAAAGGTATTTTTCAGCAATTCTGGGGCGGAGTCGAACGAAGGCGCAATTAAACTAGCTCGATATTACACCAAGCGATCGCTCATCGTCGCATTCTTGGGCGCATTCCACGGACGTACCTACGGCGCAATGTCCTTGACTGGTTCTAAAACCGTGCAACGGGCTAACTTTGGGGCGTTAGTTCCTGGGGTAACTCACATTCCTTACGGCACGCACGCGAGTTTAGATTATTTAGAAAACCAACTATTTCATACCATGCTCCCGCCCCAAGAAGTAGCAGCGATTTTCGTTGAACCAATTCAAGGCGAAGGCGGCTATATTGTCCCTGAAGATGGATTTTTGCAAAGAATTCGAGATATCTGCGATCGCTACGGCATATTAATGGTAGTCGATGAAGTGCAATCAGGTATGGGGCGGACAGGTCGCTTGTTTGCTATTGAACATTGGGGTGTGATGCCTGATATTATCACCACCGCTAAAGGTCTCGCCAGTGGTTTACCTTTAGGCGCAATTCTCGCTAGACCAGAATTAATGACCTGGCCGCCTGGTTCCCACGCTACCACATTTGGCGGCAATCCTGTGGCTTGTGCAGCAGGTTTGGCAACTTTGCGACTTTTAGAAAGCGGCTTGATGACCAACGCTACCCAAATGGGAGAACTATTACAAGCTGGCTTAACCCAGCTACACCAACAATTTCCCAGAATGTCGTTACCCAGAGGCAAAGGTTTGATGGTAGCAGTGGATTTAGTCGATGAAGCTGGTAATTATAATAGTAAACTACGCGATCGCATCATCCAAGAAGCCTTTTTACGCGGTCTGTTATTACTTGGTTGTGGTAAAGCCGCAATTCGTTTTTGTCCACCCTTAATTATTGATAGCAACCAAATACAAACCGCCCTCGAAATTCTCTCTGACATTCTCAAAAGTTCTGAGTGCTGAGTAAAAAATCTCCCTAGCCCCTAACCTCTCTGCGCCTCTGCGCCTCTGCGTGAGACATTATGAAACCCGAACTCGCATCTTACCTCTGGGAATCACTTTGGCAAGAGTACAAAGCCAGAGTCAATTATGCCCAAATATACCAAAATATGATTACAGCAGCAGGGGGAACCGTTGCCAACGACCATATTGCTTTTCGGTCTTTGCGTTTGATAATCGATAGTCCTCAAGGTGAAATTAACTTAGGTATCAACCACTTAGCACAAATTGCTGAAACCTTGGGTTACGAAGTTGCAGGTGAATATAAATTTGCCGCTACCCATCTTTATGCGCGTCACTATCAGCATCCGCAAGCAGCAGAGTTTGATTTACCCAAACTATTTATTAGTGAACTAATTGTTGATGAATTGCCGGAAAATATTGCCCAACTAATTTATCAAACAGTATCAAAAATTCCCGACAAAATTATCTCTTCTTTTACACCTGTTTTTCCGGATGAAAATAATCTTGCCAGTATTACCCAACAATTAAAGCAAATCTTTATTCGCCCTTGGCAAATTCCCCTGCGTTCCGTTGTGGAGGAAGTCAATAAAACTACTCAATATGGGGCTTGGGTATTGTTGCATGGTTACGCCGTCAATCACTTTACAGGCTACATCAACCGCCAAAATACCGCTGCTTATCCTGATATAGATACTACTGCTGATGCTTTGGCAAATTTGGGTGTACCGATGAAAGCTGAAATTGAAGGAGATGTTAGTTCTGGTTTACGCCAAACTGCAACCCAAGCGGTAACAGAAATGGTTACAGTGTTAGATGACAGCAGTCAAACAGAAATTCAAATTCCTTGGACTTACGCTTATTATGAACTTGCCCAACGTTACCTCATAGAAGATGAGCCTGGAAAGCCAAAACTTTTCGATGCTTTTTTAGGTAAAAATGCTCAACAATTGTTTGAAATGACGCGACGTTAATTAATTAGGATTGATAATTAGACAGGCAAACTCAAGTTATTAAAATAAAAAGCGATCGCCTACACAACACCAAGAGCGATCGCTTTTGATTGAAATAGTGATGAACACAATCTCTTATTATTCCATTTGTAAGGAATAGCGAGATAAAATAGCCTTCATTTTCAAGTTAGTCAACTGAATCACAGCTTTAATCATACTTTGCTGATCTGGATGTAAATCTAAACTCTCTAGAGCTTGATACAAATTATTACCAGCTTGCAATTTTTCTTTCAGCTTTTCACGTTGTGAAAAATTTAAGATAGTAGTAATTTCCTTGTTGCGGCGTTGACGTAAAGCTTGCAGTTGTTGGCGTTCTTGAGGAGTAAAATCTGCTTCAGAATATGCAATAAATTCGATGGCAGCTTGGGGAGATTTGGCAATAATCAAGCTAGAGTTTGCATGAGTTTGTAGAGGTGTAGCTAACGCCATCCCAGGTATCAAAATGACAAGGACAAGAATATTAGCTAACAAAGACAGCCATTTGGGAAAATTAATTACCATTTTGAGAAACACATAAACGAAATTTCATACTCTGTCAGTTTTAGATGATTGAATTGGCACTTAGATACAAAACCAGGTTAGAAAAATTTTATATTCACAAATATTGAGAATATAAAATTGCCAATCTCAAATCCAAAACTGCGGAAAAATTCACAACCAGATGGTAGCTTAGATGATTTTGCTGCCTCTGTCTAGAAGGCGTAAAGTAAAATACAGAAGATAAGTATTTACTGAAAATCTATCTTTTCCAAGCACCCCTAAAAACTATTATCGGAGATTAGGGAAACTCAAAAAATAAATCACGCTACAGAAAATTTATGTTTAAGTAAGCCCTAAAAAATATAATCTCTAAAAATTCTCCTTGAAGAAATTGAATAATTAGATACCCAACTTTTTTAAGAAGTCGAGTATCTGAGCCAGTATGATTTTTACAAATCAAACAAACTTAACATAAGATAATTTTATATATTTTACGGAACTCAACTCTTGACAATCAATCAAAATAAACTATTGAAGGGTGAGCATAATTTTGCCCACCCTTCCAGCTACTCAGACCTTTTCATTCTGTTAATTTCTTGTTGTAATTCTTCAATTTGTCGCCGTAAATTTTCGGCTTCACTTGCTGATGTTTCTGCTGCAACATTTACTGCACCTTCAGAGGGCGATCGCTGATAATTACCTCGGCGGATTTGCTGATATTCTTCGGATACTGCCCACTCCCGTAAGTAATGTATCCGTTCCACAGCAAAGGGATGGCTTAACATCATGCCCTGAGCGCCATTGTAAATCAATAATTTATAAATTTGATTCAGTCCATCTTCATCCAACGCCTGATAATTTTCTGACTGACGGATAAATTCTTGTAAACTACATTCATGGGCATATTTGCTACTTCCGCCAGATACCTTCATCATCGAAGACATGACAGGATTTAAGTCATCAAGCACTAACAATGCCGCCCGATCTGCTGTTAATTCTGCTTTTCGCCGCCATTCAAAAAAGGCATAGATTAAAGCTTGGGTAACGAAATTACCAATACCAAAGGTCAATTCACCCAGGGCAGAAGCAGCACTCATCGCCCACATCGCCATTTGAATTAAAATAGTATGACCACATTTAATATGTCCTAGTTCATGGGCTAACACTGCCCTAATTTCGACTTCTTCCAGTAAGTCTAGTATGCCTGTGTTTATGACAATGAAAGGATTTTCTTGCCCCAAAGCATAGCTATTGGCTTGGGGATCTTGTGAGACAAACAGTGCAGGTTCTGGATAAACGTCCAAATCCCGCACACATTCCCGAAATATCTGGTAAATAGTGGAATATTGCCTTGGCCCTACTTGGATGGTGTTACCCATTAGATAGACTAACTGCGGGCGTTCATAGACAAATTCCATGAATTTACGGGCAATTAACTCAAATCCAGGTAAATTTCGTAAAGCTTGTTCAGCTTGGCGATCAAGTGGATGCCTGAAAGCATCGCTGGAAATTCCTGTGTAAGTTGGCATAATTTAATTCAGTGAACAGTTATCAGTGAACAGTGAACAGTCTAAGTTATCAGTCTAATAACTGATAACTGAATAATAGAAATGGGGCTAATGGAAAAATCACTTTGTATGGGATTAAAAGCGTGTGATTGAGGCAGAAGTTCATTTATCACTACATAACTTCCTGCGATCGCAGGCGGGATTCCCTTCTTGGCCTCATCATTTGACGATGGCAAGGTTGGTAGCCCGCGCCTTGCGTCTAGGACGTAGTGCTTTAATTCAAGTCGGGGCGGCTTGTGGTTATCAAGGACGATATCGCACCAGCTTTGTCGCATCAGCATTGATGTGGCATGGCCCTGTTATTATTGTTGCTCCAGAAACAGTGCAGCAACGTCTGTTGCAAGTAGAAATTCCCCGCTTACAACAGTGGTTACAAGTTCAAAAGCCAATCAGAACAGGTAATGCTTGGCCTAATTCTGAGTTTCAAGGACTACTCCTAACTACTCCAGAAGCTTGGTTAAAAGGGCAATTAACAGCTGCTGATGCTTTTCCGCCAGGGATTCCCACAATTATTGATGGTGTCGATGATTTAGAAGATTGGGTACGTCATCAACTCATTCAAGATGTGCAACCTCAAGACTGGGAAGAGTTGATGTTGGCTTGTCCGCAGCAGGCGGAAGCAATTCGTGCTGCGAGAACACAACTAACCAAAGAAGTATTCCAGCACCCAGCAAATCCTTATGAGTGTTATCTCATTTCCCAGCCGGAAGCTGAAATTATTCATCGTCTGTTTGCTGAATTAGAATTAGCAACTATTCCTGATGTCTGGAAAAATTTCTGGCAGCAATTTCAATACATCCATGAAAATACACCAGTAAATCAGCCACCGCATCTTTTTTGGACAACTATTGCGCGTCGCCAAGGTTTATTTTCATTGCATTATGCGCCAATTGAATTAGCTGAAATACTGTCACCGATTTGGCAACGACAGCCAGTAGTGTTAATTGGTAGTGCTTTAGAACCAGAAACCGAAGCGCCTGTATTTCGACAGCGTTTGGGCTTGGATGATGTTACCTGTCTCAAGTTCTCCTCCGATAGTCAAGCGCAAGCAATTCAACTGTATGTCCCCCATCAGTTACCTTTACCGAATACACCAGAATTTCAGCCAGCCTTTATTCATAAAGTCCGCACCCTGTTGTGTTTAAGTGCGACAGCACCAGGGTTAACAGTTGTTTTGGTGGGGGATGTTCCCCTCAAGGCGCAAGTCGGCGCAATTTTAGCTTCAGAGTTTGGTTCGCGGGTGCAGGTAGAAAAAACCTGTTTAGATGAAAATGGTATTTTAATTAGTGGTTGGGAATATTGGCGAGAACATCAACAAGTTTTGCCAGCGCCACATTTGTTAATTATTGCGACTTTACCGCTACCATCTCTAGAAAATCCCCTGGTGGCTGGGAGGGTAGCTTATTACAAGCGATCGCACCAAGACTGGTTCCGGGTATACTTACTTCCGGCAGCATTGAATGAACTACAACGGGCGATCGCCCCAGTACGCGAAAATCAAGGTGTAGTAGCATTGCTAGACAGTCGAGTGATTAATCGTAGCTATGGTTCCCAAATCCTCGCAGCCCTTAGCCCTCTAGCACGCATTAACTATCTTGACCCCAGTTTATTCTCAAACCCCGATGAAGAAGATTCGGCTTAAATGACAAGTAACTATTTACATTTTGTCAACGGATAGCGATCGCATCTTGCCAAACGCTATTATCAGCTTGTTCGTAGATTTTCAATCACACACACTAATTGAAATTTTGAATTACTAATTATGGGTGAAGCAAAACGTCGCAAAGAAACATTGGGAGAAAAATACGGTCAAGATGAGCGGATATTGTCTTGGGTTCCCATCACCAAAAAACAATCCGAACTCTTTGTGCAATGGACTACTCGCGGAGCCTGGATTGGCATTGGTACAATGGTTGCTGCTTGGGTAACTATCCGTTTTATCGGCCCCGCCTTCGGTTGGTGGCAAGTTGTGGGTTAATTAGAAGGCAAGGACAGAAGGCAGATAGTAGGTTGGTTTTCGCTGTCGCTTAACCCAACCTACTGGCGTGACTAATTTTAATTTTTAGCCTGGACTGAACGGTATTAATCTATGAATAATATTCCTACTCCCACACTAAGTAGAGACGTTGTATACAACGTCTCTACAACTTTGATTGCAACTTGGTATGAATTACCAAGAATGTAAAGCACGCAGCTGTGGTGTTTTCTTCGTTTGATGAGCCTCCATTCTGGTTAGCACATCGTCTAATATTGCCACTGCTTCGACAATATAAGCGCCTTTATTTAACATGACACATTCTGCTCGTTCGGACATGGCTGCATCAGTCATTTCTGCGCGTGATGGCAGACCATTTTTCACTAGATTTTCTAAGACTTGAGTTGCCCAAATTACTGGTACATGAGCCGCTTCACATAGCCAAAGAATTTCTTCTTGAATTTCTGCTAACCGTTGATAACCAATTTCTACAGCTAAATCGCCTCTGGCAATCATAATTCCAAATGGTTGTTTACCTGCTGCTTGGACGATTAATTCGGGAAGGTTGGTAACAGCGGTGGGTGTTTCGATTTTGGCAACGATCGCAGGTATTCGAGTACTATTTGGTAATCTCGTTGCTAATTCTTGCTGTAAAGTGGCAATATCTTCTGGTTTCTGCACAAAAGAATAGCCAATAATATCTACATTATTGGCGTTGGCAGCGATAAAATCTAAATCTTGTCTATCTTTCTCGGTGAGGGGAATGAGATTTAAGTCAGTATTGGGAAAGTTAATGCCTTTATCGGGACGCAACTTTTCACCTTTGGGACGTGCGTGAGTAATTCGCAATAATGCACCTTCTGGTATAATAGTTTCCACAATAGCGCCAATATGACCATCATCTATCCATACAGGTGCGCCAACTTCTAATTTGTCTCCTACTTGAGGCAAGGTGCAGTTAATCTGGAAACATTGAGAATCAGTAATTGTTGGTAAATCTCGCTTCAACCACAAACATTCACCACGATAAATTCGTTGCTTTGTTTGGGGAGCAATGGCATATTGAATGCGGATTTTTGGGACACTCAAATCCATGAAGACTTTGCAAGTACGTTTCATTTCGGCTTCTGCCAAACGTACATGAGCAATCATGGCTGACCATTCGATTGGGGTATCATGAGCGCAGTTAATTCGTACACAGTCTGTCCCTTGTTGCAGCAGATTTTTTACCAACTCGTAATTAGTAGCTGCTTCTGTTGGTAATGTCACCATAATTTTGACTCGGCGCTGCTGAGAAGTATTGCCGAATAGCTCTTGAGTGTGTATTTTTAATAAGCGATCGCCTTCAAAAAATGCTTCTAGTGGTGGCTGGCTGAGTTGAACATTTAAGGTTTCGTGACAAACTGCTGCTAAAGTTGCAATTACAGCATCTAAATTGGCTAAAACTCTCGCTTCAATTCGTCCCAATGATGATAAACCCCAAGGCATTAAGGCGGCTTGTAGGGGACGCAAATCATGTCGTCTGAGTGCTAGATAGTAAGCCAAATTCAGACTACTATCAATAAAAGCTTGTCTTTGAATGCGCGATCGCCAGCGACTAAAAATTTCTTGTCCTTCTTCATATACTGATTGCCGTAATTCTCGCAACGTAGCCAGTAATATTTGCGGGTGTGATAACTCTAATGCTGAATCTTCTGTTGGGAACTCAGTCAATAACATAAAGTTTCTTTCTCCTGCATGGATTGTGTAGCGAGCTGAGAGGAAAGATGAGGAGTAATTTTTCAAATACTACCAGTTGTGTCAGCTATAATCTGGTAAATAAATTTACTCCTCATCCAGCTTTATACGCCTACTTATAGGAGGATAATTTGAGGATTTTGTGAGGATTTAGCCTAAAATTATCTATTTCCAGCGATCGCCAATTTTTGGATGACTGCCACTGCAATGGCTTGGTACGGATTTTTGCTATTAAATCAGCCGCACGCTCACGCATTGTTTTATTTGTAACTGTTTTGTTAATTTAGATAATGTTTATTTTGTCAAGTAGTAAAAACAGAATTATTATATAGAAATAACCGAATAGACTTATATTAAGAAATTTCGCTAAATTGAAACCAGCAAAAAAAATCAATCGAATTTAGCTGCTTAATAATGAAACGGTTATGAGCAGGGTAAATCAGCATAAATATCAACAACTTAGTATAAGCAGTCTGCAATTAGTTGACACTCAGCCACAGATTGCATAAATTTTCACATCTGTATAATCGCCCTGTTTTGTCAGTGTAAAATCAGAGCGATCGCTATCCCACAAAGCTAGGAATTTTATTTTTCCGAATTAGAGTTTTCTTTAATTTCCCTGAAATCACGTAACTTTTGGATTAGTTGACGATCAGGTTCTTGAGAAGAAGATGGTTGATTCCTATTAGTTATCGATGCTGA
This sequence comes from Nostoc sp. TH1S01, assembly GCA_018993265.1. Classification (GTDB taxonomy): domain Bacteria; phylum Cyanobacteriota; class Cyanobacteriia; order Cyanobacteriales; family Nostocaceae; genus Nostoc_B. The sequence continues at coordinate 44,057 of JAGKSW010000094.1, forward strand.
TGATGGTGTTGGCTGAACATTATTAGCTGCTGGTGTAATCGATGGTTTAGCTGTCACCACGGGATTAGGCTTTAGCTGGCTGCTATTGCCTGCTGGTATGATTAGTTGCTGACTACCTGTTGTTGGTGTTGGTTGAGTTGTAACAGATGGTGTTTGTATTGGTTGTGAATGATCGCCAGCAGTTTTGCTACTGTCTTGGAAACGCAGGTTAAATGGATAACGGCTAATTGTTTTCTCACCCTTTAAAGACTTGGCATTAAAATATTGCCTTGCTTTTAATTGCAGTGCGGGAGAAAGCAATTTGTCTTGGAATTTGATATCCAATACTTTGCCATCAGGATCTACTACTAAAACCCCTAAAACTGTACCTTCTACACCTGCTTTACTCACAGCAACTGTATCCCGAATCACTGGTTTTTCTTCAGAATTGGGATATTGCTGTTGCAGTGCTTTTCGCAGTTCTTCGTAAGATTGGACTTGGGCTATCAGCGTTTGGTTAGGAGCTTTTGTCGTCGGTAAGCTGGGTGTATTGATTGGTTTTAAAGTAGGGCTTGCTGTTGATGTTGTATTATCACCCGTCTTGGGTGTTTGATTGATGACAGTTCCCGAAGTTTGGCTGGGATTAGTCGCTACATTATTCTCAGGCTCAGGCTGTATCGGTTGGGGAGTAAGTGTGCTATTTGCAGTTGTAATGGGAGAGCTAGAAGCAGGACTTGGAGTTGGGCTATTCAGTATTTCTGGAGGTAGTTTTGCTGGGTGTAGATCGGGTAATCTGTCTACTGGAAGCGGTTGCGTTTTTTCTGGAATGACTGGCTTGTCATCAAAACTAGGAATTGCAGTAAATTCTTGGTTCCTTACTTTAAAACCGGAATTGTCAAAGCGTAAATCTGGCTTGCGGTTGTTATTAGAAGTTGTCGGTAAAGATGGCTGTCCTGACTGTGGATAACCACCTGGTGGTAGGGGAGAGAGTACAGTTGTTTGCCCACTCAAATCAGACGGAAGTGCTTGTGGTTGTAGTGCTAGTTGCTGTTGTTGCGGCAATTGGGGGAGTTGCGGTTGCACAGCAAATTGAGATGTACCTGGAGTTTGGGGTAAACGATTTTGATCAGCTTGGCTTAACTCCAAAATGCCCACTGATTTTGATGATGCTGCATCTTTTGGTTTATTGGGATCTACCGGCATTAATGGCACAATCAGTGCAATAGCGCCATGAATCCCAATTGAAGCTAAAGCAGCGATTCCAGTTGGCTGGCTTAAAATTTCAGGTATATTTTTTAGCAGGGAGACGTAAGACATAGCTGTTATCGTTCACTCGGCTCAGTTGCAGTTTATTAGCAGATAATTCTTATCTTGTTGGTACAAAATGCATCCCTTTAGAGAGAATAACTTTTTGGGTAGAACTCAAAACGACAAGAGTTAGATTTTTTGTCAGGTTCAATTTTTTATTGACGCAATTTTATCTTTTTTAGTTGCACTTGCAAATTAGAACTTTAAATAGTTATCACTCACTAATTTCGGTGTTGCGTATAGATTTACGCACTCTAAACTGACAATTACAGTAGTTGGCAGTTAGCCTTCATGCATCAGTCTAAAGGTATATCAATCTATACTTTACCAGACTCAACTAGCGGTATAACTGTTTTTCAGTTAGTTGAGATTTTGTAGTAGATAGTTAGTTGGTTGTCTGCCAAAAATTGCATACAGATGACATGGTATCACATCAGTTAGTTGTCAATTGTGGCTAAGTTTGCTTTTTTTCTAATAGATCAGGACAAACAAGGTCTTGATAAATACTGATATTTTAATGACATCATTTCTAACCTGAAAATTCGGATTTTCATGACAAAATGCCGTTACCTACAGTTATTGTCCCTGGATATTTAGAAAGTGCGCTCGCCTATCTTTCCCTCGAAAAATCCCTGACACAGTTGGGGTTTCCGACAGTCACAGTACCATTGCGACGGCGTGATTGGCTCCCGACTGTTGGCGGTAGGCCTGTGACACCAATTTTGCAAAAGCTTGACCTGACTGTTAAACAAATATTGCAGGAATATCAGTCCGAGCAAGTCAACCTAATTGGACATTCAGCTGGCGGTTGGATTTCCCGGATTTATTTAGGAGAAACACCTTACACTCCCCGCAATCAAACTCATCCATCTATTTGGAATGCTCATCCTTTAGTAGCCACCCTGATCACTTTAGGCACACCTCATATCAGCCAAGAACGCTGGACACGTTGGAATTTAGACTTTGTGACCAACAACTATCCCGGCGCATTTTACAAAAATGTCCATTATGTCTGTGTGGCTGGCAAAACTATTTTTGGTCAACGACGGCCTGGTAGTTGGTTAGCTTACAGCAGTTATCAATTAACTTGTGGTCAAGGTAATACCTGGGGAGATGGTATCACCCCCATTGCTGCTGCTCATCTGGAAGGAGCCGAGAATCTAATCATTGAAGGTGTGAGACACTCACCCAGAAGTCCAGGAATTTGGTATGGCTCCCCAGAACCACTAAAAGTTTGGGTAAAATATTTGCTTTAGAAATACATATATCTTTGATAAACGCAAAAAATATTTAGATTAATTATGTAGAATGTAATAAAAATATATATTTTTCAAAAAACAGGAGGGGTGAACCATGCAAAGCACCCAATTCGAGAGAATTTTGCGACGACTCGCAACGATATTATCAGCCGTAATTCTGACCCTGTGCTTGATTTATACCACCACTGGCATTTTGCTGTCTTTTTATTACGAACCAACAGCTGGTGGTGCTTACAATTCTTTGAAAATGATTAATACTCAAGTGCCTTATGGCTGGCTGTTTTACCGAACCCATGAAATTGCAGGTAACGGTTTAATTGCGATCGCCTTGGTGCAAATTGTCGTCATGTTCTTAGGAAGACAATTTAGCCAGAGTTGGCTAGTTGCTTGGGTTAGTGGTATTTTACTCACCTTGAGTGCGATCGGGCTAGATTGGACAGCAATGCTCCTCGACTGGACGCAAGAAGGATACTGGCGTTTCAGCATTGAATTGGGAACCATCGAAGCCATTCCCTTGATTGGGGAGCAATTGCGAAATATCTTGACTGGTGGTGGAGCGATTAACACCCTCACAGTTCAACATCTTTACGCCATTCACAGTTATCTAGTGGCGGCGGCTACCTTAATTTTGGCTGTGGTACATTTACTAGCTCTTTTGTGGCAAGAACAGCAAACTTGTACAGCAGAAACTTTCGCTCAACTGCCAGAAACTTCGCTAGTAGAAAGTTGAGCCAAAGTTGGTACAGCAACTTCTTCTAATTCTGGTAACTTTTCTACAGCCAATGGTGTAGATTGGCTCGCACCAGACAAGCGTTTTAACAAATTTGGTCTGGGGTCGTGCAGTAAATAGATAATGCGATCGCCTACTTCCCAGTCGTGATTAGCTGGCATAACTTGGAGACGTTCTTCTCGCTCTAACAGCAGCGGTAGCAACACCCCAGCCCGAATTTTTTCTTGGATGCGTTCTTGTTGACTGTCAAAATCTGCTGCATCCAAAGTGATTGTCCCTAACTTCACACGTCCGTCATTGAGATACTCATTCCAAGTCTTAATTGTTAATTCACTTACAAAAGCTTGACTCACCGTCTTTTGATTTCCGGCATTACTAGCTTGAGGATCACGCGGAAACACCGCTAACACCCGTGGAGGGTTAAATTCTTCCGCCGCCCGTTGCGCCAGCACAAAATTTACCTCCCCGTTACTCGTCATTGCCAAAAAAGTGCCCATCGAAGCCAGTCCCGCTTCTTCCAAAACTCCCGTATCTAGGGCGCTACTAGCAATCACGCGAATATTCTGCTCGGCGGCTTTTTCGCAGCGTTCCGGGTCGGTGTCAATCATCACAACAGACTCTTCCCGTTCTTGAAAGAAGCGGGCAATTAACAAACTCAAAGGATTACAACCGACAATTACCACTCCAGTCGCATCTTTAGAGGTGATTTGTAATAACTGGGCAATTCCGCCAGCCGTTAACCCCTGGCAAACCACAGTCATAATGATGGTCAAAAATACCAAAGCTTTAATGGCATCTCCACCATTGATGCCATGCTGTGTTAGTAAAATAGCAAATAACGAAGCTACAGAAGCCGAAACAATTCCTCTGGGAGCCACCCAGCTTAAAAATAATTTCTGTCGCCAGTTGAGGTTACTGTTCCAAGTACAAGCCAGGATATTAATCGGCCGCACCACAAACATCAGTACTAAAACAGTTAATACACTACCCCAACCTAGAGCAAACACACTAGCGATCGATAAATCAGCCGCTAACAAAATAAACAGTACAGACACACTGAGAATTGTTAACTGACCTTTAAAGCTGCGTAATAGTCGTTCTTCCGGTACAGAAGAATTGGCAAAAACCGCACCTGCGACTACCGTTGTCATCACACCTGATTCACTGCGAATTGTCTGAGCCAGGGAAAACAAACCCCACAATATTGCCAAAACTACAAGGTTTTTCAACTCAAACGACAGCAAACTGGCATATTTGAACACCCAACTCATCAGGTAGCCACCAACTGCCCCAATTGTTGCACCCACCCCCAAACGCATCAGCAAACCCACAATGGCATTCACTGGGTCAGCATCACCATTGACAATCGTATCTAAGACAACGAAAGCCAGAATAGCACCCACTGGGTCAATTAAAACCCCTTCGCCCTCTAATAGAGTTGCTACCTGTCGATCTACATTAATTTGTTTGAGCAGCGGCCCAACTACGGTTGGCCCTGTTACCACGACTATAGAAGCGTAGAGGAAAGCAATATTCCAAGGAAATTCCCCCAGCCAATGCGCTGCCATACTGCCACCCAGTAAGGTGATCAGCGTTCCTAGTGTAACGAGTAATTGCAGGCTGACTGAAACCCTGCCTAATTCTCGCAAATCTAAATTCAGTCCACCTTCAAATAGGATGATTGCCGTTGCTAAGGAAACAATTACTTCTAATCCTGTACCTAGCAAATGCGGGTGCAACAATCCCAGACCATCAGAGCCGAGGATAATGCCCAATAAGAGCAATAAGACGATGCTGGGTACACGCAAGTATGCAGCTATCACTTGGGCGCTAATACCTGCTACAACAGCGATCACCATTTGTAAGGTGATTTCAAGAGATGCTTCCATGTTGTAGATTTTGAGCGATAGATTTCAAAATCTCTTGTAAAGAAGTGTAAAAACTACTTCTCCAGAGTATCGCATTAGATCCTTTGTACCTGAGTGACTTTTGATTTTGTTTCATACTTGGTTTTGTACGATACTCTATTGTCATCTAGTTCCTAGAAAAGTGGTAGTTCATTGTCAAGGGTCAATAGTCATTTATGATTTGTCCTTTGTTAATTCTCCTTTGCACCCCTGCTGTCTTACACCTTCTGTCTGCATCCTCTCTCCGCATCTTAGTTGATTTGCAACAAAAATTGTTTTTTTGCAAAAGCTGTTGACATCATTGAAAAAATTAGTTAATTTATAAAAGGTTTGATTGCGATGCCCCCATCGTCTAGAGGC
>JAGKSW010000095.1 GCA_018993265.1 Nostoc sp. TH1S01
GAATTCCCCTGGGGGTATTTTAAACAAACTTTGTACATTTTTGAAAGTCAAGTTTGCCTGTTTAAAACTCTATAAATCAGGAAAACTTGACAAATAGTCAAACATTTCGTTTATGCTAACTGTTCTACGCGCTGGTAGATTGCTAAAAGATTTAGCTGTAGATCGTTACTCAGACGACGTTCAATAATAGTCACTGGCATAGTTAATTTGGGCCAGACTTGGATGGTGTAGCAAAGGTTAGTTCCCATAGTTCCATCAAGGGAAGTAGGTTCTAGGCTCCAACTACCAGAAAAGCCTTTGAAATCTCCCTCAACCATAGAAAAACTAATTTCTTTGGGAAAATGTTCTTGCAAGTCCAAAACGACACGGGCGCAAAAGTTGAAATTCAATAAACGCTGAGAGCCTACTTGCTCAAGTCGAATACCACCGTTAGGATGCTCCAGTAAACGACTTTTAGCGAGATTAGGGATAAAGTCAACTAAGGCTTCATAATCTGTCAACACTTGCCATATACATTCCACAGGATGAGGAATGTGGATTTTGGCTGAAATTTGTCGTTGTCGTTCTGCTATTTTCTCGATTTGGACAACTACAGGCGGCAAATTAGCTGCATCAACAGCCAAATTGTCTTCTAGGCTAGTGTCATCAATAGCAGCGGTGAAATCAAGGTTAGCTGTAAGGTTTTGTTGTTCAGTCACGGTCAGAATTTATAATTCGCTTTCGTCCGAAAATTGTGGCAGTGTAAGAGTAAAACAAACTTGGCTTTTTTCAGAATCGGGGATGGGAGTACTTTCAACGGCGATCGCTCCATTTAAATGCTGTACCAAAGATTTTACTAAAGCCAGTCCTAAACCTGTTCCTGGAGTCCATCGTCCACCTTTACCACGACGGAACCGATCAAAGATGTAGGTTGCTTCTTCTTCAGAAATTCCCCGTCCTGTATTAGTCACTTTAATAATAACTTGATCGATTAATTGTTCAACTTGGTGATAAGCTCGCACATGAATTACCGTTTCCGCCTCCGAGTATGTACAGGCATTCGTGAATAATTCTTGCAAGATCCGGTTAAAACTTTCTAATTCGGTCTGTATTTTTAAGGAATCCTGGGGTAAATCTAGATTTATAGTTAAAGCTTTAGCTGATAGTGTTGAACTCAGATTGCTGGTTAATGCTTGAACTCTGGTATTTAAATCTATTGTTTCAAATTGCGGACGTTCTTGCTGAGACTCTAATTTTTGGAGTGTCAACAGATCGTTGATTAAGTTAATTTCTTTCGTACATTCTTGCTCTAGAATATCCATGTATCTGGCTTGACGTTCTGGTTGAATTCCAGGCAAGCGCAAATTCTTGATCGACATTTGCATGTTTGTTAGTGGATACCGCAAGCGATCGCTCATGTTACTCAAAAATTCATCTTTAAGATGATTGAGTTCCCGTAGTTGATCAACATACTGCCGTGTTTTTTCATGCAATTTTGCTTGCAGTTCCAGGCTGCTTTGGAGTTTGGCTGTGCGCTCATCTACCAAAGTCTGTACCTGCCGCAATGTTTGTGATTGAATAATGGCGTTGCTCATCTGGGCGCAGACCATTTCCACCAAATTTAATTCTGAAGGTTGCCAACTACGGGCTGTTTTTTGTTGTAGGACAATAAATCCTAAAATTTTGCCTTGATTTTCTAATGGCACTAACAGTAAAGATGGCAAAACACCCACTGTAAACAATGAAGCAACTGTCACCGTATCTTGCAGGTCTGTGTAGTCTTCAATTACTACTGCTTTGCCTGAGTCTGTAAACACACGTTGACACAAGCCACACTCAGAAATCAGAAATGACTGCGGCTCAGTATCTGATTTATTAGTGGCACAACTAGGTGGATTATGGTTCCACTCGGCAACTACAGTGGCTTTTGCTTTGGGAATTTGTTTTTTAGGTTGAGTTCTAAATAAAGGATCTGTATATTTAAGCAATATGAGCAAGCCTCGGTCTGCCTGTAAAGATTCCGCAGTCGAGGCAATTCCTAACTGGAGCATTTGATTTAGCTCCAAATTGCTCCGACTTAATATAGTTAATTGCTTGATTAAGCTTTGATGTTGCTCGCTTTTTTGCAAATGCTGTTGTTGTGAAGCGATTAATTGAACTTGAGCAACTTGAGAAAAAGCGATCGCACAAGATGATTCAACAAAATTTAACAGTTGTTTTTCTGACTCGCTCCAATCATAGGGCTGAAATTTGATCAGACTAATCACGCCATTAATTTGTCCAGCAAACCTGGTAGGAATGGCCAAAACTGATCTGATTGGTACTTGGAGGTGTTGTCCTCCTATTACCAGACTATCTTGGATAGTAGAAATATCCTCAATCGTGAAGGGTTCTGCTGCACATTGAACTATGGGCGAGTCCATTAACAAATGTTCTGTGGAAAATAATTGACCGGGATACGGCATTGCCAAATACTCATCAGAACACCAATTGACAGCAATAGATTCTTTGGATGCTGTACTGGCAGATACTGTGACTAAACAGCAGCAATCGACTTTGAAGGCATTGCCTAGCAATCGAGCAATTTCTTGCAGCATCAATGCAGTTGCTGAGTTATTGGCGATAATGTGATTGATTTTTTGTACCAACTGAAGAGTTGGTTCGTTCTGATGCTGCATCAGCTTGAGTGGGTATGATTGTAGTCTATCTAGGTCATCTGGGCACTGTGGCGGCAATGATAAATGTTTTTTCATTCCTGGCACGCTTTTGGATAATGACCTCATATTGTATGCACCCAATTTCTTGGCATATTATTTTCATTTAGTTATGTCTCTGCACCCTAGTCAGTGGCAAATCTTTTATCAAGAGTTTATCTCACCTGTTATAGCCCCTTTCTCTGGCAGATGAATAAGTAACTGGTATATTAAACTAATTTATACATGGGTAGATAAAAATCTCTAAAATATATTAAGTGCTGCTTACAGAGGATTTGGGGCTTTTAGGGAGACCTAAACTACTAGACTTTGGCCTAGGATAGCTTGTCCGTAACTATACATAAACCGTAATTTCTCTAGAATTAAGATAAAAACTCTCAAAATCATTACCGCATTAATACTGCTAATCAGATTAAATTTAGTAATATTTATTGCTAAATCTTTTTCTTGTGCTAAGTACATTTCTGTGGGTTTGCCAAAAATTAAATTCTATTATGACAGAACCTCTGAAAAAAGTATGTGAGTGCTTTTGTTCTCTGTGAAAGATTTATAAAGGTTAATACCGAGTTTTTGGCTAGATTTGTTAAGTAATGATAAAACTTTGCATTTAATGTATGAAGTTTCATTGCCTAGCTGTGACTCAAAGTCCAGTTTGCTCGTGATCTGGAATTTTGTGTTTGCAGCTTAACAAATAGATATAAATATTTTAGATAAAAAATATTGATCAAGTGCAGCAGCTAAAAATTGAAAGCAGCTTAGTTACCCGAATGAATAACTAAGCTGCTTTCTAGAGAATTTAAAATTATCCAGCCAAACTTTCGACGCTGAGAGGAACCATATCCCCGTTTCTTGTGAGTCCTAATAACATAGGCTGTTGAGGTTGAATTAATTGACCTGTAAGTACACAACGTTCTTCCTGCTGAGCGGTGGCGGCTATGCTAGCTCGAATATCGGCTCGTGAAAATCGCGGTTTCCATTCACCGGATTTTTGCTGGACATAATTCCAGAGAATATCGCGGATTAAGGCTTGATAGCCTTGATTGCCAGCTATTTCTTTGAGTTTGTCTTTGAGTTCTCGCTCCAGACGAATGCTAGTAACTTCCATATCGGTAGTTGGAGTGCGAGTAATCGTATGCATGACTTTTTCTCCTTGAAGGTATAGACAGGATAGTAATACAAGTGTAGTATGTTTAAAGGAATGTTCAATAGGTGAAATTTTCTGTGAAATCCATTTACCCCATCTCTACTTCCTTGCGTGCGACCAACTGCCGATCTAGTTGGGAATCAGCCGCTGCGGGAGTGGAGTATTTATTTATGGGCGATGGTAGCCATATTCATGGGCTAATCACAGAGGGGAATTATGATTTTAGATATCTCGGCATAGGCGTGCTGAATGCAAAACCACAACTGCAACAAATAAGCGGGAGGTACAGACAAGAGAATGCTGTACCGATATAACACCAGAGAAGTTTTTGGTAAATTTCTAACCCCCGCTTCACTTAGACCAGAAGCGGGGGTTTTTTAATAAGGAGTGAAGCTGTGACGAGCGTAATGCAAGTGTTAGAGCAATCCGTAGTGGTATTGTCGCAAAATTACTTGCCTCTGTGTCGCGTAAATATCAAGCGAGCGATTGTGCTGTTAGTAACAAACAAAGCAGAACCACTTGATTTTGCTACTGAAGGCGGATGGCGAGTTCATTCACCCAGTTTAGTAATTGACGTACCAAAACACATTCGGTTGAAAATTGGCTCTAATGAAGGGACATGGAAAGTACCACCAGTAAATCGGCGAGAAGTTTTGCGGCGAGACCATCACACTTGTCAATATTGCGGTAGCAGCAAACGTCTGACCTTAGATCACGTCATACCCCGATCCAAAGGTGGCTTACATACCTGGGATAACGTAGTCACAGCTTGTGAAAGATGTAACTCCCGAAAAGGTGATCGCACTTTGTCTGAGACTGGAATGCGGCTACGGAAAATACCAAAAGCACCCATTCATCCCGCGATCGCTTTTGCAGAACAATTTTGGACAAATGTGCAAGCAAACCTGGAATAGCAGGAGAGCATAAGGAATGCTGAAATTAACTTACACCGAAAGGAGCTTTTGTTTAGAGTGTATTCCTCAGTCACTAGAGGAGTGGGTAGCACAGCGTGTAATCTTCGCTATGCGAGTTGGACAAAATCTGTGTGTTGAACCCAGTACTGCTTCCTTTTTGCTACCTGTTGATCTGCCAGGGGTAGAAGCACTCAAGGCGGAGGTGAAACGAGATGATCGGGAAGTCATAGCCTTGTGTGTCTGCGATAGCGAATATGTGGAAGTCTCCCTACGCGGTTCTTGGCTATCAAACAGTGCTGAAGATTCTGTGGGTGTGTTCATCACCACAATGAGCGATCGCACTGAGTTCTTTCTGCACAAATTGTGGCAAGAAGCGCAAGCTTGTGCTTCTGTGATGAGCGAGTAACAAAAGTATCAAGTGTGAAGTGTGAAGTATGAAGTATGAAGTATGAAATTTCATACTTCTACTTTCCACTTCCTTCTAACAGTTCGGGTATTGTCACGAATCGGTAGCCTTGCTGTTTCAGCCCGGTGATGATTTGTGGCAGTGCTTGTACTGTTCTTTTGCGATCACCACCACCATCGTGCATTAAAACAATAGCTCCTGATTTTGCACCTTTCAACACATTATTTACAAACGCTTGGGGTTTAGCACGGGGGTCAGTATCGGCGGAAGTCAAAGACCACATAACTACAGAATATTTCTGGCTTTTGGCGTAAGCAGCTAATCCATTATTTAAAAAGCCCCCAGGAGGTCGAAACAAAGTTGTTTTGACTCCTGTTGTTTTGTAAATCAGGTCAGAGGTGCGATCAATTTCCTTTTTGGCTGTGGCTGCATCCATGTTTTTATACCAGTGATGCCAAGTATGGTTGCCGATGGCGTGTCCCTCAGCTACAACTTGCTTGGCAAGTTCAGGATTTGCTTGTAAAGCACTCCCTACCCAAAAAAATGTCACCTTGACGTTATTTGCTTTGAAGATATCCAGCATTTGTAAGGTTGTTTTTGGCCAAGGGCCATCATCAACAGTCAAGGCAATAACTTTCTCTTTATTACTAGGGTCTACTTTATATAAGGTTTTTCCTTGAAATTTTGCCGGAACCTCGAAATTAAGGTTTTCTGGCTGAGTTGATGGCTGTGAATTACCATCTCTTGGGTTGGTGACTGGTTGATTTGGTGCTTGTGCTGCATGAACTTTGTTAATTGGTTGGGTATTTTCCAATTTTGCAGACGTGCTACAGCTTGTTACACAAAAGGCGATCGCAACACCACCAAATATTCTGTATAACTTCAGGTCTTTTTCTTTCACATTAGGTTCCTAAAAATATTCAGCCCATCATAAGCTTGTAGTTTTACTTTTTAGAGAGGTTAATAAGTCAAAAGCTTGGCAATATAGGGGTTTTCAGCAATTTTCAAAAATTTTTCCTCAACCCCTTGACATCTTTTGTAGTATTTATGTAGTATAAATGTAGTGAGGCGAAAGACAAAGCCTCCAAACAGTAAAAGTCATGTTCTACACAAACATACAGAACAGGCACTGGAATCAACGAAAGCTTCCAGTCAACCAAGCCTCTCTCACTTCTAAACAACCAGAAGTAGAGGATATCAAAGCCAAAAATTCTCAATTGGCTCAAGCGAAAACCGCCGAATACATCAGTAATACACAACAGGTTTATTACTTAGAGCGTCGGTTATTTGGTTAAAAGTTTTTCTCAAGCAAAGTAATTTTTCCGAACCTTGAAAACTTAATAAGGAATGGGCAAGTTCACCAAAAATTATCTGTGCCTATGAGCCTAAAAATTAGGCACAGATACCAAACATGGGGGTATAGCTCAAATGGTGAGAGCGATCGCCTGTTAAGCGAAAGGTCGCAGGTTCAAACCCTGCCGAGGCAGCCATTCATTGCCGGGTGGACGAATTGGAAAGTCGCATCGCTCTGAACGATGAGGTTGCAGGTTCAAACCCTGCCCTGGCAATAAAGCCCTGTGGTGTAATTGGCAACATCCCGCCCTTTGAAGGCGAAGATTCCAGGTTCGACCCCTGGCAGGGCTGCCAAATTTTGCTCTTGTAGCCCAATTGGAAGAGGCTGCCGTCTCAAAAACGGTATGTTGTGGGTTCAAATCCCACCAAGAGTACCAAAACTAGCTCCTGTAGCCCAACTGGAAGAGGCGGCAGACTTAAAATCTGTTAGTTGTGTGGGTTCAACTCCCACCAGGAGTACCAACGGGATGTGGCGCAACTTGGTAGCGCGGCAGCTTTGGGAGCTGAAGGTTGCAGGTTCAAATCCTGCCATCCCGATATGCCCCTGTGACGGAACGGCATACGTGCTGGAATCAGAGTCCAGATTTTGCAGCTACCCTTCGGGAAGCCGCTTCGCGTCTACGACTCCTGTCAGGGGTACTAAGCTCCCGTGGCGGAACGGAAGACGCACTAGACCGAGAATCTAGTTTTTTGCAGGTTCAAATCCTGTCGGGAGTACCAAAATCAAAGTATGCCCTTGTAGCCCAACCGGAAGAGGCGCTTCGCTTAGAACGAGGAGGTTACTGGTTCAAATCCAGTCAGGGGCATTGGTGAAATGCGGGGATGGAGCAAGAGTGGCTTAGAGGTCTCATAAGCCTCATATCAGCAGGTGCAACTCCTGCCCCCGTCACCAAATAAGGCAAAAGTAAAAAGTTAAAAGGCAAAAGAAAGAAAAGGAAAATTTTTTTACTTTTTAACAAGTGCTGGTGTAGCTCAACTGGCAGAGCAACTGATTTGTAATCAGTAGGTTGCAGGTTCAATTCCTGTCACCAGCTTGACTAATTGCGGGTGTGATGTAATCGGTAGCATCTGAGTGCGCCACATTCAGCGTGCGAGTTCAAATCTCGCCACTCGCTTACGTAGTCCTGTAGTTCAACGGTAGAGCAATTGCCTTACAAGCAATAAGTTGCGGGTTCGATTCCTGCCAGGACTACCAATTATTGGGAGTGTAGCTCAATCGAAGAGAGCATCGAGCTTCTAACTCGAAGGTTGTAGGTTTGAGTCCTACCACTCTCGCCTGAACAAGTCAAAAGTTGAAAATCAAAAGGCAAAACAAAAAATTCAATTTTTACTTTTTACTTTACACTTTTTACTTTCTTCATGGGGTCATAGCTCAAATGGCTAGAGCGCCTGCCTTGCAAGCAGGAGGTTATGGGTTCAATTCCCATTGATTCCACTGATGGTGTCTGAAGCCAAAGCGGTCGAGGCGCTGGTTTGTGGAACCAGTCATAGCGAGTTCAAGTCTCGTCGGACACCCCTGAATGGAAGATGCCGCTAAATGGTTGGCAACCGGTCTTGAAAACCGGGGTGGGGTAACACCCAGGGGTTCGATTCCTCCATCTTCCGCCTTCCACCTGAAGCCGAAAAGTGAGGCGCTGTGCTGATAACACAGTTATAGGAGGGGCAGTACCTCCCTGGTGGATTGTGATTTGGGGAATAGGGAGTACGTCTCCTTTTCCCCCTGTACCTTGTCTTCCTTGTCTCCCTTATCTTTTCTTTATGGGTGGTTGGCATAGCGGCTGTGCAACGGGCTTTTAATCCGTCATAGAGAGGTTCGACTCCTCTACCACCCATTTTCAATCAGCCTCTATAGAGAGTCTATGTGCTGCTGTACTTTCTGTAAGAGTGGCTGAGACTCGATTTGCTGAGATAATTCATGGGCATTTTGGTAGCAAGATAGGGCTTTTCTTTTGCGTTTAGTTGATGCGTACAAGCTGCCCATATTTAGTAAAGTCGAAATTTCTCCCAAGCGATCGCCTAATTCTTGATAAATTGCGATCGCTTGTTTATAAAATTTCATTGCCTGCCAGTTATTACCTAAAATGCTGTAGGTATAACCAATATTATTCAAGGTTGTGGCTTCACCTGAAATGTCTTTGAGGGCGCGACGAGATAAAAGCACTTGATAGTAAATTAGCAGTGCTTGTTTAGGTTGACCTAAATCACTGTAAACAGAAGCAATATTATTCATAGTGGTTGCTTCACCCACCAAATTTTTCACGGCTCGTTGAATAGAAAGTGCTTCTTGCAAATATTCTAGAGCTTGTCCATGTTTGCCTAAAATACTGTAAGCAAACCCAAGACCATTTAACGTTGTGGCTTCACCAGAAAAATCGCCTAGGAATCGCCGCATTGAAAGAATTTGGTGTTGTAGCAACAGTGCGCGTTTAGGTTCTCCCAATTTGGTGTAAATTAGTGCCACATCATTGAGAGTGGAAACTTCACCCTGGCTATCTTGCAATCTTCTAAAGATATCTACGGCTTGATCTAAATATTTCAGTGCTTGTGAAAACTTTCCTAGACGGCTGTAGGTAGAACCAAGATTACTGAGGGCAGTGGCTTCTGCCCTGGCGTTACCTATCTCTTGAGCAACCAAAAGCGCCTGCTCAAAACACTCTAATGCTTTTTGAGGTTGCCAGCAACCAAGGTGCGCTAAACCGAGGTCGTTTAATGTGTAACCTTCTTTGGCTCGATCAGAAATTGCTCTAGCTAATTCTAGATTCTTGGTTGCCAGAGCGAGTGATTCTTGAAGTTTCCCTTCCTGGTAGTAGCGAGTTGCTTGATCTCTACGTTGTTGCCACTCTTGGACTGGATTGAATGATTGCGTCATTTGACCTCAGTTGCGCCGGAGAAAAATTAAGCAGGCTGATTTTGAGCAAACATCCCTAAGACATAAATTTGCTTGGGTTGCTCAAAATAATGTTAAACATTATTTTCTACCTTGAGATATAGGATGTAAATAGGAAATTATGTTATGTTTTTCGACTAAACTAACTAATTGCTATAAATTTATAAGATAATCGGTTAAGTTTTATAGCTTATTCTTGTAAAGTCATAACCTTAGTAAGTGAATCAGTTTTTTTGGCGTAAATATAAAAAATTAGGGAATTTTTAGTTAATTTAAGACGTGTCTCTTTCAGGTTGTGTGTAAAGTATATTTTGTAGTTTTGTTAAGAGGTATGACAATTTTAGGATGAGTTAAAATCTTAGCTATGCTCAAAAAAATGCGACTAAGACTAAGCGAAGCGATCGCAGAAAATATAACTTGATTTTTATCTGATATTTAAGTCTTTAAATAACGTTGTGCTGCTTGCAATATCTTCAATTGCAATAGTTTTTCATCTCCTAGCTGCTGTGGAAACTTGGGTTTGATGGGGATGAGGTTTAAACTGCGGATAATCTCAGTTGCGACAGCTTTGGCTAATAGTGGTGGTACAGAATTACCGACTTGGCGAAAACCATGCCATTTAGTGACGTGAAATCGAAACCAGTCTGGGTAAGAATGGAGTCGTGCTGCTTCTCTGACTGTGATGCAACGGGGTGTCACAGGATGAATTGGTCGCGGAGAAGTGAAAGAACCCCTGTATCTATCTGTTCCGGCGCGTAAGGTATTGCAGACACCAGCCGGATGGAGTTTATGAAAACGGCTAATTGGTTCTCGCTCTCCTTGAGGAGTATCTTGAAAACGTTGAATAGTTGTTGGTGAGTGTTTTGTTCTAAAACTAGAAGAAAGAATCCGGGCATCGAATTGGCGATCGCAGCTATAATCATCTGCTAGATTACTAATGCCGCGCAGTATCAAGGCATAATCACTAGGTTTGCCATAATCAGCAAATACCCAATCTTTTTCTAATAACTCTGCATAATTTTCCACTTCTGGGAGATCACCAATTGCATCCCACACTGTCGGACTCAGTGGTAAAGCATTTTTTGATGTTGAGTGATTTGGCTTGGCTATTTGGGTAATTGGCTGGGGATACTTAGGTAAGTTGACATCTCCTCTCGCGCCTAGCAGAAATAATCGCTCACGTGATTGTGGTACACCATAATGAGCAGCATTCAGAATTTGATAATTTTCTTCTACTTGATAACCGTGAGTTTGAAACTCACTAATTAAACTTTTCAGAATTTGTTTGTGTTCGCCAACGGTTATACCGCGAACATTTTCCATTACAAAGTATTTCGGTTGTAGTTCTAACACCAACCGATGAAAGTGAAATACTAAAGAGTTGCGCGGGTCATCAAAAACCCGTTTACCCATAAGGGAAAAGCCTTGACAGGGGCTACCACAAATAACCGCATCAATTTCGCGATCGCCAATTTTGGAACGTTTGCGAATTTCTTTTCCTGTGGTGTCTTCTACACTTTTACAAAAAACTGTACAACCAGGAAAGTTAAATTCGTGAGTGGCGCAGTGGATAGGATCAATTTCAACGGCGGCCAATACATCAAAGCCTGCTTGTTCAAAGCCAAGGGTCATACCACCTGCGCCTGCGAACAAATCAACTGCGATTGGTCGTCGTCGTTTTCTCATTGAGTGCTGAGTTAAAAGTGCTGAGTGCTGAGTGCTGAGTAAAAAATAGTTTGCTCGAAAATTTGCTGTATGAAATCGCATCCTGCCTTGAACTAAAGTTCCAGGCTCATAGCCAAAGTCCACAAAGCGTGAACTGAAATGAACTTGTGGTTGAGTCCTCCCAAGAGGACTTGCGCTATGAGACTCGGAATAAATTGCGAGGCGGGATAGATGCACTCAACCCGGATTTGTGTGTACACCGTAGCGCCTTTTAGGAGAGGGAGAGGTCTGTCGAATTCATATCTTCAAACTTCAAACTTCACACTTCACACCTCATAATTTATACTTCATACTTCACACTTCAGTTAGCATTTGCAAAATTTCTTGAGCCGCGCGATCGCATACGCCAGTATCTCCTAAACATTGTCGCATTTGAGCATAATCTGTCAATGTCTGCCGTCTGCGTTCAGGATTAAGCAGTATTTCCATTGCGGCTTGGGTAATATTCTCTGGTGTAGCTTGTTCTTGTAACAACTCTGGCACAATTTCCCGCATCACCACCAAGTTGACTGGGGAAGCAAAAGGAATGGAACCTTTGAGGATTTTCCGCGCAATCCAAACTGTAATGGCGTTGAGGCGATAAACTACCACTTGCGGCACGTTAAACAACGCCAGTTCTAAATTGACTGTGCCAGATTTAGTAATGGCGAAATCAGCCGCAGCAAACACTTCCTTTTGTTGACCAGAGACAATTGTGGCTCGCAAACCGTAACTTTGAATAGCTGACTCTATTGGTTGTTTAAAGCTTTCTAACGATAAGGGAATCCAAAAGTGAGCTTCTGGTAACTTGGCTTGAATTGTCTGCGCCGCTTGAAAAATGACTGGTAAAAGATACTGTAGTTCTTGCTTACGAGAAGCAGGGAGAAGTGCGATCGCAATTTGTTCTGGTGTAATTCCTAATTCAGCACGCGCCGCCTGACGATTAGGTACATCCTGCATCCGATCAATTAACGGATGTCCTACCCAACTGACATTTCCGCCATTTTCTTGATAATATCTTGCTTCTTCGGGGAATATCGCTAAAAGTTTGTCTGTAAAACCAACAATGCGAGATGTATTTCGCAAACTCATTGACCAAACCCACTCTTGCGGGGCAATGTAATAAACCACAGGCACATCCGGCAGATTTTGCTGCATATAAGTACCTATGCCGAGGTTTGGCCCCATATAATCAATCAGCACTACTAAGTCTGGCGGGTTTTGCTTGAGGTAGGCGATCGCTTTTCGTTGTACTAATAAAGTGGGTACAACGTAAGGCAAAGATTCTAAAAGACCCATTGAGCCAATCCCACTGGTATTGCCCAAAATATTTGCCCCTGCCTTTGCCATTTTTTCGCCACCGAGGGCGACAATTTCTAACGCCAACCCAGCAGCAGCAGCTTGGCGTTGCATTGCTGCAATTAACAGCGAGCCTTGCAAATCGCCAGACACTTCGCCAGTGCTGATAAATATCCGCATTTTAATTAAAAATTACTAAAAATTTTGCCATGAAAAATTAGAAGTTATGGCTGTATTTCAGACGGATGAGGGTATTTTGGCAGCGTGAATTTTAGGAACATCCTAACTCCTGCCTTCTGGAGACAGCGCATTGCGGGGGTTCCCCCCGTTGTAGCGACTGTCGTCCTCCTGCCTCCTGCCATACATTCACCCCTAATTTCTCAGATATAAAACTTAAGAATCATCACTTGTGCTTGCTTTACCTCTACCTGGAATCAAGCCACGTCTTCCTGGCATTTGAGACAGGAGTATAAAGCGACGCAAATGTTGTAGTTCTTCTGTATCTCCTAGCTGTTCTAACTGTTCTAATGCTTCTTTAAAAGTCAAGTTAGAACGGTAGAGAATGCGGAAGGCTTTTTTGAGGTTTTGCAGGTCACTGGCTGACATTCCAGAACGTTTCAGCCCCACCAAATTCAGGGTTCTGACGCGTACCGGATTACCTTCTACTAGCATATATGGCGGCACGTCCCGGTCAATGCGAGACATACCACCTACCATTGAATGTCTACCAATATGAACAAATTGATGAACTCCCAAAACTCCACCGAGTCTGGCACGAGACTCGATATGGACATGGCCTGCTAAAGCCACCGAGTTGGGAATTACTACATGGTCTTCAATTACGCAGTTATGCGCCACATGGACATAAGCCATCAGCAAATTATTACTGCCGATGATGGTAGCTTCTCCTTCTCCTGTGGCGCGGTTAATGGTGACATATTCCCGAATTAAATTATCGTCACCAATTCTTACCCAGGTAGGTTCTCCTACAAATTTGAGATCCTGGGGTTCCATACCGATAGCTGCACCTGGAAAAATCTGATTTCGCGCCCCAATTTCACAAGGCCCTTCTAGCACTACATGAGCGCCAATAATTGTTTCAGGGCCAACTTTGACATGTGCGCCAATCACAGCATAGGCACCGACTTGCACTGTAGGATGGAGTTCCGCTTTAGGATGAACTACAGCCGTTGGATGAATAAGAGTCTTCAAGGGTGAATCTCCAGAACTGTCTTGAGAAGCCAGTGCGTTGATAGCAGCTGGCGTTGCTGAGTTGTCATAACTTCAGCAATCGAAAGTGTCGGGCAAAGCAAGTTAAGTGTGAGGGCAGCGAAAATCCAGAAATTTTCAAATACTGTGTGGACAGTTGTTAACCTGTGATGCTTGTTTAGGTTTGTGTCTCGGTACATCACGGCTGTACCAAGACACTCAAACAAGTTGTTAACCAACCAGAGAAAACATCAATTCGCCTTCAGCAGCGAGTTGTCCGTCAACTTCGGCCCGAGCTTGCATCTTCCCAAACCGACGCTGTTTGATACATAACAGTTCCACTGTCATAATTAGTTGATCTCCAGGGACAACTTGCCGACGGAAACGGGCTTTATCAATACCAGCAAAGACAAACAGTCCACCTGCATTGTATTCTGGTAGTTGTGTTAACACAATTCCACCGACTTGTGCCATTGCCTCGACAATTAGCACACCTGGCATGAGTGGTCTACCGGGGAAGTGTCCTTGAAATTGAGGTTCGTTAATAGTAACATTTTTAACGCCTACAGCCACTTTTCCTGGTACATAGTCAATAATTTTGTCTACCAGTAGAAATGGATAGCGATGGGGAAGCAACTGCTGAATTTCTTCAGATGTGAAGGTTTTTTTCACTTCCGGTGCAGTTGGAGTTTGTATGGTATCAGATGAGGATGCGATCGCATCGCTACTATTTACTTCTGCAAGAATTGACGACATTGGTAGTTTGTGTGACTTTGACTGTGGAAATTTAAGTGGAATGGCGTTGAAACCCCTCAGATTTTGTCAGTGGGATTTTGCTGTGCCGCTAAAATCCTTTGAGCGAGTTGAATATGTAAATTGTGGCTGGCTTTATATGCTAAGAAATGAGCTTGGGGAAAAATTCCCAATAAACTCAAATCTCCTACTAAGTCCAACATCTTATGACGGACTGGCTCATTTGCAAATCTTAATGGCGGATTTAACCATCCGTCAGAGCCGCAAACGAGTGCATTGTCTAAGCTGCCACCTTTAATTAATCCAGCCTTTTGTAAGTATTCTATTTGATGTAATAAACCAAAAGTCCGAGCAGGCGCAATTTCCGCCGCAAAGCTAGCCGCAGCATCACTAACATCAGCAGCTAATAACCAACTGTGCCATTGATTGCCAATTGCAGGTAAATCAAAATCAATTCCATAGCTAAAGCGGGTTTCGGCGGCTGGAATGGCGCAGACAAAGGCATCATTTTGATAAATCCAGATTGGTTCTGCAAGAACCCATTTATTTGAGTTGTCATCTGCTGTTTGCGGTTGTAAGCCAACTTGAGCAACACTAGCTGCCCAAATTTGGGCTGAACCATCCAACAACGGCACTTCTGGCCCATCAATTTCAATCCGGGCATTATTCACACCCATACTGGCTAATGTTGCCAATAAATGCTCGACTGTCCGAACAGATACTTCACCCTTACCCAATTGAGTTGACAGTACAGTTTCATTGACTGCGGCAATTTGGGCAGGAATGATTGGCGAATCTGGTAAATCTACCCGCACAAAATAACGCCCACTATTGGCTGGGGCTGGTAATATCCGCACATTAGTAGTAATACCGCTATGCAGCCCAACTCCGGTTTGGCAGATTTCCCCTGCGATGGTGTGCTGTTGCATCGGCGAAAATTTAATACACCTTAATAAATAGTCAAGGTTCAAGGGTCAAAGAGTCAAGAGAAAGTCTGAAGTATGAAGTGTGAAAAAGCTAATTTCATACTTCATACTACCCTTCGGGAAGCCGCGCAGATCGCGTCTACACACTTCATACTTTTTAAAATCTTTCCCCGATGCCGAAGTTGATGCGGCTATCACCATCATCGTTAATACCGTAGTCGATGCGAATTGGCCCCAATGGTGATTGCACGCGCACACCCAAACCATAACCGTAGCCAGTACCATTTTTGTTGAGAACTTCTGCGGCTCTGGTGCTGCTGCCTAAGTCACTGCCAAAATCAACAAAGACTGCTCCACTCACAATAGAAAATACAGGGAAGCGATATTCAACGGATGCTTGCACGTAACTGCGTCCACTGGCTAATGTACCTTCTTCATAACCGCGCACAGAGTTACTACCGCCTAAAGTAAAGGCTTCATAAGGAGGCAAATCACCGAGGATAGTTCCACCTTGAATGTTAAAGGCGAGAGTTTGTGGGCCTTTGGAAAAGTTAGTGAGTTTTACGGGGATGTATTGGCTGTAGCTACCCCGTAGCCTGGTGAGTAAAATATTACCTTCACCTAATGGTAATGACTGGTCAAGTCCGAAGCGGAGAAAAGAACCACTGGTAGGTTGCAGGGCATTGTTGCGGCGATCGCGCTGTGTACCTAGTTGTAATAACACCAAGTCGTCTTGACCTGTACCAGAGAAGCTTAAGGGAATTAATTCTCCAGGTTGGCCATTGTCGTCGTAAACTGTACCAAATCTTCTGAGATTACCGTCAGCGTCGCGGGTGGAAACGCGTTGATATTGCAATCCGGCTGAGGCTGTCCATTCGGCGCGTTCGTAGGGATTAGCCGACAAGGGACGGGTAAAGGTAACACCACCACCTAAACGTAACACACGGGGGCGATCGCCATCGTCATCGCCGGCTCTAAAGGTTTCCACGTTGTCCTCGTCTCCTTCAAACACCAAGGAAATGGAACTGCGGCGGAAAATATTGGCTGTGTAGGAAGTGCGGTAAGGATCTCCGGCAATCCAGGGGTCAGTGTAACGCAAATCAAATAGCAATTCCCGCGTTCCTACCTGGACTTCTGCACCTAATTTTTGGTTTCTGCCGTTGAGGTTTTGCTGTTGATAGCTGACTGTACCAAATAATCCACTGGCAGAACTAATACCCGCACCGGCTGCGATCGAGCCACTACTACGTTCAGCAACATTAATTACCACATCTACTTTACTGGGATCAGTACCAGGATCTAGCGAAACATTCACATCTTCAAATAATCCTAGTCCATATACCCGTTGCAAGTCTTTTTGTACTGTATTGCGATTAAATACTTGTCCTGGCTTTAATTCTACTTCTCGTGTAATAATATACTCTTGTGTCCGTCCGCGAATTGGTCTACCTTGGTCGTCTGTTTCTTGACCTTCTTTGTTACGGAACCGGACTTTAATATTTTCAACTACGCCTTCTGCTATTTGCAGCGTGACAACTCCATTTTCCGAAACTTGGGGCGCACCAATTACGTTGGCTAAAACATAACCTTGGTCTTGATAGCGTTTGGTTAAGGTTTTAATCCCTTCTTGTAAGTCGCGCAAGTTGAGGATTTTGCCATACTGATCTTTAAAAACTTCATCCGCAGTGTTAGCAGGGAGGACAGAAGCAACACCAGTACCAGGATTAGCTTCGATTTGCACTTTTGTCAGTACGGGGTTGGGCTGCACAATAAAGCTGACTCGCACGCCCAAGGGTGTATCTTCTGGTAAAGCTTGGACGTTGGAAAAGAAACCTGTACCAAAAATAGAATTAATGTCTTCTTGTAACTGGGTGCGGGTGGTTGTCCGCCCTGGTTGAGTCCGAATAACTTGATAAACTTTCTCTTCTAGTTCTGGCGCTAATTGTCCTGTTTGGGGTCTGACTACTACTTCTGACACCAATACCCTTGGTTCCGTTGATTCGGTAGCACCATTTGGTTGAGTATTCCCTGGAGATGAAGGGAATGCAGGTTCTATTGTTGGTGGAGGAGTATTCTCTGGTTGGGTGTTATTCGGTTGAGTATTTTCTGGAGATATGGGAACTGCGGGTTGTATTGTTGGTGGATTAGTATTTTCTGGTTGGGTGTTATTCGGTTGAGTATTTTCTGGAGATATGGGAACTGCGGGTTGTATTGTTGGTGGATTAGTATTTTCTGGAGATGTAGGTTCCGTTGTCGGTTGGTTGGTATTTTCTGGCGCAGGTGTTGGTTGCGTAGCCGGAGTTGAACTATCAGGAACAGTATTGGGCTGTTGATTGTCAAGATTGGGAATTGTTTCTGGCGTTTGGGCAATTGTTGGTACTATCACCTGTGGTTGTAGTTTTGTGCCTAACTGCGTTGGCAAAACTTTCACAGATTGGGGTTGAGTATTTTCTAGTACCTTAGCCTCTGTAGAGTTAAGCGCAGATTTTAAATTTTCCCTAGCTAAACTTTGGCCTGCGTCCTTCTCTTGTGGCTGCTTTGTGGTGGGTTTTAAAATTTTAGCTGTTTGTTCTAACCCTTCCGCAGTTTGGGCATTTGCTCTGATAGAGCCACTTAATGGCGCTGCAATTGCTACAGCTGCTACTAATATAGGAGATAAACGCATTTTCTATTCCTCTTCACTTCCGCACACAATCACACACTAGTTATTAGTCATTGGTCATTTGTCTTTTGTCAATATAAATGACCAATGACAAGTTACATCAGTTTAATTTTGACTGTCTACTTTTTGTAGTACTCGTTGTAACACCTCTTGGTAAGCATCTTCTACATTTCCTAAATCTCGGCGGAAGCGGTCTTTATCCATGACTCGGCGGTTCGGATCAGTTTCTGCTGTATCCCACAAACGGCAAGTGTCTGGGCTAATTTCATCTGCCAGGAGTATCTGCTGTTGTGAATCTAAGCCGAATTCTAGTTTGAAGTCTACTAGGGTAATGCCACATTGCTGCCAAAAGCTCCGCAGAAACTCGTTGATTTGCAATGCTAGATTCTTAATTTGCTCTACTTGTTCCTCTGTCGCTAATTCCATTAAAAGTAGGCGATCGCGCGTCAACAACGGGTCTCCTAATTGATCATTTTTGTAATAAAACTCTACTAACGGCTGTTTTAAAACTGTACCTACTGGTAAACCTGTTTGTTGACTAAGGCTACCAGCAGCAATATTTCTCACAACTACTTCTAAGGGTAAAATTTTTACGGCTTTTACCCGCATTTGATTTGGGGCTGGGCTGTCAATAAAGTGGGTTTTAATCCCGTTTGCTTCCAATTGTTTAAATAACTGGCTAGAAATACTACAGTTAATTCTTCCCTTGCCGATGATACTGCCACGCTTTTGGGCGTTAAACGCAGTTGCATCATCTTTAAAATCTGCCAGCAAGATTTCTGGATTATCTGTTGTATAGAGTATCTTTGCTTTGCCTTCGTACAGCTTGGAATGAACAGACATGGTAGGAGGTAAACTTTTCAGCAATGAGAAACTTGTGTCCTTTCGGGCTTAACCATTTTATCTTTAGTTAACAAAGATTAGTCAATCAATCGTCAGTGAATGATCAAAAGATTAAACATCAGGCAGGATGCAGGAGGTAGAAGGCAAAATGTCAAAACATTACTATTCCTAAATTTTACTTGTTTAAAATGTCTTCACCTATATTCTCTTGCTTGTAACTTGTTAAATAATAGTTCAGCATTTTCTCCGGTAGCTTGAGATAAATATTCCTGAGTATTTACTCGTAAATCTTTTTACTATCTCTATCAATCAATTTATTTTTTTAAAAGCTTGTTGATTTATACATCCTTAAAAGTAAAAATGCTGCATAACATTGCTTTATGCCTTGTGTTGCGCCTGACAAAAGCTGCTTTTGCAAATGCAGTTTTACTACCCAGTTGCCTCAAATTTTTGGTAAAGATTAATTACCTAATGCTGATCTCAGAGATATAATATATAACCTCTAGTAGAGGTTAGTTTTCTCGGAAAATATTATACTCTGAATGTAGATTTTTTTACCCACCAATCTAATTTTATTTGATCAAATAAAATTAGAGTATAAATTATGACTAAGTGAATAACCGTTTAAAATTTGATTAGTATTTAATTTGAGAAAATGTCAATTAGCAATTGGCAGAAGGGTACACTAATGGCAATTACTGCACAACTCTTGTTTCAAGATAAATACTTATCACACACTTTTGCCTTTAGACCCAGGATATATGCATAAGTGATGGCTTCAATTCAGATATTGAAAAAATAACGGAGTTTAACAAGTGGAGCAACGAATAGTGAATAAAGATGATTTTCTTTACCCTCATGGCCGCTATTATGGCCAAGTCAAACCAGAAAACTTAGTATTTAATGCTAATCTTCAGGAATTTGCTCAGAAAGTTAGTTATGTTTGTAGCTTAGAGACAGGTGGAAAAATCCCGCCAGAAAATGCTTACGAACAAATTAAAGCTTTGTGGAAACAGTTAAAGCAGAGTAAAAAACAGCTAAAAATTGGCGAAAGTCCTTTTAGAAATGAAGGTGGAGAAGCAGAAGAGTGAAGTACCACAGGTGTAGCTACGCTGCACCTGTGGCTTCCTGTCCTGAACCAGTATCCCGGTTCATCCCTAGTCTTGCAACTAGCTGATCAGGCGTATATTTCCCTTCTTCCAAGGGTATTTTTAATTCCGAGAACAGCATCAGGTTCAAGGCAGCATTTATATCTCTGTCCCAGAATTTACGGCACTCTGGACACTCCCACTCACGAATAGCAAGTGTTAAGTCTTGTTTGATGTAACCGCAGTTGGAGCATCTTTTAGAACTAGGGAAAAATCTATCTACATAGTGAACTTCGCAACCGTAGATATCCCCTTTGTATTCCAACATCGTGAGGAAGTTACCCCATCCTACATCACTTATTTGTTTGGCTA
Organism: Nostoc sp. TH1S01; assembly: GCA_018993265.1. GTDB lineage: Bacteria > Cyanobacteriota > Cyanobacteriia > Cyanobacteriales > Nostocaceae > Nostoc_B. The sequence continues at coordinate 20,254 of JAGKSW010000095.1, forward strand.
ATTTGCGGTTTTTTACCATCCCTTTGATGTTTAGACTTTCTGCTGATATTCTTTGGTTCTCGGATACCAGTTTCAGACTAATTTTGTGCTGGTAATCTTGCCGTTGATTAGTCACTTTTTCATGAATCTTAGCTACAACTAATCTAGCTTTACTGCGATTACTAGAAGCTTTCTGTTTTCTGCTTAATCTCCTCTGTCTTATCTTGAGTCGGCGTAAAGACTTCTGAAAATATCTAGGGTTCTCAAACTTCTCACCTTTTGAAGTAATCACAAACTCCTTAAGTCCAAGGTCAAGACCTATCTTGTCTCCATTTAAGGGAGCATAGGGAATGTCTTGTTCCGTTACTATTGATGCGTAATATTTACCAGATGGTGTTTTAGATATAGTGACATTTTTTGGTGTTCCCAGTATCTCCCGATGAATCACAATCTTAATTGGTGTCATCTTAGGAAGCCTAAGAAACCCATCATTGTCTATTAAAAAGTGCTGCGGCACTCTAAAAGATTGCCGATTACTTTTCTTTTTAAAGTTTGGGAATCCTCCTAACTTTTTAAAAAATCTCACAAATGCAGACTCTAAATCTTTGAGAGTTTGCTGCAATGCTTGGGAATTAACTTCCTTAAGCCATTCAAATTCTGACTTTAAACCTGTTAAAAGCTTTGCCCATTCTTTGTAACGTAGAGATTTTTTCGCCTGGGCGTAGATATCTGTTGTAAGCCTTAAAAAATGGTTGTACACAAACCTGGAGCAACCAAAACATTTTGCCAGGAATGCGGATTGCTCTTTATTTGGATATAGTCTAAATTTGTAAGCTTTGTTTCCCATGTGCCTACTATACAACGCTTATCCAATTCAATTCAATTAGTTAAGCATCTTAGAAACTGACTTTGCTCTCATCCCAAATCGCCCACTACGTTTCGCATAGGGTCTTCCCGCAAAGAGGATAAAAATTGAGGTCTTCATTTGCTGACAATTGTCCAAACACCATCCCAGGAATCTGGCGGTGGTGTTTTGTAATAATTGTATGCACGTTCTAAATGAATTTCTACGGCTTGGTCTTTGGGACGAATATTTTTAGCCGCAGTAAAACAAGCGATCGCCCCAGCAAAATCCCTAGCTAAATAAGCAGCCCGACCATTATGATAGTGAAACAAAAACTCCTGAGTATCAGCATCTAAAGGCGTGTTGCGATCGCCAATTAACTCATAAATATTCACAGCTTGGTGTTTACCTTTAACCCGAATTTTATCTAACTGCCGTACCCAAATGCGATCGCTGCAAAGTTGGTAGGTAAATTCGCTCAAAATAATATCACAGCCATATTCTTTAGTGACGGCTTCTAAACGGGCGCTTAAGTTTACACTATCACCAATCACGGTGTAATCCATGCGTTTATGAGAGCCAATATTACCAGAAACAACTTCTCCAGAACTAATTCCAATCCCGATGCGAATTTGGGGTTGTTCCTCAATAATTCGCCGTTGGTTAAATTCTTCGAGACGTTGGCGCATATCTAAAGCTGATTGTACTGCTTGCCAAGCATGGTTTTCTGTGAGTGGTAGGGGCGCACCAAACACAGCCATTAAAGCATCGCCAATAAATTTATCTAAAGTACCTTCGTAATTAAAAACCGCCTCCACCATTGTTTCAAAATACTGGTTCAACAGCGATACAACTTCTGCTGCGCCCAAATTTTCCGTCAAAGTGGTGTAGCCACGAATATCAGAAAATAAGATAGTCACATCCTTCCGTTCACCCACCATCAAAGCATCTTCACCCAAAGCCATCACTTGTTCTGCGACATGGGGAGTCAGGTAACGATACATTGTAGTCTTCAGGCGTTTTTCTTGGCTAATGTCTTCTAAAACTACCAAACCGCCTCTGACTCCGCCTTCTGGGTTGGTGAGGGGATTAACAGTCAAATTAATACTGCGTTCTAACTGTTCTACTTGATTAGCGGGGATTAATTGGGATGGGGGAGTTAACAGTAAATTCCAGGGAATGAAAAAATCCGGGTTGTTGCGATCGCGGACTGTTAAAATCAACTGGTGAGTTGTGCTTGTTTGCCCAGAGGGAAACCCTGATTGTAAAGCTGAGTCTTGATTGTCACTATTCACTCGCCCGTCTAAAGTCAGTGCTTGATATAGCCCCACCATTAAACTTTGTTCTGGAACATAATGTCTAGCGCCCGATGTTAAACTGTCTTCTAAGCGCATTTGTAAATTGTCAATTGGTACTACTTCCCATACAAAGCGACCGATTAAATTTTGTTCCCACAATAATTTATTGCTTTTGTTATTAGCATCAGCCAAAGGACAACCTAATAACTCTAAAGCAGCATCATTAATTGTGACAATTCTACCAATCATATCTGTAGAAATTACAGCATCAGATAGACTTTGCAAAATGTCTTTTTGATACTGTTTTTCTAACAGGACATTTTCAAACAACCGCGCATTTTCTAATGCTATTCCTGCCTGAATATTAAAAGCTCGCATAAATTCTTCATCAGAAGCAGTAAAACTGCCTTTTTGCTTATTAATTAGCTGCGTTACCCCAATTAATTCATTAGCAGAATTAAACACTGGCAAACACAAAATATTCCGTGTTACATAGCCAGTTTTTCTATCTGTACTAGGGTCAAAGCGCGGGTCTTTATAAGCATCAGGAATATTTAATGCGTCCCCTGTCGAGGCTACATAACCAGCAATCCCACGATTTGCCGGCATCCGAATTTCGATAGAGTCTGTTGTAGATGCTGCGGCTGCAACCTTTGTCCAAAGTTCGCCCATTTCTTTGCGATACAAAAACAGTGTACTGCGGTCTGCTTGCATCAAAATTCGGGCTTGTTCCATAACTATTTGCAAAGTTGCTTCTAAATCTAAACTTTGCCCTAATGTTTGAGTTGCGCGTAATAATGCTGTTGCGCCCCGTTGGTTGCGGGCTGCAACATAAAAAGATTGACAAGTTTCTAAAATAATCCCAATGGAAGCCGCAAAATCTCGAAAACAGTTTTCATCTTCATGATTAAAAGGAATATTACCTTCTTTATTTGCCAGTTGGACAACAGCGACAGTTTGACTTTTACTACTCACAACAGGCATACATAAAATATTCCGAATTTTGTAGCCCATTTGTTTTTCTAAATCTGGACTAAATAAAGGATGAGTTGCAGTTTCCGCAATATTCAAGTATTGGCCTGTACTCGCCACATGACCTGGAATACCTACATTAATCGGTGTTCTAATTTCTAAGAACTTTTGACTATTATCTTGAGGAACTTTTGACCAGAGTTGACCTTTATCATAGTCAACTAAAAAAATTGCTGTGTGTTCGGCTTGGAGAATTTGACCAATTTTGAGGGTAATTGCTTCTAATACTTTCTCCAACATTGTTTCTAGAGCTTCATTATTAATTAATTCAATCGCTCTGAGAAATTGTTGGAACTCAGCAGTTATAAAATCAAGTAGACAAACAAATTCGTTAACAGAAAGGTCTTTGACACGACGTAGTAAGGCGTGGGTGCGATTAACTTGTGTAAGTTCAGTTAATGTAGCCAAGACGCTACCAGGATTGGGAAGAGTCATGGTAATTTGAGATTTTAAATTTTAAATTTTAGATTTAAAGCTGAGATTGTGCTTTTATCTATCGTTAATCGTTCTGAAAATTGTGGAGCAGAACTGCCCCACAATTCCCATCCTTAATTTAAACTGCTACTGTTGGCTGTTTTGTCGAGACTATTTTTTGATAGTAATCTTGCAGCTGGCGTGTGGCAGCTGCCCATCCCCATTTTTCTGCTTCTTTACGAGCGTTTTGACGAATGATATCTCGTTCTTGTTGATTTTCCAAGAGGCGAATTGTGGCAGAAATAGCATCTTGAATATCTGCTTTGGGATCAAAAAGATATCCATTCACACCATCTGTGACTATATCAGGGATGCCGCCAGAACGGGCGGCGACTACTGGACAACCAGCGGCCATCGCTTCTAATAAGACTAACCCTAAAGTTTCTGTACGGGAAGGAAAAATAAAAGCATCAGCACTTGCAAAGGCAGAACCTAACTCACGTCCCATAAGATAGCCAACAAAATGTGTGTTGGTTCCAGCAAAGTGTTTTTCTAGTGCTTGGCGATGGGGGCCATCGCCAACTAAGGCTAATCGCGCTTGGGGAATTGCTTCTAAAATTGGCTTAATGCGTTCAATTTCTTTTTCGGCAGACAAGCGACCAACATAAAGCAGCAAGGGACTTTCAGGATTGTTTTGTGAAAGGTGCGATCTCATCTCTAAACTGGCTAAATCAGGATGAAATAATTCTGTATCTACGCCCCTTTGCCACAAGTCTACTCGTTCAATGCCATGTGATGATAGTTCCTCCATCATGGCTGTCGAAGTACAAAGATTTAACAATGCCTGATTATGAGCGCCTTTGAGCAATTCCCACAACAAGCCTTCTAACATTCCTAAACCGTAATGCTGGAGATATTGAGGTAAATGGGTATGGTAAGAAGCTACTAAAGGAATTTTCAGAACTTTGCTATAAAAAATGCCTGATAATCCTAACACAGCAGGGTTTACAACATGAATAATATCTGGCTGGAATTCTTCTAAGGTGTAACCAATGGCTGGGCGGGGTAGTGCCATTTTCAACTCTGGATACAGAGGCAAGGGAAAGCCACTAACGCCGTAAACTTTCGCTCCTTTGTGTTCCGTGATTCCACCCTCTGGGGCAATCACTAAAACTTGATTTCCATTACGCTGTAGATGGTCAACGGTATGGCGTAGGCGTGTGACTATGCCATCTACTTTCGGCAAAAAGGTTTCGGTGAATAGGGCTATTCTCATACAAAAATTATTCAGTCCACGCAGGTAATCTCAACTGATGTTGAATTTCGGGTTCCACAACAGAGTAAACTGTCTCCCGTGGCAGAATCAATTGTGTATGGTCAGAAATATTGAGTGCTGAGTAATGGCGTAGCGACTTTTGGGTTTTCTCTGGGAAGCCAATTACAAGATCAGGCGATCGCCCAAGTTATGTTGCGTTCTTTTTGGTGATAATGGTTTTACAGAAATCTATCGTCGCATTAATTTTTGAGCATTTCTAGACCATAAACTACAACTGTCTGGTCGTCATATACTAGCGCAGTATGACGACCAGTTTGAGGCCTGCGAGTGATTTGATTGAAATAAAACTCTGTCACCAGCCTCATACAGTTTTGACCTAATTTCTATGCCAAGAAACTTTTGGCAAAATTTGTTTTTTATCAACTCGTTGCTGATACTTAACTGCAAAGTTTAACAGCGAATCAAGTAACGAGTCTGAGAGGTAGTGAGGTTGTAAGCCGAGGTCAAGCAGTTTGGTATTTTTAGCATTGAAGTAATGTTCTTCTTTTTCAACTCTGGGGTTATCTATGTTGTTGATATCAACATTTAATCCCAAGGCGTTACCTGCTTTTTTCACCATTAATGCCAAGTCACCAACACTAAAGAGTTCGGTAAATTGGTTGAAGACGCGGAATTCTCCTGGTTCAGCGGGATTTGCGATCGCTAATTCCATACAGCGGACTGTATCACGAATATCTAAGAATCCGCGAGTTTGCCCACCTTTACCATACACAGTTAAAGGATGGCCAATTGCTGCTTGAATACAGAAGCGGTTCAAAGCTGTACCAAATACACCATCGTAATCTAGGCGATTAATTAACAGTTCGTCCATTCCCGTTTCTTCGGTTAAGACTCCGTACACAACACCTTGGTTGAGGTCTGTGGCACGCAATCCCCATATCCGACAAGCAAAGTGGATATTGTGGCTATCATGCACTTTGCTGAGATGATACATCGAACCGGGCTGCTTGGGATAAGGTAAGGTATCTTTGCGCCCATTATGTTCAATAGTGATATACCCTTCTTCAATATCGATGTTGGGTGTACCATATTCGCCCATTGTTCCCAACTTGACTAAGTGACAGTCGGGGAAATCTTCGCGCATGGCATACAACAAGTTGAGTGTACCAACTACGTTATTGACTTGGGTGAGAACTGCATGTTCGCGATCAATCATGGAGAATGGCGCGGAACGCTGTTCGCCAAAATGCACGATCGCATTTGGTTCAAATTGATGTAAAGTTTTTTGCAGAAATTCGTAGTTTGTAATATCGCCTACGAATAGGTCGATAGATTTGCCGGTCAAATCTTGCCAGCGCTGGATACGTTGCTGAATCGGTGCGATCGGAGTCAGAGTTGCGATACCAAGTTCGTTATCCCAGTGCCGACGCACCAAACTATCTAAAATTCCAACATCGTAACCTCGATTGGAGAGGTAAAGTGCGGTTGCCCAACCGCAATACCCATCGCCACCAATAACCAGGACTTTCATTTTCACCAGTTTTTACTCGCTGATAGCTAAATCTATCAGGTTTGTGTACCCCCTCAACCATCAAAAGTAGTGATTGTCATTGGTCATTGGTCATTGGTCAATAGTCATCTGTCAAAAGGCACAACCTTTCAGGATTTCACACTTCACACTTCATACTTTTATTCGATATTGCTGGGCTATGTAATAAAACAACGGGTAATAGTTGGAAAATTCTTGGCTGGGGCTTTTTCCTTGCCAGTAATAGGTAACTTTACCTTGAGTTAAGGTCAGTTTCATCGCACCTTCTTGCTGACCAACTTCTACTAACAAAACTCCAGATACTCCTTGAGTGGTCTGAAAGTTAGGCTGGATGACATTTTTGGTATCTGGTGAAAGATTGCTTGCCCAAGCTCTCATTTCCACATTTTGACTCCGTGGTGAAACTAAGACAATACCATCATCATTTTCGGGAACTGCTAACACAGTCCAATTACTGGGGTAAGGAAATTCAAATCCGTAACGAGAATTGCTATAAGTTTGCCATTGAGTGTCAGAAACCCGAAAAGGTTGGCTGCATCCCGATAACAGCAGCAAGAAAGCGATCGCACTCTTTATATTTTGATATTTAGTATAATTTTTTTGTTTATAACTACAAGTTTTTACTGAATTATCAGTCATGATTACATCTTCATCTTTTATCTTACTAGGTTTGTTTAAGTGTATTGAATATTAGGATTTTTCAAGATTTTGTCAGTTTTTTTTGTTGATTCACTAGGATTTACTTAAATTAGCTTAATGTTTGAAAGATAACTTAACCAATTTTATTGGTCGAAAAAATATGTAAATAAATGTAACAAAACTGCCGTCAAAACGTTTTACCAGCTTGACAACCGACAAAGGAGCCGATAACGTGATATACATACCCGGGTAAGACCGCCAAAGAGTTATATGCAAACGCAAACTAAGCAAAAGGTTACTTTTTATATATCGCCAGAACTGCACAAAAGGTTGAAGATACGTTCAGCAATTGATTCTGAGCCAATGTCAGAGCTTGCCGAACGCGCCCTCTACTTTTACTTGGCGAACTCAGAATTAGTAGAGGAATTAGAAGCTTCTGCTTATGGGAGAACTCATAGAGTTTATTCCTGTCCGACTTGCGAAAGTCCACTCGTATTACGTGATGGGGAACTAGTTGCTTTAGGTAATCAGCCAGGATTGATTGGTCAAGAGCCTCTTTCCATTGATGAAATCGAAGAAGCACAAACCCATCCCAAGAGTGAGGAAGAGCTAGTCCCTTGCTAGATAAGAATTATGAATGAGTGATTCATAATTTAGCCATCGTTACAAACGAAGTCTGTTCTTTACTGTATTAGGTCTCAAGTAGGTCGATTGTATGAAAGAAGAGCTCAACATCTTAATTCAAGCTCAATACCCTCTAATCTACCTTGTGACCTCCGAGGAAGAGCGGGCTGAGCAAGCAATTTCCACAATCGCTCAAGTGTTAAAGCCCCAGCGCCGAGTTTATGTATGGACAGTAACTCATGGCATCGTGGAATATGGTCAACCCCGAAATGTGAGCCAACACAACACAGTTTCCCCAGAGGCGGCAATTGATTGGATAATTCGGCAAAGAGAACCAGGTATATTTATTCTTAAAGATTTACATCCATTTATTGATGCGCCTGCCACAACAAGATCGTTGCGAGATGCGATCGCCAGTTTTAAAGGGCAGCAAAAAAATATTATTTTAATGTCACCAATGCATCAAGTCCCCATAGAACTGGAGAAGGAAGTGGTTGTTTTAGACTTCCAACTGCCAGATATGGCGGAGTTGAATAAAGTTTTAAGCTCTCATTTAGATCATTATCGTGGGCGACGTTTAACAACAGAAGCACGGGAAAAGCTGCTCAGAGCTGCTTTAGGTTTAACTAAAGATGAAGCTGAGAAAGTATATCGCAAAGCCCAAGTTACTACTGGGCGGCTCACGGAAGAAGAAGTTGATATAGTTTTATCTGAGAAAAAACAGCTAATCCGCCGCAATGGTATATTAGAATACATTGAAGAAGATGAAACCATTGATGCTGTAGGTGGTTTAGAAGAATTAAAGAAATGGCTGAAGCAACGCTCTAATGCTTTTACCGAAAGAGCAAGAGAGTATGGTTTACCCCAACCCAAAGGGATGCTAATTTTAGGAGTTCCTGGGTGCGGTAAGTCATTGATAGCCAAAACAACATCCCGGCTTTGGGGTTTACCGCTGTTGCGCTTAGATATGGGACGCGTATACGACGGCTCAATGGTGGGACGAAGTGAGGCAAATCTGCGTAACGCCCTCAAAACAGCAGAATCTATCTCTCCAGCGATTCTGTTTATTGACGAGTTAGACAAATCCTTTGCAGGTAGTGCTGGTTCTGGTGATTCCGATGGCGGCACATCAAGCAGGATCTTTGGGTCTTTCCTCACATGGATGCAAGAGAAAAAATCTCCAGTGTTTGTCATGGCTACAGCTAACCGAGTCGAACGTTTACCTGGGGAATTCTTGAGGAAAGGTCGATTTGATGAAATTTTCTTTGTGGATCTGCCTACACCTGAAGAACGGAGTGATATTTTCAATATTCACTTAAGCAAACGCCGTCGTGAGGACATCACTCGCTTTGATTTAGAGCAATTAGCCAAGATGTCTGATGGCTTTTCTGGGGCAGAAATTGAACAAGCGATCGTTGCGGCAATGTATGAAGCCTTTGCCCAAGACCGTGAGTTCACCCAACTAGATATTATTGCGGCACTGAAAGCAACCTTGCCACTGTCTCGCACGATGCAAGAACAGGTAACAGCCCTCAGAGACTGGGCTAGACAGCGAGCAAGACCAGCCGCAGCCTCCGTTGCTGAATATCAGCGAATGGAGTTCTAAAAGCTTTCCCTGCTAACCCAGGGGAAAGGCTAGTTGAACAAACTAGCAGTTAAAAGAAAAAGCCGCCTCCTGATAAGCGCGGCTTGCCGATGATAAACCGTTGTTCTTTTCTCAATCTTCTCATTGGAGGAAACCCAAATGTCTCACTTTAGCACTCTTCGCACCAAAATCACCGATGCAGAAATCCTCAAAGCTTCTTTACGCGACTTGGGTATTACCGTAAAGACAGAAGCAGATGTACGCGGTTATAACGGTCAGCGTGTACGTTCCGACATCGTTGCTGTTTTGGAAGGCGAATATGATCTCGGCTGGTCTCGCAATAGCGATGGTTCCTTCGACCTCATCGCTGACCTGTGGGGCGTTGCTAAAAAGCACAACCAAACCGAGTTAATCAACTCCATTAATCAAAAATATGCAGTCAACAAGACTTTGGCTGAAGTAAAACAGCGCGGTCTGCAAAACGCTAACGTTAAGTTGGTATTGCAATAGTAATTTCTCTGCGCGTTCCCAAAGCTGCACGGGTTAACCACAATATAGCGGTTAGCCCGCTTTTTTTTACCTTATTTCGGGGCTGGGTTGATTCTCAGTCCCAAATTTTTTATGGATGATTTCACGCAGAGGCGCAAAGACGCAGAGGGGATAGTGGGTTTTCTTTGCGTCCTTATATAACAATACAGTTCAGATAAGCTTTTTTATCTTTTACTGTTCCCTGTTCCCTTGTCTCCACTGGAAAACTTTCTTAACTGAACCGTATTGCCTGATATAAATCATCCGATGGTACACATATACTTAAATACGTTTATACCTCAAGAAAGAGGTTTCACTATTTTTAATTAGTAAAAATTTAAACAGTATTTCTATTAGGAATTAACTCAAAACAATAAGGTGAGCAAGATGACTAAAACTAAAGCAAAGGATATCCTTTCATTAATTGAAGCAGAACATCGTCAAGTTGAAAAACTATTTACCGAGGCAGAAAAAGCAAATAAAAATAAACTCTACGAAATATTTGATCAGATTTATCTAGCTTTAAATTTACACGCTAGAACTGAAGAATTAGTTTTCTACCCAGCATTACGTGAATATGAAAAAACTGCACAATACATAGAAGAAGCGGAAGAAGAACACGAAGAAGCTGAGGTTCTTCTAGAAGAAATTAAAGCACTACAACCAAGCGATGCTGAGTTTAAATCTAAATTGACTGATTTAAAAGAAGCAGTTCAGCATCATGTGGAAGAAGAAGAAAGTGAAATTTTTGAGGCTGTACGTGGGTGTATCAGTGAAGAGGAATTAATTGAATTAGGACAAGAATTTCAAGAAGCTAAAGTGAAATTAGAAGCTGATGTTAAAGCAGCGATGGCGCAGTAAAGCCAAATAATAAGATGTTAAGTGCGCTAGTCAATGTAACTAAAAAACCCTACACAAAAATTTGTGCAGGGCTTTTATTTTTTTGGAACTCATTAATCTTTTTGCTGAGAAAATTTATAACTACCCCACAAGGATAAAGCGATCGCCACTACTAATAAAATCGGTATACTGTACCAAGGAAACTCTGATAAAGGTGAGTAAACGGCAGCCCGTAAACCAGTGCTGGCGTAAGTTAAAGGTAATAAGTAAACTACACATTTCAACGCTACTGGTAAGGTGCTGGGGTCAAAAAAAGTTGCACCGAGGAAAGACATAGGGACAATGACGAAGTTGTTATATAGTCCCACAGATTCGAGCGATCGCACACTTAAACCAATAATTACCCCCAACCCAGCAAATACCGCACAATTCAGCACCAGCAACAGCAAAAATAACGGATTCAGAAAATTCCAGTTTCCGGTAAACAGTAGTGCTACCAAAATTACCGAACCGGATGTCATCAAACCCCGCAAAATTCCCGCCAGCATTTTGCCAATATGCAAAGCTATAGGATGGATGGGAGTCAGTAACGTCTCTTCAAAGGTTTTGCTAAACAGCCTTTCGCCACAAAGAGAAAATGTTGTACCGCCAAAACTAATCGTCATCGACGATAAAGCTACCATCCCCGGCAGAATAAATTCTAAATAGTTATCATAATTCCCAGTAACACTTGAGCCTGGCCTAATTGAGCTACCCAGTCCCAAACCAAAAGCCAAAATATATATTAGTGGTGATACTAACCCAGTGGCGGCAACTTGGGTGATTCTTGCCCGCAATTTTAACCACTCTCCCCAAAAAATTGTTAGGCTATCGGCTAGTAAAAGTTGAAACTGTGTAGTTTTAAAGTTTTTTTCCCAGAGAAACGCTTTTTGAGATGTCACTTGCTTTCAGTTATTGATCAAAGTTTTTGTAAGAATACTTTACAATTTTAGTTGACTTAATTAATACATATAATCAAAAATACTTATTTTGCAATTTATGTATTACTAATCACTAAATATCTGGAGAAAATACTATTTAAACTTCTAAAAGTCATTGGGCTGCTAAATTTTGCAGACAATCATCGTCAAGAATCGGCATACTGAAATAGGGAGAGCAGTTCAGAAAGCTCCCTGCTTTCCAAAACGTGAAGGTGTAAAGTAAAAATGAGACGTAAATCTACTGGTAGATCAGCCACAACATCTAAACCACCGGCTTTTCAGCCTTCTCTGTTCAACCTCACCACGATCGCTATTTTGGGAGGGGTGCTAGTTTTAGGTATTGGGATTGGCATTGCTTTTAGCTCGACAACTACATTAACACCCGCCAACGTCGCTTCGCGGGAGTTTATTGATACAAAAGCACCCAACCCAGAGATTTGCGTACAATACGGCGCTAGTGCAATGGTGATGGATGCAAGATTATTTGTCACACTCAACCCATTTAACGTTTATGTTGCTCAACCAAGTATGCGTCCTGGGTGTGTGTTACGGCAAAATAACTGGGCAATTTTAGAACAACGCAAACTTGTCACATCTGAACAAGTCCGGGAATGTAAAAATCGTCTGAATACCTTTGGTTTTACGGGTAGTTTAGATAGCGACAAACCTGATATTAGATGTATTTATCAAAACGAAGCAGCACAAAACTTCTTCACATCTCAACCAGGAGCAGTTACAGCACCTCAAGAAACCGATAGATTTTAGTGTGGGGAGAAAGAGAGGTTAGACGCTAGGGATTAGAGGCTAGAGGCTAGTATTTTTACTCAGCACTCAGCACTCAGCACTCAGCACTCAGCGAGAACTTGCGTGCGCGGGTTCCCCGCGTTGAGCAAAGTTCGGTGACTCAGCACTTTTAACTTATGGCTTGGGAAGAGGTTGTCCAAACTCAATCACTGGGATTTGGACTTCATTAGATTGATAGTTGGGTGTGCTTTGTGCTGTGGGAATGGGAAAATTAGGACTGGCTAGGGGCGGAATATTATTCAAGTTACTAGGTTGATTAGGGAAGTTTGGTGGAGGAAGAACCGAGCCTTGGATTTGATATGGGTTACTGGGGGTGAGGGGAGGTACTGTGATGTAAGGTTGTTGTTGGTTAGTAGTGATGGGCGGTAAAGTATTAGGTAACTCTAGATAGTTAGGATTTGGATTTAAGTTAGTAGGTGTTTGAGGATAGTAGTTATCAGAAGTTGGCGGTAGGTTATTAAAAGTAGGCTGTATGTTTGTAGGTTGAATAGAAAGATTTGTACTAGAAGTAAAAGGACGTAATACCCAGCGTGTAGGGTTGTGTCTAGACACAGGTTGTAGTTTTACCTGGTTGATGTCGATATAATTTCCGGCTGCTAAATCTAGAACAATCCGAGTTATGGTGGCGTTCAATTGAGAAACTCGGACTCGTTGAATTGCGCCAGGATAACTTTGCTTGGTAACAACATAACCCAATTTAGTATCTGGCAGGTCAATAACTAAACGTGGAGGTTGGGCAAGATAAAAGTAATGCGGAGTTGTACCTGCTGACAGTGTAAATTCAAGTTGTGCCGCTTCTGGATAAAATCGCCAATCATTCAATTTAGCGATTGGTGCGGCATTAGTACTACCAGCTTCTAAAGAAATTGCTGTGTAAAATCCCAGTAAACTAATACTAAACAAACGCTGGCTCCATGAAAACCATTTAGGTTTTGGGCTGGTATACATTATTTTGATTCCTTGTAGATTTAGACATGAGGAAGTTTTGCAGAATTGGTCAAAAGTCTGAAGCAACAAGAATATTGATTTTGGGAGGGTGTCAGGGTTTTGAAAATATCTACCCTTTCACCAGCCAAACCCTTAATTTTCTTCACCAAATTCCTGACTTCCATAATTTGCCCATATTTCAACTAAACCCGCAAGGAGTCCCACACCGTAATCTCTGATTCGGTGTCGGGAGGAATTGCATTTATCTATATCGCTACGCATAATCTTGAACTCCGTTGAATTAACTTGACACTGTGAGGATTAAACTGCCCAGTACGCAACCAATTGTGGTCATAAACTGAGATATTTTTTGTTTTACCAGAATTAGTAAAACCACCAACCCACCCACGTATTACTTCACCCTTTTTTTGAATTTGAACATAGTCTCCTGACCGAAAGCAAAATGGTGTTATAGTTCCACCTTGTCTTTTTAAAACGCCACCCTTTAAATAATTTTCTTGATGCAATTTACGTCTAAATAATTTAGGACGAGTTACGACAATGAATGGTGCTTTGGTTACTTTACATTCTCCTATCCAATGATGTCCGTGACTCGATGCGGTATGAAACTTTTTGTACTCAATAAATGCTGTTGATGCTAATGCTATTGCATCATTCGCATGAGTCTCTGCACTTTGTTCTGACTTATCTTTTTTGTTTTTTACAAGTCCTAAATGGTCACGATATTTGCCTGTATCGAGAGAATCTATCTCTACAACTACCGCTATTTTTGATGCTTGCAATCTAAACCATTCCTGACCAACTGTTACCGGAGATATACCAAATCCATTTTTCTTATAATTACCGCCACAAGACTCGTCTCTAATCTCAGTTAAGGGAAGTATTTTTGACATCTCAGTTAAGATGCGTAATTCCATTTCTCTATTGGCTCTCACACTAGGAGGTAACTTATTTTGACGACGATTAGAAAATCTTTTCTGGCGATGATTCCTTAGATTGAATGGCACTTTGCGGTTAATACGCTGTCCTCTGCGAATATGTCTTAACTCAGCCCGTTTTGCCATCTTTCCTGTTACCGACTGCCTGTCCTTGCTTATTTTCTTTGATTTATAAAATCCAGGCAAACAAGCATGAAATAACGCAATTGTTGCTAGTTTGGTTTGAAACGCAATTCCTGTAAATGCCTTGCCTCTATCTGTGCCAACTACTATTTCTTGTGTTTCATATCCTGATGGTTCACACAATAATTGGACGTAAAATACGCCAACTTTATTGCGCTTTCCTACCGCTTTACCCGCTTTTATCCACTTCTTTACCCGCGCTGGTGTAGTCGGCATAAGCGGGTTGCCATTTAGCGACAATACTGGTACTCGTGTTACTTGATTCATAGGGATAACCCAAACTATTGCTAATTTGTATTTAGAGTAAAACTCCGTCCCTTCGGGCAATTTGGTAAGCGTATCTTCTATTCACGACTAGACCATAAAGAGGAGCCAGTTGCGGTGGACGGGTTCCCCGGCATAAGCAAACTGGCGTGTACAAACTAGGGAAATATTTGTACGTTTAGCCTTACCAAATCTCGATGCCCTAACCAACTCTTGCGTTGCATACCGTGATCCTAATTTCTTAGGGATTTTGCAAGCCTACACGCTCACCTGTACTCAGGTCAGTGTAGGTAGTTGACTGTCTATTTAACTTTTGTGATTTTTCTGGGGTTGATTGTTTAGCAGCAGTGAATCTCAGAGTTTGAGGAATCCCATTGACTGTTAATTGACCTGTGATTTTATCTTGATCTATCAGCTGCATTTGCATAGCGATCGCTTGACTTGAGTTAATCTGAGAGTTGGAATCAAGACAAAGAATTTTTGGATCAATTTTGCCAGAGAAACTGATCTGTTGATTTTTCAATATACCTGTCAGGGAAGGCTGTTGTTCAGTCTTTGCATTGGAATTATCTGGTACTAAAGAGGCATTCAAGTAAATACCTGATTGTTGCATATTTAATACCAAAGAATTTGCTGTTTCACAACTGGGTAATTTCGTCGCCAGAGTCAGAAGGTAGCGGCCATCAACTACAGGAGGCGCTTTGAGATTGTTTTCTCCATAGGCGGTGACAGTTTTAAACAACAGTAACACTGAACCTATGGCTACTCCATAGAAGGTTAAAGATTTAACATTCAAATGATTCATCGTTTTAACTTGATAGTACAAGCTCTCAGATAAATCTGAGAGGTCAATCAAAAATCCAAAATCCAAAATCTCAAATTATTTGACTGTTGATTCTTGGTTGGTAATTTCTGGGAGTACAGAAGCCAGATGAGATGTAACTTGGCTGTAACGGCGGGTAATGAGTAGCGAGGAACGACATTGAATAGCCAAAGCATCTGTGTATCTGCCTAGGGTTTGGCGCTCAATTCCCCAAACGCGGCTGGTGCCAGCAATTGTGAGATCAACTGCTTCGGAAGCTGCTACTACAGCTTGAATTGGCTCTGGAGATTCGACAGTTTTAATTTCAATGCGATCGCGTACACTAGCTGGTAATTGCTCCATCATTTTGTGCAGTTCATAGCTCAACTCCTCTTGCTGCTGGTTATCTCCCAGTACTTGTAAAATCTGCAACATACAGGTGTCACGGTTCAGCAATAGCCTCAAAGCTAAAATCAAGGCTAAATCATCATGGATATTTGCTGAGTAAGGCACCAATAAATTTTCTAAGCGTTCGGAACCACGGTCTACAAACACAGCAACATCCACTGGTGCAGTACTCAGAATTTGACCAACTCGACCACCTAAGCGATTATTACTAAAAGCTGGACGGTGCCATCCGACTAGAATTAAATCAGGTTGCTCAATTTTGGCTATTTGAGCAGTTTCCCGCGCTACATTACTTGATATGCGAATGATGGGATGTATATGAGAACGAGCTATTGGCGGTTCTAAGGTATTAATCAATTCTTCTAGTTCCTGGCGACGCTGAAGAATTAATCGTTCTGCTTCGACTGGGGTACTCTCAAAAGCATAATCTTCTTGCAACTCAATTAAGCTGAGAGGATTGACAACCGCCGGTTGTTTGTAATTGAGCGCCAATGCTACTGCCAATTGCACCAAACCTTTTTGCGTGCTAGGATTCGCCACTGGGACTAAAATCCGGTAGCTAGGGGCAGATTCAATCACAGTAGCGGTTTCAGCAGTTGTTTCTGCTTCTAAGTCGGGTTCAACGACATCTAACTTAATCAGGCGTTTTGGATATGTCCACTCCAGTAACGGAGAGGTCATAAATGTTGTTACCAATGCCATAATTACCAGCATGGTAAAGACTAAGGGCGAAATTACTCCTAACTCCAAACCAATATTCAGAACAATTAGTTCAGTTAAACCGCGGGTATTCATTAACCAACCAAGGGCTGAGGCTTCTCGTTGATTAATGCCACTGAAACGAGCTGCAATATAAGTACCAATATACTTGCCTGCGATCGCCACTAACAGCACCAAGCCACACAATAACCACAAATCAGGACGATTTAATAAACCAATCTGCGTTCGCAAACCACTGTAGGCAAAAAATATTGGCAACAGAAATATCAAAACAAAATCTTCGGTTTTCACCGCTAATTCTCGAACTAAATCTGCATTCTTGGGCATTGCCGCTCCTAACAAAAATGCACCAAAAATCAAGTGAATACCTATTAGTTCGGTGATGAGTGCAGAACCAACTACCGCTATGTAAATTACAGCTAAAAGTAACTGACTCAAGCGTCCAGTACGTCGGTAGTAAGTTGCTAAACGTCCAAGAAACCAGCGTCCCACTGTTAGCATAAAGCCAATGTAGACTATGCTTTCAATAATTGTGGGTATAGCACCAAAAAAGTTACCAGTGCGGGCGACAGCGATCGCTACTGCTAAAACACACCATGCTGTGACATCATCTACAGCGGCACAAGTGAGTGCTAGGGTTCCTAAACGTGTTCCCTGCAAGTTATTTTCTGTAATAATCCGTGCCAATACTGGAAAAGCAGTAATTGACATTGCTGCCCCTAAAAATAGTGCAAAAGCAGTAAAAGAAACACTAGCATTAGACACTAAAGGATACAGCAGTACTGCCAGCAAAGTTCCCAAAGAAAAGGGTACTAAAATGCTGACATGGGAAGTTAAAACTGCTACTTCTAACTGACCACTCAGATATTTGGGATTAAGTTCTAGCCCAATCAAAAACATGAAAAATATTAATCCCACCTGCGACAAAACATTGAGAAACGGAATCGTTTCTGGTGGGAATAAACTAGCTGCTAGATGGGGAGCAACCAATCCAAATAAAGATGGGCCAAGCATAATCCCGGCAACAATCTCACCAATTACTAAAGGTTGCTTAATTGATTTGAATGCCAGACCTATGAGCCGGGACAGCCCAATAACAATCAGCACCTCGATCAGAACGAGAATAACTGTGTGCATGGTTTCCTCTGAATGACTATCTGGTTTCCCTAAGATGATTCTTTAAACAATGGGAAATTGTCAACCTAATTCATCATATTCCATGTACATTTATCCTCTATTTTGATGTTAATTGTTGTTACAACACAGTCATACAAATCAATAGTGAATTGGTTAAAATTAAGAGATATTCAGAGAATATTTAATAAAATAGCGGTATAAACATTAATTAATAATTAACAATTACCAGTTATATCTTTTGGGTTAACGTCTAAGCGTTAATAAACGTAATTAACAATTTACAATTAAATTTTCTATGGAGAATTACTTAACACCAATGTGTTTTGGATAGTGTAAATTCCTGGCAATTACTGCTTTATCAGATTACTATTTGTTTTTTAAACATAGAAAATTTCAGATTTCCGACTTCTTCAAGAAGTCGGAAATCTGGTTGTTATTGACGAATTTATTGATAAAAATTGGCGTGAGTCAAACAATTTTGGATTTTAGATTGACTCCGCTGATACATTTATCAGATTTACACAAGCAAACAAATAATTAAAGTTTGAAATAAGGATGTATGGGTATAGGTGTAAAAAACCCTTACACCCCTACACCCGGTTTTAACAGACAATCTTGATGTGTAACTGTCTTATCTGAGTTGGTATGCTGGTTGAGCATGATAGGGTGCTAAAGCATCCCATTTCAACACATCATCTAACAAAGCCTGGTAGCCTAATGTATTAGGATGTAAACCATCAGCATTCATCCGTTGGCTTAACCAAGTTTCACCACGCCCCATCCATTGGTCAAAAATATCCAAGTAAGGAATTTGACGTTGTTGACAAGCTAGGCGCGTAGCTTCATTGTAAAGGTGTTGGTCAGTATGATTGAAATAAAAACAATCCAGAAATGGCATTTTAGTTTCATCTACGGGTGTCATACCCACAAATAAAACGGGACAGAGTTGTTGCGCCAAATCTAGCAAATGGGCGATATCTGATTCAAAAACCGCAAAATCTGTGTAATTTTTGCCATTGGGGCGGCCTAACCGCGCTGAATCATTCACCCCGACTGAAAGAATAATTAAATCAGGAACACGATTGCGGAGTTCGCCACGATGACGAAATTCTACTTCTAGTCTTTGGGCTACTTGTTGTGTGCGATCGCCTCTGACACCTAAATTATATAAAACGTGACCAGCACTACCAGGCAACATCCACCATCGCCGCAGTTGTTCTACCCAACCACCGCGTTCAGGATCACCAAAACCGTAAACTATGCTGTCTCCAAGAGCGACAATCTTCAAAGACTGACATTGATTCGGAGCTAAAGACAGTTGCATTGAAGAAAGAGCTTGTAATGTTTGCATCTTAAAAAAGACTATATTTTATATCTTTACAAGATTCTATACATTTCTACACTATTCCAGCGTATCTTTTTTGTCATTCATGCTGCAATGTTGGCTTTTGTGAATGTTTCAGTGATTATCTGTTAGAAGCTAACTTATCAGCGACACGGGTCGTTTCTGGTAGTCTATATTTTGGTGTACAGCGTAATACATAATCAATTGCTGTGTTTAAGCTAATTTTATGACCACTAGAAATATACAAAGGTTTAACCCCAACACGCGTCCGTAACACTGCACCAATAGTTTCACCTTTATGTACGAGTGGTTGCCAACTACCTCTAGTTTCTGGCAATTCTTGGTGTTTGCCAATTAACAGTGATTTAGCCACACCAATTGTCGGCATATCTAAAATTACCCCTAGATGGCTGGCTATACCAAATCTGCGCGGATGGGCAATACCTTGTCCATCACAGAGAATAATATCTGGTACTGTTTGAATTTTTGCTAAAGCATCAAGTACAGCCGGAATTTCTCGAAAGGAAAGGAACCCAGGTATGTAGGGAAATGAAGTCGGACGATGCGCCAGGGCTGTTTCTACAACTTTTAAATCAGGAAAACTCAGTACTGCTACAGCGGCGCGGCTAATTGTTCCATCAGCTGCAAAACCCATATCGACACCAGCAACATAACTGATAGGTTCTGGGAGTTGATCTTCTGTAGTCACTTGTTCGCGCAAACTTTCTTGAATGGTGATAGCTTCCTCTAGGGTTTGCGGCCAAGGATGATGTTGATAAATTTTCATAATATCTGGAGAGAAATATATATTTAAATGGGTGCGTAGACGCAAAGCGGCTTGTCGTTAGACATCGCTAATTTTTGGACAGTTATTTAATTTTTTAGCAAAAGTATTGTCGGATAAATCTTGTCTATTTATTCTCTTTGCTGTTCCCTGTTCTCCCTCTACACAGCAATTAAACCAGATTCCCATATAAATACCACAAGCTAATCGATTACCAGCCAGGCACTAACTCCAGATAAAAGCAATAAATAGCCAAATTTCCTGATATTCAGCCACTCTACCTACAGGTTGATATTGTCTCTAACTCAGAAGCGATAAACTTCACTCTACAGGTCGATCCCAAAGTAGGATGATTCCAAGTAAATATAAGTTAGGTGAAATTCGCTAGAAAAATGATTGTGAAAACAGTATACAACTGGATGGCTATATGAGCTTTCATCCAGCAACAGTACAAGTAATTCACAATTAAACTGTTCTGCAAATATCTACCTAAAAATAACTTGCTAGTTAAGCATTTCTTAATAATTTATTCGCCAACATTTAACCTAATGATGGCTAAGATTTGCTGCGCTAGAAAAATATAACTTATGTGTTGTTAACGTTGTTTTTGAGGAATTCACATGAAAAATATGACTTCTGTTCTATCTCTATTGCGTCCAGTACGTTTCCTAATTGTAGCTTTTACCTGTGCATTAGTTTTATTTTCTAATGCTTTTCCTGCTTTTGCGATTGAAAGCTATAAAAGCGACCCTACAGAAGCTACCACACAACTACTAGAAACTCAAAAGAAAACTGACGAAATTGGTCGGTCTGCTCCTCCTGGATTGAATAAAGTACAAGAAGAATCCAATAAAGGACTCAACGAAGTTCAAGGTGATGCTGACATTGATAAAATGAAGCGTCCAGAAAATTCTCAAGCTGCAACCTCAGTTGAAGATGAAGTAGAAAATCTGTTGGAAAAAGTAACAGGTAAAAAGTAAAAATTTCTGAGACTAATTAGCAGCTTCACAAGTAATCTAAGTAATAATATTTGGTAATTCTGCGTAATACTTGAATGATAATTATTTACCAACCGAATACTGTGACTGCTAATTAGTAGAAATATTCCTCATCCTTTTTTCCTCCCTTCTATATACTGTTTATTTAATTTAGATACCTTGATTGATTCATTTTATCAAGGTGTCTATTTTTATAGATGAAGATTAATGCTATTAACCATATTTCTATTCTAAGTCATAAATCACTCTCACCTTAAGTGGTAAATAATTATGCAATTCCAATCTTTCCTATGGTTGATGTAAATAGACCTTGATTTTTGTGAACTTATAAATAAGTTTATTTAGGAATTAGAATCAATGCGTGCGATCAACATTGGTTTGACAGAAGAACAGCGTCAAGGTGTGGCTAATCTGTTAAATCAAGATTTAGCAGATGCCTATTTACTGTTAGTCAAAACCAAAAAGTATCATTGGGATGTAGTCGGCCCTCAGTTCCGTAGCCTGCACCAACTTTGGGAAGAACATTACGAAAAACTGACTGAAAATATTGATGCTTTAGCTGAAAGAGTTCGTGCTTTGGGTTGTTACCCTATTGGCACAATGGAAGGATTTCTCCAAATTGCTACTCTCAAAGAACATTCAGGTGATGTTCCCACAGCCACAGGAATGGTAGCCAACCTTGTTGAAGATCATGAACAGATTATTCGCAATCTCAGAGAACATATAGATCAATCCAGTGAAGAGTTCCATGATGAAGGAACTGCTGACTTTTTAACTGGACTGATGGAAGAGCATGAAGAAATGGCTTGGATGCTGCGCTCATTTATTGAAGGACAAGAATTGCAGCCAGATGGAAGCAAGCCAGAAACAGGCACAAAAACTCCTGTGGGCGTGTAGTTAAACGCAGATTGATCTCTAAACATAGGATCTGACTGAACATACTAGGCTGCGGGAAGAAATTATCTCCCGCATTTGCCTATTTGTCAGTCAACTATAAAAAACAGATTTTAAGGAGTATTCAAGTGCCAGAAGTCTATCAAGCAGAGCGTACTATCTCCGCTGTATTTAAAGAACAGAAGCAAGTTGATGATGTAATTCGACGTTTACTCGACCGAGGTGTACCGAGAGATCATATTTCTGTGATGGGACGGAATTTCCAGTCAGAAACTAGAATTGCAGGCTTCATTACTAAAAAAGATGTAATTTTAGGCGGGTTGCGAACAGGGGCGATTTTTGGTTCGCTGTTTGGCTCTTTCCTAAGTTTGCTCACAGGTGTAGGTGTACTGTTCATTCCCTTTGTCGGCCCGATTGTGGCCGCTGGGCCAATCAGTGCATTACTGTTAGGGGCTGCAAGTGGTGCGATCGCAGGTAGTGCTGGTGCTGGTTTAGTTTCGGTGTTCACTGCTTGGGGAATGCCTGAAGATAAGGCCGCCATATACCAAACTCGCTTACAAGCTGGCGAATTCTTATTAATGGCAGAAGTTCCCGCTAATCGCGTCGGCGAATTTCAACTACTTTTAGAAAGTGCTGGTGCTGAAGAACTGAGTACAATGGATAAAACGTTAGCCCATCCTTGTCCTGGGCCATGTAATAGCCCAGAGGATTTATCTCCTGAAGTTCGCGCTCATCTGTCTGAAAAAGCTCAAAGAGTCTTCATCGAGCGTTACAATGCTGTGTTGAATGAAACCAGTGATGAATTTAATGCAGAACAAGCTGCTTGGGAAGCTGTACATCAGCGGTTTGATGAAGATCAGAACGGTGTGTGGTCAAAACAAAAAGTCGGTGTTTAAGCGATCGCTTATCTTGGTTTGTTAGTCGGAAATCAATAAATATCAAAGGGTGAAAGGGGAGATTTGAAGAATTCCTTTCACCCTTTGTTTGTGCAATTTTTGGCTTTCAACAGAGGCTAGAGACTAGAAGATTAGGGGCTAGAAAGAAGTTTTTTATATTAGTTATGCTTTTTTTGATGATTAGCTAACTGATCAAAGCTTGTACTGAGTCAAAAACACTAGTACAGTACGGCGGAAATAAAGCACCCATTATAAATTGCTGAAAAGCTCACTCTAAGGGTTTCTTCATTTCATACTTCAGACTTCATACTTCAGCCTTTTTGTACTAGTCTCTAGCCTCTAGCCCCTAGTCTCTTTCTTTACACATTTTATGACTCTTCTCCAAATTCAAGAATATGCTTGGCTGTAATTTGTGGTTGCTCTAAATGGGGGATATGGCCGGAATCTTGAATCCAAATAAGTTTACTATTGGGAATTGCCCGTTTAAATCTTTTTGCATCTGTAGTGCCTAAGATTTTATCTGAGTCACCCCAAAGAATTAATGTTGGTTGCAGAATTTGTCCTAGTTGCTTAAATCTAAAAGCACTGTAACCACCACTTTTGGTAAAAGCAATTAAAGCTAGATGCCAACTTGGCATTTCTAGATGCAATCCGCCACAACATGTAGCATCTAGAGTAATTAAACTGGGATTTTTATAAGC
Source organism: Nostoc sp. TH1S01 (assembly GCA_018993265.1). Taxonomy (GTDB): domain Bacteria; phylum Cyanobacteriota; class Cyanobacteriia; order Cyanobacteriales; family Nostocaceae; genus Nostoc_B. Next base: position 43,664 of record JAGKSW010000095.1, read on the forward strand.
AGTCCGAGAAATGCGATCGCGGACTTTGGGATTACGTAAAAATTGCGTCGCCCAATTATCTAATGGCGGAAACATGAATTTCGCCAAAGGTGAACCTGCTTTTAACCCAGCACTATCAATCAACACCAGTTTTTTGACTACTTCTGGGTAAGTCAGGGTAAAGTCAATGGCGGCTGCACCTCCCATTGATGCACCGACCAAAATTACAGGCTCTTTAATTAAGGTTTTCCAGAAATAATATAGATGGGTTTTAATGGCCACTGGGCTAAATGCTATGCCTTGGAGTCTGTCGGTAAAGCCAAAACCTAGTAAATCCACTGCCCAGGTTTGATTATTTTCTGCTAGCAGTGGCAACAGCCGCCGAAATTCTAATATAGAACTATCAAAGCCGTGAATTAGTAAAATTGGTGTACCACCACTGCTTTGTTTCACATAGGTTGTGGTAATTGCTTGATCAGATAAAGGAGTTGCGATCGCTTGAGTTTGAATACTTTTAGCTAGTGCGATCGAGTTTGGTTCGGTTAATTGCCCAACGGCGGCAGGTAAAAAACTTGGAAACATAACTTATAGTTTACAGCACCCCATTACCAAAATAGTGCTGATTGGCCAGCCGATGACTCGGTGTACTGAAAAAAACAATCCTGAATGTCACCATTGGAGCAAAAGCCGCGTAAAATAAAGATCACTTAATTTATTGTCTCAGGAGCTAATGCCATGCCAATGGCTGTTGGCGTAATCGAAACTTTAGGTTTTCCATCTGTGTTAGCCGCGGCAGATGCAATGGTGAAATCTGCCGCAGTCACGCTGGTGTATTATGGCCTAGCGGAAAGTGGCCGCTTTGTTGTTGCTGTTCGAGGACAAGTTGCGGAAGTAAACAGAGCTGTTGAACAAGGTATAAATGCTGGGGAGCAAGTAAAGGCTGAAACAGTAATCACCCATTATATAGTTCCGAATCCCCCGGAAAATGTGGAAACAGTTCTGCCCATCCACTTCACCCAAAAATCGGAGCCTTTCCGGATCTTCTAAACAGTTTCGCTATTAAAATTTGTAACGAAGCTGCCTACAATTAATCTTGTAGCGTTACCACATACATTTATTTATATCAGGAGATTGCTAATGTCACTACAGGCAGTTGGTTCGCTGGAAACTAAAGGTTTTCCTGCTGTGTTAGCCGCAGCAGACGCGATGGTGAAAGCTGGGCGAGTTACCCTTGTGGGTTATATCCGAGTTGGTAGCGCACGTTTTACAGTCAATATTCGCGGAGATGTTTCGGAAGTGAAAACTGCGATGGCTGCCGGTGTGGAAGCAGCAGAAAATGTTTATGGAGGCACATTAGAATCTTGGGTCATTATCCCTCGTCCTCATGAAAACGTGGAGGCTGTTTTACCGATTGCTTATACCACAGAGGTACAACAGTATCGTGACTCCGTAGAAAATCCCATCATCAGGTCTAGTAACGGCAGATAAAGTTAGATTTATTAGCATATTCATCAAACAGCTAAAGTCAAAAGTCCCCAGCCCAATTGCTAATCAATGATTAATAATTGAGGCTAGACTATTGACTTTTTGCTAAATATGTTGTTTAAATTTAAAACTATTTAATTGAGAATATATCTGAGCCACAACCATCACCTCCAGTGCTTGACAAGCAACTCTTAAGAGAAACAAATTACTTGTATGACTGGTTGTCAAATTTGCATATAATTAAAAAAAATTTCATTACTAACAGCATTAGATTTTAAGAAAATCATAGTGTTGGCGATCGCTACACTATCTCAAAAACTTCACCATAGCCAAAAAAATTAAGGAGTTAACTGTCAGAAATAGCTTTCAGCCGTGAAAGCTATAGACAAGCTGGTCGAGATTAATAAGAAAAATTACATATTACCCAATATCTAAAAAAAGACTTTATTGAGTGAAACTTATCTAACTCAAATAACGTCTGGGATAGGGGTAAATCCCGCTAGTTCTTTTGCAGAAGTATCAACCTTCTAGCTTTTACTACATCAAGAACCCAATTGCAATTTATCCTGAGCAGATTGGTTTTGGATAAGTGTGCTTGTTCTGTCTCTTGATAATATGTTTACAAAAATTAAACCTGCTCAGAAATGGAAATAAACTGTTCAATCCTGGAATTTATCTTGTTCACAAAATAAAAGTCAAAACCGTAATGTGAAAACTTCTGCATAAAGTTTGGGAATCAAAACGTAATAAGAATAGAATCGCTGAAATGTCTTCATGAAAGCGACCGATTCATGGACAACTGCCAGCCAAAATGTTAAGAGTGAGTGACCACAAACGGGGGTTGTAATGCAAACTTTACGGCAAGGTTTTGAAGAAAACAATCTCACTATGGCAAGAGATGCAGACAAACTAGCACAGTATTGGCGTAAACGCCTAGCTGTAGAGATTCCAGAACAAAGTGGATGTGTGAGGGAGAGTATCGTTTTATGGCTTTTAGGAAAAGACTTAAAACGATTTGAACTATTAGACCCCAAAGAACTGGAAATTGCCAAACAAGCGATGGAATATCGCTGGAAAATTTTAAATCAACGCTACTTAGGCATTGGCAGAGAAAGGGCTTATCGCAACTTAATCACACGCTTGGGGAGTTTAGTTAGCTTACGCCATAAAATTCAAACTTGGGTAGCACTCAGCCGCGATCGCCAACGCAGTGTCATGGATGTTTTACAAGAAGTTATCCAAGAACTACTGCAAAGCGATACTTATATGCAGCAGCAAATGGCTTGCATTGCTGAATTTACCAACGACAGACGGCTGCAAGATACACTACTGTTTGCCAGCATCGAAGAGTATGCTTTGCGGCCAGTCCGCAATCAACCTCTACTTGTTTACAGATTTGTGAATTACTTGCGTCGGACTCAGCGCGGTGGTTTAACTCAAGTACCAGGTAGCGATATGGTGAGACTCGTTTCCGAAGAAATTCTCACCGATGACAGTGATAATCGCGTCAACTTGGTAGATACGCAAGCGATCGCGGAATATCAAGAAGCACAACAACTAGAAGAACAACAATCACTGCGCCAATCCGTCCAAACAGAATTTGCCAACTACTTACAAGAAAATCTCGGACAAGATGCAGTAGATTGGCTGCGGCTATATCTTCAAGGCAAATCTCAAGATGAAATTGCCAAACAACTGCAAAAGCCAATTCGGGAAATCTATCGCCTGCGAGAAAAAATCAGTTATCATGCAGTCCGGGTTTTTGCGCTCAAAGGAAAACCAGAACTTGTCAATAGCTGGCTATCAATTTCCTTAGAAGAACATAACTTAGGACTCACACCTAGCCAATGGCAGCAACTTTATCAAAAATTAACGCCGTTGGGGCAGCAGGTGCTAGATTTACGCAAAGCAGGCAATTCTCTGGAAATGGTAGCCCAAAAGTTAAGTCTCAAAAGCCATCAGGCAATGGGAGAATGGACAAAAATTTATCTCACAGCCCAATCTTTGAGAACTGAAGAATCAGGAGCATAAGCAGCGATCGCCGCCATCCATACCCATAATATTGATGGGGGATTTTGCGGGATGCTTTTGGGAGGGTTTTCCCATCTAGCAACCTTTCCCCTGCTCCCCTGCTATCTCAATGAGCAAATTAGGTGTTCAACAGCTTATACCATTTTGGATTTTAGATTTTGCGAAAAGTTGAGCCAGTGCGTTGGGCGGTTTCCCCAACTTGAGCAAACTTTTCAAGACGGATTTTGGATTGATCAAGGGTGTCTTGGTAAGCTTTTCAACCATCCATCTGTCGCAATCATTTTTCAATTTGGTATTACCAAGCATCTCTAGTATCAAAAACGCTATATCTATCAAACTCAGCATAATTTTACTGAGAGTAATTAATTTAATTTTTACCAAGATAACAAAGTATCTTTATTTACTGGCAACTAGCTTAGAGCAAAATAAAATATAAGGAAACTTTAAATAATTAAACCTATGTTGTCTTCAGAGGACAAACCAAATGATACCGAAGCCAGTGAGCAGCAGGTACTATCCAACATATCGATCAACTTAGAGCAAGAAAGCGATCGTCAACACATCTTTCAGCTAATTGATCATCTCCTGTCCTTTGAAGCTTGCCTGTACCACCAAATTTTGCCCTTTAGATTAGAAAGTAACAAATTACTCCTGGGCATGGTGCATCCGCAAGACAGCAGCGCATTAGATTATGTAAATCGCATCTTAGCTTATATCAACTGTACAATGGTGGCTCAAGAAATTGCCAGTGACAGCCACCGTCACATCCTATCAGCCTACCTCAACCATAAAAATACGTTTAGCTCCAGTATCAAAGCAGTCAGCAATCCCGAAAAATTCAATCACTCTGACATCAAATCATCTCAACATCAGCAGCAACCACCAGCATCAATGGTGGCAAATATAGAAACTTCTGAAAATACTCAAAAATTAACGGACTTTCCCTCACTCCCAGAACCTAACCTTTCAGCTTTAGCGCAAAAACTCAAAGAAGAAATCACCGAAGCAGCATTAACAACTAATTTAACTATCCTGCCAGTCCCTACCCCAGAACTATCCACTCCTGTAGAAGTGCTAGCATTACTCCCACCCAAGAAACTACTAGAAGAATTACTAGGTAGAGTTCTAGGTGGTGGAATTGGTCGCTTGTATTTAGAAAGACAACCTTACCAAGGTAGGATACTCTGGAGTGATAATGGTGTTGTGCAGTCCGTATTAGACAATTTACCTCTGTCAGTTTTTCAAGGCGTACTTAATGAATTAAAGCGATTTGCCAGCTTACCGATAGCCACAATTAAAGAACCAAAACAAATAGAAAAAGAATGTTTATATCAACAAAACCGTTTGTTATTACGCCTGCGAGTCATGCCAGGAATTTACGGTGAAGAAGCTACACTACAAGTATTGCGGGGAGCAGCTTTAAAGTTTTATCAACAACAACAATTAGCTCGTCTCAGCCGTGATGTTTTGGGTATTTCTCAACAACTTAGCTATAAATTACAGGAACTACATCAACGACTCATACTCAACTCTAGTCTCACATCAGAGCAAGCAGATGCCTTAGATATTTTGAATCGCTTAGTCGAAAATTTAGACCAACAAGTCAAAATACTCACAGCAAATAGCGATGTAATGAGCAAATAATAAATCGCAATTCTGTCAGTAAAACCGCTGATTTCGATCCCTGACATAATTGCTATGTTGTAAATGAATATTAGACCGATAAACCATAAGTTATTAGTCTTTATTATTACATTTTATTTATGTATTAATACTATGGTGACTGGTTTAAAATTGATAGCAGTTAACTTAATTTTCCATTATTGAATTCATTTTTTACAGATATTTCATGCAGACTGAGGTTTTTAGTGAACTTTTTCCCTTGCTGAGTACAGCCAACCCACAAACTTTAGAATGGCTGCTCAATGTTGCAGTTGATCACGAATATCCTGTAGGACGAGCCGTATTGATGGAAGATGCCTGGGGTAACGCAGTTTACTTTGTGGTATCTGGTTGGGTAAAAGTCCGCCGTACCTCAGGCGAAGACTCTGTAGCTATAGCGATTTTAGGTCGGGGTGATTTTTTTGGAGAAATGGCAATTTTAGATGAATCTCCACGTTCCACTGATGTAATTGCCCTTTCACCTGTAAAATTACTTAGTATTTCTAGAGAGCGTTTTATTCAAATCTTGTTTAAAGATCCACAATTACATCATCGGATGCTGCAACTGATGGTGCGAAGAATCCGCCAATTTAACCAGCGTTTACAAATTCGCTCTTCGCCACCGGCTGTCAAACTAGCTCACACCTTAGTTAGTTTAGGTGAGAGCTATGGGCAAGAATCAGAGCATGGTAAAGAAATTTTTAATATTCCCTTTAAAGATTTGGCGGAAGTAACAGAAATAGGTGTCGAGGAAACCACCAAAATCATGGAAAAACTACATGAAAAAGGATGGATCACAATTGATAATGTTAATAACATCATTTACTTGGTTAACTTCAAGCAATTGATGAATTTGGCAGGCAAAGTCTAATTTTGCGTTGAGTATAGAGTCGTCGAAATTCAGCTGCTACGAAAACTAATGTATCTCATTTCTCCAAGTCAGAGACTCGCTAATGTTAGCTCTAAAGGCTGATGCTTGTGTCAGGAAATCTTTACGAAGATATCAATGGCAGAGGCCGCAGATGCAAATTTTGGTGATGGTGTAGAGCATGACGAGTTGAGTGAGAAGTTTTGAAATCAGCTCTACTGACTATTTTTGGTGAACAAAGCCTGAGCATCCAGAATTCTGAACACACATGCTTGGTAGAAAAAATTAATTAATTATGGAGAAAAAGACCTGAAGCTTTGATCTCAACTATAAAATATTAATTAATTATAAATTTTTGCCAAATCTCACTTTCACTATGTTTTTTTCCTAGTTCTTTACAAAGTCCCTCCATTGACTATTAATTATTGACTAATAACTATAAACTCATAACTTATCACTCCTGTCTACTACTACAAATGACTGAAGCAACAGCACCTCGTCTCGAAATTGGCGTTAAGGAAACCGTACCGGCGATTCATTACCTGGTAGCAATGCCCCAACCAGAAACCCATCTGTTTGAAGTGAGCTTGCGGCTAGTTAATCACTCATCCCCAACACTGGACTTGAAGATGCCTGTCTGGACACCAGGTTCCTACTTAGTGCGGGAATACGCCAAGAATTTGCAAGATTTTGCAGCGTTTGCTGGGGATCAGCCCTTGCCGTGGCGTAAAATCAGTAAAAACCATTGGCAGATTAACACAAACGGTATTTCTGAATTAACGGTACGTTACCGCATATTTGCCAATGAGCTATCGGTACGGACAAACCACTTGGATAGCACTCACGGTTATTTTAACGGTGCAGCTTTGTTTTTTAGAGTAAGAGGCTGTGAAGGGTTGCCTATTCAAGTAACTATTGTACCGCCGCATCCTGAATGGCGAGTGACGACTGCCTTGCCTTCAGTCGATGCACAGTCTTCTACCTTTTATGCAGCCGATTTTGATACTCTCGTCGATAGTCCCTTTGAAATTGGTTATCACGACTTATATCACTTTGAGGTTTTGGGGAAACCTCATGAACTGGCTATTTGGGGTCAAGGAAATTACCAAGCACAACGAATAATTGCTGATATTCAAAAAATTATTCATGTAGAAGCACAGATGTTTGGCGGTTTGCCTTACGACAGATATGTGTTTTTACTGCATTTGTTTGCCCAAGCTTATGGTGGTTTGGAGCATAAAAACTGCTGCTCCTTAATCTATCAGCGTTTTGGGTTTAGCTCACCCGATAAATACGATCGCTTCATCCAATTGGTGGCGCATGAGTTCTTTCATTTGTGGAATGTGAAACGGATTCGCCCAAAAGCTTTAGAAGTTTTTGATTACGACCAGGAAAACTATACTTCGTCTTTGTGGTTCTGTGAAGGAACAACCAGTTACTACGATTTGTTGATTCCGTTGCGGGCAGGAATTTATGATGCTAAATCATATTTTCATAATTGGAGTAAGGAAATTTCCAGATTCTTAACTACCCCAGGACGTAAAGTGCAATCACTGGCTGAGTCCAGTTTTGATGCTTGGATTAAGCTTTATCGCCCAGATGCTAATAGCAATAATTCTCAAGTTTCCTACTATTTAAAAGGCGAAATGGTTTCTTTATTGCTAGATTTGCTGATTAGAGAGCGATCAGCAAATCAGCGTTCTCTGGATGATGTGATGCGGCTGATGTGGCGCAAATTTGGCAAACCAGAAATTGGCTATACACCCGAAGAATTGCAGGCAGTTATTGAATCTGTCGCAGAGGTGAATTTGACGGACTTCTTTAATCGCTACATTAATGGCACTGAGGAATTGCCTTTTAATCAGTACCTACAACCTTTTGGCTTAGAGGTAATTGCCGATAAAGAAGAAGAACCTTACTTTGGGTTGAGGTTAAACACCGAGAATGGCCGGGAAATTGTGAAGTTTGTGGAATTTGGTTCGCCTGCACAATTGGCAGGAATTGATGCAGGTGATGAGTTGCTGGCTATTGCTGGTATCCGTGTGACATCTCATCAACTTAGCGATCGCTTAAAAGATTACCAAGCAAACGACATTATTCAAGTAACAGTTTTTCATCAAGATGAACTACGTACCTGTTCTGTAACTCTTGCTGCTCCACGTGCTAGTAAATATCAGGTAGTGCCAGTGAAAAATCCTAATAGTCAGCAAAAAGAAAATTTTGCAGGCTGGTTAGGTGTACCACTGGCTAGCCTGCTGTAATACTGCTAGGTTTTTGAGTTCGGAGTCACAACTAATAGGGGCGCAATATATATTGCGCCCCTAAGCATTTGTACTAATAAATATCAACAAAAGTCATACCAAGTTGCACTCGAAGATAGTAACCTGGGGTGGTAGTGGAGAGTGGGGAGTAGGAATACTATTTCTGAAAGCAACTTAGTATCAACCATCAATCTTCATGCATAAAAGTAAATGGAATTTATTCAGTCTATCTCTAGCTTGAGCATAGCTGCTTTATACTTGAGCCAGATAATAAAAAATATTTATTACTACTTAAAATATCTACAAAAAGAGAGATGTATAACGATTATTTAATTAATTGACATGATTAGTTATTAATTTTATTAATTTACTCGTCACTTTTATTTTAAATTTTGACCAATGGAGTATGCTCTTGTTTGATAAGTTAGTACCAAGCAGAATCAATTAGTGATGAGTAAATTTTAGCTTCTACACAAAGCTAGGAATAATTATGAATATAAATTTATCAGTTAATCGACTAATAAAATGGCTAATTTTAACATTGCTATTTCCGCTATTATTTCTTAATGGATGGTTATTGTTAAGGTTTTTTCAATATTTTCAACCTTTAGTAACTATTCTTGTCTTAGCATCTTTATTTGCTTTTATTTTAAACTACCCTGTTTCTTTACTGGAGCGACAAGGAGTTAAACGCAACTATGGAGTTACACTCGTTTTTATCTTAGCAACGCTTATCTTAGTAACTTTAGGAATTACATTATTGCCTATAGTTTCTGAGCAATTTAATGAAATGGTTAAATTACTGCCTCAATGGATTGATTCTAGTGAAGCCAAATTACAACGTTTAAATGATTGGGTTTTTAGCCAGAGGATTAGAATAGATTTTAGTCAAATTTTTACTAAAATTACTGATAAAATTCCTGATGAAGTAGAGTATCTTTCAGATAAGCTTTTAAGCATTATTATAGATACGATTGATAGTGTTTCTGGGGCATTAATTATAGTAGTATTAAGTTTTTACTTGTTATTAGATGGGGCAAGATTGTGGCAGGGAATATTTAAGAAGTTTCCTGGGCAGAATGCCCACAAAATTAGTGAATCAATACAACAAAACTTTCAAAATTACTTGATTGGTCAAGGCACATTAGCTGTGTTGATGGGACTTGCTCAAACATTCATGTTTTTGTTGTTTCATGTCCAGTTTGGGCTGCTGTTTGGTTTAGGAGTAGGAATTTTAAGCTTAATTCCCTTCGGAGATGTTTTTAGTTTGATTGTCATCACTTTAATTATAGCTACTCATGATTTTTGGTTAGCAGTCAAAGTGTTAGCAGTGGCTGTGATTATTGATCAACTCATTGACCAAGCGATCGCTCCGCGACTGTTAGGAAGTTTCACGGGACTAAGACCAATCTGGGTGTTAATTTCTTTATTGGTGGGAACTTACATTGGTGGCGTGTTGGGATTAATTATTGCTGTACCAGTGGCTGGTTTTATTAAAGATGTTGCAGACGGCTTTGCTTTAGCGAGTGATTCTGATCCTGTGGTGACAGGTGAAGATACAGAAATGTTAACCCAAGAATCTACATCTGCATAAATTCAGAATCTTAAATGCCTTTAAATCCCATTTCCGATTCTACTTCTTGTACTTGGTTAGAGTTAATCTGCTCAACAGTAGCAGCTCTACAAGTTTGGCGCATAACTCCCAGTTGACTGATAAATATCCCAATTACAATCAAACTACCACCTATATATTGAGGCAGAGTCGGGGCTTCATCGAGGATGAAATAAGCCGCCAAAATACCGGCAATGGGAGTAAATGAGCCAACTAAGGAAGCTACAGATACGGTAGAAGCTTTCAAACCTTTAAACCACAGAGTTTGACCTAAAACTACAATTACCGCACTATAAAGCAACATCCACCGCCACAAAAAAGGCGAGAATACTTCTACAAAATGATGTTGACCGTATAGCCGTAAAGCTAGAAAGAAAAATACTACAGTCCCCAAGGCAGTCCGATAAATTGTAAAAATTCCTAAAGGAACATGAGAGACTGATTTTTTCCCAATTACTGTAGCCACCGCTGCTGCAACTGCTCCCACTGCTGCTAAGATTTCGCCTGCACCCAAATGAAATCCTGGCATATTCATCATGGGATTTCCTGGTGGCTGAAGTAAGACAGTTAGTGTAACACCCACAAAAGCCGCGATCGCACCGATAATTTCCCAAAAATTTACTCGTTCTTTTAATAACCAAATTGATAAAGCTAAAGCCAGAGGTGGTTCTAATCTGCCAACTAAAATCACATTGTTCACATTGGTAAGTGCCAGCGCCTGAAAAATTAAACCTGGAGTCAAAGCTCCTGATAGGATAGAGACTAGGGACAACACTAACCAATTCTTCACAGATATTTGCTTTAATGCTGTTTTGTTCCACTGTCGCCCATAGATGATGATCAGAACTAATAAGGCACAGATATTACCAACAAACAAAACATTACATAGAGAAATCGGGTTTCTCCCATTTATTAAGTTTTGCGAACCAATTTCTGTTAATTTGCGCGTAACTGCACCAGATGCGCCAAAAATGATGATGGCTAGCCAGAGATAGGCTTGATTAGGAATTCTGTCAATGAAACGATGCCATCTTCTCAGGCTAGTCACAATGATACCACTTGCAGTTGCAATACAAATAACATCAACAATATTAGAAATACTAGCTTAAATCTTGGTGAGAACAGACTGAAATACCCTTAAAAATTACCTAAGATTTTTTGACATCACATTTACCTGAGAAAATGCTGAGTTTAAACTGAATTTTCTCAAGGAATAAACTCAGACAATTTATGGCTAAGTTTCAGATGAGCTTCAGTAGCATCTGAGATGCTCTGGATAGCTGCTATAAAGCTCAAACATAAGGAATATTTACCAATGAAATTCGCCCCTTCCTTACTAACAGGTGTTGCCATAGCTGGTTTGTTGACAGTTGGGAATGTTTCATTTCAGGCTACAAAGCCTTCAATTTCAATCCTTCCAGCCTCGGCTGCTGATGCTACAGGTTTGTCTGCTCAACAAAAAATTGACTTGATCATCAAGAATAAGGGTGTATTTGGTGGTGGTGATCAATTGCGTCGTTTCTTCTTTGGCGACCTTGAGCCTATCGGAATTCAACCTGGTGGTGCAGGTCATGTAGTTAATCTTTACAACAAAGCTAACGATACTACATTTTCTTACTGTTCTACTTTTGATGTAGTTGTCGCAGTGAAAAAAGGTAGAGTCGAGAAGTTTCCCGCTAATGAAGTTAAGTAATTGTTTGTAGCAATTAAGTAATATAAATACGTTTTAGGGTGGTGAACATGATACTTGTTACTACCCTAATCTTTTTATTAGCGAGTTTTTGATAACAACGGAGAGGGGGAGATTCGAACTCCCGGAACCTTTCGGTTCATCCGATTTCAAGTCGGACGCAATCGACCACTCTGCCACCTCTCCAGTAAAACTGTCTAGCTACTGCTTACCCTATATTCTTTGGTGAGCAACAAAGCTGACAGATAATACTATATCTTACATCTACGCAGGTTGCACTACTAAAAGTGAATGTCTACAATTCACTGGGTGAATTCTCATATAAAATTTCCTCTGAGATCACCTGAAAATCTTTGCCTACCCAAACTCTAGCCGCTTCTGTGACTACTCCCGCTTCTAAGTGGACAATAGAAAAATTACGTTGCTTTTGTCCGTCATTTTCGACAATTCTGGGGACGCTGGCTGCATTTAAGTAAATTGTGCCTTCTGGACTTTTAAACACTGATTTGCGTTGCACTGTTTTGGAGTGGCGCAGATTGTGGTGCATGTGTCCAAAGGTAACTAGGGGAATGGTTTTCCCAGTGGTGAGAGTCTGAGAAATGGCTGCGGCAAAATCTGGATCGCCAAAGTCACCACCGATGGGATGCCAATCTTTACCACAAGGGTCTTCGGGGCGATCGCCTAATCCACTCGGCCCGTTGTGACCCAGAAAAATAATTGCTTCACCAGCAGCACTTTTAACCGCAGCCATGATTTTAGCTGCTGATTCTTCGAGATTTGTCACACCGTAACGTTCTTTGCAGATATCTGCAAATCTCCATTCTGGCCCTCCCCAAGTAAAAGGACGACCACCAACTACTGTTAAATTCCATTGAAGAAATTCAAGCTTGCTGTATCCCACATGGGCTGCACCCAATAAATCAAGTTGTTCTTGCACCCAGTCTTCTTTCGTGCGATCGTAGGGACATTTTTTCCGTCCCCATTCTGTAGCTGTGTACCAAGCATCGTGGTTGCCCATAACTGCTGCTTTGGGGATATCCAGAGAAGCGATCGCTCTCACCACTTCCACTGATTCATTGCCAAAATCTCCCACAAATAGCACCAAATCCACACCCAAATGCTTGAGTGCAATGGCATCATCCACTTCCCATTGGTCGTGAATATCTCCAACTACAGCAATTTTGAGAGTTTTTGATGATTTTTTCTGACTGGTCATGCCGCTTTCCTTGCTGTCTATCTCCAGCATAGGAAACTCAGCGAAATTTTGACACAATCTTCAGCAGAGTGTCGAAAAGAACAATATTGAAGAAGAATTCAGAAGTCAAAACTCAGGAGCGATGTTCTGAGCTTGTCGAAGGGCCAGAATGCAATCAGTGGGGTAAAAATACCCGCCACCTAGAAGCACCACCAAATTGAAAATTTGCTGGGTGTCTTAAACCAATTTATTTATCCGCAAATCGCACAGAATTCAGCTTGGTAATTCTGCCTCCTGACTCCTAACTTCTTGCTTGATAAAACCTAACTATTCACGAATGAATTTTATTTAGAATGAGCATTAATTGTTATTTTTTCATTAATTGATAGTTTGATTAAAGCCTCTAGCTTTATTAAATTAATCTTGAATTTTATCAATTTCATATAAGTTATTATTTGGTGACTTAAGTAGGATAACCGTACAGAATTGGGGCGCAATCTCTACCTGATAGATATGTGTTTGGGTGGATACAATCTATGTGTGGCTTAAGTAATGCTGTGATTGAGAAAAGCTGAAAAAATTCATACAGCATTAATAGGAGAGCATAAATTATGGGAAATCAATTTAAAACAGTTGCTTTGCTAGGTGCGCTCAGTGGCTTATTAATTGCTATATGTTACTGGGTAATTGGTGGCACTAGCGGCTTAATTATAGGTATTGGTTTAGCAGCAGTAACTAATTTAATTTCTTGGTATCAGTCAGATAAGATTGCATTAGCAGCATATCGCGCCCAGCCAGTTAGTGCAGCAGAAGCACCAGGACTATATCGGATGGTGGAGAAATTAGCCGCACGCGCTCATATTCCGATGCCTGGAGTTTATATTGTTCCCAGTCAAACGGCTAACGCCTTTGCCACAGGACGCGATCCCGAACACGCGGCTGTTGCTGTGACTGAAGGTATTTTACGTATTTTGCCAGAAGACGAATTAGAAGGTGTGATTGCCCACGAACTGACACACATTATTAATCGTGACACCTTAACCCAAGCAGTAGCCGCAACGATCGCAGGTGCTATTTCTTTCCTCGCACAAATGGTAAGTTACAGTTTGTGGTTTAGCGGTGGTTCCCGCGATGATGATAGAGGCGGTAATCCGTTAGGAATATTGTTAACTGTATTGTTAGCACCAATAGCCGCAACAGTCATTCAACTAGGCATTTCTCGCACTCGCGAATTTTCTGCTGATGCTGGTTCTGCGAGATTAACAGGTAATCCCCGTGCATTAGCCCACGCTTTGCAAAGATTAGAAGCCACAGCACGACAATTACCTTTAGATGCGAATCCAGCTTTTGAACCTTTATTAATTATCAATCCTATCTCTGGCAAGTTTTTGGGTAACTTGTTCTCTAGTCACCCTGACACAGAATCACGAGTTGAACAATTACTGAAATTAGAACAACAACTGTCTACAAAATATTAATCATTCATCCTTTGTTCGGAAACTTAATTAAGAGGATATTGTCACTATGACTGGTAATAATTTTGAATCAATTGAATCTACTGTAGTTGTAGAAATCAGTTCTCAAACCAATGAAATGGTAGAAACAGAAATGGCTGGGGAGACTGATGAAGTGAAGAACGAAACCAAAGCTTTAATTGAAGCACTCAAAAGACGCGCCCAAGCTGAAGCAGAATCAGCCGGAACTCTTACCCGTGAAACTTATTTAAATGCTGTGCGCCAAGCACGCCAAGCCATTGAAGGTGAGAAACTCATTGAACGCGCTCGCCTAGAAAATGCTTGGGCTGTGATTCAAGAAGAAGCTGAGAAAAATTGGCACTTACTTTGGAAAGAATTTGCTGATTTTGGCGATCGTCTCCAAAGTGCAGCCAAAGCCGCCTGGGAAGCTTTCAACGCCCCTCGTACTCACTAATTAGGTAAATTTTTTCATAAAACTCTTGTGGGGTAGGCCGGAAGCCTGCCCATTTTTTTAACCCAAACCCAAAAAATTTAGAAATCAACGGCAACAATTTACTACCTGCCTCAACCAGTGTAGCTGTAGTGGGTAAACTAGCGATCGTTCCTTAATATCGAGGATAAAAGAATGAAACCAGAATATTAGGACTTACGCACTGTACAAAATAACTATCTTGTGTATCAACGTAAATACGTTGTTTCAGGCTTTTATCAATCACCTTGAATTGAGTGCGATCGCTAAAATCTCATTGAAAAATCTAGCTATCAGCCTTGAAAACTCTACCTGTTATTTTGGCTGTTCTGTCAATGCGTAAGTCCTAAATATGACCTTGCTAATATGAAAATTCGTCCTAATCCTTATGCTAAACAGCTAAAGTAACTTGTTGCTTTAGCTTTGGGAATTGAGGTAATTGAATTTTTTCAAAAGAAGGCAGAATAAAAAGGTATTTCTTATCAAGAATTAATTAATTTATACCTTCAAGATTGTGTACTTAGTCCGCGCGAGCTATCTTTTTAATCAGTATAGTCTTTTAGCCTTTGGTGTAATACCAATTTGAAAAAATAATGTTAGAGAGGAGAATGAATTATCGCTACAGTATGGTGATTCAATGGTCAGATGAAGACAACTGCTATTTAGTTCACTTACCGGAATTTCCGTGGCAACAATACCATACTCACGGCAAAACCTACGAAGAAGCGGCTAAACATGGGCAAGAGGTGATTGAATCCCTGATTGAATGGTATCAAGAACAAGGTAAAACTTTACCTGAAGCGATCGCATTACCAGAAAAGCCATTAAACGTAGCTTAGACTTAGGCATAATTTAAAATTACATTACTAAATCATAATTTCCAAATGACCAGAGAATTTAGCGTGATTATAGAACGAGACTCTGACGGCTATTTTGTTGCCTCCGTGCCGAGTCTGGCTGGATGTCATACCCAAGCTAAATCTTTAGGTGAACTGATGGAACGTATAAAAGAAGCGATTAAACTGTGCTTAGAGGTTGGGCAAGCTTAAAAATCGATTATCCTCCTGCCTGCTGCCTGCTGCCTGCTGCCTGCTGCTAAGATATTATGCCATCGGTTCTTCAATCAGATACTATTGATGCTAGATAATGGGAAAGCTTTGACTTTTATTGCCCCATCTAGCCCAGAAGAACAGATTAACTACTATGCGAACTCACTATTGCGGCGAACTCCGAAAAGAAGATATTGGAGAAACTGTTACCTTGTACGGATGGGTAGACCGTCGCCGCGATCATGGGGGCGTGATATTTTTAGATTTACGCGATCGCTCTGGCACAGTCCAAATTGTCAGCGATCCGCAGCGCACCCCCGATTCCTACGAGCAAGCCAATGCTTTGCGGAATGAATACGTCGTCGAAATCACCGGCAGAGTAACGCAACGTCCCGAAGAATCACTGAATAACCGCATTCCTACAGGTGAAGTAGAAATTTACGCGGATAAAATTACATTGTTGAATGCAGTCCGTAAGCAGCTACCATTCCAGGTTTCTAGTGCTGACACCGAATCGGTGCGGGAAGACTTAAGACTAAAATACCGTTATTTGGATTTACGGCGCGATCGCATGGCGCAAAATATGCAGCTGCGTCATCAAGTTGTCAAAGCCATGCGGCGCTACTTGGAAGACACAGAAAATTTTATCGAAGTTGAAACCCCAGTTCTGACTCGTTCCACCCCCGAAGGTGCGCGGGACTATGTTTTACCCAGCCGTGTCAACCCTGGTGAATGGTTTGCTTTACCCCAATCACCGCAACTATTTAAACAAATTTTGATGGTATCTGGTATGGACAGATACTATCAGATTGCTCGTTGCTTCCGGGATGAAGATTTACGCGCCGACAGACAGCCAGAGTTCACCCAATTAGACATGGAAATGAGTTTCATGTCTCAAGAAGAAATTATTGAACTCAACGAAAAGCTAGTTTGTCATATCTTCAAAACCGTCAAAGGAATTGAGTTACCCCATCCTTTCCCGCGCTTAACCTATGCTGATGCGATCGCGCGTTATGGTAGCGATAAGCCCGACACCCGTTATGATTTAGAATTAGTTGATGTTTCTGATATCCTCAAAGACTCTGGTTTCAAAGTCTTTAAGGATGCTGTCGCCCACGGTGGTATTGTCAAAATTCTTCCCATCCCCGACGGTAACGACAAAATTTCTAACGTCCGCATTAAACCAGGCGGCGACATCTTCAAAGAAGCCAGCGAAGCCGGCGCGAAAGGTTTAGCCTACATCCGTGTCAGGGAAGATGGGGAAATTGACACCATCGGCGCTATTAAAGACAACCTCACCGCCGAACAAAAAGCTGAACTTCTCCGCCGCACAGGTGCAGAAGCTGGACATTTGTTATTGTTTGCGGCTGGTGATGTTAGTACTGTGAACAAAACTTTAGACAGATTGCGGCAATTTGTTGCTAGAGAATTTGGGTTAATCGACCCTGAAAAACTCAATTTGTTATGGATTGTTGATTTTCCGATGTTCGAGTGGAATGCTGACGAAAAACGTTTGGAAGCATTACACCACCCATTTACTGCACCCCATCCCGATGACTTGCACGACTTAAAAACAGCCCGCGCTCAAGCTTACGACTTGGTATTTAATGGCTTTGAAGTTGGCGGTGGTAGTTTGCGGATTTATCAGCGAGAAATTCAAGAACAGGTGTTTGAAACCATTGGCTTGTCACCGGAAGAAGCGCAAAGTAAATTCGGTTTCCTCTTAGAAGCTTTTGAATACGGTACACCACCGCATGGTGGTATCGCCTACGGTTTAGATCGTTTAGTGATGTTACTTGCTAACGAAGAATCGATCCGCGATGTGATTGCTTTTCCGAAGACACAACAAGCCCGTTGCTTGTTAACAGATGCACCTTCTGGGGTGGATGCGAAGCAATTAAAAGAACTGCACGTTGCTTCCACATACAAGCCCAAGACATAACAAAGCTCAAGGCTATTTAATAAGTAAAAAGGTAAAAGTAAAAAGTAAAAAAATTAGTATTTCCTTTGACTTTTTACCTTTAACTTTTGCCTTGTTTGATGATGCTGTCAAAATATAATTAAGGCTATATATATATAGTTTCTTATGAGTGAATCTATTATCTTGACAGAGGCTGGCTTATTACCAGATGATGTGTTACCAGATGTCAGTCAATTGGTGACAGAAGACGACGCAGCAGTGGATAATCTACCATCGGAAAAACAACAACGGCTATTAACAGAAACCCTTTACAGTTCTTGGAGAGGTGCAAATAATTCCCAAGGGTTTCTTGTGGCTGCTAATGTGGGGTTGTTTGCTAGTAGTCATCAACCAGCAATTGTACCTGATGTCTTCTTGAGCCTGGATGTACAAGTAGCTGAAAACTGGTGGGAAAAAAGACATCGTTCTTATTTCTTTTGGGAATTTGGTAAACCACCAGAAGTAGTGATTGAAATTGTCTCAAATCGGGAAGGGAATGAAACAGGGCGTAAATTCTTAGAATATGCCCGGATGCGGATTTTATACTACATTATTTTCGACCCGTCTCAGCAACTTGCTGGTGAAGTCCTGCAAATGTATGAATTGCAAGGACGGCAATATGTATCCATGAGCGAACAATGGTTGACAGAAGTTGAGCTAGGGTTATGTTTGTGGGAGGGCGTGTATGAAGGCAAACGCGATATTTGGCTGAGGTGGTGTGATGCGGAAGGGAATGTGATTCCTACTGGTGCAGAACGGGCTGAACAAGAACGAGAGGCTAAAGAAGTTGCCCTGCAACGCGCTGAACGTTTGGCAGCACAATTACGGGCTTTGGGGGTAGAACCGGAAGGGTGAAGTGTGAAGTCTGAAGTATGAGCCGGAGGGACAAAGGGCAGGAGGTAGAAGAAAATTCTTCCCCTATTCCCAACTCCCTACTCCCCATTCCCCACTCAGAACTCAACAAAAAACCCGCCGAAGCGGGAGTTTCCACACAACAAAACTATAAACAATCAACTCTTGCTTTCACTGCCTTAGCCGATATATCTCATTTCGGCTTCTAGTTGATGAATTAGCTTTTCGTTACCTTGAGCTTTGGCTACTTCTAAGCGGTGTTCCAAGCTTTTTCTCAGGTTTTGTCTGTGGACTTCTTTAGCTTGTCTCATAGCCTGTAGTCTATTTTGATTCATAGTTATTTCCCTCTTTATGCTTTTTTATGTTTAGTATTGCTAATATAGCACATATTTTGTAGCTGTTGCTACAGAAATTTATATCTTAATATATGTGATGATTGTTTGTTTATGGCAGAAAAGACAATAAATACTCGATCGCTCCTGACATTACTCAGCGATTTTGGCGATCGCGATGTTTATGTCGGGGTGATGAAAGGTATAATTGCTCAAATAAACCCAGAAAGCAGGGTTATAGACTTGACGCACCAAATTCCGCCACAAAATATTGCTGCTGCTAGATTTTGCTTGATGAATGCTTATCCCTACTTTCCCGATGGAACAGTACATATAGCAGTGGTAGATCCAGGGGTAGGTGGTAAAAGACGAGCGATCGCAGTAGAATTTGCTGGTGGCTTTTTAGTCGGCCCCGATAACGGCATATTTAGCGGTGTACTCAGTCAAACTCCCGCAGTCGCAGCAGTGGAACTAACAAACCCAAACTATTGGCGCACATCCCAACCTAGCCGCACTTTTCATGGTAGAGATATTTTTGCACCTGTGGGAGCCAACCTTGCTAGTGGTGTTCCCTTGAAACAGCTAGGAAAAGAAATAAATCCCACAACTTTGGTACCGCTAGATATAAGCGAATGTCAAACAACTAGCCGTGGTGTCTTGGGACATATTCAATATATAGATCATTTTGGTAATTTAATCAGCAATATTCCTCAAAGTTACGTGCAAGGTAAAACTTGGTACGTGCAGATTGCTGGGTTTACAATACCAGGGTGTGAAACTTACAGTAATGGCGAAGTTGGTGAAGCTGTCGCCTTAATTGGGAGTCATGGCTGGGTAGAAATTGCCATCAATGGCGGTAATGCACATTCACAGTTGCAGATTAACTACCAAGATACTTTAGAGCTAATTAATTATTAGACTAGAAACTGAGATTACTGCTCACTCATCACTGTTGTTCTATGACTACGCAAACCGTATCTCCATCACAAGTGTATCAAGGCCAATTTGGCGAATTCACTATTGAGCAAAGCGATCGCACTGGTGTAATTATCTATCGTACTGCGTTAATGGTAGCTGCACTCAGCTTTGCTGCGGGGACTGTTTTGGCATTGTTTTACAATAACCCCACTACCATCCAAGCAATTACCCCTTTGTATACCTGCTTTAGTTTAGCTCTCGGTGTCAGTTTGCTGACCATTCATATATACATGGCTTTGCTGCACCGAATTTTACAAGTTTTTTGGTTAATTGGGAGTGTTTCTGGGTTTATCTTTGCCCATGTTGATAGTCAACCTTTTGCTTTGACTGTCTACACAAACCCATTAACTATCTTAGGAGTAGGTTTTACTTTTGCAGCATTGACAGGCATTTATTTTAAAGAAGCATTTTGCTTTAACCGTCTGGAAACTAAAGTTTTAACTTTCACAGTTCCTTTACTTTTATTAGGACATTTGGTAGGTATTTTACCAATTCAGGGAGAACAAATTCTTTTAGGAGTTTGGGCAACTTTATTTTTAGTATTTGCTTTGCGGAAGACATTCCAAGCAATTCCCGCAGATATTGGTGATAAATCTGTATTTGCTTATTTAAAATCTCAACGTTCAGCTAAAGTCTAATGAAGAGAAGAAAACATCAGGATAAAAAATTGTTCAATTTCAGGCTGATAAAGCGCCAGGAAATATGGACGTTAACACTTCAGGGATGGTTAATATTAATGGCTATATTTGCCATTGCTATATTTTTGATCATCTCTAAACTACACCCATTTTTAGCTGTCAACGAACCCCTCAAATCAGCAGATGTATTAGTTGTTGAAGGGTGGATATCTGATGATGCACTAGAAAAAGCAGCAGATGAATTTAAACAGGGTTCCTATAGCAAAATATTGACCATAGGAGCGACAGTAGAGACAGGGTTTTATTTAGCTGAATACAATAATTTTGCCGAAATTTCTGCTGCTACATTACAAAAAATGGGTATACCAAAGGAAAAACTGATAGCTATTCCTGTTCCGCGTGTCACCAAACATAGAACTAATGCCGCTGCTATTGCATTAAAGCAATACATCAAAGACAAAAATTTACCAATAAAATCTATCAATTTATTGACAAGTGATGCCCATGCCCGTAGAAGCTGGTTGATATTTAAAAATACATGTTCTCCTACCATTACAGTCGGGATTATTTCTGCTCAAAACCAAAACTATGATCCGCAAAAATGGTGGAATTCTAGCGAAGGAGTACGGGTAGTCATGAGTGAAGCGATCGCTTATATTTATGCCAAGTTGGTAAGCTGGAAATCATAGTCATTATTTATATACTCTCTCCCACACACGCATACACCCTTATATACTTACGTACTAATTCAACAAGTCTTTAATCTCATTGCCACTTATTTTTGGTAAAAACTACTATAATTGAATCCACTGGATAAAATATTTGCAACCATAAGCAACCCCTAACTGTGTTTACAACTGCATTTGCACCAACAGCCAAAACCCAACCGGGTGAACTACCACGAGATTTATTTCCTGCTATTGAGGATCTGAAAAAAGAACTCAACGCAGTTATCTTGGCGCATTACTATCAAGAACCAGATATTCAAGATATTGCAGACTTTATTGGTGATTCATTACAACTGGCGAAAGCCGCAGCAAAGACAAATGCAGATGTAATTGTGTTTGCTGGGGTACACTTTATGGCAGAAACAGCCAAAATACTCAATCCTGATAAATTAGTACTTTTACCTGATGTAACTGCTGGTTGTTCTTTAGCAGATAGTTGTCCACCAAAAGAATTTGCGGCTTTTAAAGCAGCGCATCCTGATCATTTGGTGGTTTCGTATATCAACTGCTCGGCTGAAATTAAGGCAATGAGCGATATTATTTGCACCAGTTCTAATGCTGTTAAAATTGTGCAGCAGATACCAAAAGACCAGCCGATTATTTTTGCGCCAGACCGGAATTTAGGGCGCTATGTTATGGAACAAACTGGCAGAGATTTGGTACTGTGGCAAGGTAGCTGCATTGTCCATGAAACCTTTTCCGAAAAGAAAATTGTCCAGTTAAAAATAGCACATCCAGAAGCAGAAGCGATCGCTCACCCAGAATGTGAAACTAGCGTTTTGCGCCACGCCAACTACATTGGCTCGACAGCAGCTTTACTCAAATATTGTCAAACCAGCCCAGCCCAAGAATTTATTGTGGCGACAGAACCAGGAATCATTCACCAAATGCAAAAACTTGCGCCTGAGAAGCATTTTATTCCTGCGCCACCGACCAATAATTGCAACTGTAATGAGTGTCCGTTTATGCGGCTAAATACACTTGAAAAATTGTATTTGGCAATGAAAAACCGCTCTCCTGAAATTACAATGTCTGAGGATATTCGACTGGCGGCGCTGCGTCCCATGCAACGGATGTTAGAAATGAGTGTTTAAAAGTGCTGAGTAGAAACTCAATATTTTCAGGAGTTTCAGCCACAAACTTGTAATATTTGTGGATAAAAAGATACCCGACTTCTTAAAGAAGTCGGGGAGCTGAACAAGCGATCGCATCTCTAATTTTTGCTGTTATCAGACTATTTAATTGGCAAGAAATGCTGTTTGATTACATCCGCGCGTGAACAATTCCAATAATCAATGTGAGAAATAATCAAATCTTCAGAGTTGAGTTTTAATTCACTCCAGCCAGAAATAGAAATGCGAGGTTTCCAAGGTAAGGGACTATTCCAACTCAGTGTCCATTCGGTTTTGATGGTGTCTTCCATACGTTGAATGTTATGTAAATCCATCTTGGGATTTAAAAAGAAGGTTTTGATGAAATTAATCATCAATTGGTAAAGTTTAAGTCCACGAAATTTGAAAACTGCATCTTGAAAATAAACATCTTCTGCGTAAACTGAATATGTTTGATTTTCCGGAAATCTTTGATAATCATCTTTGAGAATTGCGATAATATCCATAATCATCAGAACTTCATTACAATATTGGCTGTAAGGATAAGGCATAATTCCAAAGGATGAAATTCACACTTCACACTTCACACTTCACACTTCACACTTCATATTTCATTCCACAGGCGTTCTAGTTGATATCGCCAAGTAGCTAATACTTGTTCTCTATCATCAGCAGATTGGTTAATTTCGCCCATCAAGCCTTCTGCATAAAATCTTTCTAAATTTTGCATTGTCGCTTGTAGAGATTGCCCTTGCTGTTTTGCTGCTTGGATAATTTGTCGGAGGCGATGTTCAATAAATCGATTGAAGACATCATTTAAACCAGCTTTATGTAGAGTTACTAGTCTAGCGATCGCATTGGCAAAATCTGCACTTACTAATGTACCAATATTGTGGTGATAGACTCCCCAAACTACGCCATCATAAACTGCGTAACGGGTTTCCTGAGTTTCATCAAAGTTGGCTTCTAAAAATTGAATTAAAAATGTTTCAGCTTCTTGTAGCGGCACAATGGGCAATAATACTCGCAGCCAAGTTTGGTCTTCTGACAGCAGCACTAACAGCCGAAAATTCGATGAGTCTACTTGCCAAGATCCAGGTGCGATCGCAGCTACACTTTCTGTACCAAATATTTCTGTTAGTGTTACCGCAATTTCTTCAGGTGTCATAGTCTAAATTTGAGCTTTACCATCTAGGGTAACGCTTTCGGGTCATTGGTCATTGGTCATTTGTTATTTGGTGAGGGTTAAATTTTTGATTTACAAAACGGTGCGCTGCAACTCTGGAAAAACTTTGGCTACTTTACTCAGTACATAGTCGCCGTAGGTTCCGCGAAAGTTATGTACACTGGCTTTATCCCAGCGTTCTTGCCAATCTTCTTGGATTACTTGACATAATTCAATTGGCTGGACTTCAACATCAAAGTTGGGGTCGAAGAAGAATGGAAACGACAAGCGATCGCGTCCACTAAAATTCTGCACACGATGCGGTGTAGATTTATACCAATTTGAAAAATGATTGCGACAGATGGATTGTTCAAAAGCTGATACAACAACTGTTTTACAATCCAAAATCTAAAATCTAAAATCCAAAATGGTATTATATAATCCGCCTGTCATCCGATCAAGCATATCGCCGATGTTACAGACAAAGGAATTAGCCACAGGTGGTGCATCAATCCAGCATGACTTTGATTTGATTTGCAACCCGCCTAAATTATCTTGCTTGAGAATAGTTAATACGCCGTAATCTGTATGTTCACGGGAGCAACGCGATTTTCTGAAATTGGGCAAAAACAAGTGACAATGCGCCACTCCAAGGCCAGGCGATCGCTAAAACATACATTCAAGTAAAATGTATAAAATGTTTAGGCACTGCTGGGATTAAAGAAAGAGCTAAAAATAGAATTACAAAAATTGTCCCAACTGCCAGCTATCCATTGACATCGCAGATGTAACATAATCTCTGCATTATCTGAAAGCCAAAATTTACTGTTCCCTTTCATGCGTAAGTTCACAGCTTGACGAATTAAACTTTCAACTGCACCGCTTCCAAGGGGTAGCTGACCCTAAATATTTACCTTTTTGATGTGATTGTTTTTTACCTTCAATCATATAGGGTAATGAAAGAGTTACTTTAACATTACCAAGTGTTAATATTTGTCTAGTGTAATTCCCATGTTTTTTGATTTCCTGGTTTGACAAACTTCTTGTTTGACTGATTGCTATATCTAGAGCTTCTTGAGAGTGAGATAGTTTATTTAGCAAAACTGCTACACATTCTCCTGCTAGAGTTAATGCTGTATTTCTAATTTCTTCTTCTAATGCTTTAAAAGTTTGAGCCGACCATTCGCTCAGATTTTTAATTTCTAAAAGTTTCGTAACTTTTTCTTTAAAGTCTGACAATGATTTGCTTAAATCTAAACTTGAATATATTTTTTCGTTCATGAAGTGTAGGCATTCCCTGTTTTGATATTTCACATCAAAACTATTACTCAATGGGAATCCTACACTTTTTTATCCCCATCATAGAACTAAACAACCATAAAAATAGAGTTATCTCAGTATTACTGAGATATTTAGCTATCTAACTAGTATCAATTTGACTAATTTACTGAACTTTCGGTTTAGCGATCGCCTCCGGTGGAGTAGCGCATCGTCACTCGTTTTTGCCCGACTTCAGAAAATCGCGTTGCTCCCTATGTTCACCAACACCCCATCTAATTTCGTCATTGGTTGATAACTCGTCAGAGGGGTAGTTGAAAATGCGAAATAATATTAATGGGTCAAAGGTGTAGCGATCGCTAAAATAAGATGCTTCTCATCCCAAGCTTAAGGCAATACCTGTCATCAAAATGTGTCCCAGCTTGGTCATGACTGACATATACTCCAGTACTGTCTCACGAAATAAAGGCATATTAGGCGGAAAGAGATTTGCACCATGCATGGGTGTACCAGCTTTTACCTGTGGGTGTTCTTCTGTCAACTCAGCACCAAAATAAATCCCCTCTTTTAAATCCGGATTTCCTGATGTCAGTTCGCCACCAACTGGAAAGTACCCCCGCCATGCTTTTCCACCCAAAGCCATGCGGATTTTCAGTTTGGTTTCTAAATTTTGTGCAAAAAACTCCCGGCTGAAATACTCTAATCTTTCTTTTGACATACTCCCCGCAATT